>NZ_JBIAKA010000001.1:0-721623 GCF_042872225.1 Streptomyces sp. NPDC005374 | reverse complement strand
CCCCGCGCCCCTGGGTGGGTGCTGTGAGAGGGCGTCAGGATGGACACGCGGGACGGTGTCAGGGAGTGCGGCCGTGTGTCGGTGGGCGGGTGCGGGTTGGTGGGGGCTGGTCGCGCAGTTCCCCGCGCCCCTGGGTGGGTGCTGTGAGAGGGCGTCAGGATGGACACGCGGGACGGTGTCAGGGAGTGCGGCCGTGTGTCGGTGGGCGGGTGCGGGTCGGTGGGGGCTGGTCGCGCAGTTCCCCGCGCCCCTGGGTGGGTGCCGTGAGAGGGCGCCGGGACGGGCACGCGGGATGGTGCCAGGGAGTGCGGGCGACGGGACCGGGACGGTCGGTGAGGGGTACTCCAGGTGGCGTCGGCGGGGAGGGGACTGAGCTATGGGCGTTGACGAGGTTGGCAGTGGAGGGTGTGGGAGCGAGGGGGTGACGGACATCGGTGGGGCGCGCGGTGCCGACGCACGGGGGAGCCGGGGGGCCGGTCCCGGGCCGTTGTTGCTCGGGGTCCGGCATCACGGGCCCGGGTCGGCGCGGGCCGTGCGCGCGGCGTTGGACGCGGCCTCGCCCCGGGTCGTGCTGATCGAGGGACCGCCCGAGGCCGACGCACTGATTCCGCTGGCCGCCGAGGAGGACATGCGGCCGCCGGTCGCCCTCCTCGCCCATGCCGTGGACGAGCCCGGCCGTTCGGCGTTCTGGCCGCTGGCCGAGTTCTCTCCGGAGTGGGTGGCGATCCGCTGGGCGCTGGAACACCGGGTCGCGGCGCGTTTCGTCGACCTGCCGGCCACGCACACGCTGGCCTGGGGGAGGGACGAGGAAGGCGAGGGTGCCCCGGACGCGCGAGGCGCCGACCCGTCGGGTGAGCACACCACTTCGACCGACGAGGACGCCGCTCACCGAGCCGTCCGCGTCGATCCGCTCGGTGTGCTCGCCGAGACCGCCGGCTACGACGATCCGGAGCGGTGGTGGGAGGACGTCGTGGAGCACCGGGGCGCCGGGGACAGGGACCCGTTCGAGCCGTTCACCGTGCTGGAGGAGGCGATGGGGGTGCTGCGGGAGACGTACGGGACCGGTGGGCACGACCGGGACCTCGTGCGGGAGGCGTACATGCGGCTCCAGGTACGGGCGGCGCAGCGGGAGTTCGGGGACGACGTGGCCGTGGTGTGCGGGGCCTGGCACGTGCCCGCACTGCGTCGGAAGAGCACCGTCGCCGCCGACAGGGCCCTGCTCAAGGGGCTTCCCAAGGTCAAGGCGGACTTGACGTGGGTGCCGTGGACGTACCGCAGACTGTCGCGGCACAGCGGCTACGGCGCGGGGATCGACTCGCCCGGCTGGTACGGGCATCTGTTCGGCGCCCCGGACCGCCCCGTCGAGCGGTGGCTGACCAAGGTGGCGGGACTGCTGCGGGCCGAGGACCGGATCGTGTCCTCGGCGCATGTGATCGAGGCCGTACGGCTGGCCGAGACCCTCGCGGCGATGCGCGGCCGGCCGCTCCCCGGCCTGAGCGAGACGACCGACGCGGTGCGGGCGGTCATGTGCGAGGGCTCGGACGTGCCGCTGGCGCTGGTGCACGACCGGCTCGTAGTGGGTGACGTCCTGGGAGAGGTGCCGCAGGCGGCCCCCGCGGTGCCGTTGCAGCGGGACCTCGACCGGATCCAGCGGCGGTTGCGGCTCAAACCGGAGGCGCTGGAGCGGGAGTTGGAGCTCGACCTGCGCAAGGAGAACGACGCCGAGCGCAGCAGGCTGCTGCACCGGCTGCGGCTGCTGGGCGTGGCGTGGGGTGAGCCGGCGCTCTCGCGAGGGAGCACGGGCACGTTCCGGGAGACATGGCGGCTGCGGTGGGAGCCGGAACTGTCCGTGCGGGTCGCCGAGGCGGGAGTGTGGGGCACGACCGTGCTGGCCGCCGCGACGGCCAAGGCGGAGACGGACGCCGTCGCCGCGCCGGGCCTCGCCGACGTCACCGCCCTCGCCGAGCGCTGTCTGCTGGCCGAACTCCCGGGCGCCCTCCCGACGGTGATGCAGATCCTCGCCGACCGCGCCGCGCTCGACACGGACGTCGGTCACCTCGCCCAGGCGCTGCCGGCGCTCGTCCGCTCCCTCCGGTACGGCGATGTGCGCGGCACCGACACCGGGGCACTGGCGGAGGTCGCCGCGGGCCTCGCCGAACGGGTCTTCGTCGGTCTGCCCCCGGCCTGCGCCGCACTCGACGCGGAGGCGGCGGAGGAGATGCGGCGCCATGTGGACGCGGTGCACGGCGCGGTGGGACTGCTGGGTGAGACGGCGGCACGGGGGCGGGAAGGCGACGGGAGTGCCCCGCCCGCCGGCATACCGGGACGGGACAGCCAGGACGACCCCACGGCCGTACCGGTGCAGGGTGTCCCGAACGTCACTGTTGTGCCGGTGGTGGACGGTGGGGGACTGCGGGGCCGCTGGTTCGCGGTGCTCAGGGTGCTTTCCGGGCGGGACACCGTGCCCGGTGTGGTGCGGGGGCGGGCTGTGCGGCTGCTTCTGGACGACGGGGAACTGGCGCAGGACGAGGTGGCTCGGCTCATGGGGCTCGTGCTGTCTCCGGGGACGCCGCCGGGGGACGCGGCCGCCTGGATCGAGGGCTTCGTCGGGGGCGGCTCCGGCGGCGGGATGCTACTGGTGCACGACGAGCGGCTGCTCGGCCTGGTCGACGCCTGGCTCAGCGGGGTGTCGGCGGAGGCGTTCACGGATGTGCTGCCTCTGCTGCGGCGCACGTTCTCGGCGTACGAGCCGGGAGTGCGCCGGACTCTGGGCGAGCTGGTCCGGCGGGGCCCGGGGCGCGGGGGGAGCGCGGCGGGGACCGCTTCCGGGATACCGGGCTTCGCAGCCGACCTCGACATCGGCCGCGCGGACGCCGTGCTGCCAGTGATGCGTCTGCTGCTCGGCCCCGACGACGACCACGACGACTACGGCAGCCATGGCGGCTATCGCGGCGGCCAGGGCGGCGACTTGGCGAACGCCGACGACAACGACCTTGCGGGGGTGGCGGGATGACGACCGAAGTACCGCGGGCGGCGAGCGGCGGGGGCGACCCGGCCGACGAGCGGTTGCGACGCTGGCGGCTCGTGCTCGGCGGGGAGTCGGCCGACGGGACCGGGCGCACGCTGAGTGGGCAGGACGCCGCGATGGACGGGGCGCTGAGCGCGCTCTACGGCAGGGGGGACGGGAAGGGGCAGGCGGGCAGGGACCGTTCGGCCGGGCTCGGGGCGTCGGCACCGTCCGTGGCGCGGTGGCTGGGAGACATCCGGACGTACTTTCCGTCCTCCGTCGTCCAGGTCATGCAGCGGGACGCGATCGACCGCCTCGGGCTGTCCACACTGCTCCTCGAGCCGGAGATGCTGGAGGCGGTGGAGGCCGACGTGCACCTCGTCGGCACGCTGCTGTCGCTCAACAAGGCGATGCCGGAGACGACGAAGGAGACGGCACGGGCCGTCGTGCGCAAGGTCGTCCAGGACCTGGAGAAGCGGCTCGCCACCCGCACCCGGGCCACGCTCACCGGAGCACTGGACCGCAGTGCACGGATCAACAGGCCGCGCCACCATGACATCGACTGGAACCGCACGATCTCGGCCAACCTCAAGCACTATCTGCCGGAGTACCGGACGATCGTGCCGGAGCGGCTGGTCGGGTACGGCCGGGCCTCGAGGTCGGTGAAGAAGGAGGTCGTTCTCTGCATCGACCAGTCGGGGTCCATGGCGGCGTCCGTCGTCTACGCGTCCGTGTTCGGGGCGGTGCTGGCGTCCATGCGGTCGATCGACACACGGCTGGTCGTCTTCGACACGGCGGTCGTCGACCTCACCGACCAGCTCGACGACCCCGTGGACGTGCTGTTCGGGACGCAGCTCGGCGGCGGCACGGACATCAACCGGGCGCTGGCGTACTGCCAGTCGCAGATCACCCGGCCCGCGGAGACGGTGATGGTGCTGATCAGCGACCTCTACGAGGGCGGGATACGCAACGAGATGCTCAAGCGGGTCGCGGCGATGAAGGCGTCGGGGGTGCAGTTCGTGACGCTGCTCGCGCTGTCGGACGAGGGGGCGCCCGCCTACGACCGGGAACACGCGACCGCGCTCGCCGCGCTGGGCGCACCCGCCTTCGCCTGCACGCCCGACCTGTTCCCGGAGGTGATGGCGGCGGCCATCGAGAAGCGGCCGCTCCCGATACCGGACACGGTGTGAACCCGGGGTGTCCGTTGGTGATTTGTCGACCCGGTGACCTGCGACGCCGGTCGGCAAAACGGACATGACCACGCATCGGTAACAGGGGGCTTGCGCAACCGCGGGCGCACCGTGCGAGGATCGACGCCTCCACAGTCTTCACGTTTCCGTTCCGTTCTTCCCCCTTTCCTTTCGCTTCCCTTTCGTTTCCCTTTCGCTTGGTTTCGTCGCATGGAAGGCCCCGCCCTCTCTTGACCTTGTCAGCAGCCTTTCCCGGTGCCGCTGTGCGCGTGTTGCGCGTGGCGGCAGTGCGGCGCGCGCTGCAAGTGGCACTGCTGGTGGGCGGGTTGTTCGTACTCGGCTTCCTCTGCGGGGAGAAGGCGCAGGCGGCGGACGGTCTCGGGGCGCCGGTCGAGACGATCACGGCGAATGCAGAGGCAGGGGCAGGGGCGGGCACCGACCTGACAACGGGCGGCGTTCTCAAGGCGGTTGCCCCACACCTCAGCACGCCCGAGGTCGTGCGGCCGGTCGGTGATCTGGTCGGGACGGTGACCACGGGGCTGGCCGAGGCGGTCGACATACCGTTGCCGGCCTCGCTGCCGGACCTCGCGGAGTTGCCGGCACTGCCGACGCTGCCGTCGTTCCCGCAGACCCCGTCGTGGCCGACCCCGCCCGCGGTGCCCGCGGTGCCCGCTCTTCCGACAGTGCCGAACCTGCCGGGGGCCCCGGCCCAGACCCTGCCCGCACGGACGCCGATCGCCTCGGCACCGCGGCCGGGCGGTCACGCGGTGGCGACGCCGGCCGACGACGAGGGCTCTGCGGGCAGCGGTGCCGTGTACGGGCCGAGGTTTGCCGACCGGAACACCGTGGCCGAGGCCGTCGCACACACCTCCGCCCACCGCACCACCTCGTCCGCCGCCGCCCCTGCCCCCGCACACCGGACGCCCTCCGACACACCGCGCGGTGCCCTGGGCGCCAAGTCGGCGGTGGACAACGGCTCGTCGCGGCACGGCGACGCACATGCCATCACCCTCGACCACCGGGCGCCGCTGCGGCTCGTACCCGGTGCCGCCGTCGGCGTCGACGCGGCCGGAACCCGGGACAGGCACCGGGACATCCCCGTCTTCCCCGGCTAGGGCGCGCTTTTCCCGCTGCTGACCTGCGGACGGCTCTCGGAGCCTCATGGCTCCACATGTCCCCAGGCCTCTCCAGGACCCCGAGATCCAGGGATCTGACGCACCCATGAACAAGGACATCCCCGCCGCCGTCACCCGACCGGTCCATCCGGTCGCCGGCGACGTCACCACGCCGACGTACGGCGTCTGACCTCCCCACCGCCACGGGCATCCCGCGGCGGCCAACCGACTCCGTGAGGCGAAGGGCCCCGGACGGCCGAATGCCGTCGGTCTGTCCTGCCGGAACCTCACGGTCGGGGCGAAGAGGTCCCCATTGGGGTGGGGATCGACCGCCCCAGGCCCCCTCGCCGGGGCTGTTCAAGGGCCTCACCGGGAAACCCCACCCGGTGAGGCCCTTCCCTACGGCCTCCGCAGGCCTCCGCAGGCCCCCACGCGGACCGCGCCCCCTCACCCTCCGCCCCTCACATACGGCACGCCGTGCCAGTGAGCGCGGCATCATGTGACAGGTATCACCGCTCAGGTGTGACCCTCGATTTAGGGGCCTCCCGCAAGCAGCGATAACCTGCGAGACGGACATGCCGCGCGCTCGGACACCGTGTGCGCCTCCCTTGTGACAGACACGGTCGGACGTCACGTTGCCCTCGCGGCACGCCCACGCAGACAACGAACCGCGAGATCACTGATAGGGACGGAAGCGCGTGGACCTGTTCGAGTACCAGGCGAGGGACCTCTTCGCCAAGCACGATGTACCGGTGCTGGCCGGTGAAGTCATCGACACGCCTGAGGCGGCCCGCGCAGCCACCGAGCGCCTCGGTGGCAAGTCCGTCGTCAAGGCCCAGGTGAAGGTCGGCGGCCGCGGCAAGGCCGGCGGCGTCAAGCTCGCCGCCTCGACCGACGAGGCCGTCGAGCACGCCACCAACATCCTCGGCATGGACATCAAGGGCCACACGGTCCACAAGGTGATGATCGCCGAGACGGCCCCGGAGATCCTGGAGGAGTACTACGTCTCCTTCCTCCTGGACCGCGCCAACCGCACCTTCCTCTCCATCGCGTCCGTCGAGGGCGGCATGGAGATCGAGGAGGTGGCGGAGACCCGCCCCGAGGCCGTCGCCAAGACGCCGATCGACGCCAACGTGGGCGTGACCCCCGAGGTCGCCCGCCAGATCGTCGAGGCCGCGAAGTTCCCGGCCGAGGTGGCCGACAAGGTCGCGAACGTCCTGGTCACCCTGTGGAAGACCTTCGTCGAGGAGGACGCCCTCCTGGTCGAGGTCAACCCGCTGGCCAAGGTCGCCTCCGGCGAGGTCATCGCCCTCGACGGCAAGGTCTCCCTCGACGAGAACGCCGAGTTCCGTCAGCCGGACCACGAGGCCCTCCAGGACAAGGACTCCGCGAACCCGCTGGAGGCCGCCGCCAAGGAGAAGAACCTCAACTACGTCAAGCTCGACGGCGAGGTCGGCATCATCGGCAACGGCGCGGGTCTCGTCATGAGCACCCTGGACGTCGTCGCGTACGCCGGTGAGAACCACGGTGGCGTGAAGCCGGCCAACTTCCTCGACATCGGCGGCGGCGCGTCCGCGGCCGTGATGGCGAACGGCCTGGAGATCATCCTGGGCGACCCCGACGTCAAGTCGGTCTTCGTCAACGTCTTCGGTGGCATCACCGCGTGCGACGAGGTCGCCAACGGCATCGTGCAGGCGCTGCAGCTGCTCGCGGACAAGGGCGAGGAAGTCACCAAGCCCCTCGTCGTCCGCCTCGACGGCAACAACGCCGAGCTGGGTCGCAAGATCCTCTCCGACGCCAACCACCCGCTGGTGCAGCGCGTGGACACCATGGACGGCGCGGCCGACAAGGCCGCCGAGCTCGCGGCTGCGAAGTAAGGGAAGAGGGACAGACACAGCCATGGCTATCTTCCTCACCAAGGACAGCAAGGTCATCGTCCAGGGCATGACCGGCTCCACGGGCATGAAGCACACCAAGCTCATGCTCGCCGACGGCACGAACATCGTCGGTGGCGTGAACCCGCGCAAGGCGGGCACGTCCGTGGACATCGACGGCACCGACATCCCGGTGTTCGGCTCGGTCGCCGAGGCCATCGAGAAGACGGGTGCGAACGTATCCGTCCTCTTCGTACCGCCGGCCTTCGCCAAGGCCGCCGTGGTCGAGGCGATCGACGCCGAGATCCCCCTCGCGGTCGTCATCACCGAGGGCATCGCGGTCCACGACTCGGCCGCGTTCTACGCGTACGCCGGGTCCAAGGGCAACAAGACCCGGATCATCGGCCCGAACTGCCCCGGTCTCATCACCCCGGGCCAGTCGAACGCCGGCATCATCCCGGGCGACATCACCAAGCCGGGCCGTATCGGCCTGGTGTCGAAGTCCGGCACGCTGACGTACCAGATGATGTACGAGCTGCGTGACATCGGCTTCTCCTCCGCCGTCGGCATCGGTGGTGACCCGATCATCGGCACCACGCACATCGACGCGCTCGCCGCGTTCGAGGCCGACCCCGACACCGACCTGATCGTGATGATCGGTGAGATCGGTGGCGACGCCGAGGAGCGGGCCGCGGCCTTCATCGCGAAGAACGTGACCAAGCCGGTCGTCGGCTACGTCGCGGGCTTCACCGCGCCCGAGGGCAAGACCATGGGCCACGCCGGTGCCATCGTCTCCGGCTCCTCCGGCACGGCCGCCGCGAAGAAGGAGGCCCTCGAGGCCGCGGGCGTCAAGGTCGGCAAGACGCCGACCGAGACGGCCAAGCTCGCGCGCGAGATCCTGGCCGGCTGAAGTACCTAGCCGCATGTCTGTGGGCCCGTTTCCCGGGTAGGGGGGCGGGCCCACAGGCACGTCGTCTGCCGGGTGCGGGTGCGTCGTGGCTTGTCGCGCAGTTCCCCGCGCCCCTGGATGGGTGCAGTCGAAGCATGCCCAGCTGTACCGACCCAGGGGCGCGGGGAACTGCGCGACTAGCCCCCACCGGCCCGCGCTCAACGACCTACCGGTACCAGTTTCTCCGGACCGCTCAGCATCGACTCCCGCAGCTTCTCGCGAAGCGAGACCTCCGCGTCGGACAGCGAACCCTGCGCCACCCGTGCCGGCACTCCCTGCACCTCCGCCCCCGGCGCGACCGGCGGTTCGTAGTGCGTCGGAGCCGTCCGCAGCGTGAGCGCCGTCGTGCCGATCAGGGCCACCGTGACCGCGATGGCGGCACGCGTCCAGAAACGAGCCCGGCGTTCACTGCCCGTCCGCACCGTGCGCGGTGTCGCCGCCCGCAGCAGCCGCTCCGTGGAGGCCAGTTCTGCCAGTCGCCGGTGCAGTTCAGCGGGGTCGGACAGCTCCGGCAGCCGGGTCGCGACCGACTCGCGGGCGCGCAGCAGCCGGCCGGCCGTCGCCGGGGTGCTCGCCTCCGTCTCGGCCGCCGTCTCCGGGAGATCGAGGCCGACACCGTCGTACAGCAGGAGCGTGCGGCGCTGCGGCGGCGGGAGTTTCAGGAGTACGGCCATCAGCGCGCGGTCGGAGGGATCGGCGACGGGCGCCTCCGGTTGCCGGTGGCGGGGGCGGAGGCGTTGCCAGGGGGAGAGCGCGAACTCGTACGCCGCCGCCCGTACCCAGCCCGCCGGGTCACGGTCCACCGCTACCTCGGGCCAGCGCTCCCAGGCGAGTTGGAAGGCCCGTTCGACCGACTCGCGGGCGAGTCCGCGGCGGCCGGTGAGCAGATACGCCTGCCGGACGAGGGCGGGGGAGCAGAACGCGTACAGCGCGTCGAAGGCCTGAGCGGGCGTCAGGCGCGTCCCGTCGGTGACACCGACCTCCTCCGCGACCTGATCCTGCGTCACAGGACGCCCCTCCGTGCGAAAAAGTACATAGTCGTATATTGAGCGACACTTCGGTGGTTCGCCTGTTACGACGAGAAAGCGCGTGTCGTTGGGAGCATGGCGGTCGTGACCCAGATGACCGCTCGCCGCACGTCGTTGTCGCCCCTGCTCGTCCGGTTGCGTGACCGGACTCCCGGCCTGGCCGCCGGCCTCCTGGGTGGTGCGGTGGCCGCCGGGCTGGGGCTCGGTTCGTTCGCCGTGCTCGTGATCGTGCTGTGGATCAGTTCGCCGTACCCCGACAGCGGTCCGGGCGGCGCGCTGCACGTGGCCGCGGCCCTGTGGCTGCTGGCGCACGGCGCCGAACTGGTCCGCGCGGACACGCTCTCCGGTGTTCCGGCGCCCGTCGGCCTCACCCCCCTGCTGCTGCTCGCGCTGCCGTCGTGGCTGGTGCACCGGGCGGCGCGGGACGCGGCCGGCGGGGACGAGGAGCTGCCCCTGGTGCCGGCGCGGACGGCGTGGGCCGGGGTCGTGATCGGGTACCTCGCCGTCGGCGCGGCCGCCGCCCTGTACGCGTCCGGCGGGATGCTGCGGCCCTCCTGGCCGTGGACCTGCGTGTGCCTGCCGGCCCTCGTCATGGCTGGGGCCGGGGCCGGGGTGTGGACGGCGTACGGCCGCCCCTCCGAGGCGGTGGACGCCGTACTGGTGCTGCTGCCCGCGGGAGCACGCCGGCTCGTCCTCGGGCCGGAGGCGAGAGCGCGGCTCGGTGCCGCGGCGCGGTCCGCGGGGGCCGGGGCGGCGGTGCTCGTCGGGGGCGGCGCGGTGCTGCTGGGGGTCTCGCTGGTGGTGCACGGTGGGGCCACGCGCGGGTCGTTCCTCCAGCTGACGGAGGGGTGGTCGGGCCGGTTCGCCGTACTGCTCCTCTGTCTGGCGCTGGTGCCGAACGCGGCGGTATGGGCGGTGGGCTACTCCGCCGGCCCCGGGTTCGTCCTCGGCGCCGGGCACGTCGTGGCACCGCTGTCGTCGGATCCCGCGCCGCTGTTGCCGCCGTTCCCGTTGCTGGCGGCGGTGCCGCAGGCGGGGATCGGAGGGCCGGCGCACTGGGCGGCCGGGGTGGTACCGGTGCTGGCCGGGGTGGTGGCGGGCTGGTTCGCGGGGCAGGCCGGGAGCGCGGGCGGGGAAGGCGCTGCCTGGTCGCGGGGGCGGACGGCGGGTACCGCGTGGTGGGCGGCGGTGCTGTGCGCGACGGGGGCCGCCGTGCTGGCCGCGTCGGCGGGAGGGCCGCTGGGGGTGGGCGCGCTGGCCCGGTTCGGACCGGTGTGGTGGCAGGTGGGCGGGGCGGTGCTGGCATGGCTCGCGGGGGTGGGAGTGCCGGTCGCCCTGGGGGTGCGGGCCTGGCGCTGCCGGACCCGGGGCGGGGTGCGGAACCGGCTCCCGCGACGGAAGAAGGCGGCCGCGCCCGGAACCGGCACGGCGAAGACGCCCGTCCCCCAGGACACCCTCTCCGGCAACCCGGACACCACCCACGACCAGGACGACGCCCACGACCGGAACAACGCCTTCGACCAGGACGACGCCTACGAGCCGTACGACTTCCTGCCCATCACGCCCTCGGCGGGGACGGAGCCCTCGCCGGCGCCCTGGTACGACGACGTGTCACGCGAGAACCGCTGGGCGGCGCTGAAGGAGGCGTCCACGCCACTGGAAGAGCCCGTCCACAAGCCCACGGCCACCGACTGAGCCGCCGACGGCGGCCCTGTGTCAGCTGTCCATGCCGGGCAGGTTGCGCAGTCCCTTCGGGAGCAGGTCCGAGCAGGACTGCTGCGCCGCGTTGGTGAGGGCGTCGCTCCGGCAGGTGTAGTAGTCGCTGTACACGAGCTGCATGATGAAACCGCTGGCCACCAGGACGATGGCCAGGGAGGCCGTGACCAGGCCGCTCACCGCCGCCGTGGTCTGGGGGCGGGCCGACTGGGGCGGGGCCGGGGTGTCGGGGTCGGCGGCCGGGGGCTTGGCGCGCAGGGCGCTGATGGCCCAGTACAGGGCCGGAGCGCCCAGCAGCAGGGCCACGTACGGCCAGCCGAACAGAGCGAAGAAGAAGGCCCACATACCGCAGAGCAGTGCGTAGCGGGCGTGACGCTGGGCGGGGTCCGTCGGATCCCAGCGCTGGCTCGGACCCGCGTTGCCCTGGCTTTCCGGACCGCCGCCGGGACCGGCGCCCGGGCGCTCGCCGAAGCCGCCGCCGGACCGGCCCGGCTGGCGGTCACTCCACTGACTGCCCCACGGGGTGTAGCCGCCGTTTCCGCCGCCCTGACCGCCGTCCGAGCCGTCCGAGCCCTCGGGGCGCCGCGGCTGCCACGGGCGGTCCGGGGTGCCCTCGGGCGGCGGGGCGAAGGGGTTGTCCTCGTCGGCCGTACCGCCCAGGCCGTCGCCGTTCTTCTTGCCGGAAGGCTCCGAGGGTGCGTCCGGCGGCGAGGCGGGCTGCTCCCGCAGCAGCATGCCGCTGCGCTCCCCTCCCTGCACCGACTGCTGGGGGAGCGTGAGGAGTCGCAGGCTGCGGTCCGACATCAAGTGAGCGTCTTCCCCTTGAAGGATGTGACTTGCATGGCTACGCGCATCGAACGGGAACGGTTCGACCGGCCCGCCGACGCGGGCCGTCATCCCGTGAACGCAGCGCACGCCACCCGCGTTCCCGGACCGGTCCCTCCCAGACGCTACCTTCCGGCCACGCCCCCGTCCCGTGGGGGCCTTCCGGTGTGCCGGTATCGTTGCTGACGTTCGGCCGCTTCGTAGACTTCCCCGTATCCCGGGGCCCGAAGCATTCGTACGACCCTACAAACGCTCCCCCGAGAAAGGGCCCCGCCGTGGCCGCCAAGCCCGTGGCCGAGCAGGCCGAGCCGGTCAAGCGACTGGTCGTGCTGGTCTCCGGATCCGGTACGAACCTCCAGGCGCTCCTTGACGGCATCGCGACGACCGGGCCCGAGGCGTACGGCGCCGAGATCGTCGCCGTCGGCGCCGACCGCGACAACATCGAGGGGCTCGCGCGGGCCGAGCGGGCCGGGCTGCCGACCTTCGTGTGCAGGGTGAAGGACCACGGCAGCCGCGAGGAGTGGGACACCGCCCTCACCGAGGCCGTCTCCGCCCACGAACCCGACCTCGTGGTGTCCGCCGGGTTCATGAAGATCGTGGGCAAGGAGTTCCTCGCGCGCTTCGGCGGGCGGTTCGTGAACACCCACCCCGCGCTGCTGCCCAGTTTTCCGGGGGCCCACGGAGTGCGCGACGCGCTCGCGTACGGAGCCAGGGTCACCGGCTGCACCGTCCACTTCGTCGACGACGGCGTCGACACCGGTCCGATCATCGCCCAGGGCGTGGTGGAGATCCGGGACGAGGACGACGAGAGCGCTCTGCACGAGCGCATCAAGGAAGTCGAGCGAAGACTGCTCGTCGAGGTCGTGGGGCGGCTCGCCCGCAACGGCTATCGCATTGAGGGACGAAAGGTAGTTATCCAGTGACCGCCGAGAGCATCGAGAACGGCAAGCGGGCCATCCGTCGCGCGCTCGTCAGCGTCTACGACAAGACCGGCCTCGAAGAGCTCGCCCGCGGGCTGCACGAAGCCGGCGTCGAACTCGTCTCCACCGGGTCCACCGCGGGCCGTATCGCCGCCGCCGGTGTCCCCGTCACCAAGGTCGAGGAGCTCACCGGCTTCCCCGAGTGCCTGGACGGCCGGGTCAAGACCCTGCACCCGCGGGTGCACGCCGGGATCCTCGCCGACCTGCGCCTCGAAAGCCACCGTGAGCAGCTCGCGGAGCTGGGTGTCGAGCCGTTCGACCTCGTCGTCGTCAACCTCTACCCCTTCCGCGAGACCGTCGCCTCCGGTGCCGCCCCCGACGAGTGCGTCGAGCAGATCGACATCGGCGGCCCGTCCATGGTGCGTGCCGCCGCCAAGAACCACCCGTCGGTCGCCGTGGTCACCAGCCCCGCCCGGTACGCGGACGTCCTCGCCGCGGTCAAGGACGGCGGCTTCGACCTCGCCGTCCGCAAGCGGCTCGCCGCCGAGGCCTTCCGGCACACCGCCGAGTACGACATCGCGGTGTCGAGCTGGTTCGCGAGCGCCTACGCCCCCGCCGACGAGTCTCCCTTCCCCGAGTTCATCGCCGCGGCCCTGGAGCGCAAGAGCACCCTGCGCTACGGCGAGAACCCGCACCAGCCCGCCGCGCTCTACGTCGACGGCACGGGTGTCGGTCTCGCCGAGGCCGAGCAGCTGCACGGCAAGGAGATGTCGTACAACAACTACACGGACACGGACGCCGCCCGCCGTGCCGCGTACGACCACGCCGAGCCGGCCGTCGCGATCATCAAGCACGCCAACCCCTGCGGTATCGCGGTGGGTTCGGACGTCGCCGAGGCACACCGCAAGGCACACGCGTGTGACCCGCTGTCGGCGTTCGGCGGGGTCATCGCCGTCAACCGGCCCGTCAGCAAGGAGATGGCCGAGCAGGTCGCCGAGATCTTCACCGAGGTCATCGTCGCGCCCGACTACGAGGACGGCGCCCTCGAAGCCCTCGCCAGGAAGAAGAACATCCGCGTCCTGAAGGCCCCGGCCGCGCCCGCGCACCCCGCCGAGGTCAAGCCCATCGACGGCGGCGCGCTCCTCCAGGTCACCGACCGCCTCCAGGCCGAGGGCGACGACCCGGCGAACTGGACCCTGGCGACCGGCGAGGCGCTGAGCGCGGACGAGCTCGGCGACCTGGCCTTCGCCTGGCGGGCCTGCCGGGCCGTCAAGTCCAACGCCATCCTCCTCGCCAAGGACGGCGCCTCGGTGGGCGTCGGCATGGGGCAGGTCAACCGGGTCGACTCCGCGAAGCTGGCCGTCGAGCGTGCCGGTGCCGAGCGCGCGCAGGGCTCGTACGCCGCGTCGGACGCCTTCTTCCCGTTCCCGGACGGTCTGGAGGTCCTCCTGGAGGCCGGTGTGAAGGCCGTTGTCCAGCCCGGCGGTTCGGTCCGCGACGAACTCGTCGTCGAGGCCGCGAAGAAGGCGGGCGTCACCATGTACTTCACGGGGACGCGGCACTTCTTCCACTGACGGAACCGGAAACACCGACCTGGGCGGCGCTACGTGGAACTGCGTAGCGCCGCCCAGGTGTTGGGCCCCACCTGGCCGTCCACCTCGAGCCCCTTGGCGCTCTGGAACTGCTTGACCGCGGACTGGGTGTCCTTGCCGAACTCGCCGTCCACGCCCGAACCGCCCACGCTGTAGCCGCGCTTGGTCAGCATGCACTGCACCTGGACGACCCGCTGGCCCTTGTCGCCGTAGTCGGTGAGTTCGGTGCCGGAGTAGTAGGTGCAGCCGGAGATCCAGGCGGGGGTGGCCGGGGGCGCCGCGGTCTTGGTGACCGTGGCGGTGGGGGTGGGAGCGGTGCTGCTGCCTGTACCTGTTCCCGTACCCGTGTTCGCGCCCGTGCTGCCGCCGGCGTGGGTGGCGGTCGCGGACGGAGTGCTCCCGGGCTCGCTGCCGCTTCCCCGGCCGGTGTCCTTCTCGCCCGCGTCCTTCTTCTTGCCGTCGCCCTTGCCGTCGTCCTTGCCGGAGGGCGAGGCGGAGACGCTGGGCCGGGGAGAGGCGGATGCGGCGGCGCTGCTGCTGCCTACGGACGTCGGGGCGGCGGCGGCCGGGGAGTCGAGGCCCGGCCGGGTGAGCAGGAAGGCCCCGACGGCCACGGCCCCGACGGCGATGCCGGCGACGGCGGCCAGCAAGGGCCTCCTCCGCCTGCCGTTCCCGGCGCCCGCCGGGGCGGGAACAGGTGCGATCACCGGCTCCATGGGCGTGCGGGATTCGCCGCTCCGCCGCACGGACACACCCTCCAGCACCGCGCACCCCTGCTGCCGGTCCAGGAGCCGGGAGGCCAGTGGTTCCTGCCAGTGGGCGGCGCGGTCGTGCCCGGCGGCCGTGGCGGCGTCGGTCAGCTGCCGAGGGGCGGGCCGTCGGGCAGGGTCCTTGTCGAGGCAGGCGGCCAGCAGGGTGGCCAACGCGGGGTCCATGTCCGCGAGTTCGGCCATGACCTCGGCATCGGGGGCCTCGAAGGCGACCCGGTGCATGACGTCCACGCCGGTCCCGTCACCGAAGGGGGCGTGCCCGGTGGCGGCGTGGACGAGGGTGCAGCCGAGGGAGAAGACGTCGGAGACGGCGTCGCAGCGGCCCTCGCGCAGATACTCGGGCGCCATGTACGCGGGCGTGCCGACCCGGTTGCCGGTCGTGGTGATCGCGCTGCTGTCGGCGGCGCGTGAGATGCCGAAGTCGATGACGTGCGCGCCCCGCGGAGACAGGATCACGTTGGACGGCTTGAGATCCCGGTGCACCACCCCGGCGGCGGTCAGCGCCGACAGCGCCTCACCGAGTTCCGCCACCAGCCGCCACACCCCGGCCGGTTCCAACGGCCCGCACTCGCGGACGGCGTCGCCGAGGCCGAGGCCGGGCAGGTACTCGGTGGCCATCCACAGCAGCGTGTCGTCGAATCCGGTGCCGATCAGGTGCGGTGCGCGCGGTGTCCGGACCCGCCCGTGCACGGCGGCCTCCCGCTCGAACCGCCGCCGGAAGTCCGGACCTTCGGCGTACTCGGGCCGGATCACCTTCACGGCGGCGAGGCCCGGGCTGTCGTCGGCGTGCCGGGCCAGGTAGACCCGCCCCATGCCGCCGCTGCCGAGCAGCCCGAGCGGGACGTACGGTCCGATCCGCCCGGGATCGGCGGGCAGCAGCGGGGCCGCACCCACCTGCCGTAGCGCGGTGTCACCGACCGCCGATATGTCGTTCACGGCCCCCGACCTGCCTCTTCGTTCACAACGTGCTCTCACGTCACGTCAGTTGACGGGGAGAGGCTATCGCCCGGTGCGGGGGAGCGGTCGGAATACGGCGGTACCGGGGTGCGGAACCCGGCCCTGCACCTCGTACCGATCACGGCGTGGATCATCACCGGAATCAGCCACTTCGCGCGGCTTGTTGTCGCCGGCCCGGGCGGGCGCGGTCTCCGGCCCTCCCCCGAAAGGGCCGGAGACCGCGCGTTCGTGGGCCGGGTCAGGTGACCCGGGTGCCGTCGGGCCGGACGCCGGTGACGCGGGTGCCGTCCGGGGTGGAGAGGTCCCGGTCGGCCGGTGCCGCCCAGTCCCGGTTGCCGTCCGCGACGGCGGTCACGCGGGTGCCGGCCGGTGCGGCGCCCTCCCGTGAGTCGGGTGCGGCCGCGGTCGCCGCGGTGGCGGAGCCGGCGACCAGTGCCCCGGCCGCGAGCAGCAGTGCGGCGGGCTTGGTGATGTTCACGTCGATACCCCCAGGTGGATCTCGGTGGTGCCGCCGAAGCGGTGTGTCCACCACCGTCCCCGGCCGGCCCGCGCGGGGGTACCTGAGAGGTCTCAGGGTCACTTCGCGCCGGGCGGCGTGTACTCCTTGAGGTGTCGCGCGATCCGGGTCGCGTAGTCGTGGTTCTTCGCGGGCACCCCGCCCGCCTCGTTCACCTTCTGGTACGACGTCCGGTAGGCGGCGGCGATCAGCACCCGCCGGTCGCCCCGCAGACCGGCGTCCAGGCGGGGCGCGATCCAGCACAGGTAACGGCCCATCGCGGGGATGGACTCGGCGGGCGGGAAGGGCGGGGCGGGGACGGTGTCCGCGGGCGTGCCGTCCGCGTTCATCCAGAACCGCAGTACCCGCGGGGTCCAACGGGCGATGCCGTACTCGTCGTTGACCGGATCCGAGAGGTCCGGGTCGAAGTCGCTCTCCGTCTTGAGCATGGCGGCGATCAGGGCCGGGGTGACGTCCTGCTGGGCGCAGTCGTGCGCCGACTCGACGATCAGCACTCGCAACGCGGCCGGGACACCTTGGTCCGTACGGAGTTCGGCGGCGCCGTAGGCCGCGGGCGAGACCGTCGCCGTACCGGAGGCGGCACGGCCGTCGTCGCCGGAGCCGGAGGTCCAGGCGCTGATGCCGTACCCGAGGCCGGCCACCGCGGCGGTGGCGAGCAGGGCCGCCGCGACCGTCGTACGGCGGGGGCGGCCCGGGAAGAGGGGGCGGGGCGAGCGGGCGGTCCCGGCGGCGGTCTCGACGCGGCGCAGCAGGGGCTCGACACTGACGCGTTCGGCGTGTGTGCGGGTGAGGCAGTCGCGGATGATCTCCCGCCAGTCGTCGGGGAGTTCGGGGGACAGCCGCAGGTCGTCGGTGCCGCGGGCGTAGGCGGCGGCCGCGTCCCTGCGGGCCGTCGGGGTGCCGCCGGGCAGCGGGAAGCTGCCGGTGAGGACCAGGTGGGCGAGGACGCCGAAGGCCCAGATGTCGGCGGAGGGGCGGATCCGGCGGCCGCGTTCGCCGATCTCCGCCCACAGGAGTTCCGGCGGGGTGTAGTCGGGTGTGGAGAAGGCGGGTGTGTAGGCGTGGGTGCCCTCCAGCTCCGCGGCCATGTTGAAGTCGGCGAGCCGGGCCGAACCGTCCGGCATCACAAGCACGTTGGCGGGTTTCAGGTCGCCGTGCACCCAGTGCGCGCGGTGCAGCTGGGCCAGTCCCTCGCAGATCTGGGCTAGCAGGGCGGGGCCGGCCGGCGGACGGGGCACGGTGGACAGCAGAGCCGACAGGGAGGTCTGCGCCCTCTCCAGTACGAGGACGGTGGCGCCGTCCAGCTCCGGGCGCTCCGGGTCGTCGACGACGAGGGTGTCGTACATCCGGATCAGCCGGGGGCGTCTGAGCCGGCGGTACAACGCCACCTCGCGCTCGACCAGTTCGCGCAGGTGGGTCAGCTGGCGGGGGGTCCCGGTGCCCGTCGGCAGGAACTTCAGGGCGGCCACGGCGGGCTCGCCGTCCCGCCGGCGCCCCTCGTACACGCTCCCGAAGGCACCGGTGGCGATCGGCTCGCGCACCTCCCAGCCGCCGACCCGGTAGCCCCGGGGGACCGGCACGGCGTACGGCTCGGTCACCGGGCCACCCCGCCGGGTCCCGTCAGCACCGTCAGGTCCTCCTCGCGGACCAGGTCGAAGCGGAGCGCGAGGGAGACCAGGGACTCCTTCTTGCCGTTCAGCCGGGGGCCCGGGTCGGCCTTGTCCGGGCCCGGTTTGAGGCGCAGCTTCACCGCCAGGTAGTCGATGTTCCACTGCACGGAAGTGCGGGACGCGGCAGCCCAGTTGGGGCGCAGCCGCTCGACCACCTGGTCCACGGTGGGCAGCGGGGCGTGCGGTTCGCCGCGCAGCCGGGGTTCGCAGAGGGCGGCCAGGACCGCGAAGTACCGCTTGGAGCGGTCGACGGAGAAGGCGGGCGCGGTGGCCGTCCCCTCGATGTCGCCGGCGTCGCGCAGGTAGTCGTGGCGCGGCGCCCACACGTCGATGGCGATCAGGTCGCCCGAGGCCGGCAGCACGATCCGCGAGAACTCGAAGGGGACCGGCGCCTCCAGGCGCCCCGGCCCGACCTTGATGTGCTCGCCCGCGCCCTCCGGGTTCTCCACGACGTACGTCTGGCGCCCGGACAGGTTGCTCAGTGCCCAGAACGCGCCCTGCGCGGTGATCTCGCCGGCTCTGCGGGACACCCCCTCATGGGGGATGCGCACCGCGCAGGCGGTGCCGCGTCCGAAGGTCAGCCGCTCGCCGGGGGCGAGCCGCACCTGGGTGGGCGTACTCCGGTTCCGGTCCTCCGTGGTCGGCGGAGGTACCACGATGATGCTGTACACGGCTCGTCTCCCCGTCCCCGCTTTTCTAGGAGCCAGGGTGGGTGACGCCCCGGGGCCGTGTCACGACGTGACACGGCCCCGGGGAAAGTATGGCGAGAAGGCGACGTGGCGATCCGCCGTCAATTGTGGTGAAGCGGCGCTCAGTTCGTCCGGATGACGATGGACGAGCAGACCTTGTCGGCGAAGGTCTGACGCTTGGCGTCCCAGGCCGGCCACAGCCAGCCGAGGTAGCAGGCGATGCTGTCCAGGAAGTGCGCGAGACGGCGGACGAAGGCCATGCCGACACCGAGGGGCTGCCCGTCGCTCTCCCGCACCAGCCGGATGCCGAGCGCCTTCTTGCCGAGCGTCTGGCCGTTCTTGCCCTCGATGATCAGCTGGTAGATCGCGAGACCCAACAGCGCGATGCCGCCGATCGCCACCAGGGCCCCGTTTTCGGCGTTGCTGCCGACGATGACGAGGATGTACGGGACCGCGAAGACGAGCCCGTCGACCAGGGTGCCGAGGAAGCGCTGGCCCCAGTTCGCGTACGGGGGCTGCGCCCCGTAGCCGGGCTGCTGCGGGTAGCCGTACGCCGAGGCCGGGACCTGCGGCGCCTGCGGGTAGCCGTAACCGGGCTGCTGCGGGTAGCCCTGCTGCGGCGGCACACCCTGCGGGGCCTGCTGCGGGTAGCCGTAACCGGGCTGCTGGGGCTGCGGCTGCTGCGGCTGCTGGGGGTAGCCGTAGCCGGGCTGCTGCTGGGGCTGCTGGTTGGGGTCCTGCGGCTGTCCGTAAGGGTTGTTGGGCGAGCCGAAACTCATGGTGATCCTCCGTCGACCGAGCTGGGGACAAAATGCGGACTGCGCGGAGGAACGTCATGGTCTGAGCGGTTTGCCCCCGAACACCCACCGCGACACTGCGCCACACATCGTTCTAGGGCGGTGTGTTGTTGTCCAGCGGCATTCCATATGTGTTGTGCAAGTGCAACCTGGCCGATCTTGGACAGGGCTCCGGTGGCACCCGGATTGGAACCGGGACCGGTTCATCCGCGAGGATGGGGACATGACCGCCCAGATTCTCGATGGCAAGGCCACCGCAGCCGCGATCAAGTCCGATCTGACCGCCCGCGTGGCGGCGCTGAAGGAGAAGGGCGTCACGCCCGGCCTCGGCACGATCCTCGTCGGGAGCGACCCCGGCAGCCAGAAGTACGTCGCCGGCAAGCACCGCGACTGCGCGGAGGTCGGCATCGCCTCCATCCAGCGCGAACTGCCGGAAACGGCCACGCAGGAGGAGATCGAGGCCGTCGTCCGCGAGCTGAACGACGACCCGGCGTGCACCGGTTACATCGTCCAGCTGCCGCTGCCCAAGGGCATCGACGAGAACCGCATCCTGGAGCTCATGGACCCGGACAAGGACGCGGACGGGCTGCACCCGATGAACCTCGGCCGTCTCGTCCTGAACGAGCCCGCGCCGCTGCCCTGCACCCCCAACGGTGTCCTCACCCTGCTCCGTCGCTACGGCGTCGAGATCAAGGGCGCCGAGGTCGTGGTCGTCGGCCGTGGCGTGACCATCGGCCGCCCGATGCCCCTGCTGCTCACGCGGCGCAGCGAGAACGCGACCGTGACCCAGTGCCACACCGGCACCCGTGACCTGTCCTCGCACCTCAAGCGCGCCGACATCATCGTCGCCGCCGCCGGTTCCGCCCACCTGATCCGCCCCGAGGACGTGAAGCCGGGCGCCGCAGTCCTCGACGTCGGCGTCTCCCGCAACGCCGAGGGCAAGATCGTCGGCGACGTCCACCCCGGCGTCGCCGAGGTGGCCGGTTTCGTCTCCCCGAACCCCGGCGGCGTCGGCCCGATGACCCGCGCCCAGCTGCTCGTCAACGTGGTCGAGGCGGCGGAGCGCAGTGTCGGCTGACGTGAGCGGGTCCCGGGAACCGGGTACGGAGGCGGCCGAGGCGGCCGGGGCCGAGGAGCCCCAGGAGCCAGGCGTCGGCGAGGAGCAGGATCCCGAGGGGCAGGCCGAGCTCGTCGTACGGGACGCGATCAGCGCGCCCGACGTCGACGGGCGGCCGCGCCGGGCGACCCGGCGCTTTCCGCTGTTCACCCGGGACACCGCGCGGCCCGAGGGCGGCGGCCGGGCCGCACCGCGGGACGCGCCGGCACCCGCCCGGCAGTGGCCGATCCTCGCCGTGCTCGCCGCGGTCGGAGTCGGCCTGCTGCTCACCGCCCTGGACCAGTTCCGCGTCGGCACCCTCCTCATCGGCGTCGCCCTGCTCGCCGGTGCCGTGCTGCGCTGGCTGCTGCCGGACGTCGGCATGCTCGCCGTGCGCTCCCGCTTCACCGACATCGCCACCTACGGCGGGCTCGGCACCGCGATCGTCCTGCTGGCGATGATGGTGCAGCCGAACCCGTGGCTGGTGATCCCCTTCCTCAAGGACACCCTGCACTTCACGGTCAGCAGCAACTGAACTGCCGGGTACGACGGCGGTCCGCCCCCACCCCCGATGAGGGACGGGCCGCCGGCAGCACCCAGCCTCCCGCGCCGTGAACCGCCCGCTCAACCGCTGCCCTTGGGCTGTGTCACAGCGGTGACGGTTCCGGCACGGTGTGCGGGACCTGCCACAGCCGGCCCGGTCCCAGGAACCGATCAGCCCTCTGACGTCGTCAATCGCCAGGGAACAGGTGTGGACGCCGTGGAGGTGGGCGATGAGTGGCTGGCAGGCGCTGCCCGACGATCTGCCGCCGGAGGTGCGGCACTTCGTCGAGCAGCTCAGGCGGCTCAAGGACCGCACGGGGCTCAGTCTCGTCGCGCTCGGCGCCCGCACGGCGTACAGCAAGTCCTCCTGGCACCGCTATCTCAACGCCACCCAGCCCCCGCCCCGCCAGGCCGTCGCCGCACTGTCCCGGATCGCGGGTCTCGACGGCACCGACGCCGAACGTCTCGCCGTGCGCTGGGAACTGGCGGTCCAGGCCTGGCCCCGTCCGGCCGCGGTGCCCGCACCCGCCGCCGGGGGCGAGGGATACGAGGACGACCCGACCCTGCCGTGGTGGGACGAGCCGCCTCCGGAGAAGGGCGGCGGGATGAACCGGCTGCTGCTCTCCGCCGTACTGCTGCTTCTTCTGGTGCTGGTGGTCGGGGTCGCCGGGGCCGTGATCTCAGGGTGAGCCGGGAACTGCCGTGACGGGCGTTATTCCCGGTGTGTTCCTCTGTGTTCCTCGTGTGGTGATGTATTGACAAGTTTGCGTATTTGATACGGGACTGTTCGACGCCGAAGCTAACGTGTCGAACGCGTCGATGCTCCAGTGCGCCCCCCCACCCACGGAACTGGGATCCTTAGGGGACGCATCCTTGTGGGTAGCCACAACGGGGACTCGGCAGAGGGCACCGCGCACGGGGAAGAGCGGGGAACAGCCAGCACCGACCGGGGGAAAAGAGGGGGGAGCAATGCCTCGTTGGAGGACCTTGCCGGATGAACTGGATCCGCAGGTCAGGGAGTTCGCCAGCCAGTTGCGGCGGCTCGTGGACCGCAGCGGCCTGAGCATCGCGGCCGTCGCCGACCGCACGGGTTACAGCAAGACGTCCTGGGAGCGGTATCTCAACGGCCGGCTGCTCGCGCCGAAGGGTGCGATCGTCGCCCTGGCCGAGGTGACCGGCACCAATCCCGTTCACCTGACCACGATGTGGGAGCTCGCCGAACGCGCCTGGAGCCGCTCGGAGATGCGCCACGACATGACCATGGAGGCCATCCGGATCTCCCAGGCGCGGGCCGCGCTCGGCGAGTTCGGGGCACCGCCCGCGAACGCCAAGGGCAGCAGGACGGCCCGCAGAAGCGGCAGCGCGACGGCGACACCCGGGGTGGCGGGGCCGGCGGGAGTCGCCCCCACGGTGCCGCCGCAAGCGGCGTCTGCGCAGACCCGGCCGGCTCGGGACGCCGAGAGCGCCGAGGCACGCGCAGGCTCCTCCGGTGGCGGCAACTCCTGGGGCATCGCCGGGTACCAGGGGCCGTCGGGGACCGCTGGGCCCACGCCCACGCCTGCGCCCCCGTCCGTCTCCTCCGATGTCTCCTCCGACGGTCCGGGGCGGACGCCGGGGACGCCGGGGCCGTACGGCGAACCACAGGACGCGCGTCCCGGTGACGGTTCCGGCGGCTCGGGGAAGCGGCGGCTGACGATGTTCCTCGCGGGCGTCGTCGGGGTGCTGGTGGTGGTCGCCGGCGTGTTCTACCTGACCGACCCGGGCCGGGACAAGGGCAACCAGCGGGCCGACACGTCCCCGTCGCCGTCCGCCAGCGCGTCCGTCCCGCTGCCCGCCGGGGTCAAGTGCAGTGGTGCCGGATGCACCGGGAAGGACGCCGAGGCCATGGGATGCAGCGGGGATCTGGTGACCACCGCCAGTACCGCGACCGTGGGCGCGACCGTCGTCGAGGTGCGGTACAGCAAGACCTGCGGAGCGGCCTGGGGGCGGATCACCCAGGCCGGACAGGGCGACAAGGTCGAGGTCAGCGCGGGGAAGGTGTCCGAACAGAGCGGGAGCATCACCGAGGTCGGGGACACGATCGCCTACACGCCGATGGTCGCCGTGAAGGCCGCGGGCGCGGCGAAGGCATGCGTGACGCTGGCCTCCGGGCAGCAGGGGTGCACCGGCTGACGGGACGCCCCCGCGCCCGCGGGCGGTGAAAACTTCAGGGAGTGCGCATGGACTCCCGGATCGGGGGCAGGCGAACCGTTACCCCCACGGGAGTCCGGAAAATCGGCACCCCCATACGGCGGCCGCCTTCGTCCCCCCTCTCCCGGACGGGCGGCCGCCTCTTTCACAGGGGTCTGTGGGCTGGGCCACACGGACCCGGACGTCCGGGGTGCCGGATGCGCGATAGCCTGACCGCTGGATCTCTCTTGACGCCAAGAGATCGATCAAACGTCCGGGGCAGGGACGCCCCACCGCCAGCTGTCATACGGAGAACGCCATGACCCGCACTCCCGTGAACGTCACCGTCACCGGCGCGGCCGGCCAGATCGGTTACGCCCTGCTCTTCCGCATCGCCTCCGGCCAGCTGCTCGGCGCGGACGTGCCGGTCAAGCTCCGCCTCCTGGAGATCACCCCCGCGCTGAAGGCCGCCGAGGGCACCGCCATGGAGCTCGACGACTGCGCCTTCCCGCTCCTGGCGGGCATCGACATCACGGACGACCCGAACGTCGCCTTCGACGGCACCAACGTCGGTCTGCTCGTCGGCGCCCGCCCCCGCACCAAGGGCATGGAGCGCGGTGACCTGCTCTCCGCCAACGGCGGCATCTTCAAGCCGCAGGGCAAGGCCATCAACGACAACGCCGCGGACGACGTCAAGATCCTGGTCGTCGGCAACCCGGCGAACACCAACGCGCTGATCGCCCAGGCCGCCGCCCCGGACGTACCGGCCGAGCGCTTCACCGCGATGACCCGCCTCGACCACAACCGCGCGCTGACCCAGCTCGCGAAGAAGACGGGCACCACGGTCGCCGACATCAAGCGTCTGACGATCTGGGGCAACCACTCGGCCACCCAGTACCCGGACATCTTCCACGCCACGGTCGCCGGCAAGAACGCCGCCGAGACCGTCAACGACGAGAAGTGGCTGGCCGAGGAGTTCATCCCGACCGTCGCCAAGCGCGGTGCCGCGATCATCGAGGCCCGTGGCGCGTCCTCCGCCGCGTCCGCCGCCAACGCCGCCATCGACCACGTGTACACCTGGGTCAACGGCACCGCGGACGGCGACTGGACCTCCATGGGCATCCCGTCCGACGGTTCCTACGGCGTCCCGGAGGGCCTGATCTCGTCCTTCCCCGTCACCACCAAGGACGGCGTCTACGAGATCGTCCAGGGCCTGGACGTCAACGAGTTCTCCCGCGCCCGCATCGACGCGTCGGTGAAGGAGCTGGAGGAGGAGCGCGAGGCGGTCCGCGCCCTCGGCCTCATCTAGTTCTCACCACCGAGCAGTTCGCGCCACCGAGCAGTTCTCGCCACCGAGATTTCTCGACGGCTCTGTCACGACCTTGCGCGGGCCCTGTTCCGGTTCCTTCCGGAGCGGGGCCCGTGGCCGTTTTTCGCCCTACGGTCGAAGCCGTACCCGGTGGGGTGATTCGGGGGTTTCGCGATGAACGGTTGGAACGGCGACAGCTCCGGTTCCGGAGCGGAACACGAACCGAGCGAGGAGAGAGGCCGGGCGGTCTGGAGCTCGGGGGAGACGGGGACCGCACCGCCGTGGGCGTCCGCGCAGACGCAGACCTCGTTCGTCCCGCCCCGGGCGGGAGTCGCGCCGCCGTGGTCCTCGGCGCCGACGCAGGCGTCGCCGCTGGTGTCTCCCTGGGGAACGGCCCCGCCCACTCCGCCCGGGGTGCCGCCCGCGCCTCATCGGGTCCGACGCGTGCTCGGTGCCCTCGTCGTGGCCGTCCTGGTCGGGGTGTCGGTCGGTGTCGGAGTCTGGTTCCTCATCCGGGACACCTCCCTCGGCTCCGGCCTCGGCTCCGGAGCCGGTCCGACCCCGAGCGTCACAGCCGCCTCGTCCCCGTCCCCCTCGCCTTCTTCCTCTTCTACGGCCTCCTCCTCGTCCACGGCCACCGGGTACCGCCGCGCCCAGGACCCCGTCGGCTACACGATCGACGTCCCGAAGGGCTGGACCCGCACCGAGAAGCAGGGGCAACTCGCTCCCGTCGTCGTCTACGATGCCCCCGCCGACGGCCGACGGCTGCAGATCTTCCGGCTCGCGGAGGACACCCCGGCCCGCTCCCTCGACCTGGCCGAGAACGACCCCGGCTACGGCTTCTCACGTCAGCCCGGCTACCAGGTCCTCGACCGGGCCTCCGGCACCACCTGGGCCGAACTCGCCTACCGCTACGACGACTCCGACCTCGGGGCCCGCCAGGTCGTCGACCACCGCTTCGAGGCCGCCGACGGCACGCTGTACGCGATCCGCGCCACCGGCCCCGCGTCCCTCACGCCCGCCCTGGTGCGCGAGCCGCTCACCAGGGCGCTGGGTTCCTTCTGCCCGGCCGAAACGGAGTGCGACTGAACCCGGCTCCTCTTTCCGGTGAGGCGTCGCCACCCTCACGCAGACGTGGTGGGCGGTGCCGGGGCGGAGCGCGAACGCACCCCGGGTCTGCCGAGGCGCACCTGCCCGTCGACCGCGGCCTCGCGGCCCCGCGCCGCCCCGGTGTGTACCGGCGCACACAACTCGACGGCACCGGAAGGGCCGTGGCGACACGGGGAGTACGCCGACGGATCGAGCCGGAGCCGTGACCGGCCAGGGCGCTCACCTGTCGTCCGGTTCGTCCGGTGCGGACGTCGGGCCCGGCGACGGTGTCGTCCTCGATGCGCGCGCGGAGCATCAGCAGGCCGACGATCGGGTTCAGGAGGGAGGGCACAGCGGCTCCTCGGGTCAACTCGCATGCGGTCCGGGGCGGTTGGTTCAGTGACGGGCCGAACGCGACAGTACTCGTTTCCGGCGAAACGCGATAGTGCGCGAGTCTTCGCAGCCGCTTGCCGAACCGGTGATCGCCGTAGACGTGACCTGACCACCGCGCTCTCGGGTTTCTGTGTGCCGTACGCCTGCGACCCCGCGGTGATCGACTGAAGCGCAGGCGTCCGGCCGCGTCACACGCCCTGCAACTCGTCCTGCAGCTTCCCCACGTCCACGCTGTCGCCCGCCGACGGAGTCTTCGACGGGACCGGTTCGCCGTAGTCCGACAGAGAAAGGGTCGTGTCGGTCCCGGCACCCTTCTGCGTGGCCCGCACCAGCCGGTGCGGTGAGTCCGAAGTGACGTACAGGACCACGTGGTTGCCCTCCGACGTGCCCTTCAGTGGAATCACGTCCGTACCGTCGACCCTCGTCTCCTTGCCCTTCGTCAGCCGCCCCTCGTCGGAGGAGTCGGCGGTGATGTCCTTCTGGAAGGACGTCAGATCGCAGGTGTCGGCCATGCCCCGCAGCATGGCGTCGTTCGTGGAGCCGTGGATGTAACGGTTCTTGAAGAGCTCGGCCACCGCGGCGCCCTGCCCGCCCGGCACCTGCGCCTTCCAGAACGCGGTGTCCGGTTTCATCCACACCTCGTCGCCCCGCTTGATGATCGCGACGCTGCCGCCTCCGGAGCCCATCCTCATCGAGCCGGTGCAGTTGCCGTCCCGGTCGAGGGTGAGGTCCATCGAGGTGGGCTGCGTCTTGCTGGTCTTGGTGTCCGCACCGCGGTCCGTCAGTTTCAGATGGACGGACTCGGTGGCGAGAAGGTTCTTCTTCGCCTGGTCGGCGAGCCGGCGTGCGCTCGGATCGGGATCGGGAGCGGCAGCGGCAGCGGCAGCGGCGACCGGGACGAGGGGCAGTGGCAGGAGCAGGGTGGCGGCACTCACCGCCGTGCGGAGCAGCGCTCTCCGTGCCATGGCGTCACCTCCATGGGGCCACGACCAGCGTACGATTTACCCCATTTGGCCGCATGCTCAGTGACTCAGCACACTTTCGGCCATCGATTGCGCATGCAATGGAGGGTCGGGGGCAGGCGATGACGGTCCCGGTGAGTGACACGTCTGTGACGCAGGGGCACTGAACTGGAACGGAAGGCAACATCGATCATGGCCGGACAGCAGGCGCGGCAGGAGCCGCAGACCATCCACGCGGGCGGCGAATGGCGTGCAGCCGTCTCCGGAGCCACACGTGAGATCCTCGACCCCGCCGACGCGCGGCCGTTCGCCGTGGTCGCGGAGGGCGACGAGAAGGACACCGACCTGGCGGTCGCCGCAGCCCGCCAGGCCTTCGACGGCGGCCAGGGCGCCTGGCCGCTGACTCCGGTCGCCGAACGCGCCGCGCTGCTGCGCCGCGTCGCCGATCTTCTCGTACGCGACCGCGAAGAACTCGGTCTGCTGGAGAGCCGGGACGCGGGCAAGACCGTGGAGGAGGGCCGGGTCGACATCGACTGTGTCGCCGACGCCTTCCGCTACTTCGCCGACCTCGTCGCCGCCGAGGCCCCCGGCCGGGTCGTGGACGCCGGTTCGCCCGACATCCACAGCGTCGTCGTGCACGAGCCCGTCGGCGTGTGCGCGCTGATCACCCCCTGGAACTACCCGCTTCTCCAGGCCAGTTGGAAGATCGCCCCGGCGCTCGCCGCCGGTAACACCTTCGTGGTGAAGCCGAGCGAGATCACCCCGATGACGACGATCGCGCTCATCGAGCTGCTGGCCGAGGCCGGTCTGCCCGAGGGTGTCGCCAACATCGTCACCGGGCCGGGCCACACTGTCGGCGCCCGGCTCGCCGAGCACCCCGACGTCGACCTCGTCTCCTTCACCGGTGGCCTGATCAGCGGCACCAAGGTCGCCCAGGCAGCCGCCCCCAGCGTCAAGAAGGTCGCCCTCGAACTCGGCGGCAAGAACCCCAACGTCGTCTTCGCCGACGCCTGCACCACCCCCGAGGGTTTCGACACCGCCGTCGACCAGGCCCTGAACGCCGCGTTCATCCACAGCGGCCAGGTCTGCTCGGCGGGCGGCCGCCTCATCGTCGAGGAGTCCGTGCGGGATCGTTTCGTCGCCGAACTCGCGCTCAGGGCCGGGCGGATCCGCCTCGGCCGCGGCACCGAGGACGGCGTCGAGTGCGGGCCCCTGGTCTCCGAGCAGCAGCGCGCCAAGGTCGAGTCGTATGTCGCCTCCGCACTGGAGGAGGGCGCGGTGCTGCGCTCCGGCGGTCAGCGGCCCAAGCCGGCCCCGGAACGCCCCGACGCCGGCTACTTCTACGAGCCGACCGTCCTCGACCGCTGCCACCGCGAGATGCGGGTCGTCCGGGAGGAGGTCTTCGGGCCGGTTCTCACCGTCGAGACCTTCCGGACCGAGGAGGAGGCCGTGGCCCTCGCCAACGACACCGAGTACGGCCTCGCCGGCGCCGTCTGGACCGCCGATGCCGGACGCGCCCGCCGGGTCGCGGGGCGGCTGCGTCACGGGACCATCTGGATCAACGACTTCCACCCCTACCTTCCGCAGGCGGAGTGGGGCGGCTTCGGCAAGAGCGGAGTGGGCCGCGAACTCGGTCCCGCCGGGCTCGCCGAGTACCGCGAGACCAAGCACGTCTACCAGAACCTGGCGCCGAAGCCGGTGCGGTGGTTCGGAGGCTGAGCCAGTCGGCCACTTGGTCGGCCGGTGACCCGGCCTGTTGGTCACCTGGCCGGTCCGCCACCTGGCTGGTCGACCACTGAGCCAGTCAGCCACTGGGCCAGTCAGCCACTGAGCCACTCGGCCACCCAGCCACTCGGCCGCCAAACACGCCGGTCGGTACAGAGGCTGAGCCAATCGTCCATCAAGCCACCGGGCCACCAAGCCACCGGGCCTTCAAGCCACCCAGCCGCTGGCCCACCGAACCGTCTCCCCCCACGCGAGACCTCCTGGAGTACCCCCCATGCACGAGAACGAATACGACTACGTCGTGATCGGCGGCGGAACGGCAGGCTCCGTCATAGCCTCCCGCCTCACCGAGAACCCCGACGTCACCGTCGCCGTCATCGAGGGCGGCCCCAGCGACGTCGGCAGAGACGACGTCCTCACCCTGCGCCGCTGGATGGGCCTCCTCGGCGGCGAGCTCGACTACGACTACCCCACCACCGAGCAGCCACGCGGCAATTCCCACATCCGGCACAGCCGCGCCCGGGTCCTGGGCGGCTGTTCCTCCCACAACACCCTCATCGCCTTCAAGCCGCTGCCCTCCGACTGGGACGAGTGGGAGGAGGCCGGCGCCAAGGGCTGGGGCGCGGTGCCGATGGAGGCGTACTACGCCCGGCTGAAGAACAACATCGTCCCGGTCGACGAGAAGGACCGGAACGCCATCGCCCGCGACTTCGTCGACGCGGCCCAGAAGGCGCTGGACGTCCCCCGTGTCGAGGGCTTCAACAAGAAGCCGTTCGACGACGGCGTCGGCTTCTTCGACCTCGCCTACCACCCGGAGAACAACAAGCGCTCCTCGGCGTCGGTGGCGTATCTGCACCCGGTGATGGACGAGCGGCCCAACCTCACGATCCTGCTGGAGACCTGGGCCTACAGGCTGGAACTCGACGGCACGCGCGCGCAAGGCGTGCACGTGCGCGCCAAGGACGGCGAGGAGACCCTGATCAGGGCCCGCCGCGAAGTCGTCCTGTGTGCGGGCGCGGTCGACTCGCCCCGGCTGCTGCTCCACTCGGGCATCGGCCCCCGCGAGGACCTCGAAGCGCTTGGCATCCCCGTCGTGCACGATCTGCCGGGCGTCGGCGAGAACCTTCTCGACCACCCCGAGTCGGTGATCGTCTGGGAGACGAACGGACCGATCCCCGAGAACTCCGCGATGGACTCCGATGCGGGCCTGTTCGTGCGCCGCGACCCCGATCACGCGGGCCCTGACCTGATGTTCCACTTCTACCAGGTCCCCTTCACGGACAACCCTGAACGTCTGGGTTACGAACGCCCGGCGTACGGCGTCTCGATGACCCCGAACATCCCCAAGCCGAAGAGCCGCGGCCGTCTCTACCTGACCAGTGCGGACCCGGAGGTCAAGCCCGCCCTCGACTTCCGGTACTTCACCGACGAGGACGACTACGACGGCCGCACCCTCGTCGACGGAATCAAAATCGCCCGCGAGATCGCGCGGACCGAACCGCTCGCCGGCTGGCTGAAGCGGGAGGTGTGCCCGGGCCCCGACGTCACCGGTGACGAGGAGCTGAGCGAGTACGCCCGCAAGGTCGCGCACACCGTGTACCACCCGGCCGGCACCTGCCGCATGGGTGCCGCCGAGGACGAACAGGCCGTTGTCGACCCCGAGTTGAGGGTCCGCGGGCTGGACGGCATCCGGATCGCCGACGCGTCCGTGTTCCCGACCATGACCGCCGTGAACCCCATGATCGGGGTGCTCATGGTCGGCGAGAAAGCCGTAGACCTGCTGGGAGGTGGTGCGTGATGAGTACGACCGCGACCATGGAGAAGCCGCCGACGACGGACAATCCCGTGTTCTCCGTCGACGGCCTGTGGAAGGTCTTCGGCCCCAAGGCGGAACGCGTTCCGGAGGACGCCGAGCTGTCTGCCCTCGACCCCGCCGATCTGCGCGCGCAGACGGGCTGCACGGCGGCCGTCCGCGACGTGAGCTTCGATGTCCGCAAGGGCGAGGTCTTCGTCGTCATGGGCCTGTCCGGCTCCGGCAAGTCCACGCTGGTGCGCTGTCTGACCCGCCTCATCGAGCCGACGGCCGGCACGATCTGCATCGACGGCGAGGACGTCCGCGCGATGGACAAGTCCCGGCTGCGCGAATTGCGCCGCCACCGGGCCGCGATGGTCTTCCAGCACTTCGGTCTCCTCCCGCACCGCACGGTCCTCGACAACGTGGCGTACGGCCTGGAGATCCAGGGCATGGGCAGGGCCGAGCGCCGGGCGCGGGCCGCCGAGGTCGTCACGAAGGTCGGCCTGGAGGGCATGGAACAGCGCAAGCCCTCCCAGCTGTCCGGTGGCCAGCAGCAACGCGTGGGCCTGGCGCGGGCGCTCGCGGTGGACCCGCAGGTCCTCCTCTTCGACGAGCCGTTCAGCGCGCTCGACCCGCTGATCCGGCGGGACATGCAGGAGGAGGTCGTCCGCCTGCACCGTGAGGAGGGCCGCACGATGGTCTTCATCACCCATGACCTCAGCGAGGCTCTCAAGCTCGGCGACCGTATCGCCCTGATGCGGGACGGCAAGGTCGTCCAGCTGGGCACCCCGGAGGAGATCGTCGGCTCCCCGGCCGACGGTTACGTCCGCGAGTTCGTCCGGGACGTGCCGCGCGAGCAGGTCATGACGGTCCGCAGGGCCATGCGGCCGGGCGGCTGCGCGGGCCCGGGCCACCCGGGCGCGCTGGCCCCGGACGCCGTGGTCGCCGACGCGATCAAGGTCGTCGCCCGCAGCGGCCGGCCGGTGTGCGTCGTGGAGAACGGGCGCTGTCTGGGCGTCGTCGACCACGAGCGTCTCATCGACGTCGTGGCCGGAACGGAGCTCCGCAAGGAGGCCGTCTGATGGCGACCGTCACCGCGTCCACACCGCGCACCCTTCCCACCGGCCTGCTGAAGCACCGGGCGGTCCACAAGCTGCTGCTCATCGCCCTCGCCGCGGCCGTTCTCGTCCCGCTCGCCAACGCCCAGTGGGCCAGCGGCAGTTGGCCGGACGCTCTCACCGTCGACCTCACCAGTCCGCTCGGCAGGGTGAGCGACTGGATCATCGACAACCGGGACAGCCACCCGCTGTTCCTCTACTTCTTCGGCTACGTCAGCAACGCCGTCGTGCTCTCCGTGCACGCCGTGTACCTCGTCCTGCTCGGCGCGGGCTGGGTCGGCGTCACCGCGTTCGGCGCCCTCGTCGCCTGGCGTGTCGCCGGCGTCAAGCTCGCCCTGGGCACGACGGCGGCGTTCCTCGCCTGCGGTCTGCTCGGCATGTGGGTCCCGACCATGCAGACCCTCGCCCTGATGGTCGTCGCCGTGCTCGCCTCGGTCGTCGTCGGCGCCCTGCTGGGGCTCGCCGCCGGACTGTCCGGCCGTATGGACAGGATCCTGCGCCCGGTCCTGGACACCATGCAGGTCATGCCCGCCTACGCCTACCTCCTCCCGGTGGTCCTGGTCTTCGGCATGGGCGTCCCGGCCGCCGTCCTCGCGACCGTCGTCTACGCCGCCCCGCCCATGGCCCGTCTCACCGCGCTCGGCCTGCAGGGTGCGGACAAGGAGGTGCTGGAAGCGGTCGAGTCGCTCGGCACCACCGCCCGGCAGCGGCTGCTGACCGCTCGTATCCCGCTGGCCCGCAAGGAACTCCTCCTCGGCCTCAACCAGACGATCATGATGGCCCTCTCGATGGCCGTCATCGCGTCCGTGATCGGCGCCGGCGGCCTCGGGGACCGCGTCTATCAGGCGCTGGCCTCGGTCGACGTGGGCGCGGCCCTCGCGGCCGGCATCCCGATCGTGCTGCTGGCCGTCGTCCTGGACCGGGTGACGGCCGCGGCGGGCGACGGGATCGAGCGGCCCGGGCGCGCGGGATGGGCGTACGCCCTCGTCGCCGCCGTGGCCGTGGCGGTCGTCGGACGCCTTGTGGGCCGCCTCGACTGGCCCGGCTCCTGGACCCTGAACATCGCCGAGCCCGTCAACCGGGCCGTCGACTGGATGACGGACCACCTCTACTCCGGTGTTCCCGTGATCGGTGGCACCGCCGACTGGGCGGCCCACTTCACCACCTGGATCCTCGACCCGGTCCGCGACGGCCTGCAGGGGCTGCCCTGGTGGTCCGTCCTGCTCATCGTCGCCACCCTGGCCTGGCTGATCGGCACCTGGCGCACCGCGCTCACCGCGGTCCTCGCCATGGCCGCGATCGGCGTGCTCGGGGTGTGGACGCCCGCGCTGGACACTCTGTCGCAGGTCCTGGCGGCCGTCGCCGTCACCCTCGTCCTGGGTTTCGCGACCGCCGTTGCCGCGGCCCGCAGCGACCGCGTCGAACGGCTGCTCCGGCCCGTCCTGGACGTCTTCCAGACGATGCCTCAGTTCGTGTACCTGATCCCGGTCGTCGCACTGTTCGGCGTGGGCCGCGCGCCCGCCGCCGCGGCGGCCGTCGTCTACGCGCTGCCCGCCGTCGTCCGCATCACCACGCAGGGCCTGCGCCAGGTCGACCCGGCCGCCATGGAGTCGTCGAGGTCGCTCGGCGCGACCAGCTGGCAGCAGCTTCGGCAGGTCCAACTCCCGCTGGCCCGGCCCGCGTTGCTGCTCGCCGTCAACCAGGGCGTGGTCCTCGTCCTCGCCGTCGTCGTCATCGGCGGCCTGGTCGGCGGAGGCGCGCTCGGCTACGACACCGTCTTCGGCCTCGCCCAGGGCGACCTGGCGACCGGACTGGTCGCCGGCGCGGCCATCGTGTGCCTGGGCCTGATGCTCGACCGGGTCACCCAGCCGACCGAACGCCGCACGAGGAAGGGAGCCTGACATGCGCGCACGCGCGATCGCCGTGGGCGGCGCCCTGCTGCTGCTCACCGGCTGCGGAGCCGCCGACATGACCAAGCAGGCCTCGCCCTTCGCCAACGCCCAGGGCGCCAAGTCGGTGACCCTGTCCGTCCAGTCCTGGGTCGGCGCGCAGGCCAACGTGGCCGTCGCCCAGTACCTCCTCGAACACAAGCTCGGCTACCGCGTCGACACCGTCCAGGTCGACGAGGTCCCCGCCTGGGACGCGCTCAGCCAGGGCCGCGTCGACGCGATCCTGGAGGACTGGGGCCACCCCGAGCAGGAACAGCGGTACGTCAAGGACAAGAAGACGATCACGCCGGGCGGCGGACTCGGCGTGACCGGGCACATCGGCTGGTACGTCCCCACGTACTTCGCCAAGCAGCACCCGGACGTCACGAACTGGAAGAACCTCAACAAGTACGCCTCCCAGCTGCGCACCGCCGAGAGCGGCGGCAAGGGCCAGCTGATGGACGGCTCCCCGTCCTACGTCACCAACGACAAGGCGCTGGTGAAGAACCTGGACCTGGACTACCAGGTGGTGTTCGCCGGTTCGGAGGCCGCGCAGATCACCCAGATGAAACAGTTCGCCAAGGAGAAGAAGCCCTTCCTGACCTACTGGTACGCCCCCCAGTGGCTGTTCGAGAAGGTCCCGATGACCGAGGTGAAGCTGCCCGCCTACAAGGAGGGCTGCGACGCGGACCCGGCGAAGATCACCTGCGCCTATCCGCACACCCCGCTGCAGAAGTACCTCAACACGGACTTCGCGAAGAGCGGCGGCAAGGCGGCCGCCTTCCTCAAGAACTTCAAGTGGACGACCGAGGACCAGAACCAGGTCTCCCTGATGATCGCCGACCAGAAGCTGACGCCGGAGAAGGCGGCAAAGAAGTGGGTGGACAGCCACGCGTCCACCTGGAAGACGTGGCTGTCCTGACCGCGTTCAGCGCCTCAGTTCGTCGGCCGTCCCGCGCAGCGCCCGCGCCGCCCGGCGCTGCAGGGCCGGCCCGAACGTGACGCGAGTGGCCCCGAGTTCACCGAGCGCGGTGGGCGAGGGGCCCTCGCCGTTCAGGTGCCCGAAGACGTTGACCGGCCCTTCCACACCGGACCGCAGCAGGGGCAGTACGTCCGCCGGGGCGTCGATCGGATAGACGCAGTCGGCGCCCGCGGCGACGTACAGCGCGGCCCGCTCGATGGCCTGTTCGGGGTCGCCGTCGCCGTAGGAGAAGGTGTCCACGCGCGCGTTGACGAACAGCCGGTCACCGGCCGCGTGCCGCACCTCGGCGAGCCACTCGGCGTGCTCGTGCGGGTCCTTGAGGACACCCGCGTGGGAGTCCTCGAGGTTGCAGCCGACGGCCCCGGCCTCCAGCAGCCGCTCCACCAGCTCCTTCGGCGCCAGCCCGTACCCGCCCTCGACGTCCGCCGACACGGGGATGTCCACGGCCCGTGAGATGCGCGCCACCGCAGCGAACATCTCGTCGGCCGGCGTGGACCCGTCCTCGTACCCGAGCGAGGCCGCGATCCCCGCGCTGGGCGTGGCGAGCGCCGGGAACCCGGCCTCCTCCATCACCCGCGCGCTCGACGCGTCCCAGGGACCGGGCAGGACGAGGGGGTCGCCGGGGAGGCGCTTGCGGTGCAGGGCGCGGAAGACGTCCACTTTCCTCATGGCGTGCGCCCCCCTGGTGGGATGCGGCGGCTGACCATCACCCGGTTCCAGTTGTTGATGGCGACGATCAGGCCGATGAGATGGGCGAGTCGACGGTCGTCGAAGTGTCGGGCGGCTCTGGCGTAGACCGCGTCCGGCACGAAGCCTTCCGTCAGGACGGTCACCGCCTCCGTCAGCGCGAGCGCGGCCCGCTCGCGCTCGTCGTAGACGCCCTCGGCCTCCTCCCAGGCGGCCAGCAGGTCCAGCTGCTGCTCGCTCACCCCGTGCTCCCGGGCGATCGCGAGATGCATGTCCAGGCAGAACGCGCAGTGGTTGAGCTGCGAGGCCCGGATGACGACGAGTTCGGCGAGGGCGGGGTCGCCGAGTCCCTTCTTCGCGGCCGCGCTGAGCGCGGACAGGGCTCGTCCGACCTCGGGGTCGAGGAGGTCCGTACGGCTCACTGGTGCTTCCCGGCCTCGTAGTGGCCCGGGACCATACGGCAGGTCACGCCGAACCGGTTCCACGCGTTGATCACCGTGATCGCGGCGATCAACTGGGCCAGCTCGGCCTCCTCGAAGTACTTGGCCGCGTGCGCGTACACGTCGTCGGGCACGAACCGGTCGGTGAGGACCGTGACCGCCTCGGTCAGTTCGAGGGCCGCGGCCTCCTTCTCCGTGTAGAAGTGCCTCGACTCCTCCCAGGCGCCGAGCTGGATGATCCGCTCGACACTCTCCCCGGCCGCGAGGGCGTCCTTGGAGTGCATGTCGAGACAGAACGCGCAGTGGTTCAGCTGCGAGGCCCGGATCTTCACCAGCTCCAGGAGCCTCGGGTCGAGGCCCTTCCGGGCGGCCGTGTCCAGGCGCAGCATCGCCTTGTAGACCTCGGGGGCGTGCTGGGCCCAGGCCAGACGGGGTGTGTGTTCGGGGGCGTGACGGACGGTCTCCTCAGTGGTCATGTCTCGACCCTAGGAGCCAGGCAGCCCAGGAGTATGGTCCACTTCCATGGCGAAATCCTGGGCCACTTTCGGTGTCGACCTGCACCTGGAACCTCGCGGGCCGGGCATCCGGCGGGGCCTCACCGACGCCCTGCGCGAGGCCGTCCGCACCGGCCGCCTCACCCCCGGCACCCGGCTGCCCTCCTCCCGCACCCTCGCCGCCGACCTCGGCATCGCCCGCAACACGGTCGCGGACGCCTACGCCGACCTGGTCGCCGAGGGCTGGCTCACGGCCCGCCAGGGCTCGGGCACCCGGGTCGCCGAACGCACGGTCACGCTGCCCCCCGGGCCCACCTCGCACCTCTGGGCCCCGGCCGACCCGCCGCCGAGGTCTGCATCTGCCTCCTCGGTGTCCGGTCCGCCACCGGTGCCTGCATCCGCCTCCTCGGTCTCTGACCCACCGACCGGGCCCGCCTACAACCTGGTCCCCGGCACCCCCGACCTCGCCTCCTTCCCCCGCACCCAGTGGCTCAAGGCGGCCCGCCGTGCTCTCGCCACCGCTCCCTACCAGGCCTTCGACTACGGCGACCCGCGCGGCCGCATCGAGCTGCGGACCGCCCTCGCCGACTACCTCGCCCGTGCCCGCGGTGTGCGCGCCGACCCCGACCGCATCCTGGTGTGCGCCGGGTTCTCGCACGGGCTGCGCCTCCTCGGCGCGGTGCTGCGGGCCCGCGGTGCGAGCACGGTCGCCGTGGAGTCGTACGGCCTCGACGCGCACTGGAACCTGCTGGCGGGCGCAGGTCTGCGGAGTGTGCCGCTGCCGTTCGACGAACGCGGCACGGATCCGGGGGAGTTGACCGATCAGGGCGCGGTACTGCTCACCCCCGCCCACCAGTTCCCGATGGGCGGCACCCTGCACCGCGACCGTCGGGCGGCCGCCGTCGACTGGGCGCGCCGCACGGGCGGCCTGGTCGTGGAGGACGACTACGACGGCGAGTTCCGCTACGACCGTCAGCCCGTCGGCGCCCTCCAGGGCCTGGACCCCGATCATGTGGTCTACGCGGGAACGGCCAGCAAGTCCCTCGCCCCCGGCCTCCGGTTGGGCTGGCTGGTGCTGCCGCCGGACCTCATGGCGGAGGTGCTCGGGACCAAGGGCGGCGTCGACAACTGCGGTTCCCTGGACCAGCTGACCCTCGCCGAGTTCCTGACGTCCGGCGCCTACGACCGCCATGTGCGCGCCGCCCGGCTGCGGTACTGGCGCCGCCGCGACGCCCTCATGGCCGAACTCGCACGGCGGGTCCCGCAGGTCCACGCCACCGGGATCGCGGCCGGCCTGCACGTGGTGCTTCGGCTGCCGCCGGGCACCGAACAGGCGACGCTGCGGTCGGCGGCCTGGCACGGCCTCGCGGTGCACGGCCTGCACCGCTACCAGCACCCCGAGGCGACCGTCGAGCGATGCGACGCGCTCGTCGTGGGCTACGGGACACCGCCGGACCACGCCTGGTCGGGAGCGCTCAAGGCGCTGTGCGCGGTGCTGCCCGAATAACGCGGACCTGTTTCAGTAGTTTCCTGTTCCGAAATGCATTCGCGCGGATAGAGTCACCTCATGAGTAACAGTGAATCCATATCCCGTGTGGCCCTGAAGAAAGTCACCCCCGAGGTGTCCGCGGCCATGGGCTCCCTGCATGGCGCCGCTGTTTCCGCGGCCGAGGACGCCAAGGTCGAACCGGAACTCCTGGAACTGATCCGGATCCGCGCCTCACAGATCAACGGCTGCGCGTTCTGCCTCGACATGCACACCAAGGACGCCCGCGCGGCGGGGGAGACCGAACAGCGCGTCTACGCCCTGAACGCCTGGCGCGAGACCCCCTTCTTCACCGCCCGCGAACGTGCCGCACTGGCGTTGACCGAGGCCGTGACCCTCGTGCACGACGGTCATGTGCCGGACGCGGTCTACGCCGAGGCCGCGGAGGTCTTCGACGAGACGCAGATCGCCGCACTGATCTGGGCGGTCACCGTCATCAACGCGTACAACCGGATCGCCATCGCGACCCGAATGGTACCGGGGGCTTATCAGCCGAAGCCGAAGAGCTGAAGACCAGAAAATGACCTGAATGCAGTCAGCTCCAAATGCGCCGCGTCCTGTTCGACGCGGCGCATTTTCATCGGTGTATTTCCATCGGTATTTCCGTCGAGGGAATTCAGTAGCTCGGCAGCGGCTCCATGATGTCGTCCAGCCACGCCCGCCATTCCGGGGCGCGTCTCGCAGGCGCCGCCCGCAGCGGCCCGCCGGCCCATTCCGTCACCGGTCGGATTCCGTGCAGTGCGTTCACCAGCCACACCTCACGGCCGTCCAGCTCGGCCACGGTCCGCTCGCGGTGGGCGACGGTGATGCCGTCGCGCCGGGCCCGCTCCTGAACGAGGGCGACGGTCACTCCGGGCAGGACCGGCAGCCGGGGCGGGGGAAGACACAGGGTGTCGTCCTCCCACCACAGCACGCTGGCCGTGGCCGCCTCCAGCACGGTGCCGGAGGGCGCGACCAGCACCGCCTCCTCCGCGCCCTGTCCGGACGCGCGCTCGCGTACCCGGGCGAGGGTGGGGAGGTCCGGTCCCTTGCGCCGGGGCACGGTCCGCGGATCGGACTGGCCCGCCGCCCAGACCCGAACGCCGGCCCCGAGCGGCGGCGCGTGCCGCAGTAGCAGCCGCAACTCCAGCGAACGGGGCGCGAGTTCGACCCTCGGGAACCACTCGCCCGTGCGCGGCAGCGTGCCGGTCATGTCCCGCCAGAACTCCAGCAGCCGGCGCAACGGTGGTCCGCCCACCTCGCCGCAGGACCTCAGGAACCGCTCCCGGTGCCGTTCGAGACCGCGCACCCTGCCGTCCCGTACCAGCCAGGAATCCGCGACCAGCAGGGGTGCCGTCGGCTCCGTGGACGGGGTCATCCCCCGACTCGGTGACCATGCCAACAGGCCCTCCGCGACGACCGGTTGTGTCACAGCCGTTCCTTTCTCCCTCAGTACTTGCCGCCGGCGTTCACCGGCGCTCCGTGCCGTGGACCGTACGGCGCGTGCTCCAGCCACGACCCGCACCACGGCAGCACGGGTGCGAGCGCCGCCGCCGCCCGCTGTCCGGCCCGGACGATCCGGCGCCGGGGCCGCAGATGGTCCAACGCGGCACCGGCGGCGGCACTGTTGAACAGCGCGGCGGACCGCCGTACGTCTGCGAACGCCTCGACCGTCCCGGCCGTTCCACCGGCGATCGCCTCCGCCGCTGCCACCGCGTCCGCGATGCCGCTGTTCATGCCGCGCGCGCCGAACGGCGGGAAGAGGTGCGCGGCCTCCCCGACGAGCAGCACCCGCCGGTGCCGATCGGTGAACGAGGCCGCCACCTTGCGCAGGAAGCGGTACGTCGACACCCACAGGATCCGCTCGCCGTACCCCTCGCCCACGACCCCCGGCAGCCAACGCCGTACGGCCTCCTCGGTCCCGAACTCCTCCTCCGGATCGCCGTCCCGGCACTGCAGGTCCACCTGGAAGCCCCCGGTGAACGGCACCCGCATCACACTGCGCCCGCCGACACCCGGATGCTCGTAGTGGAAGACCCGCTCCAGCGGCAGCCCGGCACCGGGGGCATCGGCCACGTCGACGACCACGTGGAAGCCCTCGCCCCGCTCGCCCTCCATGGCGATGCCCAGCACGCCCCGGACGGCGGACCGGGCGCCGTCGGCGGCCACGGCGTACGCGCAGCTCCACTCCCGTCCGTCCCCGCAGGTCAGCCGGACTCCGGTCGCCGTCGCGCGGACGTCCAGCACCCGCGCCTCCCACTCGAACTCCACGCCCGCCCGCTCGCACGCGGCCCGCAGAAAGCGTTCGGTGTCGACCTGGCGCAGGCTGGTGAAGGGCGGTGGGCCCGGCTTCGGCGGATGGGTGCGGGAGTACACCTCGCGCCCCCGGTACAGGGTCCGCCGGGTCTGCCAGGTCCGCCCGTACGAGGTGATCTCGTCGGCCAGCCCCGGCAGCATCCCGTCGAGCAGCGCGAGGGTCTCCCGGTGCACGAACAGGGCCCGGCTGCCCGGCCGTTCACGGTCCCGCGGATCCGCCTCCAGCAGCACGACGGGCAGTCCCCGCGCCCGCAGCGCGAGCGCCGCCGACAGGCCCACGGGCCCGGCACCGACCACCACCACCGGTGTCACGCGCGCGCACCCTCGGCCAGCATCCGGGTGATCTCGACCCGCTTCACCTTCCAGGTCGCCGTCATCGGCAGCTCCTCGAACCGCCACTGCCGGGGCTCGGCCATCGCCGGCAGATCGGCCGTCGCGTCCCGCCAGCGCTCCGGGTCCAGCGGCTGTTCCCCGCGCACGCACACCACCGGCACCGGCTCCCGGTTGGCGCCCGGCACGATGACCACCTCCCGCAGCTCCTCCAGCCGCTCCATCAGGGTGTCCTCGACCTCCAGGTTGCTGTGCACGGAGTCGATCCGGTCGATCTCCCGGTCGATCAGGTGCAGGCCGCCGAGACGGCTTCGGTAGCCCATGTCGCCCATCTCCCACCAGCCGTCGTGGAGTTGACGGTCGTAGCGGTCCTGCATGCCGAGATAGGTGAGGATGCGGCCCCTGGTCCGGGCCTCGATCCGCCCGGTCCGGCCCGCCGGGACGGGCCGCCCGTCGGGCCCGGTGACCCGCACACGCGTGAAGCCTGGTATCCCGATCCCGACCCGCCGCCCGTCCGCGCGTGCGGCACTGCGCCGGGTGAACCACTGGAAGGCGACCGGCCCCGTCTCGCTCTGCCCGTACAACTGGATGAGCCAGGGCGTACGGCGTTTCGAGGCGTCCAGCAGCCGCCGTACCGTGCGCGGATGGATCGCGTCGAACGTCGAGCCGTACGACCGCACCCGCGACAGCGGCGCCCCGGGCGCGTCGGCCAACTCCTCCCACAGCACGAAGGTGTTGGGGTGCGTCTCCACGATGCCGGGCCGGTGTCTGGTGAGGAGCGGTCCCACGGCGGCCGGGTCCGGGTCGGTGATCAGCACCAGCGGGCTGCCGAAGTGCAGCAGGACGCCGAGCAGATGGTAGAAGCGCGAGTGCACGAACGACATGTGCAGCGCCGCCGTCTCCCCACGCGTCGGCCAGCCCATCGCCTTCTGCGGAACGAGCCGGTTCCACATGGTGTTCGCGCAGTGCACGGCCAGCTTGGGAAGGCCGGTGGTACCCGAACTGTGGGTGATCAGGGCCGGTTCACGCGGATGCAGGCGCACAGCGGGCGGGGGTTCGGCGCCGGAGTATTTCGACAGGGGCTCGGCTCCCGGCCCGTCGTCCACGGAGAGGACCTGTCGCACCCGGAGCCCGACGCCCTGGAGCGGCCCCTCCAGCTTGGCCCGGTCCGTCACCAGCCACGGCTGCCTGAGCCGCTCGACCAGCTCCCCGACCACCTCACCGGCCAGACCGGGGGAGAGCAGCACCGGCACCGCGCCGATACGGGAGACCGCGCAGGTCAGCAGCACGATGTCGACGTTGTCCGTCTTGTGTACGACGACCTGCTCCGAGGGCCGTACGCCCGCCTCCCACAGCTGTCCGGACAGCTCCTCGACGACGTCCGCCAGCGCCGGGTAGGTGAGGTCGACCCCGAGGGCGGGATGGGTGTCCAGGGGCTGGTCCAGGGTGACGAAGACGGCGCCGTGCCGGTCGGCCGCCCGGCGGAACACCGGGCCCAGGTAGAACCCCCGGTCGGCGAAGGGAGGTTGCTGCTCTCGCATGGGGCCGTTCCTTTCTGCGGTGCGTCTGCGGTTCTTGCGCGGTGCGTCTTCTGCGTTCTTGTGGGGTGTTCTCGCCGTGGTCACCAGGCGCCTCCGCGGACCAGATGGCGACGGAGCTTGCCGGTGGGGGTGCGGGGGAGGGACGGGACGAGGCTGACGCTTCTGGGCACCTTGTAGGCGGCCAGGTGCTCGCGGGCGAGCCGCAGGAGGTCCTCCTGGAGGCACTGGAGAACGGTGCCGTCCTGGGCCGCGGGTACGACGAACGCCCGCAGCCGGCTCACCCCGGCCCCGTCGGTGACGGCCACGACCGCGACCTCCTTCACCGCCGGGTGGGTGCGCAGTACGGCCTCGACCTCCAGCGGGGAGACGCTGATGCCCCCGACCATCTCCATGTCGTCGGCGCGGCCCAAATGCCGGTAGGTGCCGTCGGGTTCGCGGACCGCCCGGTCATGGGTGGCCAGCCAGCCGCGGACCAGGGTGCGGGCGGTCTCGTCGGGCCGGTTCAGGTAACCGGGGGTCACCGTCGGTCCGCGCACCCACAGCTCGCCCTCCGTTCCGTCCGGAACCGGTGTGCCCGCGCGGTCACGCAGCTCCACCTCGAAGCCGGGCACGGGACGGCCGACGGTGCCGGGCCGGTTGTGGTCGAAGCTGTTGGCGCAGAAGGCGTGACCTGCTTCGGTGGAGCCGATCTGCTCCAGCACCGGCGCGCCGAGCAGCTCCGTGACCCGCCCGCCGAGCTCCTCCGGCAGTCCCTCACCGGCCGACACCGCGGCCCGCACCGAGGCGAAGCAGGCCTCGTGCCCACGGCCCCGGTCGGCCACCAGCGCGGCGTACGCGGACGGCACCGAGTAGAGCAGCGTCACCCGGTGCCGGACCACGAGCTCGTCCACGGCGGCCGGGGTGGGGCGCCGGTCCACCAGCACCGCGGACGAGCCGGAGAACAACGGGAAGACGAACGCGTTCCCGAATCCGTAGGCGAAGTACAGCTTCGACACCGACAGGGCCACGTCGTCCCCGGTGATCCGCAGCAGCCGCCTGCCGATCAGGTCGTGGTACGCCTTCGGATCGCTGTGCGTGTGCACGACCCCCTTGGGCCGGCCTGTCGTACCGGACGTGTACTGCACGTAGAGCGGGCTGTGCGCGTCGACCGGGTGGGCGGGGGCCGGCGCGGCGGAGGAGGTGAGTGCGAGCAACTGGTCGGCACCGAGCCGGGCCCGGTCGGTGAACCGGTCCTCGAGTCCCGGTCCTGTCACACACAGCGCGGCCCCGGTGTCCGCTGCCATGAACGCGTGGTCCGCCGCGGGGAGTTCGGGGTTGACGAGAACGGCGACCGCCCCAAGACGCGCGATGCCGAGGAAGGCCGTCACCCACGCGATCCCGTCCGGCAGCGCCAGCACCACCCGGTCGCCCGGCTCGACGCCATGACCGGCGAGCACGGTGGCCGCCCTGGCCGCGAGCGCGTGCACCTCGCCGTGGGTCCAGGCCCGGTGGCCCTGATGGAATGCGGGCCGGTCGACCCAGCCACGCCGCTCGGCGAGATCGGCCAGCTGGGCGGCAAGGTTGCCGGGTGCGTCGAAGCCGGCCGGTGACGGCGAAGGAGACGGTGAGGGAAGTGGTGAGGGAGACGGCGCAGGAGGCGGTGACAGAGACGGGGGCGGTGGCGGCATGGTTCGCGGAATCGTCATCGGGCCGGCTCCTCAGTGGCGGTATGTCCCCCGCGGACCCTCTGCTGCTGTCGTTGCTCCGCTGTCCGGTCTGCGGTGTGCAGATGCAGCGCTCTCATCTGGGCCGCCGTCTTCAGCAGCATCTCGTCGTACTCGGCGTCCGGATCGGAGTCGAGGACGATGGCGCCCCCGGCGCCCAGGTGCATCAGCCCGTCGGCGAAGACGGCCGTGCGGATCACGATGTTGAGATCCGCGCCCCCTCCGCACCCCAGGTATCCGAGGGCGCCGGAGTAGACACCGCGGGCCTCGGTCTCCAGGGAGTCGATGATCTCCAGCGTGCGCAGTTTCGGCGCCCCGGTCATCGAGCCGCCCGGAAAACAGGCGCGCACACAGTCCACCGCGTCGATCCCCTCGCGCAGCCGCCCCTCCACGGTCGAGACGAGCTGGTGCACGGTCGCGTACGTCTCCGTGGCCATCAGCCGTGTCACCCGCACGGACCCGGTCCGGCATACCCGCCCCAGGTCGTTGCGGAGCAGGTCGACGATCATCAGGTTCTCGGCGCGCGTCTTGGGGTCCGCCGCGAGCGCGTCCCGCAGCCGGGCGTCCTCCTCCGGCCCTGCCCCACGCGGCGCGGTGCCCTTGATGGGCCGGGCCTCGGCGACCCCGTCCCCGGTGATCCGCAGGAACCGCTCCGGCGAGGAACCTGCCACATCGACGTCCCCGAACCTCAGAAACGCCGCGTAGGGCGCCGGATTGACGCGCCGCAGCGTCCGGTAGAACTCGTATGCGTCCGGCGGGGCGGGTAACCGCGCCGCGTTCGTCAGACAGATCTCATAGCTCGTACCCGCCCGCAGTTCACGCGCGCAGGACTCGATGTCGGCGAGATAGGCCGCCCGGTCCCGCACCAGCCACGGCTCGGCGGCGCCGAGATCTAGCGCGGACCGCGCGGACACCGTCTGCCGAGCGGACGACGCCGTACGGCCGGGCAACGCCGTACCGCCCGACGACGCCCCACCGCCGAACATCGGCGCACCGTCGGGCAAGGGGTTCCCGTCGGGCTCGGTGGCGACGAAGGTCAGTTGGGCCAGCGCGCCCTCCAGCCAGTCCTCGGCCTCCAGCGCGGCCTGCGGGGTGTCCTCGGCCAGACAGACCGCGTAGGTGAACCTCTTCAGATGGTCCACGGCTATCAGCCGGTCGGCGAACAGCCAGCAGGCGTCCGGCACTTCGGAGGTGTGCCGGTTCGGAGAACCGCAGTCGGCCTTCGTCTCGTAGCCGAAGTAGCCGACGTAGCCCCCGGTGAAGTCGAAGGGCAGTCCTGAACCGTCCACCCGACGGCTCGTCAACTGCCGTCCGAGATAGTCGAAGACACTCGCCGCGACTTTTCGCGTCGGCCGCCCTTCCCGCTCGATCTCGCACCGGCCGCTCTCGACGTCGTAGCGGACGAACTCCGCGAGCGGACCACTGTCGTCACCGAAGAACGAGAACCGTGACCGCCCCTCCTCGACCAGAGCGCTGTCCAGCCAGAACGCCCGCGGCGACGCCGCGTACATCCGGGTGAACGCGGCCTCCGTGTCGACTGCGCCGGCGATGCGCCGGGTGTGCAGCCGGTAGGCGGGGGTGGCTCGCCGAGGGCGCGGAATGATCGACGCGGACCGGGGGACCGCCGCCTCGGTCGGGGGCACGGCGGTGTTCTTCGTCCGTGTCCTGCGGGCCCGTTCCGCCGTGAGGTTGCGGAAGTTGACGAGCATGCGGTGGCCGTAGTCGGTGAGCACGGACTCCGGATGGAACTGCACGCCCCACAGCGGCCGACTGCGGTGTCTGAGCCCCATCAGCACCCCGTCCTCGGCCCAGGCGGTGGCCTCGAGCGTCTCCGGGAGCGGCTCGGACACGGCCAGCGAGTGGTAGCGGACCGCGGTGAAGTCCTGTGGCAGACCTCGGAACAGCTCCCGTCCGTCGTGCCGGACCGTCGACAGATGCCCGTGCCGCGGCTCCGGCGCGGCACCCACCAGGCCCCCCTCCCCGAGAGCGATGCCCTGGTGTCCAAGGCAGACGCCCAGTACGGGGATGGACGACTCGGCGAGCACGGCGGTACTCAGACCGAAGTCCCGCGGTTCGGCCGGGTGTCCCGGTCCGGGCGACACCACGACATTGTCGAATTCCGCGAGATATTCCCCGAGATCGGGAATCGCATCGACAGCGTCATTGAGGACCACTACCGGTTCCTCGCCGTTGACCTCGGCGAGCAGCTGGAACAGGTTGTACGTGTACGAGTCGTAATTGTCGATGAGCAGGGTCTTCACCCGCCCACCTCCCTCGGTTCGTTCCGGACCTATGCGGTCCGTCTTTTGTGCCGTCCGCGGAGGGCCTGGAGCGGCGGATACAGCCATTTCTTGAAGAAACGCTGAAGCCGGGGCATGAGGATCCAGGTGACGAGAGCCGTCACACACAGGCACAGCAGAAGTGTGCGGACAAGCGGATTGAGTCCGCCGAGATAAGGAAGAACGATCAGGTTGAACAAGAGCACCGGCGGAAAGACCGCGCTCATGTTCACGAACCACAGCTTCCATTTCGCCGGCGGGGTGGGCGCTTTCGGCAGGGCGGTCTGGGAGTCGAACCACAGCTTGGAGCCCCGCACGCTCCTGCGCTCCGTCTGCTGGGCGAAGTCCATCGCCCGGCGGTGCCACTGTGTCCGAGCGGCCGAATCCTCCCAGGCCCGGGCCGTTCCCTCGCTGGCGAACCGATAGACCACATGCCACTCCGCCTCTCGGTCGACAAGGACGCCACCCCCCAGGAAGCCCGGCTGCTGCGAACTCGCGGCCAGCATGGCCCACCCCCACGAGTGGAAGTCGGCCTCACGGCCCGGCACCACGTGATAGGCCACGGTGACGGTGACGGGATTGCTGCTCACACCACCCAGTACGCAATGTCTTCACATCACGTTCAAATATTCAACGATGTTTTTCGAGTGCCTTGATCGGTGTCCGGAACGTGGCTCTTTATCGGACTTTCGGTCGCCTTGGTGTGCTCTGTCGAGCTGTATCAGGAGTGGCATTTCCGAAATCCAGTGCGGCTATTTACAAAAGGAAGTCGGACGTCGCCGGAAGTCGCCAGGAAGTCGTCGGCTTGAATCCGCGTGGAAAGAACCGTCACTCCACCTCGGCCGGAGCCTCCCCGAACCTGGCCAGCGCCAAAGCCCCCGCGACGGCCACGGCGAAGCCCAGCACCGCCACCCATGCCAGCCCCTCCCGGGTGCGGTCTCCGAGCCACACCACCCCCACCAGCGCGGGCCCGATCGTCTCCCCGATCACCATCCCCGCGGTCGCCGTGGTCACCGACCCCCGCTGCAGTGCCGAGGTGAGTGACAGGAAGGCCGCACTTCCGCCCACGAGCAGCGCATAGGCCGCCGGGTTGGCCAACAGGTCCGACGGGGCAAGCGAGTCGATCAGCCGTACCGCCACCTCGACCACGCCGAACCCGAACCCCGCACCCAGTCCGAGCGCCAACGCCCGCCCCCGCTCCGGGAGTTTCCCGCCCAGGAGCGCCAGCCCCAGCACGGCCAAGGACGTCCCGAGCATCGCGTACCTCAGAGCCGTCGGCCCGCCCCGGTCTCCTTCGGTCCCGGACGCGATCCCCAGCAGCGCCATCCCTGCGCACACCACCCCGACCGCGCCCCACTCGCTTCCGCTCAGCCGAACCCGCAGCAGCCGCGCCGAGACAACCGCGGTCACCGCGAGGCTCGACGCGAGCGCCGCGCCGACGGCGTAGATCGGGACCGACCGCAACGCGGCGATCTGCAGCAGGAACCCCACGCCGTCCAGCGCCAGCCCCGCCAGATACCGCCACTGCCGAACCGCTCGCAGGAACAGCGTCACCGCGAACGCCGACCCCTCGTCGCCGCCGCCCGTGTCCGCTGCCCGCGCCGCCATCGCCTGCAACACGGTGGCCGTCCCGAAGCAGACCGAGGCGCCGAGGGCGCACATCATTCCAAAGAGCACAAAGCGACCTTAGGGCAGGAGCTGAGGGGCGGGCTGATCCAGGACGAGCTCTTACTGATCTCTAGCTGTTCGCCCGACATGCGTACACCAGGCCCCTGTTGACGAACCTACTCGCCGGCCCTCGACGTGATGGGCCCCGAGGTCGCCTCCGAGACACCGACTCCGGGAGCGTGCCGAAAACGCTTTGCCGCACCCGGCTTCGGCGCGTTACGTTCCTCGCACTCTGAAGCAGACGCTCTCTGGAACCATTGCCGCAGAACGGGAGCAGGTCCGCGCACAGCGCGCGGCGCCACGGAGGGGCGGCACCGGATCCGGCCGACCGGCGGATCCCGTACGCCCTCCGGAGGACACTCCCATGAACATCGGCCTCGGCCTCCCCGTCGACGATCCCGCCCAGTTGCTCACCTGGGCCCGGCGCGCCGACGCGGGCCCCTTCAGTACCCTCGGCCTGCTCGACCGCCTCGTGTACGACAATCCCGAACCCCTCATCACCCTCGCGGCTCTCGCCGGCGCCACGTCCCGCATCCGCGTCCAGACCGAAGTGCTTCTCGCGCCCCTGCACAACACCGCCCTGCTCGCCAAGCAGACAGCGACCCTCGACCGCCTCTCGGGCGGCCGCTTCACGCTCGGCATCGGGGTCGGTGGCCGCGAGGACGACTGCCTGGCCGCCGGCATCGATCTTCACCGCCGAGGCCGCCGCCTCGACGAGCAGATGACCCTGCTGCGCCGCACCTGGTCCGGCGAGCCCTACGGCGAAGGCGTCGGCCCCATCGGCCCCGCCCCCGCCACCCCCGGCGGTCCGGAGGTCCTGTTCGGAGGCTTCGCCCCTGCTGCCCTCGAACGGGTAGGCCGCTTCGGCGACGGTTTCCTCGGCGCCGCCCTGCCGCCCTCCTTCATGGCCAACCTGTTCCGCGACGCCGAAGCAGCCTGGCAGAAGCACGACCGCCCAGGCCGCCCACGCCTGGTCGCCCAGGCGAACGTCGCCCTCGGCCCGGACGACACCCTGGACCGGGCCCGCGGCAACCTCCGCGACTACTACGCCTTCAGCGACCACGTCGCCTACATGGAGGGCGGCCTGCTCACCACCCCGGGACAGATCCGCGACGCCACCGACGCCTACTTCGGAATCGGCGCCGACGAGGTGATGCTCTACTGCTGGGCCTCCGACCCCGACCAGCTCGACCGCCTCGCCGACCTGCTGTTCTGACGTCGTACTCCGCCACCGCTTCGGGGCCCGGGACCAGTGGCCGGGCCTCGAAGCCGTCGCTCGCATGGTGGACGTCGCACGGGAGTCGTTCGCCCCGGCCGGTAGGCTGGCCGACAGGCCGTGACTGGCGCGCTGGGATGGGACGGACCATCGGGGAGCGGCCTGTGAGTGACCAAGTGCCGTGCGCCTGGGCCGAACCGTGATCCGTGACCGCCACAAGCCACGCAGCCCGGAGGCCGCCATGTCAGAGCAGCAGCCCCTGTCCACCGAATCCACTGCCTTCCGTGCCGCCCTCGACGTGATCCGCGCCGTTGAGCCGCGCGTCGCCGACGCCATCGGCCAGGAGGTCCACGACCAGCGCGAGATGCTCAAGCTGATCGCCTCCGAGAACTACGCCTCCCCGGCCACCCTTCTCGCCATGGGCAACTGGTTCAGCGACAAGTACGCCGAGGGCACCGTCGGCCGCCGCTTCTACGCCGGCTGTCGCAACGTCGACACTGTCGAGTCCCTGGCCGCCGAGCACGCGCGGGAACTCTTCGGCGCCCGCCACGCCTATGTCCAGCCGCACTCCGGTATCGACGCCAACCTGGTCGCCTTCTGGTCCGTCCTCGCCCAGCGCGTCGAGGTCCCCGCTCTGGAGAAGGCCGGCGTCCGCCAGGTCAACGACCTCTCCGACGCCGACTGGGCCGAGCTCCGCCAGGCCTTCGGCAACCAGCGCATGCTCGGCATGTCGCTGGACGCCGGCGGACACCTCACCCACGGCTTCCGCCCGAACATCTCCGGCAAGATGTTCGACCAGCGCTCCTACGGCACGGATGCCACCACCGGTCTCGTCGACTACGAGGCCCTGCGTGTCTCGGCCCGTGAGTTCAAGCCGCTGATCATCGTCGCCGGCTACTCGGCCTACCCGCGTCTGGTCAACTTCCGGATCATGCGCGAGATCGCCGACGAGGTCGGCGCCACGCTCATGGTCGACATGGCCCACTTCGCCGGCCTCGTCGCCGGCAAGGTCCTCATCGGCGACTTCGACCCGGTCCCGCACGCCCAGATCGTCACCACCACCACCCACAAGTCCCTGCGCGGCCCACGCGGCGGCATGGTGCTGTGCGACGACTCCCTCAAGGATCAGGTCGACCGCGGTTGCCCGATGGTCCTCGGCGGCCCGCTCCCGCATGTCATGGCCGCCAAGGCCGTGGCCCTCGCCGAGGCCCGTCAGCCCTCCTTCCAGGACTACGCCCAGCGCATCGTCGACAACTCCCGCGCTCTGGCCGAGGGCCTGATGCGTCGCGGCGCCACTCTGATCACCGGCGGCACCGACAACCATCTCAACCTGATCGACGTCGCCTCCTCCTACGGCCTCACCGGCCGCCAGGCCGAGGCAGCCCTGCTCGAATCGGGCATCGTCACCAACCGCAACGCCATCCCGGCCGACCCCAACGGCGCCTGGTACACCTCCGGCATCCGCATCGGCACCCCCGCTCTGACCACCCGTGGCCTCGGCACCGCCGAGATGGACGAGGTCGCCGGACTCATCGACCGCGTCCTCACCACCACGGAGTCCGGCACGACCAAGTCGGGTGCGCCCTCCAAGGCCCAGCACGTTCTCGACCCGAAGGTCGCGGACGAGATCTCCCACCGGGCCACCGACCTCGTGGCGGGCTTCCCTCTCTACCCGGAGGTCGACCTCGGCTGAACCACGGCCCCGGCGATGCCGAGCGGCACATCACGCTCTTGAGTTGTCAAGGACCGGTGACTTCTAGAGATCGATGAGTTCCTGTCGTGGCTCCTCCCGCGGCGGTCCGGCTCCCGGCCGGGCCGCCGCGCGGCGTATCAGCCGCGTGCCGCCTGCCCCTGCCGCGAACCCCACGGCGAGCCCCGGCACCGCCCACCAGGCCCCGTGCGCCAGGCCCCTGGGCTCGTCGGCACCCTCGACCTCGCCGCCGGCTCCGTGCTTCCCCTCCCTGGCACCGCCCAACAGCCCGGCCCGGTCCAGCCGATCGAAGTCCGCCCGCGGCGCCCGGTGCCAGCGGATGTCGTCGTCCTCCTGCTCCGGCGCCGGATCCGTGCGCACCCACGGTGTGCCGTCCCCGGCCAGGAACAGTTGGTCCTCCCGCTCCACAGCCACATCACCACCCGGCGCCGCGTTCGTCTGCGGCCAGCCACCGACACCCGTCAGCCCCCACACCACGGTGATCCGCACCGGCGGATACCGGCCCTTCTCCCAGGCATCCGGCACCCGCTCCGTGCCCGTGTACGTCGGCTGAAGCAACTGCCACAGACGAGCGAAGCACGGCTCGTCGGAACGCACGGCCTTCGTCCGGCCCGAGCCACCGGTGACGACCATGGCCAGGTCGGGCTTGTCGAGGCCCGCCTCCCGCATCGGCAGCGCCGCCGCGTCAGCTGTCGGCACCCAGAACACGCTCACCGCCGCCGCCACAGGCGCGAGCACCGCCAACACCCCGCGCGGCCCGCGCCGCAGCCCTGTGTCTCTGCTTCGCACTGCCATCCCCCCTGATCGGCTCAGCCTGCTGTCTCAAGCTCCCGGGCACTTCACTTCGTCACACGTCACGCAGTTCCTGCCGCGGCCCCCGCTCCCGGCGTAGGCGGTCCCACGGCCCCCGCATCACGAACGACCGCAGCGCCAGGGCCAGTACGGCTCCGGCTGCCACACCAGGAAGCGCCCACCACCACCCGGTGCCGTCATCCGTAACTGAGGACGGACCGAGGGACGCAGGGGCCCGCGCCGCCTCCGTGTCCACTGCCCCCGCGGCGCTCCCCGCCTGCCGGCCAGGCGTCGGGAAGACGGCATCGCCCTCGGCGTAGACCGTGCCCATCACACCCAACTCCTTCAACAAGGAGCGCAGTTGGGCTGGGTTCTTGGGTTGGTGCCAGTCGCCGTTCACCGACTCCGGTACGTTCCCCGCCGTGCGTATCCACACCTGGTCCGAGCCGGCCAGCGGGAAGACCTCGTCCAGCCGCCACGGTGAGACGTCATGCAGCATCCATGTGACGTTGATCTGCCGGGCGGCGAGCAGATCCGCCTCGGACGGCTTGGTGCGGGCACCCGCACCCGGAGGGTCGAGCAGCCGCTGCAACTCTCCGAACTCCTCGTCGGAGTAGTAGCGCGACCCCGTCTCCCCGCTCTCCGGCGAGACCACGAGCACGCTCGTCGGCCCACCGGCCGACGCGAGGGGCGCATTCCACACGGTCAGGGCGAGCGCCGCCGCCAATGCGCCCAATCCTGCTGCCAGTTCACCGCATCGGTTCCTCCGGCCGCTCCCAAGGTCCTTCATGCCTACCCCCAACAGACGATCCCCGTGCGGCCCGTCCGCGAGCCGCGTGTCACTTCTGGTACACCGCCCGGCCCGATGGGGTTCCCACCTCACGCGCACTATTTCGGAGACGTCCCCGCGCCCGAATCCGTCGGCTCGCCGAGGGACTTCGCGATCTCCACCGCGCTCGTCCTGGACGCCACGCCCTCCAGCCGCAGTGTCACGTCCGGCAGATCCAGGACACCCGGCCTGTGCATCCACAGCAGTGTCGGCCCGGCGGTCCGCTCCTCGCGGGTGTGAGGGGAGCCGTCCGCGTCCACCAGCCAGAAGTTGAGCAGGTGGGGCCGCGGAAACCACAGAGCGATGTCCGCGGCGCCACCCTGGTCCGGGGAGTCCCCGCTCAGCGAGAGCCACTCCGGCTGCTCCTGCACGGTCTTGGTGAAGCCGATGTCCAACCGGGCCGGATACTCGTCCAGCCGGATGGTGTCCCCACGCTTCCGCCAGCACAGGCTCACCAGAAACCGCCCCTGCGGCTCGGCTGTCACCGTCACCACGTCCGGTGTGCCGAGCGTCGCCGGCACCAGCGGCTCGAACCCCGCCCGCCGCTCGGCCTGCGCGAGCGACACCGAGCGTCCGCAGCCGGGCACCTCGGTACCCGGTGAGGGCACCGCCGACGGGTCGTACCGCACCTCGACACCGCCGAAGTCGAACCAGTCCAGGACCGCCGCCCGCACCGGAGGCGTGAGCGCGAGGACCGCCAGCAACCCGCACAGCGTCGCGGTCAGCGAACGCCACCGCACCCGCGTCCAGCGACGCATGGCCCGCAGCCGGTCACCCGGTCCCGGAGCCCGGGTCGCCGGGACCGGCAGTCGCTCGGCGAGTATCTGCTCCAGCACCCGCTCCACCATCGACTCGGACCCCCCGGCACCCGGTGCGTCCAGTGAACGCCCGAGCGCCCGCAGCTCCTCGGGCAGCCGGGACGCACGCGCAGACGTGCTGTCGGCGCCCTCGTCGCCGTAGGACTCACTCACGCTCATCACCCCCTTTCCGAGGCTCGAAATCCGGCAGCAGTTTCTCCAGCCTGCGCAGCGCGCGGTTCAGCCGGGACTTCACCGTCCCCCGCGGCCAGCCCAGGGCCTGGGCCGTCTCGGACTCGTCCATCTCCAGCAGATAGCGGTAGGTGACGACCAGACGATGCTCCTCGCTCAGCTTCTCCAGCGCGGATTGCAGCGCGGTGCGGCGCTCTATCTCCACGGCCGCCACGGCCGGGTCCGCCGATTCCGGTATCAGCGGCTCGGCCTCCGCGAAGGCCGCCTCGCGGCCGGCGAGCGTGCGCTGGCGCGCGGCCGTCCGCACCGTGTTCCTCGTCTCATTGGCCACGATCGACAGAAGCCACGGCTTGAACGCCGAGCCCTCCTTGAAGCGGCCCAGCGCGCAGTAGGCCTTGACGAAGGCCTGCTGCACCACGTCCTCCGCGTCCGCTCCCGCCCCGAGCACGGCGGCCGCCCGCAGCGCGATACCCGTATGGGCCCGCACCAGCTCCGCGTACGCCTCCGGGTCTCCGGCGCGTACGCGTGCGATCACCGCGGCCTCATCGACGATGCGGCCCCCCTCCCGCGTCCTCACACGATTGGTACACCGCCCGAACCGAATCGGTTCCCACCCGTGGCGCATCTGTTTCCGACTGGTTCCGGATCGGCCCCCGACACCTGAGAGAATGGTGAGCATGGCCTCTGACCGACCCCGTGTGCTCTCCGGAATCCAGCCCACCGCAGGCTCGTTCCACCTCGGCAACTACCTTGGCGCCGTCCGCCAGTGGGTGGCTCTGCAGGAGTCCCACGACGCGTTCTACATGGTCGTCGACCTGCACGCGATCACGATTCCGCAGGACCCGAAGGAGCTCACGGCCAACACCCGCCTGGCCGCCGCCCAGCTCCTCGCCGCGGGCCTCGACCCGGAGCGCTGCACGCTCTTCGTCCAGAGCCACGTCCCCGAGCACGCCCAGCTCGCCTGGGTCATGAACTGCCTCACCGGTTTCGGCGAGGCCTCCCGCATGACCCAGTTCAAGGACAAGTCCTCCCGGCAGGGCGCCGACAGCGCGAGCGTCGGCCTGTTCACCTACCCGATCCTCCAGGTCGCCGACATCCTGCTCTACCAGGCGCACGAGGTCCCCGTCGGCGAGGACCAGCGCCAGCACGTCGAGCTGACCCGTGACCTCGCCACGCGCTTCAACGGCCGTTTCGGCGAGACCTTCACGATCCCGAAGCCGTACATCCTCAAGGAGACGGCGAAGATCTACGACCTGCAGGACCCGTCGATCAAGATGAGCAAGTCGGCGTCCACGCCGAAGGGCCTCATCAACCTCCTCGACGAGCCGAAGGCCACCGCCAAGAAGGTCAAGAGCGCGGTCACCGACACCGACACCGTCATCCGCTACGACACCGCGAACAAGCCGGGTGTCAGCAACCTGCTCACCATCCACTCGACGCTCACCGGCACGAGCATCGCCGAGCTGGAGCAGAGTTACGAGGGCAAGCTCTACGGCGCGCTCAAGACGGACCTCGCCGAGATCGTCGTCGACTTCGTGACGCCCTTCCGGGAGCGCACCCAGCAGTACCTGGACGACCCGGAGACGCTGGACTCGGTCCTGGCCAAGGGTGCGGAGAAGGCCCGCGCGGTCGCTGCGGAGACCCTCTCCCAGGCCTACGAGAGGGTGGGCTTCCTGCCCGCCAAGCACTGAGCCCGGCACCGGCCGTACCGCCCACCGGCACGAGGCGCACCACCGCACACCGGCACCACCGGGCAGAGCGCTGCACATCACTACGCCTGCGCCTGCCCACAGCACACCCGTGGCCGTACAGTCGATAGCCGGACGGCTGGGAACGAATCCGACAGGACGACAGGGAAGAACAGGAGACGACGTGGGGACCGTAACGATCGGTGTGTCGATCGCGGTCCCGGAGCCTCACGGCAGCCTGCTCCAGGAGCGGCGCGCGGGCTTCGGCGACGCCGCGGCTCACGGTATCCCCACCCATGTCACCCTGCTGCCGCCCACAGAGGTCGAGGGCACCGCGCTGCCCGCCATCGAGGCGCACCTCACCGAGGTCGCCGCGGCGGGCCGGCCGTTCCCGATGAAGCTGTCGGGCACCGGCACCTTCCGGCCGCTGTCGCCGGTCGTGTACGTCCAGGTGGCCCAGGGCGCCGAAGCCTGCACCTGGCTGCAGAAGCAGGTCCGTGACGCCTCCGGGCCGGTGGCGCGGGAACTGCAGTTCCCGTACCACCCGCACGTCACGGTGGCGCACGGCATCGACGACGCGGCCATGGACCGCGCCTTCGAGGCGCTCGCCGCCTTCGAGGCCGCGTGGCCGTGCACCGGATTCGCGCTCTACGAACAGGGCGCCGACGGGGTGTGGCGCAAGCTGCGCGAGTTCACCTTCGGCGGCTCGGTCGTGCCGCCTCAGGCGGACCGTGTCGAACGTGGTTCCCTGCCCACGAGCCAGCTGTAACCACTGGTACAGCCGCTGTAACCGTAGTTACAGCGCGAGCCGCCGGAACAGCCCCCGCGGGACATGCCTGACCGCCGACATCACCATCCGCAGCGCTCCTGGCACCCACACCGTTTCCGAACGCCGCCGCAGACCCAGTTCGATCGCCGTCGCCACGGCCTCCGGAGTGGTCGCGAGGGGCCCTTCCGGCAGACCGGCCGTCATTCTCGACCGCACGAACCCGGGGCGTACGACCATGACGTGCACGCCGGTGCCGTGGAGAGCGTCGCCGAGGCCCTGGGCGAAGGCGTCGAGGCCGGCCTTGCTGGAGCCGTAGATGAAGTTGGCGCGCCGGGCCCGCTCGCCGGCGACGGAGGACAGCACGACCAGCGAGCCGTGGCCCTGGGCCTGCAACGCGCGCGCGGAGACCAGGCCGGCCGAGACGGCGCCCGTGTAGTTGGTCTGCGCGACCCGCACGGCGGCGACCGGCTCGCGCTCGTCGTGGGCCTGGTCGCCGAGGATCCCGAAGGCGAGCAGCACCATGTCGATGTCACCTTCGGCGAAGACCTTGCCGAGCACCGCCTCGTGGGACTCGGGGTCCAGTGCGTCGAAGGCGACGGTGCGGACCTCCGCCCCCAGGGCGCGCAGTTCCGTTGCGGCGGCGTCCAGGGCCGGCGAGGGGCGCCCCGCCAGCCACACCGCGCGGGTGCGGCGGACCACGAGGCGGCGGGCGGTGGCCAGCGCGATCTCGGACGTGCCGCCGAGGACGAGCAGGGACTGGGGGATACCGAAGGCGTCCTTCACGAGCAGCTCCTTGAGACGGCCTGCCAGACGGCCTCGTACGGCCGGCTAGAGGGTGAGGCGGCGGGACAGGTCCGAGGTGAACACCCCGCGCGGGTCGAGTTCCGCGCGCAGTTCCCGGAAGTCGTCGAGGCGTGGATACATCGAGGCGATCAGCTCCGGCCGCAGACGGGAGTCCTTGGCGAGGTAGACCCGCCCGCCGGCCGCGGCCACCTCCTCGTCGAGGGCGTCGAGAAGGGTGCCGAGACCGGGCAGGCCGGCCGGGATGTCCATGGCCAGGGTCCAGCCGGGCACCGGGAAGGAGAGCCACCCCGGGTCGGCGTCCCCGAACCGCTTGAGGACGGCCAGGAAGGACGGGCACCGATGCGCGCAGACCCGCCGCACGATCCGGTGCAGGGCCTCCTCCTGGCCGTGTCCGACGACGAACTGGTACTGCACGAAGCCGCCGCGGCCGTAGATCCGGTTCCAGTGGGGAACGCCGTCCAGGGGGTGGAAGAAGGCGGAGATCCGCTGGAGCCGGCCGGTACGCGCGCGGGGCGCCTTCCGGTACCAGAACTCGTTGAACAATCCCACGGTCATGGGGTTCAGGAGCCCCTCGGGAAGGAAGGCGGGCGGCGCCGGGAACCGCGGGGTCCGGAAGGCCAACGGGTCCCTACGCGCACGTGTGCCCGCGCCGGGCGTTCCAGGCCCTCGCGCCGCACGCGTGCCCGACAGCCCCGGATGCTCCAGCGCCTCCAGCGGCGCGTGGTCCCCCCGCGTCAGCACGGCCCGCCCCGTCGCGGCCCCACGGGCCAGCAGGTCGATCCAGGCCACCGAGTAGCGGTAATCGTGATCGGTCGCCGTCAGACGGGCCATCAGATCGTCGAGGTCACGCGCGCGTTCCGTGTCGACGGACATCAGTGAGGTCTCGACCGGCTGGAGCTGGACCGTCGCGGTGAGGATCATCCCGGTCAGGCCCATGCCGCCGGTGGTCGCGTCGAACAGGGGCGTGCCACAGCGCACGGTGCGGATCCCGCCGTCGGCGGTGAGGAGTTCGAAGGACAGCACATGGCGGGAGAAGGAGCCGGCCACATGGTGATTCTTGCCATGGATGTCCGCGCCGATCGCGCCGCCGACGGTGACATAGCGGGTGCCGGGCGTCACCGGCACGAACCAGCCGAGCGGCAGCAGTACCTCCATCAGCCGGTGCAGGGAGACACCCGCGTCGCACAGCACGGTGCCGCCGTCGGCGTCGATCGCGTGGACCCGGTCCAGGCCGGTCATGTCGAACACCGCACCGCCGGCGTTCTGCGCCGCGTCCCCGTACGCCCGCCCCAGCCCCCGCGGGATGCCGCCACGGACCCCGCAGTCCCGGACGGCGGCCACGGCCTCCTCGTAGCTCCGTGGGCGGGTCGGACGGGCCGCGGTGGGAGCGGTGCGGCCCCATCCCGTGACGGGAAAGGTGTCGGCGGACATGGCGGTGACCGTATCGCCGCTATGAGGACGATCGGCTCCGAAACATTCCCGCTCTCCCCGAAATGGGTGATTAATGGGATGTCGCTCAATATTGCCGGAGTTCCGGTCGTGGTGACGTGAACAGTGAGTCCCCATGGACGGCATGGACCACCGCATTCTCTCGGCGCTGCGGGCCCACGGCGCGGACCCTCGCGTCGCCGGGGTCGCGCGAGCCCTGTCCCGGGCCGGTGAGCACGGGGCGCTGTGGCTCGCGGCGGGGCTCGCCGGGGCCGCCGTGGACGGCACGCGCCGGAGCGCCTGGTTGCGCGGTACGGCGCTCACCGCGGGCGCGCACCTCGTCAGCATGGGGGTGAAAAGGGTCGTACGGCGCCCGCGCCCGACGCATGTCGAGCCCCTGGTGCGCACGGTGGGCCGACACTCCTTCCCCAGCTCGCACGCGACCTCCGCCGCGGCCGCCGCCGTCGCCTACGGCACGCTGGGCGCGTACCCGGTCCCGCCGCTCGCCGCCGCGATGTGCGTCTCCCGTCTGGTCGTCGGCGTCCACCATCCGTCGGACGTCCTGGCGGGCGCTGCCCTCGGAGCCCTCACGGCGCGCGTCGGGTCGCGCTGGATGACCGGGGCCGCCCCGGACAACCGGGAGCACGCGTGACGGAAACAGCGCCCCTTGCCGACAGCGCGCGCCCTGCGGTCCTGGAACAGCGCACGCCCCCGCGCCGCGCCCCCTCACCCCGGCCGCACACCCTCGCCGCCCTCCTCCGAGGCCTCCTGCGGACCGCCCGCCCCAGGCAATGGGTCAAGAACGTCCTGGTCGTCGCCGCCCCCGCCGCCGCGGGCCGGCTCCTCGCCCCGCACGCCGTCACCCGGCTCGCCCTCGTCTTCGTCCTCTTCACCGTCTGCGCGGCCGCCGTCTACCTGATCAACGACGCGCGGGACGCCGAGGCCGACCGCGCCCACCCCGCCAAGCGCCACCGCCCGGTCGCCGCCGGACAGGTCCCGGTCCCCGTCGCCTACGCCGTCGGCGGCACCCTGGGCGTCCTCGCGCCGCTCCTCGCGGCCCGGCTGACCTCACCCGTGGTGGCGGCCCTCCTGGCGGCGTACATCGGCATGCAACTGGCCTACTGCGTCAGCCTCAAGCACGTTCTCGTCGTCGACCTCGCCGTCGTCACGTCCGGCTTCCTGATGCGGGCGGCGGCGGGCGGACTGGCACTCGGCATCCCGCTCTCGCGCTGGTTCCTGATCACGACCGGGTTCGGCGCGCTGTTCATGGTGTCGGCCAAGCGCTACTCCGAGGCCGTCCAGATGGCCGGGAAAGCGGGCGCCACGCGCGCGTTGCTCACCGAGTACACCACCGGTTACCTGCGCTTCGTCTGGCAGCTCGCGGCCGGCGGCGCCGTGCTCGGCTACTGCCTGTGGGCCCTGGAGGGCGGTCACGGCCCGCACACCGGCCTGCTGCCCTGGCGGCAGTTGTCCGTGGTCGCCTTCATCCTGGCGATCCTCAGATACGCCGTCTTCGCCGACCGCGGCACGGCGGGCGAACCCGAGGACGTCGTCCTGCGCGACCGCGCACTCGCCCTCATCGCCCTGACATGGCTTGCCATGTACGGGCTGGCGGTGGCCAAGTGGTAGCCCGACGCCGGCACCTCATCGGCACGGCACGCGCCACCGCCCCGATTTCTCGGGGTACCCGCACATCGGTCTTCCGTACGGAGGGCAAGATTCGATCATGGACTGGCTGAAGAGACTCCCCGTCGTCGGGCCGCTCTGGGTGCGCCTGACGGCCACGCACGCGTGGCGGTCGTACGAACGGCTGGACCGGGTGAAGTGGACCCGGCTGGCCGCGGCGATGACGTTCACCAGCTTCGTCGCGCTGTTCCCGCTGCTCACCGTGGCGGCCGCGGCCGCCGCCGCCACGCTCAGCACGAAGCAGCAGAACGACCTCCAGGACAAGATCGCCGACCAGGTGCCCGGCATCTCCGAGCAGCTGAACATCGACGATCTGGTGCAGAACGCCGGTACCGTCGGGCTCATCGCCGCCGCCGCCCTGCTGTTCACCGGCATCGGCTGGGCCGGCTCCATGCGCGAGTGTCTGCGCGCGGTGTGGGAGCTGCCCGACGAGGACGAGAACGTGGCCCTGCGCAAGGGCAAGGACCTGGGCATCCTGATCGGGCTCGGCGGCGCCGTCCTGGTCACGCTCGCCATCTCCACCGTCGCCTCCGCGCTGGTCGACTGGATCGGCGGCGGACTCGGCCTCCAGGAAGGCGGCGCGGGCCGGATCCTGCTGCGGATCGCCGCGTTCGCCATCGCCGTACTCGCCGACTTCCTGCTCCTGCTGTATGTCCTGACCCTGCTGCCCGGCGTCGAGCCGTCACGCCGCCGGCTGTTCGTCGCCGCGCTGACCGGCGCGGTCGGCTTCGAGCTGCTGAAGCTGCTGCTGAGCAGTTACATGCAGGGCGTGGCGACGAAGAGCATGTACGGCGCGTTCGGCGTCCCCGTCGCCCTGCTGCTGTGGATCAACTTCACGGCCAAGCTGGTGCTGTTCTGCGCCGCCTGGACGGCGACGGGGAGCAAGGAGCGGGAGCCCACGGACGGAACTACGGACGAGAAGAGCGGCGACGCACCAGATCCGGCAGCGGCCAACGGCGGTTGACCAGGAACGCGGCGCCCGCGAGCAGCACCAGCAGCCCGCCGGTGATCGCGAGGGCGGTCCCCATGCCACGGGAGCCGCCGTCGGCCGTGGCGGAGGCCACCGGCTTCGTCGAAGCCCCGGAGTCCCCCGAACCGCCGGAACCGCCCCCGGCCTCCCCCGAGGCCTCCGGCTGGGCGCTGGACCGCGCGGTGCCCTTCGGCGGCACCAGCTCGCCCACCGGAGCCACCTTGCCGGCCGCCTTGAAGCCCCAGTCGAAGAGCTTCGCGGTCTCCTTGTAGACCTCGTTGTGCTCTTCCTTGGACGGGTTCATGACGGTGACGAGCAGCACCCTGCCGCCCCGCTCGGCGACGCCGGTGAAGGTGGCGCCCGCGTTGGTGGTGTTGCCGTTCTTCACACCCGCAATTCCCGGGTACTGCGAGATGTCGTAGTCGCCGCTCAGCAGCCGGTCGGTGTTCTGGATCTCGAAGGACTTGCGGACGGTCTTGCCCTTCTTGTCCTTCTTCGTCTCGCCCGGGAACTTCGCGGTGACCGTCGAGCAGTACTCGCGGAAGTCCTTCTTCTGCAGTCCGGAGCGGGCGAACAGGGTCAGGTCGTAGGCCGAGGAGACCTGGCCGGGGGCGTCGTAGCCGTCGGGGCTGACCACGTGCGTGTCGAGGGCCTGGAGCTCCTCGGCGTGCTCGTTCATCTCCGTGACGGTCTTGGCGACGCCCTTGTTCATCGCCGACAGGACATGGACGGCGTCGTTGCCGGAGCGAAGGAACACGCCGAGCCACAGGTCGTGCACCGTGTACGTCTCGCCCTCCTTTATGCCGACCAGGCTGGAGCCGGCACCCATGCCCGCGAGGTCGGAGGGGACCACCTTGTGCTTCTCGGTCCTGGGGAACTTCGGCAGCACGGTGTCCGCGAAGAGCATCTTCATGGTGCTCGCCGGAGGCAGCCGCCAGTGCGCGTTGTGCGAGGCGAGCACATCGCCGGACTCCGCGTCCGTGACGATCCAGGAGCGCGCGGTGATGTCCTTCGGCAGCACCGGGACCCCGCTCGCCAGATTGACCTGTGTGCCGGCCTGGCCGAGCCGCGAGCCGCCCACGCCCGACATCTTCGCCGGGGGAGTGGCCGAGGGACTGGCGCTGGGTGAGGGACTGGCGCTCGGTGAGGGACTGGGAGCCGCCAGGGCGACAGGCGCGGTCAGCGCGAGTGACGACAGGGCGGCGGCGGAGGTGACCAGCAGGGATCGCCCGGCGGTCTTCTTGGGAGCGGACACGCTCAGGAACGTACATGCCGCAGAGTGTGAAGTCCCACCACCCTTCCCACCCCGGACACCGATCCGGACAGCCGTTCGCGATACTGGACCCATGAAGCTCAGCCGCCCCGTGTCCTGGTTCCTGCTCGCGTTCGGGGTGTGGAGCTGGTTCATCTGGATCACTTTCGTCAAGAACCTCGTCGCGGACGCCAGCGGGCTCGCGTTCGACGACGCGGGCGACCCGACGGGGTATTTCTGGGTGCACCTGCTGCTGGCTGTCGTCTCCTTCGTACTGGGGACGGTCGTCGGGCTGATCGGGTTGCGCGGAGTCCGCGCACTGCGCCGGAACTCACAGCCGACCCCGGAGAGTTAGCACTCCGTGGTCATCGTCTTCGCACTGCTCGCGCTCGCCGTCCTCGTGACGGCCAACTGGTACCTGTGGCGCCGCCTGTTCCGCGACACCACCGGCGGTCCCGGACGGGCCCGCCGGGTGGGCGCGGTGGTCATCGGCGGCGGCTGGGCGCTGGCGGTCGCCGCCCTGGTCGCGGAGCGCACCGGTGCCCCCTTCTGGCTCCAGCGCGTGCTCGCATGGCCCGGTTTCCTGTGGCTGGCACTGTCGATCTACCTGCTGCTCGCGGTGGTGGCGGGAGAGGCCGTACGCCCCCTGCTGCGCCGTTTCCTCGAACGCCGGGACAGCCGCCGCGAGTCGGCCCCGGCCGCCGTACCGCATCCGGAGCGGGTACCGGCGGGAGCGCCGGCGGAACGGCAGGACGCCGACGGGGAGGCCGTGGGCCCACCCCAGGAGCCTCGGCGGGCCGGACCGGCGCCCCAGGCACCGCGCGAGCCCGCTGCCCCCTCCCGCCGTCTCTTCGTCTCCAGGGCTGTCGCGGGAGCCGCCGCAGCGGCCGCCGTCGGGACCGTCGGCCTCGGCACCTACGGCGTGCTGCGCGGCCCCAGGGTGAAGCGGGTCACCGTGCCGCTGGCCAAGCTCCCGCGCGCGGGACACGGCTACCGGATCGCGGTGGTGAGCGACATCCACCTCAGCCCGGTGCTCGGCCGGGGCTTCGCCCAGAAGGTCGTCGACACCATCAACTCCACCCGCCCCGACCTCATCGCGGTCGTGGGCGACCTGGTCGACGGCAGCGTGAAGGACCTCGGCCCGGCGGCGGCCCCCCTCGCCCAGCTCGAGGCACGGCACGGCGCGTTCTTCGTGACCGGCAACCACGAGTACTTCTCCGGCGCCGAGCAGTGGGTCGAGGAAGTACGGCGGCTCGGTCTGCGCCCACTGGAGAACGACCGTACGGAACTGGCCTGGTTCGACCTCGCCGGTGTCAACGACATCGCGGGCGAGAGCGAGGGCCAGGGCCCCGACTTCACCAGGGCCCTCGGCGACCGGGACACCACACGCGCGTGCGTGCTCCTCGCCCACCAGCCGGTCCAGATCCACGACGCGGTCGACCACGGCGTGGACCTCCAGCTCTCCGGCCACACCCACGGCGGCCAGCTCTGGCCCGGCAACTTCCTCGCGGAGGCCGCCAACCCGACGGTCGCGGGCCTGGAGCGCTACGGCGACACCCAGCTCTACGTCAGCCGCGGTGCCGGCGCCTGGGGCCCGCCCACGCGCGTGGGCGCCCCGTCGGACATCACGGTGATCGAACTGGCCTCGAAGCAAGCCTGACCGCCGCCCCGCCGCCCCGGCGATCCGGCGAGTCATACGGCTGTGCCCGGCGCGGCAGTCGGCGTACGTTGACGTGAGCCGACCCTGCCGGGGCCGACCGGGGGAGGCCTCGCGCATGACGTCCGACGCGTCCCTCCTGCGCCTCGCACGCAGCAGGCCTGTTCTGTTCGCACTGTTCGAGTCGCTGCTCACCGCCGGCTGCGCGCTGTTCTGGTACGCGGTCGCAGGGTTGCTGTATCTGGAGAACGCGGCTCACGATCCCTGGGACCCCGACCACCCGCCCGCTCGGCAGTTCTTCCTCCTCGCCTGCGCGTCCGCGCTCTCCCTGCCGGTCACCTGGCTTCTGAGAGGCGTCCCGGTCCCGTGGCTGCGGCGGATCGTGGATCGGACGATCATGGTGCGGGCCGTCGTGTCGATCACGGTGTGTGCCGGCGTGTTCGTCTACGTGATGGTCCGCTGACCGTCGGCAGGAGACTCTGTGCGAGCCCTGTGAAATGTGGCTGAAACCCCTTGCGGTAACGGCTTGCCAAACTCCGCAGACCCCTCTTCCCCCAGGTGAAACACCTGTGGTTAGGTGATTCGCGCCACTAGGGGGTGGCATATGCACTGGGGTCCAGAGGGGCCCGGGGAGGGCAAACCGATGCGGACGGTTCGCATGCGGATTCTCGCGACGCTGCTCGTGCTGGGCGTTGTGGGAGTCGGCGGCTGGCAGTTGCTTCCGTCCGATCAGGACACCGGCGAGACGATCAAGGTGGGGACGACGGACGAGGTCACCTCACTCGATCCGGCCGGCGCCTACGACGCCGGTTCGTGGGCGCTGTTCAACAACGTTTTCCAGTCGCTGCTGGCGTTCGAGCCGGGCAGCGCCACCCCTGTGCCCGACGCCGCCGAGAGCTGTGCCTTCGAGGGCAAGGATCTGCGTACCTATCGCTGTGTGCTGCGTGAGGGCCTCGAGTTCCCGAGCGGCCGGGGGATGACCGCCAAGGACGTCAAGTACTCCTTCGACCGGGTCAAGAAGATCAACTCGGACGTCGGCCCGGCCGCCCTGCTGGACACCCTCGAGTCGGTCGGCGCCAGCGGCCGGACGATCACGTTCAGGCTGTCCTCGCCCGACGCGACGTTCCCGTTCAAGGTGGCCACCGGAGCCGGTGCCATCGTCGACAGCAGCAAGTACCCGGCCAACTCCCTGCGCAAGGACGGCGGCGTCGACGGCACCGGGCCGTACGAACTGAAGACGTATACGAAGGCCAAGAAGGCGGTCCTCGCGCCCAACGGCAGCTACAAGGGCGCCAACAAGGGCGCCGACCACCCGGTCGAACTCGTCTACTACGGCAACTCGGACAAGCTGAACAAGGCCTGGAAGTCCAAGCAGATCGACGTCGCCTACCGACAGCTGCCGCCGGACGTCCTCGCCGGACTCAACGCGAGCGACCCCGGCCAGCGTGTCTCGGAGGCCGACAGCTCCGAGATCCGCAACCTCTACCTCAACACCCGCTCGGGCAAGCCCCTGCACGACGTCAAGGTGCGCCAGGCCATGGCCTGGCTGATCAACCGCGAGCAGCTGGCCGCCTCGGTGTACGAGGGGACCGTCGACCCGCTCTACTCGCTGATCCCGACCGGTATCACCGGCCACACCACGTCGTTCTTCGACACCTACGCGGAGCCGAGCGTGAAGAAGGCGCGGGCTCTGCTCACCGAGGCCGGTGTGACCACCCCGGTCAGCTTCACCTACGGCTACGGCCTCACCAGCGGTTCCGCCGCCGCGGAGGCCAAGGAGCTGAAGAAGCAGTTGGAGGCGAGCGGCCTGTTCAAGGTGACGCTCAAGGGCTACGAGTGGACCGACTTCCAGAAGAGCTGGGCCACCGGGAAGCTGGACGCCTACGCGGTCGGCTGGGTGGCCGACTATCCCGACCCGGACACCTTCGGCGCTCCGCTGGTCGGCACGGACGGCACCATGAACACCGGCTACAGCAGCAACGAGGTCGACCATCTGATTCAGGACAGCCAGCGGTACGCCGACCGCAGCGAGGCCGAGCAGGATTTCCGTGACGTCCAGGCGGACATCGCCCGCGATGTCCCGGTCATCCCGCTGTGGCAGGCCAAGGACTACGTCGTGACCAGCGAGGACGTCGGCGGCGGCCAGTACCTCTCGGACGGCACCGGCGTCTTCCGCCTCTGGCGCCTCGACTGGATCTGATTCCGATGCGATTGCGCCGTATCTGACGCGTTTTCGTGGAACTGGCATTCGCCCGAGTGACGCCGGGCAGCCACTCGACGCAGCACCATGTGACGGAGGTGTGCGTGGGGTGAGGAGCAAACGTGTTGAGACGCAACTCCTTCCGGCTGCCCCGGCATCCGGCTTCCGTCGGTCTCGCCCGGCGCCGGGTCCGGGACCATCTGGCCGACTGGGGGCACGGCCCCGATGATCCGGCGTTGGCCGACGCGGTACTGCTGGTGTCGGAACTCGCCACCAACGTGGTGCGTCACGGGCCGCTCCTTGAGCGGGAGTTCGAGGTCGCGGTGACCGCCCTCGCCGACGGCTCCTGCCTCATAGAGGTCTCCGACGAGGGCCGCCTCGAACCCCGGCTGCGGGTGGTCGGCGAGTGGGAGGAGGCCGGCCGAGGCCTGCATCTGGTGGAGAACATCGCCACCGCGTGGGGGGTGTGGAGCCGGGGCCGGCACGGCAAGACCGTGTGGGCCCTGGTGATGGCGAACTGAGCCGCCCGTCGACAATCAAGGTGACCGAACGACCGCCCGCCCTTGGATCCAGGGCCGCACGGGCCCCCACCGCACCACCCCCCCCCGCCTACGGCCGTGTCCCGCAGGCCGGCCCACCCCTTGGCGATCGCCGCCGACGTCTCCACCGTGTCCTCCAGCGGCCGCATCCGGCGCCGGGTCCGCTGGTCCACGTACAGCCGGCCGACGGCGGGGTGGACGCCGTCGGCCGACGTGGCTACGGCTTCCTGCCAGGGTCCGGCATCACCTTCGTCATCCCCGGCAGGAAGTCCGTGAACAGCTCGTGCACCTCCCGTACGAGCGGCCGCAGCACCCGGAACCGGGCCAGCGACACGCCCCGCGCGGTGAGCTTGGCGCCCCGCTCCGCGAGCCGGTAACTCCGCTCCCGCCCCTCGGTGCGGTCGAAGATCCAGTACAGGACGAGCCCCATCTGGGAGAGCCACATCAACTCGGGCAGGATGTCCCGCAGTTCCTCGGGAACCTTCGTCTTCGTCGCGCCCCGCAGCACCTCGCGGTGTACGGCGATCGCCTCCACGCGCGCGTGCTCCGACTCGGGCGAGAAGGGGCTGAGCGGGCTGTCCGGGTCGGCGGCGTTCTTGAAGAACTGCACCGCGAACTCGTGGTAGGGCCGCGCGATGTCCAGCCAGACCTTCAGCACGCCCGCGAGCCGCGCCTCCAGATCGCTCTCCCGGGCCAGGACGTCCCGGACCGCCACCTGGTGCTCGGCGGCGATCCGGTCGTAGAAGCCCTGGATCAGGTGCTCCTTGCCCGCGAAGTAGTAGTACGCGTTGCCGACGGAGACCCCGGCCTCCTGGGCGATGGCCCGCATGGTGGTCTTGTCGTACCCCCGCTCCTGGAACAACCTCATGGCGGTCTCCAGGATCAGCGCGCGAGTCTGTTCGGACTTGCTCGTCTGCTCGGACTTGCTCGGGGTACTGCCCTCGTCGGGGCCGTCGTTGTTCGCAGGCACGAAAAGAGAGCCTAACCAGTGGCGCGGCCGCCGCTGTCGCACCCCGGTGGGGTGTGGACCCAGCCCCTGCCGGGGTCGTAGGCCCAGCCGTCCTCGCGGCGGTACGCGGGGCCGCCCCACTGGCCGCCCTGCCACTGCGAGCCCCGCCATTTCGCGGCGGCGAGCACCGCGCCCTTCGCGAGCCGTGCCCCGGTCGGGGTGCTGAGCCGGTGGGCGAGCGGCCGGTGCTCCCGCAGCGCCCACAGGGTCACGATCCAGGCGGCGGTGTCGCGGTAGACCTGCCCCGCGTCGCCGACGACGGTGATCTCCTCCAGGGTGGCGCGGTGGTCGAGCCCGGGAAACCTCCGCCGGGCTTCCTGCGACCCGGCCGGCACCAACTCCAGCGGCACCAGCTGCGGCTGCCGTACGAGCCAGTCGCGCAGGAAGGCGCACAGCGCGCACCGGGCGTCGTACAGGACGGTGAGCCTGCGGACCGGGATGCGGTCCGCCGTGACGCCCACGGCACCGGTGCCACCTGTCGGCCCTGCAGGGTCCGTCATGCCCGGACCCAGTCCTGCGGTGCGACCGGCGGCACCTGCTCCCGTTCCATGGCGCCCCGTCGGCGGATCCGGTTGAGCACGTACACGTTGGCCAGATGCATCACGCCGAGCACCAGCAGCACGACGCCCACCTTGGTCGACAGGGCCTCGAAGACGCCGCGCGCGTTGTCGATCGTCCCGTCGCCGCTGAGGTAGAGCGCGACGAACCCGAGGTTCACGAGGTAGAAACCGACCACCAGGAGGTGGTTGACGGCCTCGGCGAGCTTCTCGTTGCCGCGCAGTACGTCGGCGAGGAAGATCCGTCCGTTCCTGCTGAGCGTGCGGGCCACCCAGATGGTCAGGGCGATGCTGATGACGAGATAGATGACGTAGGCGACGACCGTGCGGTCCATGCGCCTCCCCCTTCTTGAACGCGTTCAAAATGCTGACAGGGGAGACTCTAGACCTGCTTTTGAACGTGTTCAACTCGCGTGCGGAGAGGTGTGCGTCACGTCTGCCGCCCACGTCGCCTCAGGCTCGTCGCGCGAGTCCCGGACGCTTGGTGTAGTCGGTGAACCCGAGGATGTTCCCCCAGGGGTCGGCGACCTCGACGGTCCAGCCGGTGGCCACGGAGAAGGGCTCGTCGAGCAGTTCGACGCCGGCCGTACGCAGCTCCCTGGCGGCGGTCCTCGCGTCCGGGACCTCCAGCCACACGCGCGTGGCGGGCCACGGGGGTGGCCGGTGCCCCAGCGCCTCCTCCTGCCGCAGCAGGATCCCGGGCGTCTCGCCGCCGACCTTCAGCAGTGCGATCCCGGCCTCGTCGAGCCGGAAACCCACCGTGAAGCCGGCGTTCGCGTAGAAGGAGACGGCCTCGTCGAGGTTCCCGACGGGCAGCAGTACGTTGTCGAAACCGAGCAGTTCGTACGACTGGTCATCTGACATGTCGTCAGATTAAGCCGGGGGTGCCGGAACGGGCTTCTGCGACGCGGTGTCCGTCGTGCATGATGACCAAGCTCATTGTCGTCTTTTCGCGGGTTCTCCCGCTTCGGTCCCCAGGAGCAGTCCCCTTGAGCGAGCAGCAGGGTCACGAGAAGCAGGACCCCCAGTACGGTCCCCCGCCTGGTCCCCAGCAGGGCCCTCCGCCGGGATATCAGCAACAGGGGTATCCACCGCCGGGATACCCGCCTCCCGGCTACCCCCCGCCCGGCAGCCACCCGCCCCCGGGCTACTACCCGCCGCCCCCGGGGACCTATACCGGAGACCCCAACGCCCCCTACGGCTACGACCCGTACGGGCGGCCGTACTCCGACAAGTCCAAGGTCATCGCGGGCATCCTCCAGATCACCCTCGGCGGCTTCGGCGTAGGACGCTTCTATCTGGGCGACGTCGGGATCGGGCTCGCGCAGCTCTTCACCTGCGGCGGCCTCGGCGTCTGGTCGCTGATCGACGGCATCCTCCTGCTCACCGGGAACGACCACACCGATGAACACGGCCGGATCCTCCGGAGCTAGGGCGGAGCGGACACAAACCCCCATGGCCGTACGGCGCTCCCCGCTCCGACACCCCGCCGCGGCACCCTCGGCGGTGCTCGCCGCGGGCACCGCCGGTGCCGTGTACCTCTACCGCACCGACCCGCACGAACCCGGCCACCTCCTGCCGCAGTGCCCGTTCCGGATGCTCACCGGCCTGCTGTGTCCGGCCTGCGGCGGCACCCGCATGGTGTACGACCTGATGCACGGCCACTTCACCGAGGCCTGGCTGGACAACCGCGCCCTGCTGCTCGCCTCCCCCTACGCCCTCGTCCTGCTGGGCCGTTGGGCGTGGGAGGGCCTGCACGGCCGCCGCTGGCACCCCACCCTGAGCCCCCGGGCACAGGCGGCCGTCCTCGCGGTGGCCGTGGCCTGGACGGTGGCCCGCAACATCGTCTAGCGCCGTGACCGTGAAGGTTCACCGGGGTGGGCTCGCGACAGCCGACCGCTGGAGGTCACCGGCCCTCGTAACCGTCCCTGACGACCTTTCGGGCCAGCGTCTTCCCCACGGCCTCCAGCTCACCTGCGATGCGTTCGGCCGCCTCGGCGTCCGTCGTCACCGAGGCGGGCAGCGGCATACCGTCCAGGAGGAGCCGACGGCGCAGATGGGTCGGAGGGTGGCTCGCGTCGACGCTGTGGCCCCGCAGCACACCCACCCGGCGCTGACGTTCGTGCTCGGATGCGGGGATCGAGTCCATGTAGGCCGCGAGGGCCTCCCAGAGACCGTCGGAGTCGTGCGCGGAAACCCGGCTCCCGCCGCGCATACGGCGGGCGTTGGACTCGCGGCGCAACGTGATCACGATCGAGTCGGTCACCAGGAGGCGGTCCATCAGCCCGACCGCGCCCTCGGTGGACCCGATGCGGGCCGCCGCCGCGTCGGCCAGGTACTCGCCGCGCTGGGAGGCCTGCGCGGTCAGCAGGTCGAGCAGTGCGGCGACTGCCATGACCAGCAGGCGGAACGGAACACAGGCCAGATTGGTGACGACCTGGATCGTGTTCGGGTTCGGGACCGGCAGGAGGTAGTAGTGCCAGGTGCCCAGCGATCTGCAGGCGGTGCCCACGACCATTCCGTGCCGGGTGTCGCCGTTGGTGAAGTGGCCGAGCTCGTGACCCAGGAGCGCGATCCGCTGCTGAGGGCTCAGTACCTCCCACAGGGGCAGCCCCAGCGTCAGGAGCCGTCCCCGCAGCCCGAGATGGGTCACCCCCGCGTTGGCCCGGGCATCGACGACGACGGCGTCCACGCCCCGGGTGCCCAGGGCGGCGGCGACCTCGTCGACGAGCGCGTACAGTTCGGGCGCGTCATCCCGCAGCAGGACGCGGTTGTCGTCGGACAGCCGGTTCAGCCGCGGGCGGAGCGACCAGGCCAGCGCCAGCAGGAACAGCCCGAACACCATACCGAGCCCGCCCCAGCCACGGACCAGGCCCAGGAGTCCGACCGCGGCCAGGGCAAAGGTCAGCCCGTGCACGGCGAGCGCGATCGCGAAGGCGAGCAGGCCGGACAAGGTACGCCCGCCCGTACTGGTCTCGCCGCCCCTCAGCTCGTCGAACAGCCGCTCGCCGTACCGCTGCGCGACCCTGCGACGCACTCCGTCCAGCCCGTGCTTCTTCTCGCTGGGCCCCTGCGGATCGACATTCCAGTCACACGCCGCACACCACGTGGTGAACCGCCGGTCCGTCCGGATCTCCACCCCGCACTGCGGGCACGACGACACGATCTCTTCTCCAGCGGTACGCACCGCTGCCTCCCCTGCCCCGGCCCCCTCCCCAGAGGCCCCCCAGCTCATGACGCCGAAGTGGATCACGCCCGGTACACCGGGCGCAATCCCGGGTTCAGCTCCCGTTTCCGCAGCCACCCACGCGCCGGCTGGAGAGCGCGATGTCGTCCATCCGGATGTCGTACGACGACGGCGTCGGGTCCGCCTGATACAGCTGCCAGCCCAGCTTCAGTCTGTCGAAGCCAGGGAAGACGAAGTCGTCCGCCGTGCCCCCGTGCTCCTTGGTCGACACGGTCAGATCGGACTGTTCCACGCCGTCCAGGTACACGGTGACGCGGTTGTCGCCGGCATCGAGATGAAACTCGACGCACTGCCACGCCTCGGCGACGGCCGGCGCGGAGGTCTTCCAGGACGTCCAGTCCCCGGTGGGCCCGAGATCGGACCCGACCCCCCAGAAGTTGCCGCCGTCGGTGGGCGCGTACTGCCCACCGAGCGGCCGCACCAGCGTTGCCGAGCCCGCCCCCGACGCCTCGGCGATGGTCCAGTGCGCCCAGTCGGGAGCGGTCGGAAACCCACCGACCCGCAACCGCAGCCGCCCCCAGAAGCTGTTGCCGGGCGGGGCGAGCTCATCGAACACGAGAAAGGCCCGACCGTTCCCCTCGGTACGGATCCGAAGCTCACGCCCGTGCCCCGAGGCGCTGGGAGCGACGGTCAGCGTGCCGTCGTCCGTGTCGGTGGTCCATCCATGCCCCTCGGTGACGGGGCCGAGGGGGAGACGGTCGAAGTTCTCCCTTGCCAGTGTTCCGTGGGGAGCGGGGGTCGCGGAGGCAGTGGGGGGTATCGCGAGCAGCGCGGCCGACGCGGCGAGGAGCGTGGCGGCGGCTTTTCTCAGGAGTGCCATGTCGGCAGTCTGCGACTGCAGCCACACAAGTCACAACGGCCACACAGGACTTGACCAGTGTTGGTCACCTGTCTGTCCAGATCACACCGTGGACCCTCCCACCGCCCCGCTTGACACAGCGCTTCATACTGAACAGCGCTCAGGGGCGGATGGGGAGGGCGAGCTTCGTGCGACGGGTGCTGTCGGTGCATTTCGCGCCGTGCGCGCTGTTCGTCGCGGGTGTGCTCGCGCTGCTGCGGGCGGGGAGTTTTTCGGGGCGCAGCGACTGGCATGCGGTTCCGCCGCAGGGATCGTCCGACGCGCTCGCCCTGACCGTGACGGTCACCGTTGGTGCCGTCCTCCTCGGTCTGCTCCTCCAGCCCTTCCAGGTCCGTGCGGTGCGCTTCCTCGAAGGCTACTGGGACCGCTGGTTCGTGACAGCCCGGCTTGCGGGAGTACTGGCCAGAGTGCAGCGCAGGCGGTGGGAGGCGTTGCACGAGCGGGTCCAGGGCAGGGCCGACGGGGACATCGAGCTACGGGTACGCGGTGATGCACGCCGTCGCCTCGCCGCACAACCGCCGGCCGAAGTCCTGCTTCCCACCGCCCTCGGGAACGCCCTGCGGGCCGGAGAATTGAGCGCGGGCGAGCGCTACGGCCTGACGACGCTGACCTCTTGGCCGCGTATCTACCTCCAGGTGTCCGACCGCATGGCCGAGGTCCTCAGCTCTACCCGGGACGCGTTGGATACGGCCGTGAACCTGTGCTGGGCCTTCCTGATGCTCACCGTGGTGGGGTGCACGGGCCTGTACGACGAGCCGACGGTCTGGTGGTGGTGCGGCGCCGGCCTGGGACTGGCTGCGGTGGCGTACAAGGGTGCGGTGACCGCGGCGCAGGCCTACTCCGGCCTGATGCATGTCGTGTACGACCTGCACCGCTTCGATCTTCTGGACGCGCTGCACCTGCCGCTGCCCGCGGATGCGGCGAGCGAGGAGACGATGTTCGCCGAGTTGTCGAACGAGTTGGCCGGAGTGCGGTTGCGGGAGCGGCCTTACGGTCACGCGGCACGGGGCGAGCGGGAGGAGCCGACGGAGACCTAGCAGCCGTCGATGATCGCCCGCACCTTGTTCATCTGGGCCTCGAGTTCCTCGTTGGAGCATCGTGCGATGAGGACCGGTGGAAGGCACCTGAGAGGACACGTGGGGGCGTGGTTCACGTCCTGAACGCGGAGGGCCGCGTCGAGGTAGGCCTTCACGGCCTCGGGGTTGCCTCTTTCGACAAGGGCGTCCCAGGCGGTTTTGTCCTTCTCCGTGTAGAAGCCGGAGAAGGCTCCAGGACACATCTTCTGAGGGCATTTGTGAACGGGGGGAGCGTTACCCGGAAGTGTGACGTCAAAGAGCATCAGATCTTGCCTCCGCCCGGTGATAGGGATTTCTTCTCGGCTTTCCTGGGCTTCTTGTGGAAGAGGTGGTAGATCCACCAGGCCTCGACCAGAGCGCCCGCGAGCGCCAGGCCTGCGGAGATCCACCGCAGGACGGCGTGGTTGTCCTGTGGCAGCAGCGCGGTCGACAGGGCGAGGACCAGCAGGAGGGTGCCGAGGTTGAAGGCGATCACCGCCAGGTAGGTGCGCGCTTTCCACGTGCTGAAGTGCGTGGTGTGCTCGGCCCAGTCCCTGGTGAGCGTGATGTCCTCGTCCTTGCCGTGCCAGGCCTCGATCGTCTCCCTGTTGTAGAGGTACCTGCGGGCGTCCGCGCCGATCTGGATGCTCGTGATCAAGGCGATGGAGGCCCCGACGACGAGGAGCAGGGTCACGTCGGGCCACCGGAAGTGCTCTTTGCCTTCCACCAGGATCACGCCGACCAGAGCGAGGGACGCTCCTGTCAGCAGCGGTGCTGTCACTGTCTGGGTGGAGGTCGCCGCCTCCGCGTAGCCAAGTGGATAGGGAGCTCGCGGCTCCAGATCCAGTTTCATGTTCAGCGCCATGAAATCGCCCCCGCCTGTTGGGCATTGTGCCCGGAGCATGACAGACGGAACGAGGGGTTCAGTAGTGGTGAAAACCGGTCAGAAACACCAGAGGGCCCTGTTTCCGAAGTGACGGAAACAGGGCCCTGAGGTGGAGCGGGGAAAATCAGAAACGCCGAGTGATCAGCGCCCTCTTCACTTCCTGGATCGCCTTCGTGACCTCGATGCCGCGAGGGCAGGCGTCCGTGCAGTTGAACGTGGTGCGGCAACGCCACACGCCGTCGCGGTCGTTGAGGATCTCCAGGCGCTGCTCGCCCGCCTCGTCACGCGAGTCGAAGATGAAGCGGTGCGCGTTCACGATCGCGGCCGGGCCGAAGTACTGGCCGTCGTTCCAGAAGACCGGGCACGAGGACGTGCAGGCGGCGCAGAGGATGCACTTCGTGGTGTCGTCGAACCGCTCGCGGTCCTCCGCCGTCTGGAAGCGCTCGCGCGTCGGCTCGTTCGTGTCCTTCGTGATGAGGAAGGGCATCACGTCCCGGTACGCCTGGAAGAACGGCTCCATGTCGACGACCAGGTCCTTCAGGACCGTCAGGCCCTTGATGGGCTCGACCGTGATCGGCTTCTCGGGGTTGATGTCCTTGATCAGCGTCTTGCAGGCAAGGCGGTTCTTGCCGTTGATCCGCATGGCGTCCGAGCCGCAGATGCCGTGGGCGCAGGAGCGGCGGAACGTCAGCGAGCCGTCGATGTCCCACTTGACCTTGTGGAGGGCGTCGAGGACACGCTCCTTCGGGTCGATCTCGAACTGGAAGTCCTCCCAGACCGCTTCCGCCGAGACCTCGGAGTTGAAGCGGCGCACGCGGAGGGTGATCGTGATGTAGGGGGAGTCGGCGAAGCCGGGCTCGGGCTCGCCGGCCGCGTCCGCCTTGTCCAGAACAGGAGTTGCCATCAGTACTTACGCTCCATCGGCTGGTAGCGGGTCTGGACGACCGGCTTGTAGTCGAGACGGATGGACTCGGCGCCGTCGTCGCCCACCTCGCGGTACGCCATGGTGTGGCGCATGAAGTTGACGTCGTCGCGGTTCGGGTAGTCCTCGCGGTAGTGACCGCCGCGGGACTCCTTGCGGGCCAGCGCGGAGACCGCCATGACCTCGGCGAGGTCAAGGAGGTTGCCGAGCTCGATCGCCTCCAGCAGGTCCGTGTTGAAGCGACGGCCCTTGTCCTGGATCGAGACGTTCTTGTAGCGCTCGCGCAGCTCCGCGATCTTCTCGACCGCCGTCTTGATCGTCTGCTCGGTGCGGAACACCATGACGTTGGCGTCCATGGTCTCCTGCAGCTCGCGCCGGAGTACGGCCACGCGCTCGGTGCCGGTGGAGGAGCGCAGCGCCTCCACCTGGCCGACGACCAGCTCCGCCGGGTTCTCCGGCAGCTCGACGTACTCCGCCTTCTGGCTGTACTCGGCCGCCGCGATGCCGGCCCGACGACCGAACACGTTGATGTCCAGCAGCGAGTTAGTGCCGAGACGGTTCGCGCCGTGGACCGACACACACGCGACCTCGCCGGCCGCGTACAGGCCGGGCACCACGGTGGTGTTGTCGCGGAGCACCTCGCCCTCGACGTTCGTCGGGATGCCGCCCATGGCGTAGTGCGCGGTGGGCTGGATCGGGATCGGGTCGGTGTACGGCTCGATACCGAGGTAGGTCCGGGCGAACTCCGTGATGTCGGGCAGCTTGGCGTCGAGCTGCTCCGGCGGGAGGTGCGTGAGGTCGAGGTAGACGTGGTCGCCCTCGGGACCGCAGCCGCGGCCCTCGCGGATCTCCGTGTAGATGGAGCGCGAGACGACGTCACGGGACGCGAGGTCCTTCATGACCGGCGCGTACTTCTCCATGAAGCGCTCGCCGTCCTTGTTGCGGAGGATGCCGCCCTCACCGCGGGCGCCCTCCGTCAGCAGGATGCCCATGCGCCAGATGCCGGTCGGGTGGAACTGGAAGAACTCCATGTCCTCCAGCGGCAGTCCGCGACGGTAGACCGCGGCCTGGCCGTCACCGGTCAGGGTGTGCGCGTTCGACGTCACCTTGAAGAACTTGCCGCAGCCGCCGGACGCGTAGATCACGGCTTTCGCCTGGAAGACGTGGATCTCGCCGGTGGCCAGCTCGTACGCGACGACGCCCGCGGACCGCTTCACCCCGTCGATCTCGACGATCAACTGGTCCAGGACGTAGAACTCGTTGAAGAACTCCACGCCCTCCTTGACGCAGTTCTGGTACAGCGTCTGGAGGATCATGTGGCCGGTGCGGTCGGCCGCGTAGCAGGACCGGCGGACCGGCGCCTCGCCGTGATTCCTCGAATGCCCGCCGAACCGGCGCTGGTCGATCGTGCCGTCCGGGGTGCGGTTGAACGGCAGGCCCATCTTCTCCAGGTCGAGGACCGAGTCGATGGCCTCCTTCGCCAGGATCTCGGCGGCGTCCTGGTCGACCAGGTAGTCACCGCCCTTGACCGTGTCGAAGGTGTGCCACTCCCAGTTGTCCTCCTCCACGTTGGCCAGCGCGGCGGCCATGCCGCCCTGCGCGGCGCCCGTGTGGGAGCGGGTGGGGTAGAGCTTCGTCAGCACGGCGGTACGGCTGCGCTTCGTCGACTCGATCGCGGCGCGCATGCCGGCGCCGCCCGCGCCGACGATGACGGTGTCGTACTTGTGGATCTTCATCAGGAAATTCCTCAGCCCCGTGCCTAGCGGATGTTCGGGTCGAAGGTGAAGATCACCAGCGTGCCCAGCAGGATGGTGAACACCGTGGCCGTGTAGAGCAGGCCCTTGAGCCACAGCCGGGTGTTCGCGCGCTCCGCGTAGTCGTTGATGATCGTGCGCAGACCGTTGGCGCCGTGCAGCATCGCGAGCCACAGCATCAACAGGTCCCAGACCTGCCAGAACGGGGACGCCCAGCGGCCCGCGACGAAGGCGAAGCCGATCTTCGACACGCCGCCGTCGAGCACGAGCTGGATCAACAGGTGGCCGATGACCAGGACGACCAGCACGATGCCGGACAGGCGCATGAACAGCCAGCCGTACATCTCGAAGTTGCCCCGGGTGGACTTGGGGGTCTTCCTGGTGCGCTTGCGCGGGGCCTCGATGAGGGGCGCCGGGTTGGCGACGCCGTAGTCGTCGGACCCGCCTTCGACGGGGCCGATACCGGAAGCGGTGGTTTCAGTGGTCGCCATCGGTATCAGCTCCCGAACAGTTCACGAGCGGCGTGGCCGAGGACGGGGTAGATCGCCCCGATCATGAGTACGACCCACAGGCCCACCACGGACCAGAGCATCTGCTTCTGGTAGCGCGGGCCCTTCGACCAGAAGTCGACGGCGATGACTCGCAGGCCGTTGAGCGCGTGGAAGAGGATGGCGGCGACGAGGCCGTACTCCAGGCACGCGACGATTGGGGTCTTGTACGTGGCTACGACCTTGTCGTAGTCCTCGGGGGAGACACGGACGAGAGCGGTGTCCAGCACGTGAACGAACAGGAAGAAGAAGATGAGGACGCCGGTGACTCGATGAGCCACCCAGGACCACATTCCTTCCCGGCCGCGGTACAGCGTTCCAGCCGGCACGGAAGTCCCTCCGGGAGCGGGGTATTGGGGCCGCGCCGGCTTGTGCTTTGTCGGACGGGCCCGGCTGGGTACGGTCCACCAGCCCTCAGCATCGTAGCGACGTGTTGTCGGGATGCTTACGCCGGGCCTATCTGTGTGATCAAAGTGGCACGCGGATGGGGGTACTCGACGCGCCAATGGGGTGGTGTGGGCCGTTATGCGCCGGGTGCGGCACCGCTGGGGCTTGGCGCGCAGTTCCCCGCACCCCTATGGAAATGGAACAACCGTTCCCTTGCGAGGCGGCGGAGCTCCTCCGCGGCAACCACCCGTTCCTCCTCCGGATCGTTCGTCAAACGTGACCGGATGCCTTCCAGTGCGTGGTCCAGGGCCTCCGAAGGCGCCAGTCCGTCCAGGCAGATGACGAACGCGTGTCCGAAGCGGGCCTCGTAGGCGGCGTGGGCCGCGTCCATCGCCATGTGGGCGGCCGAGTAGGCGCCGTCCGGCAGGGCCGGCAGGGTCTCGCCCGCCAGCGCCTCGGAGAGATCGCCAGGCGTGAGGTCGTACGCCGCCTCGTCCGACGCGGCCAGCAGCGCGTCCACGGTCGGGTACGGGCGGTGTGCCGCGACCCGCTCCGCCCAGCGGAGGCTGTGCAGGCAGCGCAGGAGAAGGGACCGGGCCTCGTCGGCGGGCGCGATGTTGAACGCGTCCAGGACGGTGGGCAGGGACGGTATGGCCACTCGGCCAGGAGAATGTGTGGGCGTCACGTGTGTTTCGGCAGGGGAAGCTGTGAGCGGTGTTGCGTCACGTTATCGAGAGTGTGCATGACCTGTCCGACGGATGCCCGAATTTCACCCGCACGGGAGAGTTTCGGAACGTGTGGTGGACGTGACCACCTCGCACCAGGCCCTAGGTTGACGATGTGAGTCAGCACAGGAAGCGACCGGAGAAGCAGACACGCGGGCAGACACGTGGGCTGATCGCGGGAGCGGTCGCCGTCACCGTCGCGGCCGGGGTGGGCCTCGGGCTGTGGGCGGGGAACGACGGTGCGCCCGCCGGGTCGGCCCAGTCACAGGCCCAGTCGCCCTCGGGCGGCAGACCGGAAGGATCGGCGGCCCACTCCAGGACACCGAGCCCGACTCCCAGCCCCACTCGTTCCTATCCCCTGTCCACCACACCCCGCACCATCCCGTCCGTCCGCGCCCACACGCCGGCGCGCGGCCCCGGCTGGCGTCCCGCCGCCGGCCTGCGCGTGGTGGTGAACGACACCGACCTCGCCGACGAGGGGCGCCTCCTCGCCGGCGAGCTGGGGCTGACGTACGCCGGGCAGAAGGACGACGTACGCGCCGGGGACGTACGGCTGACGCTGAACGACGACGAGGGCGCCGACCCGGAGTCGTACGGCATGACCGTGCGCGGCGGGCGGGTCGTCATCAGCGGGGCCGACGACGCTGGCGTGTTCTACGGCACCCGCACGCTCAAGCAGGAGGTGCACGGCGGCGGTACGGCGCCGGAGGGCGTCGTGCGCGACGAGCCGGCCGAGCCGGTGCGCGGGTTCTTCCTGGACATCGCGCGCAAGCCCTTCACGGCCGGCTGGATCGAGGACCGGGTCCGGGAGCTGGGCGACCTGAAGTTCAACCGGCTCCAGCTGCACTTCTCCGACGACCAGGGCTTCCGGATCGAGTCCGACTCGCACCCGGAGATCGTGTCCAGGACCCACCTCACCAAGGCGCAGGTGCGGCGGATCGTCGCCCTCGCGGCCCAGCGGCACATCGCCGTCGTACCGGAGATCGACTCCCCCGGGCATCTGGGCGCGGTCATCGCCGCCCATCCCGAACTGCAGTTGCGCAGCGCGGCGGGGAGTGCGCCGCAGGGTGCCGTCGACATCTCCGAGCCCGCGTCCGCCAAGATCGTCGACGATCTGCTGAACGAGTACGCCCCGCTGTTCCCCGGCGCCGACTGGCACCTCGGCGGCGACGAATACCGCGCGCTGACGGTGTCCAGCCCGGCGACGACCTACCCGCAGCTCGCCACCGCCGCCAGGAAGGCCTACGGCCCCGGCGCCACCGTCGCGGACCTGACGACGGGATGGCTCAACGCCCGCGCCGACACCGTCCGCGGCCACGGCAAGACGCCCGAGGCGTGGAACGACGGCTTCTTCCGCGACACGTCCGTCAGGCCCGCCGCCGACATCCGGGTCGCCTACTGGACCGGCAAGGAGATCGGCGCCCGGCAGCCCGTGGCGTATCTGAGCGCGGGGCGCAAGGTCGTCAACTTCAACGACGAGTTCCTGTACTACGTGCTCGGCGAGCCGCAGACCTTCGTCTATCCGACGGGGCGGCGGATCTACGAGCAGTGGACGCCGCGGGTGGTACGCGGCACGACAGCCGTCTCCTCGAAGTACGACGCCCAGATCCTCGGTGGGTCGTTCGCGGTGTGGTGCGACTTCCCGAACGCGCAGACGCAGGATCAGGTCGCGGCCGGGATCCGGATGCCGCTGCGGGCGACGGTCCAGAAACTGTGGGATCCGGAGAAGCCCGCCCTGACCTGGACGCAGTTCAAGGCGCTCGGGGACCGGCTGGGCTGAGGAACCGGGGTTTCCCGGTGGACGGACAGGCCCGGCGAACCGTATGTTCCGCATGCCGCGCGTGAGGCTCTGGGGAGAACTCGCGCGTTCGGCCGATCGGATCGTCCGTATCTCGCCGCTCGTCCACACACCGGGGACCTCGCCATGCTCTGCACGCGCTGCCATCACTTCGAAGCGGCCCCGGACGGTGTCCTGTGCACCGGGTGCGCCGCCCCGGCCGGGTTCCAGGCACCGCCGGCCGGTCCGCCCAGGATCTGGCTGCGCTCGCCGGTCGGGCTCAGCCGGGCCGTCGTCTCCCTGCTCGGGCTGGTCGCGGCCGTCGACGCGTTCGCCCTCGGCGCGGACTTCTTCAGGTACGACGTCACGGGCGACCTCGTCCGCGGCGACCACGGGGCCGGCGTGCTGGACCGGGCCGATCTGGCGGACACGTTGACCGCCGCGGCCGCCTCCGGGCAGGTCGCCGCGCTGCTGGCCTGTGCCGTGGTCTACGTGATCTGGTTCTGGCGGGTAAGGGTCAATGCCGAGGTGTTCGTCCCGGGGGGCCACAACAAGGCGCGCGGCTGGGTGATCGCGGGCTGGTTCGTGCCGTTCGTGAGCCTCTGGTACCCGCGCCGGGTCATGCTCGACGTCTGGAACGCGAGCAGCCCGGGCGCCAAGCCCGAGGGACACGCGCTGGTCAACGTCTGGTGGGCCTTGTGGCTTCTCACGAACGTCGCCGGGCGGTTCGTGGCCAGCCAGGCCGGGGAGGCCGACACCGTCCAGGAGATCCACGACTCGATGGTCCAGATGTTCTTCGCGGACGGCGTCGACCTCGTCGCCGCAGGGTTCGCCGCCGTCGTCGTGCTCCGGCTGACCCGGATGCAGAACGAGAAGGCCAACCGGGGACCCTCGGTGCCCGTCGCCCTGTGACGGATTCGGTCCGTCCTGCTGCCAACTGCCGTACGAATGTGGTGTATTCGGCCCTGAACCGTACAGAGCTGAGCCGAGCAGCCAGGGGGAACCGGGGATGGGCTACTGGGGTTATTTCGTCGTGGGCCGTGGAGAGCGGCCGCTCGCGGAGCTGGACGCGCTGGCCGGCGTGGACGGCATGGTCCTGCTCGAGTCGGCGCCCGGCGGATGGCAGGTCTGGGAGTACGCGAGCGCCGAGGGTGACGTCGGCAGCATGAACGCCCTCGCCCTGGAGACCGGTTCGCCCGCGCTCTTCGGATACGTCATGGACAGCGCCTCGGTCGTCCTGGAGGCGGCCGGGCCGGAGAGCGGGGCCTGGACCACCTGTCTGGCGCGGGCCGCCATGGCCGGGTACATCGAGGGCGGGGAGGAAGGACTCACGCTGGAGGACTACTTCCTCGAACCCCGGGACGCGGCCGCGCGAGCCGTCGCCTGGGCCGCGGAGGCGGGGCACGAGGTGGCCGAGGAGCCGCTGCTCGACGTCCTGGCCGCCGAACCCGACCCGTTGGCCGAAAACCTCTTCTTCCGTATGCTCGACCGACTCGGTGTGGTGCCCCTGTGACACTCCCGGGCTGTCGCGCGCAGTAAGGGGAAGTGCGTGTTCCGTATGGGGACACCGCTCGGCGAGGGAGGCGTGGATGAGTCTGGTGGAGCTGATCGGCCAGGCCGACGAACGCGGCCTGGCCGTCGGCGGGTTGGCTTGTTTGGATCGCTGCGTACCGCTGCTGGGCGACGACGACGAGATCCTCCGCCCCCTGTGGGCCGCACTCGGGGACGAGGCCGCGGCCGGCGAGTGGGGCGAACGGCTGGAGCAGGTGCGGCGGAAGCTGGGCGGGGGTGCGGAGTTCGGGACGGAGGGCTCAGACGGCTCCGACGGCTCCGGCGAGGACGAGGCCGTGTCGCTGGCCCGGCGGATGCTCGCCGCCGCGCCCACCGAACGCTCCGCCGCCGAGGTGCGGGTGTGGGCCGACGCCTGCTCGGTCGCCGCGCTGCGGATCCACCGGCTGCTCGACCCCCTGAAGGACGCCGCCGACTCGGTCGAGGACCGCCGGGAGGGCCGTACGGAGGGCATGTCCCCCCTCGTCGCCGCCGAACTGCGCCGTCAGATCACCGTCCTGGAACTCCTCGCCGGCCACGGCCCGGCAGGCCTGCGCCCCGCCCTCGCGGTGTCGACGGAGGGGCGCCGGGTCCTGCGCGCGGTGGTGTCACGGAGGAGCAGACGGCGCCGGTGAGAGGGTTCTGTGGCCGTCCGGGGAGGGTTGCGGTGAAGGTGCGTCAATTCTGTACCGGTCCCGGTGAAGGCCCCTGATCCGCGTTACGCATCACCCCGCCGTCACGCTGTCACTCATGTGACGACTGATCTGACGGCTGATGCGACGGCTCCTACGACGACTGATGTGACGACCCGCCAGGCAGCAGGCACCTCACCGAGGCCGTCCGCCGCGACCAAGCCCGTGCGGTGGGCGGCGGACGCGGTGTCGACCCTGCGTGAGGGTGCGCGGGTGCGGCTCGACTACTCGGCGCAGAGCCTGTGGCGGGTCGACCGGCTGATCGAGGAGATACGGCGGGAGGGGGTGCCGTACGCCGCCGTGGAGAACGTGCTGCGCGGGTTCGGCGCCTACGCCGGTGAGGTCGTCGTCGGCCAGACCGGCGCCGAGTGGTGGGCGACCGGCGGCGAGCACTGGGTCCGTACGCCCGACGGCCGGCTGTGGGACCCGGTGGACGAGGCGCGTCGCTGCTTCGCCGGGGACGGTTCGCTGCGGCTGCTGTGCCGGGACGCGACGGGCGCCGCGCGGCGATGACCGCGGAGGCGAGAACACTCGGGCGTCCGCCCCCCAGGTGCGAGGGAGCGGACGCCCAGGCCGTTGGGCCCTACTTGATGTAGACCAGGCCGTCCGTCGTGATCGTCGGGCGGCCACTGGTGCCGACGACCACGATCTTCACGGTGTGCTTGGCGCTGCCGGTCCAGGACTTGGTCCAGATCGCCTGGCGGTATGCCGTGGTCGCGGACTTCAGGTCCACGGTCGCGACCTTGGTGCCGTCCACGTACACGTACGCCTGGCCCGACGTGGACGCCCGCGAGACCACCCAGGAAGCGGACCGGCCGGTGAACGTCCAGGTCAGGCTCGCGTTCTTGGAGGCGCTGGAGTACGACTTCCCGCCGAGGTAGCTGGTCGACGAACGGGCCGTCCAGGTACCGGACTTCGTGGCCGAGGTCTCCTGGAGGATCATCGGCGTGAACGCGGGGGACGACGTACGCGTGTTGCCCGCGACGTCGTACGCCTTCATCGACCAGGTGCTCGCGGAACCGGACTTGACGGTGCGGCTGGAGCTGGTGGTGGTCGGCCCGAAGGTGGCCGTCGTCGGGGACAGCAGGCTCACCTGCTTCAGGGCGGCGTTGTCGGCCGCCTTCCAGCCCAGGGTGACCGGGACCGCGGTGGTGCTCACCGTGCCGGTGCGCAGGGTGATCTTCGGGGCGGTGGAGAAGGTCGGCGCGGTGGTGTCGGTGACGACGGTCAGCGCGGTGGTCGCCGCCGAGGTCTTGCCGGACTGGTGCACGGCCCGTACGGCGACCTTGTGGCTGCCCGCGGTCAGGGTGGTGGCGGCCGAGGTGGCCGTACCGGCGACGGAGGTCACGACCTTGCCGTCGACCAGCAGCTCGAACTTCGATATCAGTGAAGCCGGCGTGGTCGTCGACCACTTCGCCGTGATCGCACCCTTGGTGTAGTACGTCGAACCGGACAGGGTCGCGCCGGTCAGCGAGGTGAGCTTCAGGCCCTGCACCGGGCCGGACGCCCAGGCGCGGATGGTCGGGAGCTGGTCGTAGAGAGAGGTGCCGGGGCACTCGGTGGCGTAGCCGTCGCGGTGACCGGAGATCCGGTCGAAGGTGTAGAGGGAGCCGGAGGTGAAGCTGGTGCCGGCGAGGTTCTTCTGGGTCGCGCCCGCCGTCAGCTGGACCTTCGAGTTCGGGTCGACGCCGTACTGGCCGAGCTTCCAGGCGGCGATCCGGGCGACCGAGGTGAGGGCCGCGTTCGAGGCGCCCGCGGCGGTGTACTCACCGAGGACCGCGATGCCGGCGGACTCACGGTTCCAGCCGTAGGTGTGGGCGCCCAGGACCGGCTTGTCGACGCCGCCCTTGCGACCCTCGAAGATCGTGCCGCACTTGTCGACGAGGAAGTTGTAGCCGATGTCGTTCCAGCCGTTGCCGTCGGGGTCCGGGGCGGTGTGGTACGCGTAGATGGCCCGCACGATCGACGCCGATTCGGCGCAGGTGTAGTCGTTCGACCCGGCCGTGTGATGGACGAAGACGGCCTTCACGTCGGCGTTGTACTCCGACGGGTCGGGGCTGAGCTTTTCGTCGGCGCCCCAGTCGGCGCGCGAGACGATCGGCGGCTCGGGAACCGTGGACGGCGGGGCGGTGGGCGGGGCGGTGGGCGTGGCCGTGGGGCTCGGGGTCACGTCCTCCGTGTAGGCAGTCGGCTCGGTCGCGGCGTCGGCCGCTTCGGCGGCGGTCACGCCCGGGTCGACCAGGTTGACCTTGAGGCCCGAGGGCAGTCCGGCGCTGGTGGTGCCGTCCTCGTGGACGACCTGTACCTCGACACCGTCCGAGGCGCCCACCCACAGCGGCTCGGACGCGCCGCGCGCCCCGGCCCGCTCGTCGGCGTCCTCCACCGGGTCCGTGTCCGTCTCCAGGTCCTGCCAGGACGTCCACGCGCCGGTGTCGAGGCTCCGGGTGCGTACCTGCGCCTTGCCGTCGAGCCGCTTGGTCGCCCCCGTCCAGGAGATACCGAGCAGCGAGAACTGCTCGGTCTCGGTACGCGGCAGCTCGCGCTCGCCGGTCTCGGGAGCCTTCAGCGCGAGGTCGTAGACCTTCACCGGCCGCTTCTCGATCGTGTCCGCCGAGTTGTCGGCCGGGCTCGCCGCGGCGTAGGTCGCCACCCCGCCCCCGCCGAGGACCACCGCGCCGAGCGTCAGCCAGGCCCGTCGCTTCATGCTGAGCGGTCTGTACGCACGGCTGTTCCGACGACTCACTACCCCACCCCTGTTTGGTCACAGAAACACCACCCGTCACACAGGTGGCACTCATACAGCGTCAGAAAGCCACTGAACGTCACAGCTGACGGCTCGTGGGGCGCTCGGGACACCCGCGCACGCCCGGCACGCTGTGACACTTCCGCGGAGTCGGGCGCTGTTGACCGTGGGGGACATGAGCAAGCGTGACCGCGCCGGACGGCACGGAATCGCCACGAACCGGTACGGACGGGAAAGTTCTTGGGCCAGGGAGGGGAACCCCGCCGCGTGCAGGCGTACGACGGCGAACTGGGCGCGGCCGTCGCGCGGGCCCAGGAGGGCGACGAGGCCGCCTTCGCGGTCGCCTACCGGCTGGTGCAGCCCGGACTGCTCGGCTATCTGCGCGGACTGGTCGGGGACGACGCCGAGGACGTGGCCTCCGACGCCTGGCTGGAGATCGCCCGGGATCTGGGCCGGTTCAGGGGCGACGGGGCCGGGTTCCGCGGCTGGAGCGCGACCATCGCCCGGCACCGGGCCCTGGACCATCTGCGCCGGCAGAAGGTACGGCCCCGGGCGACGGCGCTGGAACGGGACATGCTGGACCTGCCCGGCCCGCACAGCACCCCCGACCAGGCGCTGGAGTCCCTCTCCACCGAGTACGCCCTGGAACTGGTCCGGGGTCTCCCGCGCGACCAGGCCGAGGCGGTCCTGCTGCGGGTCGTCGTCGGCCTCGACGGCCCCGCCGCCGCCCGCGTCCTCGGCAAGCGCCCCGGCGCGGTGCGTACGGCCGCGTACCGGGGCCTGAAGCGGCTGGCACACCAGCTCGGCGCCGAGCGTGTGACGGATGAGGGCCCCCGGACGCTGGGGGAGTCGACATGACAGGTGAGGACACCACGTCGGACAGGGACGGACACGGTATGGGTGACGAGCGCCACGGCGGGTTCCCCGACCGTCGCCATGCCCTCCCGGAGGAGACCGTGCGGGGCCGCGAGCGGTCGTACGGCGGCGGCGCCACCCCCGAGTCCACGCCGACCGACGACGCCAGTCCCCTCGAAGCGCTGCTCGCCGAGGTCATCCGCGGTGACAAGTCCGACGGTGAGGCGGAGCGGCGGGCGGTGGCCGCCTTCCGGGCCGCCCGGGACGCGGGGGCACACCGGGCGCGGACCCGGCGGCGGGACGACTGGCGGCCACGCCCGCAGCGGCGGACCGCACGTTCGCTGCGGACGACGCTCTCCGTGCTGCTCGCGAGTCTCACCCTCGGCGGTGTCGCCTACGCGGCGATCGGCTCCGTGGACGGCGGCCCGGCCAGGGGCGCGGCGGACGACGGGCGCGTGGGCCCGAGTGTCACGGCGACCACCCCGGCCGCGGCACCCGGCGGCTCCCGGCCCTCGTCCGCTCCCACCGACCGTCCGCCCACGGCGCAGGACACCCTCGCGCACTGCCGTGCGTACGAGAAGCTCCGGGGCCGCGGAAAGGCGCTGGACTCCACGGCGTTCCAGCGGCTCGTCGCGGCGGCCGGCGGGGAGGCGGACGTGGGCGCCTACTGCGCCGCGCGGACGGGCGGCACGGCGGCGGCTGACCCGGACGCGGCGAACGACGCGAAACCGGGGACGCGGAAGGCGAGTGCGAACGCCCAGCAGAAATCGGACAGGGAGAGGGGCAAGGGCGCCGACAGGTCCGGAAAGCAGTGACCTCTCCACCGGTCCTCGGCGTCAGTGGACATCAGCCGTCTTCCGCGGGTCGTCCGCCAGGACGTGGTCGGCGAGCCGCCGCACCTGTTCCTCCACGGACAGGCCGCGGGTGAACTCCAACTCGTACCCGTAATGAGTCGTACGGCCGGTGGGCTCCGGGACCTGATGAAACGTGACGTCGACGCCCTCGGGGCTGCGGAGCACCTCAGGGAGGCCGGGCTCCTCGCGTCGGGGCCAGACACCCGTGAGGACGCAGTCCCAGCGTTCGAACCAGCCGCTGTCCGCCAGTGTCCGCCCGAGGAGCCGGGCGATGGTGTCCACCGGCTCCTCCCAGCTGCGGTCCGCCGCCGCCCGGTGGAGTTCGGCCTCGTACTGCGCGGTGTCGAAGCGGAGATCCGGTGGCCGCGGGGCAGTGATGTCGCTGGTGTTCTCCCAGCCGTCCCAGACCACCCGGTCGCCCTCGCGGCGCATGGTGACGTACAGGGCCCCGCAGCAGCCGGCCGTGCACTCCGGCTCGGTGATCATGACCCTGCGGGGTACCTCCGTGACCGCCAGCGGCCAGCTCTCGGCCGGCCCCGTCCAGTCCCGGCAACTGGGCGCCAGGCCTTCCGGGTGGGCCTCCCGCAGGAGGTCCACGCCGTCCACCAGCGGCCGGACCTCGGCCCAGGGATCCGCGGCCCCGCCGTGCGGAATCCTGTGCTGCAGAGTCAAGGTGCTGATCGCCGGGTGCTCGGTCATACCCACATGATCGGTCCATGCCGCGTGACGAGGTACTCGTTTTTCCGGCTGGCCGCTGGCCGCTGGCCGCCGGTCGCCGGTCGCTCCGGCCCGGTCGCGCGGGATTGTTCACGGCTGTCGGCGCCGGTCGGCCCGCGATCAGCCGACAGGGGAGGAACACCTGCAGGTAGGTCGCGGCGATAATCCACTTGAAGGGCCCGATCGACCCCCGCCGTCATGTCCGGGAAGAAGTCGCCGGCCCACTGGCCGTTTCGCCGGCCTCATCGGCGAAGGCGAGGACTCCGTGCACATGGCACAGGGGGTGGCCGTTTATCCTGCGATTCGCGAATTCTTCCAGCAATTCGTATCCGGCGACCAGCACGACCTCATTTCCCTCGTACGACTCCAAATTGATCACCGCAGCTTCGAGCAGGCCGATCTCATCGACGAGTAAAGGGATGCCGCGGTTTTTCTGGATCGATGCGAGTCCGGCCCGTGCGAAAAGTGACGGCAGCAGAATCGACCCACTGGCGTCGGCGATCGTTTCCTTGCTCGCATCACTCAGCCCTGAAATCCGGGCGTGCGCATGCTCGAAAATCTCAACGAGGGTGCTTATTTCTTGAACTGTGACAGCAATGGCGTCCGGAGTGGCCGGCGTCGAATCGGCGTGAAGCCTGTCACGGTGGCGTCGGCGCATTGCTGTGCTCCCGGAAGGACGTGGCGGGGGAACTCAATGCCTCTTGCTCAGTCGTGTCGTCCCATGACTGGCGACACGGGAGTCAAGTGGTGTCGCAAGGATAGCGCAAGCGCTTTCCAGATTGATCGGCCCTGATCACATTTTTGCAAAGGCTTACGTTTTGGATTGCGTGCTGGGCGAGTACGATCCGCCGCTCGTCCAAGCCTCCTAGCGCCAGTCGGGTACGCCCGAGACGGGCGGCAGCTGGGCTTCGATCTTCGCCCGGATCTCCTGCATCACGGCGACGATGCGGGCCTCGTGCTCCGGGGTGAGCCGGGCCACCGGTACCGAGCAGCTGATGGCGTCGGTGGCCGGGGCGGCGTAGCGCAGGGCGAAACCGAAGCCGGCGATGCCCGTCACCGTCTCCTCGCGGTCGATGGAGTAACCGCGCTCGCGGATGCCGGCCAGGTCGGCGAGGAGGGCGGCGCGGGTGGTGTGCGTGTTCTCGGTGAGGGCGGTCAACGGCCCCTCCGGGAGCGGCAGTTCGTCATCGGAGCGCTCGGCGAGCAGCGCCTTGCCCAGTCCGCCGGCGTGGGCCGGGACGCGGCGGCCGACGCGGCTTATGGTGCGCAGGTACTCGTGGGACTCGCGGGTGGCGAGGTAGACGACGTCCGGGCCGTCGAGCCGGGCCAGGTGGATCGTCTCGCCGAGCGCGTCCGACGCCTCGTCGAGGTAGGGACGGGCGACCCGGATGCGCCGGTCACCGTCGAGGTAGCTGGTGCCGGTGAGCAGTGCGCGGATGCCGATGCCGTACAGGGAGCCGGTGGCGTCGGTGCGGACCCAGCCGCAGTCGACGAGGGTCTGGAGCAGCTGGTACATGCTGCTGCGCGGCACGTCCAGGTCCTCCGCGAGCTGGTCCAGGCGCGAGGGCCGCTCGCCCCGTCCCGCGAGCAGTTCCAGCAGCGCGACGGTTCTGGCCGCCGACTTCACCCCGCGGACACCTGTCTTCTCCGGCATGCGCTCCATCGTAGATCCGCCGTAGATACGCCGTAGATCCGCGCCGATTCGTGGCTGCGCGCCCATTGACCGCCCCTGGTCACCCATCTAACCTCCATCTGCATACGCAGACGACATCTGCATATAGGGATGGAATTCATGACAGGGATCAGCGCTGAGGCCGCGGAGGCCACCGAGCGGCTCCGGGACGGGATGGCGGGCGGGGTGCTCTCCTTCCCCCTCACGAGCTTCCGGGACGACGGCGGGCTCGACCTCGACGCGTACCGGGCGTACCTGACCGGCCGGCTGGCCACCGCACCCGGAGCGGTGTTCCCCGCCTGCGGGACCGGCGAGTTCTTCTCGCTGGACGAGGACGAGTACGCGGCGGTCATCGAGGCCACCGTCGAGATCGCCGACGGACGGCTGCCGGTGGTCGCGGGCATCGGTTACGGCTGGGCACAGGCGCTGCGCTTCGCCCGGATCGCGGAGGAGGCGGGGGCGGACGCCGCCCTGGTCCTGCCGCACTACCTGGTGGGCGCCCCGCAGGACGGTCTGGTGGAACAGCTGCGCCGGATCGCCGCGGGCACCCGGCTGCCGTTGATCACGTACCAGCGTGGCCAAGTCGCCTTTACGGCCGACTCGTTGAGGCGTATCGCCCAGATCGACGGGGTGATCGGGCTCAAGGACGGGCACAGCGACCTCGACCGGCTCCAGCGCCTCACCCTCGCCGCCCCCGAGGGATTCCTCTTCTTCAACGGCGCCTCCACCGCCGAGATCCAGGCCCGCGCCTACGCCACCGTCGGCGTCCCCGCCTACTCCTCGGCCGTCCACGCCTTCGCCCCCGAGATCGCCAACGCCTTCTTCGCCGCCCTGCGCGACGGCGACGACACCGTCGTGACCACGCTCCTGCGCGAGTTCTACGTCCCCCTCGTCGAACTGCGCGACCGGGTGCCCGGCTACGCCGTCTCCCTGGTCAAGGCCGCCGCACGGCTGCGCGGCCTCCCGGTCGGCCCGGTGCGCGCCCCGCTCACCGACCCGTCGGCCGCGGACCTCGCCGAACTGGAGAAGGTGCTGGACCACGGACTGAGCCTGGTCGGCGCCGTACGGCGACCCGCCTGACGAACCCGGCGGGCACCCGCCCTGCCCGCCGGACGCCCCACTGACGCACCTCCCGCTCGTCACCCCCCACGCCCTGCCCGTCGCTCGACAGTTCAAAGGAGAACTGCCATGCCACTTCTCGTGGTCGGGATCAGCGTTCTGGTCCTGTTGCTGCTCATGACCAGGCTGAGGCTCAACGGCTTCGCGGCTCTGCTGCTCGTGGCGGTCGGCGTCGCGCTGGTCCGGGGAATCCCGGTGGCGACCATCCCGGACGTTCTCTCCGAGGGCATCGGGGGCCAGATCGGCGACACCATGCTCACCATCGGGCTGGGCGCCATGGTCGGCCGGATCATGGGCGACTCCGGCGCCGCCCAGCGCATCGCGGGCAAGCTCCTCGACGCCTTCGGCCCGCGTGGGGTCCAGGTCGCCATGGTGGTCACGTCCATGCTGATCGGCGTGACCATGTTCTACGAGGTCGCCTTCATCATCATCGTGCCGATCGCGTTCACCCTGGTCAGGGTCACCGGGGTACCGCTGCTGTGGGTCGGCCTGCCGATGTCCATCACGCTGTCCACGATGCACAGCTTCCTGCCCCCGCACCCCGGCCCCACCGCGGTGGCCGCGACCTTCCACGCCTCCGTCGGACTGACGCTGTTCTACGGCCTGTTCATCGCGATCCCCGCCGGTGCGCTCATCGCCCTGATCTGGCCGCGGCTTCCGTTCATCAAGGCGATGAACCCGTCCATCCCCCAGGGCCTGGTCAGCGAGCAGGAGTTCACCGACGAGGAGATGCCCGGCCTCGGCTGGTCGCTGTTCGTGGCGCTGTTCCCCGTGGCGCTGATCGTGGCCGCCGCCGTCACCGACATGGCCACCTCGTCCGAGAACGGGTTCCTGCACTTCGTCGCGTTCATCGGCTCGGCGCCGATCGCGCTGCTGCTCACCCTGTGCCTGGCGAGTTGGGCGTTCGGACCACGGATCGGCCGCAGCCTGGAGGACGTCGGCGCCTCCTGCTCCTCGGCGGCCAAGGCGATGGCGATGATCCTGCTGGTGATCGGCGCGGGCGGGGCGTTCAAGAACGTCCTCGTCGAGGGCGGCATCTCCGACTACATCAAGGACGCCACCGACGGCTGGCCGATCTCACCGATCATCCTGGCCTGGCTCGTCGCCGTCATCCTCCGTATCGCGCTCGGCTCGGCGACGGTCGCCGTCGTCACGGCCTCCGGTGTGGTGCTGCCGCTGCTCGCGGGCAGCGGGATCCACCCTGAGGTGATGGTGCTCGCCGTGGCCTGCGGGTCCATCGCCTTCTCTCATGTCAACGACCCGGGATTCTGGCTGTTCAAGGAGTATTTCAACCTCTCGGTGATCGAAGCGATCAAGGTCCGTACCAGCTACACGACGGTGCTCGCGATCCTCGGCCTGGGCGGCGTCCTGATCGCCGAGCAGGTCCTCGATGTGCTCAGCCTCTGAGAACCACCGATCCACCCCCCCCTCACCCCAGAAGGACACCGATGAGCATCGGACAGCCGACCGTCACCGCGTTCGCCGTCTACCCCGTCGCCGGCCGGGACAGCATGGAGCTGAACCTCTCCGGCGCGCACGGCCCCTACTTCACCCGCAACATCGTCGTCCTCACCGACTCGGAGGGGCGTACGGGCCTTGGGGAGGTACCCGGCGGGGAGAGGATCACGCGGACACTGCGGGACGCCGAGTCGCTGGTCGTCGGGGCCAAAGTGGGCGACTACAAGCGGGTGCTGCGCGAGATCGGCGACCGGTTCGCCGACCGCGACTCGTCCGGCCGTGGTGCCCAGACCTTCGACCTGCGCACCACCGTCCACGCGGTCACCGCCGTCGAGTCGGCACTCCTCGACCTCCTCGGACAGCACTTGGACGTACCGGTCGCGGCACTGCTCGGCGACGGCCAACAGCGTGACTCGGTCCGGGTGCTGGGCTACCTCTTCTACGTCGGCGACCCGGACCGCACCGACCTGGAGTACGTCCGCGAGACCGACTCCCCGGTGGACTGGTACCGGATCCGGCGCGAGGAGGCACTCACGCCGGAGGCGATCGTCCGCCAGGCGGAGGCCGCCTACGACCTGTACGGCTTCCGGGATTTCAAGCTCAAGGGCGGTGTCCTTGCCGGTGCGGAGGAGGTCAAGGCGGTCCGTGCCCTCAAGGACCGCTTCCCCGAGGCCCGGATCACCCTCGACCCGAACGGCGCCTGGTCCCTGGCCGAGGCGATCGAGCTGTGCCGTCCGCTGGGCGACACGCTCGCGTACGCCGAGGACCCCTGCGGGGCCGAGGGCGGCTACTCCGGGCGGGAGATCCTCGCCGAGTTCCGCCGCGCGACCGGCCTGCCCACCGCGACCAACATGATCGCCACCGACTGGCGTCAGATGACCCACGCCCTGGCCCTCCAGTCGGTCTCCATCCCGCTGGCCGACCCGCACTTCTGGACCATGCAGGGCTCGGTACGCGTCGCGCAGCTGTGCAACGCGATGGGCCTGACCTGGGGGTGCCACTCCAACAACCACTTCGACATCTCCCTGGCCATGGTCACCCACTGCGGCGCCGCCGCCCCGGGCGAGTACAACGCCCTGGACACGCACTGGATCTGGCAGGAGGGAACGGAACGCCTCACCACGGCCCCGCCGCGCATCGTCGGCGGCGAGATCGCCGTCCCTCAGGCCCCGGGCCTGGGCGTCCAGCTCGACATGGACCGGCTGCAGGCGGCCCACGAGCTCTACCAGCAGAAGGCGCTGGGGGCCCGCGACGACGCCGTCACCATGCAATACCTCGTCCCTGGCTGGGAGTTCGACGGCAAGCGGCCGTGCCTGGTGCGATAGGCGACGGTTCGGCGCTGTGCCGGGGGAAGCGCTCACCCCCACGAACTGCCCGTGGCCTGATGACCCCTGGGCGCGGGGAGAACTCCACGAGGTTTTCGGCTGATGCGAGGTGCTGTCAGCAGGGTGTCACCACGGTCCAGCACGGCCGGACGCCGGACGAAGGTGCTCGCCCGGCCGGGGCGCTTTCGCGAGATCCGCGCGAAGACCCTGGTCAGAGGCAGTAAACCGCGGAGACGGCCGGGGCCGCCACCCCCCACAGGAGAGGCCCCGGCCGTCGCGCGGCACGGGCCGCGCGGCGGCCCGTACTTCTGTCAGCGTCAAGAGTGCGGTTTCTGTCACACCCCACCGGGATCCGTCCCCGGATCACGAGGTCGTTGCATTTTGTACGGACATGGACGAGCAACGGTTTGAGGTCGTAACGTGCCTTTCGCGCCGGGCGGGGAAGTTGACTGATCAACGTCACTTTCGAACGATCGCCACAACCCCTCGACGGCTCGAAGCGGCGACCATCGATCGCGACCACGTATTGAGGATTCACGGGTGCTGGGGGACGACGCGGAGCTGACCGCCGCGGTGCTTGCGGCACAGGACGGGGACGAGACCGCGTTCCGGACTGTGTACCGCGCCGTGCACCCGCGGCTGCTCGGATACGTCCGGACACTGGTCGGCGACGCGGACGCCGAGGACGTGACCTCCGAGGCCTGGCTCCAGATCGCCCGCGACCTGGACCGCTTCGAGGGCGACGCGGACCGTTTCCGCGGCTGGGCGGCCCGAATAGCCCGCAACCGGGCCCTCGACCACATCAGGATGCGCGGCCGCCGCCCGGCGATCGGCGGCGACGAGGCCGAGCTGACCGGGAAGCCCGCGGAGTCGGACACCGCCGGCGAGGCCATCGAGTCGCTGGCCACCGGCACCACCCTCTCGCTCATCGCCCGGCTGCCCCAGGACCAGGCCGAGGCCGTGGTGCTGCGTGTGGTCGTGGGCCTGGACGCCAAGACCGCCGCCGAGACCCTCGGCAAGCGCCCCGGCGCGGTACGGACGGCCGCCCACCGGGGTCTGAAGCGGCTCGCCGAACTCCTCGGCGAGGATCCGGAATCGGCCGGCGCGCTCGATGCCCTGCCGCCCCAGCGAGAACCGCAGGACCGTACGGTGACGTCCGCGAGTGTGACGCATACGCGTCCGCGGACGCAGAAGGACATGTGATGGCCGACGAACGCTGGGTCCGTCCGGAGGACACCGAGTCCGCCGGGGACTCCGTCGCGGGCCGGGCCCCCGGCCGGTGGCTGGACCGCGGGACAGCGGAGCGGTTGCTGCGAGGCGAGTCGCTGGAAAACGTCGACGTGACCGCCCGCGACCAGGCGGAACGGCTCGCGAAGACCCTGGCGGCGCTGTCCGCGCACCCCACTCCGGCCGACACCGAACTGCCCGGTGAGGAGGCGGCGCTGGCCGCGTTCCGCAAGGTCCGCGCGGACCGGGCGGACGACTGGGTGAGCCCGCCCGTGCGGGGCCGGCACCGGGCCACAGGGGCCGGCCCCGCCGATGCCGGTCTGGTGCGGATCGGTGCCCCGGATCCGCAGGCCGCAGGCCCGCGCCGACGCCGTTCCGTGCACGTCGGACTCGCCGCCGTACTGGCCGCCGGTGTGGTGGGCGGGGCCGCGATCGTGGCCGGAACCGGAGTCCTGGCACAGTCAGGCGACGACGATCCGGACCCCGGTGCCTCGGTGTCGGCGACCGTCACCCCGGACCGCCCGCTCATCTCTCCCTCGCCCCTGTCCCCGGAGATCACCCCGTCCCCCGACGGTGCCCCCACCGGCGCGAACGGGTCGCGCGACACGGCGCGCGGCGACACCGGGGCGGGGTCCGAGGGCCTGGGCGTGCGTCCGGACGGCGACTGGAACGGTGCCGCCGCGGCCTGCCGTGACATTCGCGACGGCAAGAACCTGGACTCCTCCCGCAAACGCTCCCTGGAGGGTGCGGCGGGCGGCCCGCTGCGCGTGTGGAAGTACTGCAAGGGCGTCCTGTCCGAGGGCGCCGCCAAGGCCGGCCCCGACGGCCGCAAGGGCACCGGCAGGGGCGCGTACGAAGGCCACGACGAGAACGGGAACGACAACGACGACAGGAGCGGCCGGGGCGACGGGGACGGCCGGAACGGCGGCCAGTTCACGGGCCCCCGCAGGAACCTCCCGAGCTCGAACGGCGGTGCCGACGGCACCACCACCGGCACCGGCACCACCCCCACCGGCAGTGCCTCGGACTCCCCGCCCGCCTTGTACCGGGCAACGATGTCACCGGGCACGGGACCGAGCCCGACGTACAGCACGCTCTGACCTTTGTGGACGCCGCTGACCTGCACGTTCCTCGCCCGCCGCGGTTTCGGCCGCGGCGGGTGTGACGTTTTCGGCCGCAGTGGCGCAGTAGTGAGTGAGCCGACTGGTCATCGGCCGCCGCACAGAGCCGGGGTTCCCCCCGTACCTACGGCTCGTGCACCCGGCGCGGGCGGGACACGTTCCCCCGGTCCCGTCCGCGCCCCTTAACCCTCCGCGCGCGACTCACCAGTGGACGACGACCTTGTCGCCGTTCCTCACCTCGCTGAAGAGGTCCGCGATCGCCGCCTCGTCCCGGACGTTGACGCAGCCGTGCGAGGCGCCCGCGTAACCGTTGGCGGCGAAGTCGGCCGAGTAGTGCACCGCCTGGCCGCCGCTGAAGAACATCGCGTACGGCATCGGGGAGTCGTAGAGCGTCGACACATGGTGTCGTGACTTCCAGTAGATGCTGAACACACCTTCGCGGGTCGGCGTGCCCACCGAGCCGAACCGGACCGACACGGTCCTCACCGTCCGCCCGTCGATCATCCAGCGCAGTGTCCGGCTCGTCTTGCTGATGCACAGCACCCGCCCGGTCAGACAGCGCGGGTCCGGCGCGTCGGCCGGCTGCCCGCCCATCAGATACAGCTCCCACTTGCCCGGCTCGTGCGTCATCCGCACCAGCCGCTGCCAGGTGACCGTGTCGGTCCTCCCCGTCGTCGGCAGCCCGCGCTTTCCCTGGAACCCCTCGACCGCCCGCTCGGTGAGATCGTCGTACGACCCCGTCGGCCCGTCGTGGAGCCAGGCGACCTGACGCAACCGGGCCTGCAGCTCCCGCACATCGCGCCCCGAGTCACCGCGCGACCACAGCACGGCGGGCGCGGCGGGCGCGGCGGAACTGCCGGACGGCGTCGCGCCCGGCTTCGGATCGCCGTCGTCCGCCGTCGGCGTACCGCGCTTCGGGACCTCGATCCGCACCGGAAGATGCCGCTTCCCGTCCCCGTCGGCGGAGCGCACGGTGCAGCCGCAGGCCACCGCCAGGACCAGCAGCGCGGCGAACGCTCTCCCCACAGCCGTGCTCGTGCTTGTAGTCATGGCCCTACACATACCCGTACCCGGCGGCGTTGCGCCCCGGACCGTCCTACCGTGGTGGACATGACGCGTGAGTCGGAGTCCGGACTGCCCATCGAACCCGTCTACGGTCCCGAGGCGCTCCGGGGCTGGAGCCCCGAGGAGAAGCTCGGCGAGCCGGGAGCGTATCCCTTCACGCGGGGCGTGTACCCGTCGATGTACACCGGGCGTCCCTGGACCATGCGCCAGTACGCGGGTTTCGGTACGGCCGTGGAGTCCAACGCCCGCTACCGGCAGCTGATCGCCCACGGCACGACCGGCCTGTCCGTCGCCTTCGACCTGCCCACCCAGATGGGCCACGACTCCGACGCCCCCCTCGCGCACGGCGAGGTCGGCAAGGTCGGCGTGGCCGTCGACTCCGTCGACGACATGCGGGTGCTGTTCGACGGGATCCCGCTGGACCAGGTCTCCACGTCGATGACGATCAACGCCCCGGCGGCCCTCCTGCTCCTCCTGTACCAACTGGTCGCCGAGGAACAGGGCGTCGGCGCCGACCGGCTCACCGGCACGATCCAGAACGACGTGCTGAAGGAGTACATCGCGCGGGGCACGTACATCTTCCCGCCGAAGCCCTCCCTGCGGCTCACCGCCGACATCTTCAAGTACTGCCAGGCCGAGATCCCGAAGTGGAACACCATCTCGATCTCGGGCTACCACATGGCGGAGGCGGGCGCCTCGCCCGTACAGGAGATCGCGTTCACCCTCGCGGACGGCATCGAGTACGTGCGCACGGCGGTCGCGGCCGGCATGGACGTCGACGACTTCGCCCCGCGGCTGTCCTTCTTCTTCGTGGCCCGTACGACGCTCCTGGAGGAGGTCGCCAAGTTTCGCGCGGCCAGGCGGATCTGGGCGAAGGTGATGCGGGACGAGTTCGGCGCGCGGAACCCCAGGTCCCTGATGCTGCGCTTCCACACCCAGACCGCGGGCGTCCAGCTGACGGCCCAGCAGCCGGAGCTCAACCTGGTCCGGGTCGCCGTCCAGGGCCTCGCAGCCGTCCTCGGCGGCACCCAGTCCCTGCACACCAACTCCTTCGACGAGGCGATCGCCCTGCCGACGGACAAGTCCGCCCGCCTGGCCCTGCGCACCCAGCAGGTGCTGGCCCACGAGACCGACGTGACGGCGACGGTCGACCCGTTCGCCGGCTCGTACGTCGTCGAGAGGATGACGGACGACGTCGAGGCGGCCGCCCTGGAGCTGATGGGGAGGATCGAGGACCTCGGTGGCGCGGTCGCCGCCATCGAGCACGGTTTCCAGAAGGACCAGATCGAGCGCTCCGCCTACCGCGTCGCCCTGGAGACCGACTCCGGCGAGCGGGTCGTGGTCGGCGTCAACCGCTTCCGGCTCGACGAGGAGGAGCCGTACGAACCGTTGCGGGTCGACCCGGCGATCGAGGCCCAGCAGGCGCAGCGACTGGCCCGGCTGCGTGCCGGGCGTGACCGGCCCGCGGTGGACGCGGCCCTCACCGCCCTGCAGAAGGCGGCCGAGGGCGAGGACAACGTCCTGTACCCGATGAAGGACGCGCTGAAGGCCCGGGCGACGGTGGGCGAGGTGTGCGACGCGCTGCGCGAGGTGTGGGGCACGTACGTCCCTTCGGACGCGTTCTGACCACGACACCTCGTCCGCGTCTAGAAGCGTCTAGAAGACGAAGCGGCCCACGTATCCCGACAAGGCCTCGAGGTCCTCGCCCGCCCAGCCCACGTAACCGTCCGGACGCACCAGGAACAGTCCCTTCCCGTACGACGGCTGCTCGTCACCGGTGATCACCCGCACCGAATCCGGCAGCTCGGGTGCCTTTGCGCCCACCGCCACCAGTGTCCAGTGCGGGCCCCTGAACGCGTCGAAGAGGCGGGTGCCGCCGAGCTTGCCGTCGGGGGCGCGGTCGCCCGCACGGAGACCGGCCGGAGCCGTACGGGTCTCCTCCGTGAGCGACGACTCCCGGTACCCGAGCGCCAGTTGACGGGTCGCCTCACCGCGCCGGATCTCGCCCCGGTGGACGCCGGTCGAGATGCCGAGCATGTGCGCGGCGATGGGGCGGCGCTCCTCCTCGTAGGTGTCCAGGAGGGCGGCAGGGGCACCGCCCCGCAGTACCGCGCCCAGTTTCCAGCCCAGGTTGTACGCGTCCTGGACGCTGGTGTTGAGGCCCTGGCCGCCCGCGGGGGAGTGCACGTGGGCCGTGTCGCCCGCGAGGAAGACGCGGCCGGAGCGGAAGCTGTCCGCGAGGGCCGCGCGGGGCCGGAAGTCGGAGGCCCAGCGGACCTCGGTCACCGAATCGGGGGCGAGGTGGGAGCGGGCCGCGACGACCTCGCGGACGGCGTCGGGGGTCGGGTCGATCCGGGTGCCCTCCGGGAACTGGGCCACGACCTGGAAGTCCTCCGTGCCGGCCAGCGGGCAGATCGACAGGAAGCCGGTGTCCTCGTCGCGCGGCGGGAACACGTGCCAGTTGTCCCGGTCCAGGCCGCTGATGCGGACGTCCGCGACGAGGAGCGGGTCCGGGTCGACCGTCTCCCCGGTCATGCCGATGCCGAGGGTGCGGCGGACGGCCGAGCGGCCGCCGTCGGCGGCGACCAGGTAGCGGGCGCGGATGTCCGCGCCCGACGCGAAGCGCACGGTCACCCCGTCGGCGTCCTGCTCGAACCCCAAAGCCTCGCGGCCGAAGGACACCTGCCCGCCCAGCTCCCGCAGCCGTGCGTACAGCACCTCCTGGGTGCGCCACTGCGGCACCATCCACGGTGTGGAGTACGGCGAGTCGTCCGTCACCTCGGCCGCGTCGAACATCCGGTGTTCGCCCACCCGCTCGCCGTCCTGCCAGACCATCCCGACCGGGTACTCGCCGCCGACCGCGAGGATCGCGTCGAGCACGCCCAGGTCGTCGAAGACCTCCATCGTGCGCGGCTGGATGCCTTTGCCGCGTGAGCCCGGGAACAGCCGGTCCGCCTTCTCCACGACCAGCGCGTCCACGCCTCGCCGGGCGAGGTCGATGCCGAGGGCGAGGCCGGTGGGGCCCGCGCCGACGACCAGTACGTCCGTGTTCATCCCATGCTCCTTAACGCCGTTAAGTCCCGTCTGCTCCGAGCGTGCCCTTAACGCTGTTAAGCTGTCAAGCGTGAGTACGGAGAAACGCCCGCCCCTCGACCGCGCACGGGTCGCCGACACCGCCCTGAGGCTCTTGAACGAGACGGGCCTCGACGGCCTCACCCTGCGGGTCATCGCCAAGGAACTGGACGTCAAGGCGCCCGCCCTGTACTGGCACTTCAAGGACAAACAGGCACTGCTCGACGAGATGGCGACGGAGATGTTCCGGCGGATGATCGCCGGGGCCGCGCTCGACCCCTCCGACACCTGGCGGGAACGGCTTCTGAAGGCCAACCGCGGACTGCGCACCGCCCTGCGGGGCTACCGCGACGGCGCCAAGGTCTACAGCGGCTCACGCTTCACCGGTCTCGTGCACGTCGAGCACATGGAGGAGACCCTGGGCCTTTTCACGGCCGCCGGGTTCACCCTCGCCCAAGCGGTCCGGGCCACGTCAACGTCGTTCTTCTACACCCTCGGCTTCGTCACCGAGGAACAGGGCGTGGAGCCCCTGCCGGGTGAGCGCCGTGAGGGTTTCGACGTGGCGGAACGCGCGCGGGCGATGGCCGACTTCCCTTTGTCGGCCGCGGCGGGAGCGGAGATCTTCCACGACTGGGACCAGCACTACGAGGAGGGCCTGGCGTTGCTGGTCGCGGGAATCGAGCAGCAGTACCGGCCTACCGGGCCATGGCCTTCCGTACCGCGCGAGTGACCACGGGCGGCAGCAGGTCCACGGCGATCCGGCGGGCCGGAGAGCGGCGCGGCCGCGGAGCGGGGCTCGGGGCGGCCGCGGGCGCCACATAGTGCCGGGAGTGCGGGAACGGCGGCGCCTGCATCTTCTGCGCGCGCGCCCGCACCAGCCGGTGACCGGCCGCGTCCTGCACACTCAGGCCCACGTCCGACCGCTCCCGCAGCATCGCCAGGAGCTCCTCCTGGACCGGCTCCGGGTCGTCCCACGTGCCGTACAGCTTCTGTGTGCTGAGGCAGATCGGCCGCAGCCCGCGATTGAGCACGGCCTCCCACACGGCGACCGAGACACCCGGCGTGTGCTCCGAGCGGAAGTCGTCCAGGACGACGACGCCGCCGGGGAGCAGGATCTCGCGGGCCGCCCCGATGTCGTCGCGCACATGCTCGTACAGGTGCGAGGCGTCGATGTGGACGAAGCGGCAGCTGTCCTTGGCCACTTCGCCGGGCACGACCGAGCTGGGACCCTCGAGCACCCTGGGCAGGGTGTCGTGGAAGGAGAGGTAGTTCCGCTCGAAGGCCTGGCGGGTCAGGGAGGCGTACGACTTCGAGGTCTCCGCGCGGTTGGCGCCGTCCGGTGCCTCGCCCCCGAACAGGTCGCAGACCGTGAAGGTCTCGCCGTCCCGCAGATACCGCGCGGCGAGAATCGCGCTCTTGCCCATGTAGGCGCCCAGCTCCAGCAGGTCGCCCGGTTCCTCCTGCCGTTCGAGGAACCAGGAGAACAGCACCTGGTCGAGCGCCGGGAACCATCCCGGCACGTCCTGGAGTGCACCGGGATACGTGTACGTCTGCTGTGCGTCACCCATGAGACCAGTCTGCTCATCCGGCGGCGCCTCAGCGGGCGACGACGCGAACGTCAGGTGAACAGCTCACCGCGCCTTGTTCAGCGCCGCCCGCAGCCGCGGTGTCAGCGGTGTCTCGACGAGCCGGTACAGCAGCCAGGCCAGCGTCAGCATCGAGGCGATCGTCAGGGCGAAGGTCACCGACGACGGGAGGCCCAGGCCGCGGTGCAGGACGCGCACGACCACCCAGCCCAGGTGCTCGTGGACCAGGTAGAAGGGGTACGTCAGCGCCCCGGCCACCGTCAGCCAGCGCCAGTTGGCCCAGCGCAGCCAGCCGAGCGCGATCGCGGCGACGGCGATGAACCCGAAGGCGACGACCAGGACGATGCCGTACGACGTCCGGTGCGCGAAGGCGTTGGGGTCCGAGACGTTCCACAGGGAGCGCACCGCGTAGTGCTGGCCGATCAGGAAACTGACGGCGACGATGCCCCACGCGTAGACGTCCCTGCGGTCGCGGTGGACCAGGTAGAGACCCATCCCGCCGATGAAGAACGGCGCGTACTCCGGCATCAGGACGAGGTCGAGGAGCGGCATCTTCGAGCCCTGGGCGATGGCCGCGGCCAGCGTCCAGCACGCCGAGAACATGATCACCCGGCGCCGGCTCGCGCCCGGCAGGACCACGACCAGGGCGAACAGGGCGTAGAAGCGGATCTCCGCCCACAGGGTCCAGTCGACGCCCAGCACCCGGTCGACGCCCAGCGGCTGCTGCAGCAGGGTCAGGTTCACCAGGGCGTCGCTCGGCGAGACCGTCTCGTAGACGACCCACGGGAGTGCGAAGACCCCGACCACCAGGAGGACGGCCGCCCAGTACGCGGGCATCAGCCGGGACACCCGGGACGCGAAGAAGGACCGCAGCGGCCGGCCCCAGCCGCTCATGCAGATCACGAATCCGCTGATCACGAAAAAGACCTGGACGCCGAGGCAGCCGTAGGAGAAATAGCTGTGCAGCGTCGGGAACTGGTGTTGCGCGGAGCCTCCCCAGGCCCGGGTGATCTCGCCGCCGCGGCCGCCGTAGTGATACGCGGCCACCATCAGCGCGGCCACCAGCCGCAGTCCGTCCAGGGCCCGCAGGCGGGTCTCCCGGGGGCGCGGTGCCGGCAGTGGCCCTTCCGGCCGCCGGGGCAGGTCAGGTGCCGACCGGACGGTCAAGCTGGTCACGGAAATCCCCTTCGCAAGCTCTGAAGAGCCTAAGTCGCTCCTGTGGACGCGCCCCAGCACGTTAGTCCGAATCACGACGATGTCTTACTCGGCGGGCCAACGATTAGCCGTCCGGTCCCGGTGAGTTCACCTGGATGTCGTTTTGGCTTCCTAAGTTCGCTCAGAATCCCCCCACGTCGCAGTAAACCCATGAACTTGTCTTTGCATTGGCAAGAAAACAACAGGAGTGCCATGACGACGGTCCAGAAAAGGCGTGCACGCGCGCGTGGAGGGGAGCTGGACGAATGCCTGCGCGCCTGCGCGGCGCACAGTGGCAAGGTCGTGGGCAGCGTCGACCGCCGCCGCGTCGAACTCGGCGAACAGCTGCGCAAGTTGCTGGTCGTGTGGGGGACGACCGCCACGGCGGCCCCGGCGACTCCCGCCCCGTCCGGTGCGACCGCCCTGCTGAAGCGGGCCGTCAAGGGTGCCGCGACCCCCTCCGCGAACATCCCCGCCGAGCTGCTCGACGCCCTGCTGGCCGTCGCCAACAAGGCACTTGAGTGCGGCTACGACGACGAGCTGAACCTCGCCCTGATCATCAGCGACACCGTCCTCGCCCAGCGCAGGAACTCCCGCGCCGGCTGGCGGCTGCGCGCCCGCCTCCTGGAGGCGCTCGGCGAGGAGGGCGAAGCGCTGGAGGCCTACGAGCGCTACATCGCCCTCACCGACGACGACGGCTTCGGCGTCCGCGCCCGGATCGCGGGCCTGCGCATCGCGGGCGAGAAGGAGCGCGAGCTGCTGGAGCTGCTCACCCGCCAGGTTCCCGGCGCCCGCTCGTTCGCCGCCCGCCCCGCCACCGACGTGTGGGCCGAGGGCCTCGCCGCGCACGCCGTCGGCGACTGGGCCGAGGCCGAGCCCCGTCTGGTGGGAGCGCTCCTCGCCCTGACCGACGAGAACGCCCCCGTGCCGGAACGCCAGGAACTGCTCAGCCAGTACCTCGACCTGCGTTCCACCGAGGACACCGACATCGCCGCGCTCACCCGGGCCGTCGAGCTCTACGCCGAACAGCGCCGCAACCGCATGCGCGGCCCGGTCGACGACCCCTCCGTCGGCGGCGTGCAGTGGATCACCCTGGGCGAGTTCCGCAACCAGATCGCCGGCAAGTCGATCTGCCTGATCGCCAACTCCGGGCGCGTCGGCACGAGTTCGATGGGCGCGGAGATCGACGCGTACGACATCGTCGTCCGCTTCAACTCGTACCGGATCGACCCGAAGCACACCGGCAGCAGGACGGACGTCCACGCCACGATCCACAAGCACGGCTTCAACTGGGACCAACAGGTCACCACCCGGCTCGTCTTCGGCGGCGTCTCCGGCGACTGGAAGTACTCGCTGCGCAACCGCCTGGTGCCCGGCGCCCAGACCTACCTGGGCGACGAGTCGCTGCGCTGGCCCGTGCGCAACATCGGCAAGGTCACCACCGACGTCTGGTCGGGCATCCCGACCTCCGGCTTCAACATGCTCTGGCTGCTCGACTTCCTCGACGTGAGCCCGAAGCTCGACCTGATCGGCTTCGACTTCTACGAGAGCGGCGCCTACCGCCTCCAGGAAGCGATGAAGCTCGCCATCACGTCCGTGCACGAATACACCAGCGAGAAGGCGTGGGTCATGGAGCGGGCCCAGAACGTGACCGACATGAGGATATCCCTGCGATGACCAGCAACTCCCTGATCGGGACCGCCGCCCCCCTGGCCCCGGTGACCGACGCGCACGCGCTCACTGGCAAGCGGAAGACAGCCTTCGCCAGCTTCGTCGACGAGAACTACCTGCCCGGCTTCCTCGCCCTGCTGCGCAGCCTCGCCCTGTCCAACCCCGGCGTGTGCGAGGACTTCGTCGTCCTCTACGACGACCTGCGCCCCGGCTCGATCGCCCGGATCCGCGCGCTGCACCCGCGGATCGTCCTCAAGCGGGTCGACGCCGACCACTACGACGCGTACAAGAAGGGCGACCAGGACAACTACCTGGTCCGCAAGGCGTACTTCATCCTGGACGTCTTCAAACTGCGTGAGTACGACACCGTCATCACGCTCGACACCGACATGGTCGTCCTCGGCGACCTCGGTGAACTCCTGCGGCTGCGCGAGGGGTTGGCGGCCGTCCCGCAGTTCTTCTACGGGCAGCACAAGCTCAACTCCGGTCTGCTCGTCATCCAGCGCGAGTACCTGAGCGACGCGTTCTGCGCGAAGCTCGACAAGTGCGGTCGCTCCGGCGACTACGAGCTCGACAAGCACGACCAGGGCATCCTCAACGCCGTCCTGGCCGGGGACTTCGTCCGCCTCGACGCCCGCTACAACTTCGTCAAGCGGCGGCTGTCCGGCGACCTGCCGGTCCCCGACGACACCGCGATCCTGCACTTCACCGGCCGCCACAAGCCCTGGCAGGGCGGCGAGACCGGCTACAGCCGGGCCGAGGAGCGCTGGCGCGAGTTCGAGCTGTCCGACGCCGAGTTCCAGGCCGCGTACCTGGAGTCCTCCGGCGGACTCCACCACGACCTGGTCGTGCACTACGGCACCCCGCACGTGGCGCGCACCGGGGACGTCGAGGTGGCCCGCAAGGTGGCCGCCGCGCACATCGCGTCCGGCGACTACCAGGACGCCGTCGACATCCTGAGCAGCGTCCGCATCCCGCTCGACGAGGCCTGGCCGCACGAGGTCCTCGGCCACGCCCTGATGAGCGTCTCCCGCTACGACGAGGCGAAGACCCAGCTCCTGCTGGCCGCCGCCGCCCCCAACCGGGCCGCCACCGCCTACGCCCGCCTCGCCCAGATGGCCTGGGTGCGCGGCGACAACACCGAGGCCCTGCGGTACGCCACGGCCGGCATGTCCGTCGACCCGACCCACCGCTCCAGCCGGCTGTGGGCGCAGCGTGCGGCCGCCGTGCCGGGACAGGAACTGGGCGCCCCCGAGGACCAGTTGGCGCACGTCGCCTTCTACATGGACCGGCAGGGCAACGCGGGCGACAAGCTCCTCCCGGAGAGCGTCCGCTCCGCCTTCGGCCCGGACACCACCTCCCGCCGATGGCACCCGGTGCACGCCCACCGCCTCTTCGACGAGGCCGCACTCCAGCGGGTCAACCGCCGCCGCGGCATGGTCATCGGCGGCGGCGGCCTGTTCATCCCGGACACCATGCCCAACGGCAACAGCGCCTGGCAGTGGAACGTCCCCGACGAGCTCCTGAAGCGCATCGACGTCCCGATCGCGGTCTTCGCGGTGGGCTTCAACGCCTTCGACGGCCAGTCCTACCGGGCGGGCCGCTTCCGCGAGTCGCTCAGGCTCCTCGTCGAGCAGTCCTCCTTCTTCGGCCTGCGCAACCACGGCTCGATCGAGAAGGTCCGGGCCATGGTCCCGTCCCACCTCCACGACAAGATCCGCTTCCAGCCCTGCCCGACGACGGTCACCCGCCAGCTGGTCCCCGGCTGGCAGGACCCGGCCAAGCGCGACGACACGATCCTCATCAACGCCGCCTACGACCGTGCGGGCCTGCGCTTCGGCCACGACTACGACTACTTCCTGGCCCAGATGGCCAAGGCCGTGAGGGACCTGGGCGAGCTGGCCGAGGTCCAGTGCGTGGCGCACTCACTGGACGACGAGAAGATCGTCTTCGACCTGCGGCGCGAGCACGGCATCTCGATGCCCGTCATCCCGATGTACGACTTCGAGAACAAGGAGATCCTCGACCTCTACGCCCGCACGAAGCTGGTCATCGGCATGCGCGGCCACGCGGGCATGATCCCCTTCGGCTGCGGCACCCCGATCATCAGCCTGATCTCACACCCGAAGATGGCGTACTTCCTGCGGGACATCGAGCGGCCCGAGTGGGGTGTCTCGGTCCACGACCGCCACCTCGCCGACCGTCTGGTGGAGCGCTCGAAGGACCTGCTCGCCGACCACGACAAGACGGTCGCCGACGTCCACGGCCGCCAGCAGGAGCTGTGGAAGGCCACCGAGGCCAACGCCGCCGACCTCCGGGTCCTCCTGGGCGGCTGAGCACATCATGACGACGACACTGGCCGACGACAGATCCGTACGGCCCGCCGCGCCCGGCGGCCGCCGCTCACCCCTCAGGTGGGCGGCGGTCGCCGTGCCGTCCGCGGCCGCCGTGCTGTACACGGTGCTCACCCGCGGCCTCACCGGCGACCTCCACTACGTCCTGGCCGCCCTGCGCACCGGCCGCGCGGGCGGCTACTCCCCCTCCGAGGTCTTCACCCACCGCCCGTTCTTCTACCGGTGGTTCGTCGCACTCCTCGACCGCCTCGCCTTCTTCGGGGGTACGGCGGTGCGCGAGGCCGTGATGAACGCGGCGGGCGTCCTGCTCGCCGCCGCCGCGGCCTACGCCCTGTACGTGACACTGGTGCGCCGGGTCACGGTGCGCGAGGCGGCGGTGACGGCCGGCGCCACCGGGCTCGCCCTGGCCCTCGCTCCCCGCAACGACTTCCTCCAGCCGGAATGGGCGGCGATCGTCCTCACGGTGTTCGCCGTCGCCGCCGCCCTCGGGCCCCGGCGCCCCTGGCCCGCGGCCCTGCTCGCCGCGCTCCCGCTCGGGCTCGCGGTGATGATGAAGTACTCCACCGCCGCCACCGCCGCGATCGGGGTGCTCCTCGTCTACGCGGTCGACCGGGGCCGTGCCGTACGCATCGCCGCGGTCGGCATCCCGGCCGCACTGGCCCTGTTCGGGCTGAGCGTCCTCGCGGGCACCCACGAGTGGCAGTGGACCGAGGACATGCCGCAGATCAACCAGTCCGCACTCAGCCGGACCGGCATCCACCCGCACTTCATCCTCGAACGCACGGTGGACTTCCTCGCCGACCGCGCGGTCACCAGCCCGGTACTGCTCCTCCTGCCGGGCGCCCTGCTGCTCGTCCTGGCCCGGGTACGGGGCCGGCTGCGCCGCGCCGAACTCCTCGCGATCGCGCTGCTGATCGGCCTCGCCGCGCAGGCGGTCGTGGTCGTACAGGGCAACTGGTTCCTCTACCACGGCGCGCAGATGCCCGTGGTGGCCGCGGTCGTCTGGGGTGTCGCGGTGAGCGGCGCCCGCAAGTCCCCACCGTGGTTCTTCGGAGCCGTGTCCCTGCTGTACGGCGTGCTTCCCGTGGTCTACGCGCAGCTGCCCGGCAGGTTCCAGCGGCCGTGGGAGGTCTGGGCGGCCGGACTGGTCGCGCTGCTCGCGGCCGCCGTGGACGTCCTGCTCGAGAAGCGGCTGAAGAACCGGTCGGCGGTCCTGGTCGTCCTGTCCGGCGTCGTGCTGCTGGCCGCGAGCATCTGGCCCGGCTCCCCGCACCTGGTGCTGCACGGCAAGGTCACCGTCACCGGCTCCGGATACCTGGCGGAGCAGCGGCGCACCGCGGACCAGGTCGACAAGATCGCCGCCGAACTGCCCCCCGGCGTCCCGGTGCTGTACCTGGCCTTCGGCGAGACGGCGTACGACCTGGACCACCCGTCGCAGTGCCGCTACCCGATCTCCACGTTCCTCCAGCGCACCCGCTATCTGCCGGACGTCGCCGAGCTGAAGTCGTTCAAGGAGAACGCCGACTGCGTCGACCACGACCCGGCCCCGTACGCGGTGCTGGAGCGGCCCTGGTTCCAGCCGGGCCACGTCGACCCGGCACTGTGGCGCCGGGTCACCGCGGTCTACGACTGCCCGCGCGGGAACACGGGGGAGCGGCTCGTGCTGTGCGTCAGGCGTTGAGCCCGAGCGAGGCGGTGACCTCGCGGGCCATCGCCACCGAGTAGCTCTGCCCCCGGTCCTGCGGGTAGATCTGCGCCATCGTGGCCAGCGTGACCCGGCTCAGGGGCGTCTCATGGGCCGGGATCAGCGCACGGTACTCGGGCGTCACCACCGGCTGCGCGAACCCGGCCTTCGAGAAGTGCCAGGTCTGGATCCAGGACCTCTCGAAGGCCGGGTTGATCCGCTGCAGATACGGCACGAACGCGTCGAGCAGCTCGCCCGGGTCCGTGGTGAACCGCCAGTCCTCGCGCTCCACGTAGTTGCCGACGTAGAGGATGTGCCGGCCGCCGTACACGGACGGGTCGATCATCTTCGTGTGCTCGACCACCGCGAGGAACGGGAAGTCCGGCTCGTTGATGTTGAGCCAGTAGTACGGGATGGCGCTGCGGTCCAGCTCCAGGACGAAGCAGGTGGCGCCCAGGTACTGGTTCTTCCACACGGTGCTGTCGTCGGGCAGCCCGGCCGCCTTCGCGAAGGCGGGCTGCGGGGTGGTCACGATCAACTGCTCGAAGGCGTACGTCGATCCGTCCGCGCAGGTCACCACGGCCTCGTCGGCCCCGGGCTGCCGGATCGTCTCCACCGCCTTGCCGAACTCGACCTTGCCGCCGTGCTCCTCGATCCCGTCCCTGAGCGCCGCGTACACGCGCTCGAACCCGCCGTCCACATAACCGAGTTCGAAGGTCCGGCAGTGGATCCGCGCCCACAGCCAGGCCATCGACACCTGTTCGGCGCGGTCCCCGAACTTGCCGCGCAGCAGCGGCTCCCAGATCGCGGCGGTGGCCTTCTTCCCGGCCCACCTGCGCAGCCAGGCCAGCGCGGTGAGGTCGTTGAAGCGGTCGCCCTTGCGGACCGCCTTCAGGACCGCCGACGAACCGGCGAAGCGCACGGCGCCGACCGGGCCGAACCCCGGGAAGCGGAGCATGTCGAGGGGCGTGGTGAAGTCGATCAGCTGCCCGCCCCGGTAGATGCCGGTGGTCGGCCTGTGGAAGCGCAGGGCGTCACCGAGCCCCAGCTCCTCGATCAGCGCGATCATCGCCTTGTCGCTGCGGAAGATGTGGTGGTAGTAGCGCTCCAGCGGAACCCCGCCGATCTCCAACGACGCGGCCAAACCGCCGAGTTCGTCGGCCGCCTCCAGGACGGTGACCTGATGGCCGGCGCGTACGGCGTCCCAGGCGGCGGTGAGGCCGGTGGCCCCCGCGCCGATGATGCCGAGGTTCATGCGAAGCTCCACTTTCTGTTGAGCACGAACTGGAGCGCCAGGACCAGCGGCAGCGAACCCGCCTTGATCAGGTTGGCGTCGATCCCCAGACCGTCGGTGAAGGCGAGGAAGAGCAGGTTCGTCAGGACGATGCCGGTCAGGCCGACGGCGTAGAACCGCAGGAAGCGCACGACGAGACGGTCGCGGCGCTCGAAGGTGAACCGCGCGTTCAGCACGAAGTTGTTGGCGATGCCGAGCGTGGTGCTGAGCGCGTTGGCGATCTGCTCGTTCATCCCGGCCACGTTGTGCAGCAGCAGGAAGACGCCCAGATCCAGGGCGACCCCGCTGCCGCCGATCAGGGCGTAACTGAGCAGCTGCCGGGAGAGCCGGCGCCGGGCGGGAGCGTCGGTGGCCCCGGCCGACGCGGTGTCAACGATCACCGTCGCCGCCGATCACATCGCGCACCAGATACAGCGGCCGGCCCTGCGCCTCGCTGTAGATGCGCCCGACGTACGCGCCGATGACCCCCAGCGACAGCATCTGCGTGCCGCCGAGGAACAGCACGACGCACATCATCATCGTCCAGCCGGAGACGGTGATCTCGGGCCGGAAGAACTTCATGGCGAGCGCGTAGAGGATGCCGAGCAGCGACAGCGCGAGCACCACGAAACCGAGCCGGGTGATCATCTTCAGCGGGGCGGTGGAGAAGCTGGTCATGCCGTCCACCGCGAGGCGGGCCATCTTGCGCAGCGGGTACTTCGTCTCGCCCGCGAAGCGTTCGTCGCGGTCGAAGGCCACCTCGGTCTGCCGGTAGCCCATCGAGGCGACGATGCCGCGCACGAACCGGCTGCGCTCCCGGTACTTGCGCAGCTGGTCGGCGACCCGCCGGTCCAGGAGCCGGAAGTCCCCGGTGTCCAGCGGGATGTCCACGTCGGTGGAGGAGCGCAGGACCCGGTAGTACAGGTGGGCGGTGGCCCGCTTGAACGCGGTGTCCTGCCTGGACCGCCGACGCGCGTGCACGATCTCCGCACCCGCCCGCCAGGCGTCGACCAGCTCCAGGCTGACCCTCGGCGGGTCCTGGAGGTCGGTGTCCATCACGATCACCGCGTCGCCCTGCGCGAGGTCGAGACCCGCGGTGATGGCGATCTGGTGCCCGAAGTTGCGGGCGAAGTCGACGACCCGGACCCGCTCGTCGTTCTTGGCGAGATCCCTGAGGATCGCCAGCGAACCGTCACCGGAGCCGTCGTTGACGTACAGCACCTCGTAGTCGAACTCGGGGCGTTCGGCGAGCGCCGCGACCAGCTCGGTGTGGAACGCGGTGATGCCGGCTTCCTCGTTGTAGACCGGGAGGACGTACGAGACGAGGGATCGGCGAACGGGCTGCCGTTCCGGCAGCGTCAGCTGCGCCGGGACGACATCGGGTATTCGTGGTCGAATGTCCTGCTGGGGCATTGGGAGAAGCTATGGAAGGTCTGTGAACGCCCGCCGAACTGGCCGTGGCCGGGAGCCGTCGGCCCCCTTTCGCTTCCCTCCCGGCCCCGGCTCTGGCCGGTGGCGCGTCAGTGGTTCGGCGTGAACAGCAGGTTCCGCGTCTTGGGCGGCCGGGGCGCGTACCACGGGACGAGCGTGCCGTCGTGCTCGGTGACCCAGTGGCAGTCGTAGCCGAGGGGATCGAACTCGGCGAGGAGGGTCTGCATGTCCGCGTCCCGCAGCGCTTCGAGCAGCACGGTCGGCCGGTCCCGCTCGAGCACCTGACGGGCCCCCTTGAGGACCGACATCTCATGGCCCTCGACGTCGATCTTCATGAGGTCCAGCCTGGTCTCGGCGAACACCTCGTCGAGGCAGACCAGACGGATCCGCTTCTGTTCCGCGTCGGCGGCGCCGCCCTCCAGGGTCGAACCCGTGGACAGGAGGTTGCCCGCGAAGCGGACGCTGATGTCGGCCCAGCCCGCCTCGCCGGACACGCCCGCCTGGTGGAGCTTGACGTTCTGCGCGCCGTTGGACCGGACGTTCACCGACAGCCGGGCGTGGATCTGGTCCACGGGCTCGAAGGAGTGCACCTTCGCCTTCGGGTTGGCGAGGGCGGCGATCATCGAGAAGTAGCCCACGTGCGCCCCGACGTCCGCGATCGTCGCGCTCTTCGCGGCGAGCCGGGACCAGGTGGCGAGGCTGCCGGGCTCGTAGCCGAACCGGCCGTTCCACAGCGTGTCCAGGCCGACCGCGTCGTCATTCACGCAGAACATCACGAAAGGCGGGCAATAGGGGGAGTCGATCTCCACATAGCCGCGATAAGGGAATTTCTTGCGGTGGGTGCGGATGATGTCGCCGGTGGCGACCGGCCGGACCGAAGGTGCGTGCGCCAGCATGCGGGCGTTGGATTCTTCGAGCTGGGGGATACGCATGCCGCGATCGTAGGGGCGCCGTGTGGACTTGTCACAGGTTCCGTAAACATGGAAAAGGCCAGGTCATAGGCTCATGACCTGGCCTTTTTCGAAGGGTCGCGCGAGATTTCCCCGCGGTTCACCCCACGTTCCGCTCAGCGCTTGACGGCCTTCTTCAGAGCCCGCGCCCTGCGCACCACCCGGCGCGCGGTCGCGTTGCGGGGCAGGAAGCCAAGCCGCTCCGGGATACCGCCGGGCAGACCGAGCGAGGTCAGGCGCTTCTTCCTGAAGTACCGCCGGGTGCGCGGGCCGAGGTGCCCCGCGAGATAGCGTTCCGCGGCCGGACGCAGCGACGGGTGGATCTGCGGCTGGAGCGTGAAACTCAACGCCGATACCAGGGCGTTGAGGGTGTCCTCGGGGACCGCCTCCTCGCCGCCACGGCCCTCCAGGTCCGGCAGCACGGCGTCGGCCAGCACGACCGGGACCCGGTTGCTGTTCTGGTAGGGCGTCAGCCGCTGCAGCAGCATGTCGGTGCCGACGCGGGCAGCCGGCAGGTCGTAGAGCGCGGAGGCCGTGAACAGCGCGGTGGAGAAGCAGCCGACGACCAGCGCGGGCCGGGCCTGCTCGAACAGCACCTCGGCGAGCACCGGCGTGTCCAGGACGGTGAGGTCCACGCCGAGCTTCCCGGCCTCGGCCTCCAGGGCGCGGCTGAAGCGGGCCGGCGCGCTCGGGTGGGGCTTGAAGACGACCGAACTGTGCCCCTTGGCGACCGCGCCCTTCAGCATCCGTACGTGCAGGTTCTCCTCCTCCTCCGGCGAGAGGATGTCCAGCGCGGAGAGGTACTGGCCGAGCAGCAGTGCCGCGTTCTCCGGCAGCGGCGGCAACTCCTCGACGGCCGCGGTGAGTTCACTCATCGCCTTCAGGAAGACGGACGTCGGCACCACGACCGGCGGCACGTCGAACTCGGTCAGCAGCATCGGCGTGAGGCCCGCGATCAGGTCCAGGTGGAGCAGCCGCCGCACCCGCGTGCCGACCAGCGGGTCGAGCTTGCTGCGGGTGGGGCCGTAGCTCATCAGGCCGTCGGCGTAGACGTCGATGGGGGCGCCGGTGAACAGCTGGGCCACGGTGAGGGCGGGGGTGACCTGGATGGACTCCATGATCAGTTCGACGCGGTCGTCGCCGAGTCCCCACAACAGCCGCAGATAGCGCTCGAAGAGGGGCACGTCGTCCGGGCGGGGGGTCCAGGAGCCCGGGTGGAAGGGGCGGATGGCCTCGTTCCAGGACAGCACCTCGTCGAAGTGGTCGCGCAGCGGCTCGAAGCCCGGCATCGCGTCCAGCGGCAGCGAGGTCTCCGGCGTCGCGGTGTTGTTGAACACCAGCAGCACCCGCCGCTCGGCCTCCTCGAAGAGGTCGGAGTCGATCGCGGCGGCCAGCGTGACCGCGCCGTACAGCGTGGAGGCGCAGAAGATCTGGGTCGTGCGGGAGCTGGTCGGGGACATCACGCGGCCGCCTTAGCAGAGGTGACCCGCCGCCGCAGCCGCCGCAACTTGGCGGAGCGGCGCAGGTCCATGGTGTCGAGCACGTCACCGAGCATGTCCTGCGGCATCCGCTTTATGGCCGCCGCGCTCATCGCGCGCAGCTGCTTGGCCACGGACGGCTCCCACTTGGACTCGTCGGAGAGATGGTGGGCGATGATCGCGCAGTAGGTGCGCACCGCCTTGGGCAGCAGCCGGTCGGCGTCCCGGTCCGCGGCCGTCTCCTCGATGACCTGGTCGAAGGCGCGGATGAAGTCGAGCTGGCGGGCATCGCCGATCTGGGTGAGGGAGGACGCCACCCCGCGCCGGTAGAACACGCCCAGCAGACTCACCACGGCGAACGACTCCGCCTCGCGGTGCAGCTTCCAGATCCACGGCCGGTCCTCGGCCGTGCGCAGCCCGTCGGTGAAGTGCAGCAGGCCCCTGTCGAGAAGGCGGCGGTGGTAGGCACCGGCCCACGCGTAGGCGTAGTCCACGGAGGTGGTGCGGTCGGCGGGCAGGATCGCGTCCCGTGGGTTCAGCACCTCGTTGCGGCGCCCGATCGGCACCCGGTGCACGGTGCGGGCGCGGGCGACGGTCTGCACATGGTCGGTGCGGACGAAGTCGCAGCCCAACTCCTCGATGGCGGTGACCAGTTCCGTGAGGTAGCCCGGCGCGAGCCAGTCGTCACCGTCCAGGAACGTCAGGTACTCGCCGCGCGCCGCGTCCAGGCCGGTGTTGCGCGCGGTGGCGAGCCCCCCGTTCGTCCCGTGGTGGATGACCTGCACCTGGGCGACGTCCGAGAGCTCCTCGGCCGCACGGTCGAGGATGGCCGGAGTTTCGTCCTTGGATTTGTCGTTCACCAGCACGAACTCGAAATCTCGCCGCGCATTCAGGCGGAGACTTCTCAGGGTGTCCGGGGCGTATTGCTGCACGTTGTAGAACGGCACGATGACGGAGAGCTTAGGCACCCGGGAAACGCTAGAAGGTGGTCCGGCAGCGGAACTTTCCGGCAAGGGGACTGAGGGTGAACTCAATGTGTCGGAACGGTGCATCCCGTCTACTTCCCGGTCTTCAGCGGGCCAGTTCGGCTCTCGGTGGTCTGTTGTTAACTTTTCGTTGATTCGCGGTTGGGCCGCACCTAGAAATTGCTTCCTAGCGTTTTCGTCGTGCCGCCAAGTACACCGAAGTCCCTCCGAATCGCCGTCCTCGCGGACTCCGACACCCGCTGGAAATGGGGTGCGCTGACCGCCGACCGCATCGCTCCGGGTCCGTCCATGGAAGCCGGACCGCGAGGCGGGGCGCAAGTCGGCCTCGCGCTGGACGGATACCTGCTGCGCGGCCGGGCCACCCCCACCCCGCGCCAGCTCGAAGAGGTCGGCGTGCGCGCCGACTCGATGCGGGAGGTCACCGCCGTCGAGTTCCTGCGCGCCATGGCCGAGACGTCGTACGACATCGTCGTCCTGGCCCTGGTCGGCGGCGGTGTCCAGGCGATGCTGCATGGTCTCGCGCGGGTCTGGGACGGCCAGGACGAGCGCCCCGTGGTCGTCACCGGCTACGTCGGCGTCGTCTACGAGAAGCTCGCCGACGGTCTGCTCCTGCGGCACGGAGCCGACCTCGTCCTCGCCAACTCCCGCCAGGACGCCGAGCGGTTCCGCGCGGTGTACGAGGGAGTGGGCGCGGACGCCTCCTCCGTGACCGAGGTGGCGCTGCCGTTCCTCGGCGGCGCTGCGTACGAGGGCGAACACGACCCGTACACCGTGGTGTTCGCGGTCCAGCCCTCCGTGCCGGACAACCGCAGGGACCGGGTGTACCTGCTGGAGCGGCTCGTGGGGCACGCCCGGCTGCACCCCGAGCGCGAGGTGCTGCTGAAGCTTCGCTCCAGGCCCGGCGAACACACCACGCACATCGAGGAGTTGCCGTACCAGAAGCTGATCCAGCGGCTCGACCCGCCGGCCAACTTCCGCCTGGTGTACGGAAACATGGGCGAGGTCCTCGACCGTACCGACCTGCTGGTCACGATCAGCTCGACGGCCGCGCTGGAGTCGCTGCACCGCCGGATCCCGACCGCCGTCCTCACCGACCTCGGCATCCGTGAGGTGCTCGGCAACCACCATTTCGTGGGCTCCGGCTGCCTCGCCTCCTGGGACCAACTGGACGCCGGACACCGCCCGGTGCCCGACGAGGAGTGGGTGGCCCGGCAGGGCGTGGCCGCTGGGGGCACCCCCTCTGGGGGAGGTTCGTACGGGCGGGCCTTCGACGCGGCCCGGGAGCGCATCACCAAGCTGCTGGCCTCGCCGCATCGCCCCCCGCTGACCCCCTACTACACACCGGTGACCGCCCCCGGCTACCTCCCCGGCATCCTCGCCCGCCACCACCTCGGCCCCGATGGCACCCCGCTGCCGGGCGCCCCGGCCCACGAGCGGGAGCCGGGCCCGGTACGGCAGATCGTGCGCCGCGCGGCGAGGGGCGCATACCGCCACGGAGTACAGCGGGTGGCCCCGGTGATCCGCCGGATGGGCGAGCTGTGAACACAGCTGAACGCCAACCCACCTAGGGGCGCGGGGCTGTATCGATCAGCGGCTCCGCCGCGGGGCGCGACCAGCCCCCCACACACCCGCACCCGACGTAACGACCCCCGAACTCTCCGCCGCAGCCCAAGGAGCGCATCCCATGCCCCACCCGCAAGCCGACCAACGCGCCACCGTGCGCCGGGTCCTCGCGGTGATCCCCGCGCGCGGCGGCTCCAAGGGCGTGCCCGCGAAGAACCTCGCCCCCGTCGGGGGAGTGCCGCTGGTGGCGAGGGCGGTGCGCGAGTGCCTGGCCACCCGGCTGGTGACGGACGTCGTGGTCTCCACCGACGACCAGGCCATCGCCGCCGCCGCCCGCGAGGCCGGCGCCGAGGTCGTACTGCGGCCCGCCGCCATCGCCGGTGACACGGCGACCTCGGAGGCCGCCGTCCTGCACGCCATGGACGCCCACGAGGCCCTGCACGGCGCGGCCGTCGACGTCGTGGTGTTCGTGCAGTGCACGAGCCCCTTCATCGTCCGCGAGGACATCGACGGGGTCGCCGCCGCGATCGCCGAGAACGGCGCCGACACGGCCGTCACCGTCGCCCCCTTCCACGGCTTCGTCTGGCGCGACGCCGACGACGAGGCCGCGGCCGGCACCGTCGCGGAGGCGGACGCCGAAGCCGGCGGCGGCTACGGCGTCAACCACGACAAGTCCTACCGCCCCCGCCGCCAGGACCGCCCCCAGGACCTCCTGGAGACCGGCGCCGCCTACGCGATGGACGCGGCGGGCTTCCGCAAGCACCAGCACCGCTTCTTCGGCCGCACCGAACTCGTGCGCACCGACCCCGCGCGCGTGCTGGAGATCGACGACCCGCACGACCTGGCCCGCGCCCGCGCGCTGGCCCCCCTGTTCGACGCGGGCCGCACCGGCTCGCTGCCGACGGCGGACGACGTCGACGCGGTCGTACTGGACTTCGACGGCACCCAGACCGACGACCGGGTGCTGATCGACGCCGATGGAAAGGAGTTCGTCTCCGTGCACCGCGGGGACGGCCTCGGCATCGCCGCCCTGCGCAAGAGCGGCCAGAAGATGCTGATCCTCTCCACGGAGCAGAACCCGGTCGTCGCCGCCCGGGCCCGGAAGCTCAAGATCCCGGTCCTGCACGGCATCGACCGGAAGGACCTCGCACTGAAGCAGTGGTGCGAGGAGCAGGGCATCGCGCCCGAGCGCGTGCTCTACGTCGGCAACGACGTCAACGACCTCCCGTGCTTCGCCCTCGTGGGCTGGCCCGTGGCGGTCGCGAGCGCCCACGACGTGGTACGCGGCGCCGCCCGTGCGGTCACCACCGTCCCCGGTGGCGACGGCGCGATCCGAGAGATCGCCAGCTGGATCCTCGGCCCCTCTCTCGACTCCCTCAACAAGTAAGGAACGGTCCCGCCATGTCTGTTAACTCCCGCCTGCGCACCTTCGGCACCGAGCGCATCGCCGGTCCCGGTCAGCCCGTCTACATCTGCGGCGAGATCGGCATCAACCACAACGGCGAGCTGGAGAACGCCTTCAAGCTCATCGACGTGGCCGCCGAGGCCGGCTGCGACGCCGTGAAGTTCCAGAAGCGCACCCCCGAGATCTGCACCCCGCGCGACCAGTGGGACATCGAGCGCGACACCCCCTGGGGCCGGATGACGTACATCGACTACCGCCACCGCGTGGAGTTCGGCGAGGACGAGTACCGCCAGATCGACGAGTACTGCAAGAGCAGGAACATCGCCTGGTTCGCCTCCCCGTGGGACACCGAGGCCGTCGCCTTCCTCGAGAAGTTCGACGTCCCCGCCCACAAGGTGGCCTCCGCCTCCCTCACCGACGACGAGCTGCTGCGCGCCCTGCGCTCCACGGGCCGCACGATCATCCTGTCCTCCGGCATGTCCACCCCGAAGCAGATCCGCCACGCGGTCGAGGTCCTCGGCTCGGAGAACATCCTGCTCTGCCACGCCACGTCGACCTACCCGGCCAAGGCCGAGGAGCTCAACCTGCGCGTCATCAACACCCTCCAGGACGAGTACCCGAACGTCCCGATCGGCTACTCCGGCCACGAGACGGGCCTGCAGACCACCCTCGCGGCGGTCGCCCTCGGCGCCACCTTCGTCGAGCGCCACATCACCCTGGACCGCGCCATGTGGGGCTCCGACCAGGCCGCGTCGGTGGAGCCGCAGGGCCTTCAGAGGCTCGTCAGGGACATCCGCACCATCGAGGCCTCCCTCGGCGACGGCGTCAAGAAGGTCTACGACTCCGAGCTCGGCCCCATGAAGAAGCTGCGCCGCGTCTCGGGCGTCGTCGCGGAGGCGGAGATCGCCGCCGCCGCGGGCGAGCCGGTCTCGGTCTGACCCACCAGATACCGGGTCCCCGGCGGTTGCCGCTCCGGGGACCCGGTGTTCAACACCCGCGCTTCATGAGCGCCTTACGACGGGACGGTCGTACGTCGATGAGCCCCCGAGCCGGGAACACCGGCCACCGCACTCTCGCCTTCGTCGAGAGCCCGGTCCAGCTGCTGAACGTGCTGGAGTGGGCGCACGCCCACGCGCCCGGCGCGGAGCTCACCCTCGTCGTGCTGTCCCCGACCGACCCCATGACCCGCGGCCAGCTGCGCCGGATGGCGGAACTCGCCCGCGAAGAGGGCCACCAGGTCCGCTGGGAAGAGGCGAGAGGCGGCCCCTCGGCGCCTTTCCAGACCATCGGGGGCCTCGCGGGCAGCCTGCGCAAGGCGGACCGGATCGTCCTGGGCGACCCCTTCTCCCGCTACGTACAACTGCTGCTCACCATCACCAAGGCCCCCGACCTGGTCGTCGTCGACGACGGCACGGCCACCATGGAGTTCGTCGCCCAACTCGCCCGCGGCGAACGCCTCGTGCGCTGGCACCGCAAGGGCGGCCGCCCCAGCCCCCGGGACCTGGCCTTCGCCCCGGTCTCGGCGGCGGCCCGCAAGCGACTGACGCCGAGTGAGGGCCGGAGGGTCGAGATCTTCTCCTCCATGCCGATGGAGGAGACCCCGGCCGGGGTGACGGTCTCGTCCAACGCCTTCGCCTGGACCCGCTCCCGCTTCGGCCCGCCCCGCATCACCAAGGGCGCCGACATGGTGGGCACTTCGCTGGTGGAGACGGGAGTCGTGGACGGCGACCGCTATCTGGAGGCGGTGACGGGCCTCGCCAAGGCCCACGGCACGACCCGCTACTTCGCTCACCGCCGCGAGTCCACGGAGAAGCTGCACCGGCTGGCTGTGGAGACGGGCCTGGAGATCGTCCGCCCCGACCTCCCCCTGGAACTGATCGCCCGCCGGGGCCCCATCGGCCGTACGATCCTCAGCTTCCCGTCGACGGTCGTCCACACCCTGCCCCTCGCCCTGGCCGGCACGGAGGTCCGCGTCTCGGTCTGCGACATCGACCCGGACTGGCTGACGGAGACGGCCTCCCCGCGCGCGCAGGGGTTCCTGTCGGGGGTCACGGGGACGGCGCGGGGTGTGCACCGGTTGTCGGCGGTCGTGGCGGGCTGAGCGCTCAGCTGTCATCGTCTAGCATCGTCGTTCACTTGTGCGACGTTCGATGATGGCTACGACGGGGGCGGCTGACGTGAGTGCCGAGGCGTTGCGGGACCGGCTGACGGAGCTGGCGGCTTCAGGCCAGGGTGATCCACGGGCGCTGGTGGGGGAGTTCCGGCGCGGCGAGGTGCTGGTGCCGGTGGTGGACGGCTCCTTGCTGTCGGCGGAGTCGGGCGGTATCCGCTGGTTGTTCGCGTTTACGGAAGTCGCGGCGCTGGAAGGGTTCGCCGCCGCTCGGGGTGAGGCCGCCCCTGGGTGGGTGCCGGTGTTCGGTGCGCGACTGCTGGACCAGGTGATCCCGGCGATCGACGGGCCGGTGGGCATCGCGGTGGACGCGGGGAGTCCAACTGGCTTCGTCCTGCCGCCGGTTGCGGGGATCGTGCCGGACGCGGTGGCCGTGGACGTCGACTCGAAGGAGTCGGCGGCATGAGCGGGGCTGACGGCTATCAGGTCGATCCGGAGGCGATGCAGCGGATCACCCGCGGTATCAACCAGGCGATGGCGGAGTTGAAGGAGTTCGGCTTCGACATCGAGGCGAACCTGGGCCGCGGCTTCGGTGATCTGGCGATGACGGGTCTTGAGGCGGGAGACGACGCCCTCCAGCAGGTGTTCGCGGACTTCTGCGACCGCTGGGGCTGGGGTGTGCGCTCGCTGATGCAGGACGCGAACGAGTTCGCGGGCCGCTTGGGATTGTCGGCGGGGATCTACCACGAGCAGGAGCAGTACGTCTCCAACACCCTGAAGACGGTGTGGACGACGGGCACCGGCAACCCCTACCTCTCCCCGGACGAGGTGAAGAACCGTTCCTGGTCGGAGACGTTGAAGGACAACCCGGTCTCGCAGGTGGCGAACGCGGACTACAGCGCGGAGTCCTTCACATCGGGCCAGGACGAGGTGAAGGCGGCCTGGTCGCAGGCGGCGGAGGACCTGGAGACGTCGACGGTGACACCGGACGCGATGCTCGACCCGACGGGGCTGTTCGGTTCGGACACCGAGTGGCAGTGGAGCGGGCCTCCCTCCGCCGATGAGCAGGGTGAGGGCTGATGGGCTTCGGGGACCTGGTCGACGACTTCGGCGACGGCCTGGAGAGCGCTTCCGACAGCCTGAACAAGGGCGTCGGCGAGGTGGTCAACTGGGGCACGGACAAGACGGCGGGACTGCTGTCGGACGTGGGCGCGGAAGGCGCCGCCGAAAAGGTCCGTGACTTCGGCGAGAGCGTGAACAACCGCCTGGGCGGCACGGTTTCCGAACGCGAGCTGGGCCAGACCGAGGACCCGAGGGAACTGATCCACGGCAGCGAGGGGGCGCTGCGGGCCCGTGCGGGCCATCTGCGGAAGTTCGCGACCGCCTTCGAGAACGTCGGCCAGGGCATGCGCTCGCTGGACCCGGGCGAGTGGCGCGGCCAGGCGGCGGACGCCTTCCGCGCCAAGTTCGACGTACAGCCCAAGCAGTGGCTGACGGCGGCGGACGCGTGCACGGCCGCGGCGGCTGCGCTGGAGGCGTACGCGGACATGGTGAGCTGGGCGCAGCGGCAGGCGCAGTTGGCGATCGACACCTACCGCAGCGCGCAGGACGCCTCCCGGCGGGCGGCGGAGGCCTACGACGCGAAGGCGACGGCGTACAACCAGGCGGCCGAGCGGTACAACGCGACCGCCGAGGCGGGCGGCGACCCGGGTGTGAAGCCGACCAGGCCCGGCGAGTTCGTCGACCCGGGCACTGCGGGTCGCGAGGAGGCGCAGGAAACCCTGTCCGCAGCGCGTCGCCAGCGCACCGATACGGCAGATGACGCTCGCCGCAAGATAGCTGCCGCGTTGGAATCGGCGCCGAAGAAGCCGGACTTCACCGACCGCATGGGCGCCGACGCGGCGGACCTGTTCGTCGGCACCCAGCTCAACTCGGTCCACGTCCTGGGCGGCTTCCTGCGCGGCGGCACGGACATGCTGAAACTGGCCCGCACGGTCAACCCGCTCGACCCCTACAACCTCACCCACCCCGGCGACTGGTCGAAGAACTCCAGCATGTTGCTGGCAGGCCTGGTCGGCACGGCGGCCCACCCGGAACGCCTGCCGATGTCGCTCCTGGGCACGGGCTGGTCGAGCGACCCGGGCGACGCGGGCGGGTACTTCATCTCGAACCTGGTCGGGGGGAAGGGCGCGGGCGGGCTCGGCCGGGCAGGCCTGCGGGACGCGCTGAGAGGCGTCGGCAAGGGCGCGGCGACGCAGGCGGGACGCAGGGGCGTGACCAGCTCGCTGAAGAACTTCGCCCGCGAGCTGAAATGCAGGGTGTTCGGCGGCGACCCGATCGACATGGCCACGGGCCGCATGTCCCTGCCGCAGATGGACGTGACCCTCCCCGCCCGCCTCCCGTTGGTCTTCTCCCGCCAGTTCGAGTCGTCGTACGAGGCAGGCCGCTGGTTCGGCCCCCGCTGGACCTCGACGGCCGACCAGCGCCTGGAGATCGACGCGGAGGGCGTCATCTTCGTCCGCGAGGACGGCTCCCTGCTGGCCTACCCGCACCCCGCGCCGGGCGTCCCGGTGCTGCCGTCGGCAGGCGCCCCCTGGCCGCTGACGGTGGACGACCGGGGCGACTACACGGTCACCGACCCGGAGTCGGGGCGCCTCTGGGACTTCGCGGGCCCGGGCGGCGACGGCATCGCCCTGCTGTCCCAGGTCATCGACCGCTCGGGCAGCCAGTGGCTCACCTTCGAGTACGACGACGACGGCGCCCCCACCGGGATCGTCCACTCGGCCGGCTACCACGTGAGGATCTCCACCGAGGGCGGCCGTATCACGGCGCTGCGACTGGCCGACGACATCGAACTGGTCCGCTTCGCCTACGACGACCAGCGCCACCTGGCGTCCGTGACGAACTCCTCGGGCCTGCCCACCCGCTTCACCAACGACACGCTCGGCCGGATCACGGCATGGACGGACACGAACGACTCGTCGTACCACTACACCTACGACACCGAGAACCGCTGCACCTCCCAGGGCGGCGAGGCCGGCCACCTGCACAACACGTACGACTACGGCGAGATCGACCCGCAGACCGGTGGCCGGACCATCACAGCGGTCAACTCCCTGGGACACAGCACCCGTTACGAGATCAACGCCGACCTGCAAGTGGTCGCGGAAACCGCCCCCGACGGGACGACGATCCGCACCACCCACGACGCCCACGACCGTCCGCTCAGCGTCACCGACCCCCTGGGCCGCACGGTGAGTTACGTGTACGACGAGGCAGGCCACCTGGTGCTGGCGGTCCGCCCGGACGGCCACTACACGAGCGTCGCGTACAACGCAGCCGGCCTGCCGGTCACCGTGACCGGCCCCAGTGGCCCCCAAGTCACCCAGGAATACGATGAGTTCGGCAACCGCACATCGGTGACCGACGCGTCCGGCGTGACGACCCGCTTCACCTACGACGACCGTGGCCACCTGACTTCGCTCACGGACGCGACGGGCGCGACGACGAGGGTCCACTCCAACGAGGCGGGCCTGCCGCTGGAGATCACGGACCCCCTGGGCGCGGTGACCCGCTACGACCGCGACCCCTTCGGCCGCCCGGTGACGATCACCGACCCACTCGGCGCGGTCACACACCTGTCCTGGACGGTGGAGGGCCGCCTGTCCCGCCGTACGGCGGCCGATGGCACAACGGAGTCCTGGACGTACGACGGCGAGGGCAACTGCACCACCCACACGGACGCGTTGGGCGCGGTCTCCCGCTACGAGTACACCCACTTCGACCTGATGTCGGCCCGCACGGGCCCGGACGGAGTGCGCTACGAGTTCACCCACGACACGGAACTCCACCTAACCCAGGTCACCAACCCCCAGGGCCTGACCTGGAGTTACGACTACGACGCGACGGGCCGCCTGATCGCGGAGACGGACTTCGACAACCGCAGGGTGTCGTACGAACACGACCCGGCAGGCCAACTGACAGCCCGCACCACCGCGACCGGTCAGAGGATCCACTTCGAACGCGACGTCCTGGGCCAAGTGATCCGCAAGGACGCGCCGGGCACGACCACGACGTACGCGTACGACCTGACAGGCGCCCTGACGCAAGCAGCGTCCTCGGACGCGACCCTGACCCTGCACCGCGACCAGGCTGGCCGCGTACTGTCGGAGACGGTCAACGACCGCGAGATGACGTACACGTACGACGCACTCGGCCGCCGCGCGAGCCGCACCACTCCCACCGGCGCGAACAGCGCCTGGACCCACGACACGGCAGGCAACCGCACAGAGCTGACCACGTCAGGCCGCACCCTGACATTCACCCACGACGCGGCGGGCCGCGAACTGACCCGCGCGGTCGGCGAGGCCCTCACCCTCACCAGCGCCTACGACCCCGTGGGCCGCCTGACGAAACAGGACCTCACGGGCCCCAGCACCCAACGCCTCCACCACCGTGCGTACACCTACCGGGCCGACGGCAACCTCACCGCGATCACCGACGACCTGAACGGCACCCGCACCTTCGACCTGGACCAGACGGGCAGGGTCACAGCGGTCCACGCGCCGAACTGGTCGGAGACGTACGCCTACGACGAGGCGGGCAACCAGACGTCAGCAAGCTGGCCCTCCACGCACCCGGGCCAGGAAGCACAGGGCCCCCGCACCTACACGGGCACCCGCATCACCCGCGCCGGCGCCATCCGCTACGAACACGACGAAGCGGGCCGCGTAACCCTCCGCCAGAAAACCCGCCTGTCCCGCAAGCCGGACACCTGGCGCTACGAGTGGGACGCGGAAGACCGCCTCACGTCGGTGAGGACCCCGGACGGTACGACCTGGCGCTACCGATACGACGCCCTGGGCCGCCGTATCGCCAAACAACGCCTGGCCCCGGACGGCGAATCAGTCCTGGAACAGGTGGACTTCACCTGGGACGGCACGACCCTCTGCGAACAGACCACGACGTCCCCGTCCCTCCCCAACCCGGTGACGCTGACCTGGGACCACCAGGGCCTGCACCCGATCGCCCAGACGGAACGCATCACCGCGGCCGACGCCTCCCAGGCCGAAATAGACTCCCGCTTCTTCGCAATCATCACCGACCTGGTGGGCACGCCCACCGAACTGGTCGACGAACAGGGCGACGTAGCCTGGCGCACCCGCAGCACCCTCTGGGGCACCACAGCCTGGTCAACAGACAGCACCACCTACACCCCCCTCCGCTTCCCGGGCCAGTACTACGACCCCGAAACCGGCCTGCATTACAACTACTTCCGTTATTACGACCCCGAGACCGCGCGGTACACCACCCCCGATCCATTGGGCTTGACGCCGGCGCCGAACCCGGCGACGTACGTCAACAATCCACAAACCTGGGTCGACGTCCTGGGTCTGGCGCCTGGCTGCGGCTCAGAGAAGATCTGGGATGAAATTAAACCGACACAGCCCAACTATCCGGGGACCGAGCTTCCGAAGTCATTCGAAATGCAGGCTGGAGAGCAGCGTGTATGGGTTCATGGGAATGCAACGAAACATATGAATGAATATGTACAGGGGAGGATATCTGCGATGGCTTCCCCGGGTCAGATAGCCCTGATCAACCAGGCCCAACTCGGTAGCCTGCAACAGGCAGTGATTGCAGCTACGAAAGACGGAATCCCGTTGGGTAAGATGATTGAGGTGGCCGACTGGGAGCTGAAGTTCAACAAGCGACCGGAAGACCCGCTGCCAGCTTTGGTGCACGCACTCTATAAAGGATAAGGCAACTTACGTGATCAGAGTCATCGGCGTGACGGGGTGCGCCACAGTAGAGATTGTGAGTGACCCCTATATTCCTCTCACTGTGACTTGGGGGGTGGGTGGCAGTGAGCAGCCCCTGTACTGGAGGATCAGTAGCGACACGGGTGCAGAGCTGGAGATCAAGGTGGACCCGCATTCCGGAGCTCTGCGGGAGTTGATCGTCATTGACGAACCTTCCGGATCGGTAGGTGACGTAATCTCAGGCTTGCTACCGGATCCTGAACCGGGGATCCCTGTTTTCGACTGCTCCGCGTGGGGAGTCGCCGAAAATCCTGATTATTCAGAATTCACGTCGGGAGTCTTGGCGTCCAGCGAAAGAGTGACGTTGTGTAAGCGAGAGGATGCCGTGCTTCTGTCTTTCTCTGAAGATCGCACATCTCGCATACTTGAGTGCGGAGATGCTCAAGTGCACTTGGCTGACGATGGGTCCATCACCGCATTTATGATTCGCAGTACATCCTCGGCACCTACCCCGTGAGAGCCGGCCAAGTGATCTCATTCATGAACGATCGAGGCTGGGGTCTCGTGCCGTGGGGCGGCTATATATCGCTGTCGGGCGGGTAGGGCGGCTCCTCAAGGAGGGAACTACGCGATTCGTAGGGCGCCCTTGTGTTGATCGCATCGAAAGCCCGATTCAACCAATCCTGCAGCACGGGACGGTTGGCCAACTTTCATTGGCGTATAACGGCAGTCAGATAGCCTTTGGTGAACTCTGTTGCCTCCGGGGTGAAGGAAAGCAGAGCCGCTCGCACCGCGTGCCTGTGGACAGCAGCGAACTTGCCTCCTGTGTTCCATAGCCGTAGGAGTAGACGGGCTGCCGAGATTGCCTCTCCGTCGGGTAGAGCCACGTAGCTCGTGACCGCCAAGCTGAGGCCGCACTCGTCCAGTGCAAGGCCATTTGCAACATGTCGTCGGTTCCGTCGTCGCAATGCAGGTAGGCGTCCCGCATGAGAGTGAATGGGCTTGCGTAGGAGCCAACCGCTGTATCCGCGAGGGTCGTTGCGATTAGTCCAATATGGATCCACCGTACGTGTTTCTTCCTGGCCCCGTGTGGGTGGCCAGTTTTCCTTATCGGAGTCCGGTTGTGTGTTCAAATGGACCCTTATTTCATGTGCTTCGCCTTCCCATACCCGGTTCAGCCGTAGCCGGTTCGCGAATGGTTTGCCGATGGAAAATTCTGGTCTGCTTGGAAACCGTCGGACCGGCAATTCGTAGATATTATCGACAAAGGATTTCTCTGGTGATGCAGCCGGGACGCAATCAGCCTCACGGCCCCGAGTCCGTGGTCAATACACGCGGGGAATTCTCCGTGGTGTGGCTGCAGGGAAAATCGGTCGCCCCCGTACCGGCGGGGTCGCACATGGATGCCGCGCTGACTCGGCGCATCGCGTCCGGCTGCCGAGCTGTCGGTGCAACAGTTGTCTTCTGTGAGAGTCTCGCAGCAGCTCCCAACATCGCCCCCGGCGGCGCCTTGCAGCAGTTCCCCATCGACTCCGGGCAGCAAGGAATCCGCCCGCCGTCGGTCATCTACACGCCTGACAGGCAAGGTGCCGTGCTATTTCGAGAGGGTGGTTATGCCGCCGTCGCGGGAAGCACCCGATTCATGGCCAATGCCGTCGGCGAGGGTGTCGATGCAGCACGTGTGCGATTCGAACGCTATGCCCGCGCCCTGTCGTCCCGGTACCCCACTCTGATGACGGTGGCTCGGGCTTACCCACCCCGGCACACAGCGTGGTCCCTTCATGATGACGCCGCCCCTGACAGTGAGACAGCGAGACAACTGGCACTGTTGAATGAATTCGTAAACGGCACGCGGTCCTCGTCGGATTTCGCGCACGATTGGTGGGATGCTCGCCGTATTTCCCAAGCAAACGGCGAACGCCTCAAAGCGCCTCTTTCTGATCTGTTCGACCGTGTTTTCATGATCCTAGAGGATTATACTTCCGATCCGGATCTCAGAGAGGCTGGCGACTTGCCGGATGGGGAACTCCATGCCGCCATTCGCGAGCTTTGGGACATGTTCCGCGGTTCAACGGCTGACTAGTGAAGACCACTTGAAGTATTTTGATCTGACGAGGTAATTCCGTGAAGGCGTTTCGATTCAGAAAGCGCAGCCCCATCGGTGGACTGGCTGCGGATATTACTGCGGAGATCACTATTTCTGGAAGCGCTCCCGTGAGCGCCGTGCAGATCCATAGAAAGGTCTGGCTGGAGCTTCCGCACTCCCCAATACATTGGCGTGACGCTGCCTGGATCATGTACGGAATATCAGTGCACTCGGACGTCCTGAACACGTTGCACCCACAGGGTCTCATAATCAGAGTGGGTGACCTTACGTTCCCGACAAGCGACTATGTCCCCGAAGTGGCAGCTTTCGCCATGGAGGGGTGGCTTCGACAGGAGTTCAATTTGTCACCTGTCGGCATCGATGTGGAGTACGACTCCGCGAATTCTCGCTACGTTTTCTCCTGGGAGAATGGGATGCCGTTCTCTGAGGCATCCTCTGGTGTGCCTATCTTTCACGCGTGGCGCTGAGGTTCGTCGAGCAAGCTACTCGGAAAATTCTCGGATTTATATTCCTTCGGTAACTCTGCACGTACCGATGCTGCCCGCAGGCGGCGGGCTACCGGGGCTGCCATGCCCGTACGAGATCCTCGGGCCCCCAATGTGCGGTCAGCGGCAGGCCCTCGGTCACCCCGCAGCGTGAGACCACGACACGTGCGGTGTCGGGATCGGTGCCGGGGACGGCCAGCATGTCCCGGACGAGAGCGTCGTACTCATGACGGCCGAACGGCTGGCTCTCGAGCCATTTGACCGATCCGACGAAGTGCACCTGCCGGGCCACCGGCTCACGGTCTGCGCCGATGAGGTCGATCTCGGGGTTGTTCTGACGGTTCCACCAGCCGCCGATGGCCTCGGTCTCGGGCCACTCAATGTCGGGAAGCAGGCGCTGCAAGGATTCGCGGATCAGTGGCTCGACCGCACGACCGCGCCAGGTGGACCAGGATCGCTCGATGCGTTCCAGCGCCACGTCACCACGCCCACGCTCGATGAGCGGAATCGCCCGCTGCAGGAACGCCAGCCAGAACCGCAGGTACGGGTCGGCGATCCGATAACGCTTGTTCTTGCTGTCCGGTTTGACGGACAGGGGGAGATCAGCCGCCAGAACCCGCTTGGCCTGCAGGGTGGTCAGCAGCGGGGAAAGCGTGCCGGACGGCAGCGCTCCGCCACTCCCGGCCTGTGCGGCGATCGCGCTGAACGTCCGCTCACCACTGCCGACGGCTTCCAGTACCGCCCGTGACTGCGACGCTTCGGGGAACTCGCCCAAGAGAGACAGCTCGCCGGCCACCAGCAAGGGGGAGAGGGGGTTGGCGACGGAGGTCCGGAGGAAGTCGACACGACTCGTTCCCGGACGCCACGATTGCACGATCTCCGGAAACCCCCCAGTGATCAGATGGGCGTCCACGGCGTCAGCCGCCTTCAGCTGGGTCATGGCCTGGACGTCGGCCAGGTTCAGGGGCTGGACGGTCATCTTCGCCGCCCGGCCGAAGAACGGACGTCCGTACGACTGCAACGCCTCCATCACCGACACATCGCTGCCGACGAGCAGGAGCAACACCGGCTTGGAAGACAGATGACGGTCCCAGACTGTCTGGAGTGCGCCCTCGAACTCCTGATCCTGTTCGACCAGCCAGGGGACCTCGTCGATCACCGCGATGCTGGGAGAGTCATCGGCGACCGCGAGCGCCAGCGAGCGCAGGGCCTGATTCCAGTCCTGCGCCTGGAGGCCGGCGACCAGCTCCGCCTCCGGCAGCGGGGACTGAGCCAGAGCCGTGGCGAATTCGGCACGTTCCGTCGCGGGGTTGCGTCCGCGGGTGGCCTGGAACACCACGTACGGCACTCCCGAGCGGTCGCAGAATTCCTGGACCAGCCGCGACTTCCCCACTCGGCGCCGACCAGTCATGACCACCGCCCGCCCCCGCGTGGCTCCACTGCCTTCTGTCACCGAGGTGAGCTGTTCAGCCAAGAGTCCGAGATCTGCGGCCCGACCATGGAACTCCATGAGATGACCTCCGGCGACTAAGGTAGATCCATTCTTACGTAGATTGAATCTTACTTCAGTCCTCGCTACCTATCAGGTCGAGCGGTGACGAGGCGGGGCGACCCTCTCCTACGCCGGTTTCCTTGCCACGAGGTAGGCCCGGGACAGCTTCTCCTCGTCCAGCGGCTCCCGCAGTACCCGGACGATCACCTGAAGGCCCGCCTCCGTGAGGTGTTCCGCTACCTCGTCCGGGGTGCGCCAGTGGTAGTCGAGGGAGATCTTGTGGCCGAAGCGTTCATCGAGGTGCATGTGGCCGCCGCCGGGCTCGTACTGGAAGCCGATCAAGGCGTGGGCGCCCGGCTTCAGGACGCGGTGGAACTCGGCGAACGCCCTCGGGAGGTGCTCGTCGGGGACGTGGATGATCGAGTAGAGGGCCGTGATTCCGTTCAGGGTCTCGGCCGGCAGGTCAAGTGACGTCATCGAACCCACGTGGAAGCGCAGGCCGGGGTGGGCCCGGCGGGCCAGTTCCACCATCCTGGGTGAGACGTCCACGCCGAAGACCTGGAGTCCGAGCGCGGAGAGCTGGGCGGTGACGTGGCCGGGACCGCTGCCCACGTCGGCCACAGGGCCCGCGCCCTGCTCCTTCACCAGCTCCGCGAAGCCGTTGATCTGGACTCTGTCCAGCAGCGGGATGCCGGACCAGTCCGAGAACTGCTCGGTGTAGGCATCGGCGATCGTGTCGTACGAGGTTCGGGTGGCCTGTATGAAGTCGACGTTCACCCGCTGCACCCTAGCCGGGTCGCTGGGCTCACCGTGCGGAGCGGGTCGGTGCGCCTCGCGGAGTTCCCTTGGTGGCCACCGGCCGGTCTACCGACGGGAGTTGGCGACGTCCGAGTGCGGTGAATTCAGGACCCTTGGACGCCGTTTCCTTTGGCGCAGCTGGAGCATCGGTTCCGCATGGAACGGCTTGTCGAGCACCCGGACCCGGACGAGTTGTGGGAGTTGTTCCGGTGGAATCACCCCACGAATTGCCCGCCGAGGCGTCGAGAGTTCGGCTCGCCTCGGTCGGCACCGCTGAGTGGTGGAACGGACGATGTCGTGGCTGACGGGGTGCCGTCGGCTGCATCGGCGCCACGAGCGCAAGTCTGAGCACTTCATGGGCGTCACCGCGATTGCGGTGAAGCCCATTTGCGTCCGGCGTCTGGGAGGCCGCGCCGCCCGGTAGCGTCTGTCAGGTGACTGATGACGTTGCTGTCTGGGAACGGCTCGCCGCTTTGCTGCCGGAGGCCGAGGCCCAAGAGGTCAAGGACTGCTGGGACATCGGGGAACAAGAGGCGGGGCTTCGCCAGCTCGTTTCCGGGCTCCTCGCCCATGAGACGCCGATCAGCGAGACGACCAGAGCCCAACTGTCTGTGCTTGCGGAGGTCTGGGGCGAGAGAGAGGCCCTCACACCACAGATCCTCCAATGCCGTCGGGCCGACCAGACCGCCTGCTTGAAGTTGATCGAGCTGGACGGCGGGAGCGCCGAGGCGGCGCTGGCCGAGTCCGGCCATGACCCGGCCGACCTCGTCCTCGTGCCTTGGATCGTCTGTGCGCGATGCGGTCAGGTCCTGATGCGAGCCCACACACGGGAATCCTGGGGTGGCCTCTCCTACCTTGCGCAGCATTACGTGATCACGAAGCCGGACCATGCCTCCGTTCTGCAGATGTTCCCTTCAGGCTCCGCCAGCACCGCGTTCGCCGCCCTTCAACAGGAGTGCTCCTAGCGATCGACAACTGCAGCAAGCAACGGACGTTCACCAAAAGAAACGACGTCTTGTGAAGGGGGTGAAGGCCGTGGCCGGAGTACGGCGACTTCTTCCACTGGGTGGTCGGTCCCCCGGTCCTTGGGTGACGGTCATCTGGCAGCGAGACGTGGTCACTTCAGGGATTCGAGGAAGTCGGTGAAGGCCTCGGCCGGGACGGTGAGGGTGGCGCCGGCCGGGACCTTGGAGTCGCGGATGGCTATGTGGGTGGGGGAGTTCGCGATCTCGACGCAGGAGTCGCCGTCGCCGGGGCCTGAGTAGGACGACTTCCGCCAGTTGCCGGGGGTGTCCATAGGGTGCCTCACAGCTCTTTCGCCAACCTGTGGATGAAGTCACGCGACCGCTCCGGGTCGAGCGACACGGCCTCCACTTTACGGAAGAGCGTTCGAAAGGCGCTGAGCTGGGCTTCGGCATCGATGAAGGCCGCACCGTGAGGACCGTCCCGTACGACGGTGTCCAGTCTCGGTACCGCTCCTCCCGCATATGCCATGGCGCTCGCCGCACCTGCGAACTCCTCCAGGGCGAAGGGGATGACGCGGACGGTGACGTGGTCCGCTTCTGAGAGCTGAAGGACGCGGGAGAGCTGGGCACGCGAGGCAGCGCGATTGCTGACCATGATGCGCAGCGCCGCTTCGTGGATCACGGCTTCGTACGGCTTGGGGGCGGGGCCATCGAGGAGCACCTTGCGCCGCATTCGGTGCTCGACGCGCAACTCCAGCTCGTCGTCGGGGAGTTCAGGGACCCTGTAGGCGTATACGGCGCGGGCGTAGTCCTCCGTCTGGAGCGGGCCGGGGATGTACAGGAACTGAGCCTCCCGCAGGGACGTGGCGTGGTGCTCCAGCTCCGCGAGATCGAGGAACGGCGAAGGCAGCCGCCCTCGGTACTCCTCCCACCAGCCGCGGCTGCGGTCGGTCGCCATGACCATCAGGGCGTCGATCAACTCGCTGTCCGAGCAGGAGTAGTTGGCGGCGAGGAGGCGCAGGCGCTTCTCGCTCACACCCGAGACACCCGACTCGATCTGACTGATCTGGACGGAGTTCACTCCGAGCAGCGCCGCTGCTTCGCGGGCACTCAGGTCTGCCGCCTCGCGGAGCCTGCGCAACTCGACCGCCAGACGCATCTGCCGCGCCGTGGGCTCGCGCTTGGTCCCCATCGACCACCCTTCAGCTCAACGTGCCTGGGAGCACGACTCGTTCGGGGGCAGATTACGCGACCGGCTTGCCGATTCTTAAAACTAAGGTCTACCGTCGGTGACGCGACGCACACCCTGCGGAACATCGGGATCCCGGAAGCGCACCGCTCCGTCCTGCCATGACGTCTGCGGCATTGCCACCGCCCGCCTACTGCGTTCCTCATCACTGCAACGGAGCTGCCCCATGCCCGAAACCGCCCCCTGGGAGTACACCCTCCACATCCCCAACGACCCCCGAGCCGTCACCGTCAGCCGCCGCACCCTCCGCCTCATCCTCACCATGCACGGCCTGATCCGCCTGGTAGACACCGCGGAGCTCCTTGCAACCGAGCTGGTTTCCAACGCCGTACGGCACACCAAGGAGCCGGCCGCCCTGCGGGTGCGTTACGCGGCAGGCGTGTTGCGGATCGGGGCGTGGGATGCCGATCCCGAACCGCTTCATCCGCCAGGGGAGTTCGAAGTGCTGGCCGAGGACGGGCGCGGGCTCGCGCTGGTGCGGGCCTGTGCCGATCTGTGGGGGTGGCAGCCCCTGTCCAGGCGCGGCAAGCGCGGAAAGTACGTGTGGTGCGAGCTGGCCGCGGCCTAGTGAGGGCGCGGCGGCTCCTCCGTCCAGGTGAACTCCGACAGGCCCGTCGGCGAAGACTCGTCCAGCGACACCGCCGCGTGCCGTCGCCGTACCAGCCACACCAGCGAGGACAGCAGCCAGCCCGCCGCAATCATGACGATCAGCACTCCCAGGATCAGCGCCGCCGAGCCCAGGAAGCCGAATTTCGTCAGCATCCAGGGAATCTGGTCCTCGCCACATCCGCATGCGTTCATGCGGGGAGGTTTCCCAGCTCACGCAGGTCGATCGCGCTGCGTGGCGGAATCGTCGCGCGGTGGTGATGATTCCGGGACTCCGGCCCCGTTCTGTTGCCGTTCCGCCTTCGGGGAGTTCCGAAAGGTGAACAGATCGGCATGCAAAAGCGTAGGCATGGTATGCGTGGAGAAACGGGGTTCCTACCCATCTCCATCCACCCCCATGCGTCGAGCGGCCAGATTTTCTTCCCCTCAGGGGTTGAACTTTTGTTGATCGAGGGTCGGTCGGCCACTCCCGCGTCCTACGCTTAAAAGGGTGAAGCAACTGATGTCACCAGAGTCCGAGGTCGATCTTCCCGGGGAAGCCGCGCTTCCCGGTACGCTGAGCGACGAGCTGCACGCCGAACTCGTGCTGTTCCGGCGTGACTTGCACATGCACCCGGAGCTCGGCAACCAGGAGTTCCGTACCACCGCGGCGATCAAGGAGCGGCTGGAGAAGGCCGGGCTGAAGCCCCGGGTGCTCGCCGTGGGAACCGGCCTCGTCTGTGACATCGGAGAGTGGGACGGCGAGCGGCCCATGCTGGCCCTGCGCGCCGACATCGACGGCCTGCCCATCCCCGACATGAAGAGCGAGTGCTCGTACCGGTCGACCGTGCCCGATCGGGCGCACGCCTGCGGGCATGACGTCCACACGACCGTGGTGCTGGGCGCCGGGCTCGTCCTCGCCGACCTGGAGAAGAGGGGACTGCTGCCGCGGCCCGTGCGGCTGCTGTTCCAGCCCGCCGAGGAGGTGCTGCCCGGCGGTGCCGCGGACGCCATCGAGTGCGGGGTGCTGGAGGGCGTCGGCAAGATCCTCGCCGTGCACTGCGACCCGAGGGTCGACGCAGGGCGGATCGGGCTCAAGGCCGGTGCGATCACCTCTGCCTGCGACCGGCTGGAGATCTCCCTCGACGGACCCGGCGGCCACACCGCCCGGCCGCATCTGACGACCGACCTCGTCACCGCCGCCGCCCGCGTCGTCACCGACGTGCCCGCGGTCGTCGGCCGGCGGGTCGACACCCGTGCCGGGCTCGTCGTGACCTGGGGACGGATCGAGTCGGGGCACGCCCCCAACGTCATCCCGCAGCACGCCGAGATCTCCGGGACCGTGCGCTGCCTGGACCTCGACACCTGGCGGCAGGCCCCGGACATCGTCGTCGCGGCGATCGACGAGGTCGCCAATCTGCACGGGGCCAAGTCCGAGATCAACTACGTCCGCGGTGTCCCGCCCGTCGTCAACGACGCGGACGTCACCGGGCTGATCCGCGAGGCCATGACCGCCCGGCGCGGAGCCGACTCCGTGGAGAGCACCGAGCAGAGCCTCGGCGGCGAGGACTTCTCCTGGTACCTGGAGCGGGTGCCGGGCGCCATGGCGCGGCTCGGGGTGCGCACTCCGGGGGAGCGGACCGTGCGCGATCTCCACCAGGGCGACTTCGACGCCGACGAGTCGGCGATCACGGTCGGTGTCGAACTGTTCACGGCGGCGGCCCTGCTGGACGCCGCGAAGTGATCCGGGCGTGACGAACGGCCTCTTCGGGGGCCGTTCCGCCGACCGGCGCAACATGCCCGTAAGCCAATCGTGCGCACATCGAAATCCCGGTGTGCGAGGCCCGTAGAGCCTCAGTTCAGACGGTGTTTGCCTCGAATCGATAACGGCTTCGGAAGAGGTCTGTTTCCGACATCTACGCGCGTTACGATGCCGCGAAGCCGACGCCGCAGGGGCGTCCAGGCCCGGGCACTGGCATGGTGCTCACATGAAGCGCCGACAAGGCGCTCAGGTCAGGTGAAGGAGCCTCCCGTGCGCCGGGTAGCCAAGCTTTCCGCTGCGTGTATCGCAACCGCAGCTCTCGCACTGACTGCCACAGCCTGTGGCAGCACGTCCTCCGAGGACGACAGCTCGTCGTCCGCCTCCGCGGACAGCGGCAAGGGCGGCATCAAGATCGGTCTCGCCTACGACGTCGGCGGCCGTGGTGACCGTTCCTTCAACGACTCCGCCGCGCGCGGTGCCGACAAGGCCGAGAAGGAGTTCGGCGGCTCCATCAAGGAGCTGACCGCCAAGAGCTCCGACACCGAGGCCGACCGTGAGCAGCGCCTGACCGACCTCGCCGACGCGGGCTACAACCCGATCGTCGCCATCGGCTTCTCCTACGCCACCTCGGTCGACAAGGTCGCCGCCAAGTACCCGAAGGTCAACTTCGGCCTCATCGACGCGGTCGCGACCGCCAAGAACGTCGACAGCATCACGTTCACCGAGGAGCAGGGCTCCTACCTGGCCGGTGTCGCCGCGGCTCTGAAGACCAAGAAGAACCACGTCGGCTTCATCGGTGGTGTGGACACCCCGCTGATCAAGAAGTTCGAGGCGGGCTACGCCCAGGGCGTCAAGGACACCAAGCCCGCGGTCAAGGTCGACGTGCAGTACCTGACCCATGGCTCGGACTTCTCCGGTTTCGCCAGCCCCGACAAGGGCAAGGAGGCCGCGTCCGGCCAGCTCGACGGCGGCGCCGACGTGATCTACTCCGCGGCCGGCTCCTCCGGCAACGGCGCGATCGAGGCCATCTCCGGCGTCAAGGGCGCCTGGGCCATCGGCGTGGACTCGGACCAGTACAACATCGCGGGTCTGAGCAAGTACAAGAACTCGATCCTCACCTCGATGGTCAAGAACGTCGACGTCGGCGTCTACGACTTCATCAAGTCCGTCAAGGACGGCAAGCCGCTCACCGGCAACCAGGTGTACTCCCTCGCCAAGGGCGGTGTCGGCCTGGCCACCAGCGGTGGCTTCATCGACGACATCCAGCCGCAGCTGGACGCCGCGAAGAAGAAGATCGTCGACGGCACCATCAAGGTCAAGACCACCCCGTGACCTGACGGTTCCCGCGGGAACCAGGCTCGGCGGGAGGGGGCGTGTCCGCCCCTCTCGCCGAGCCATAACAATGTGTCAACTCTACGCGTGTAGCACGGAGTTGCCGCGCTAGCGTCGCCGACGCCTGCCCTCCCCTATGCAGCCCCTTTCCCCCGAGGAGAGTGCGCCATCAACGCGTCCAGCCCTCCCGCTGCCGTCGAACTGCGCGGCATCACCAAGCGATTCCCCGGCGTCGTCGCCAACAAGGACATCGACATCACCGTCCGCACGGGCACCGTCCACGCCCTGTGCGGTGAGAACGGCGCCGGCAAGTCCACCCTGATGAAGATCCTCTACGGCATGCAGCAGCCGGACGAGGGCACCATCACGGTGAACGGCGAGACGGTCACCTTCCACAACCCCGCCGACGCCATCGCCCGCGGCATCGGCATGGTGCACCAGCACTTCATGCTCGCCGACAACCTCACCGTCCTCGAGAACGTCGTCCTCGGCGCGGAGAAGCTGTACGGCATCGGCGCCAAGGCCCGCGCGAAGATCAAGGAGGTCTCCGACGCGTACGGCCTGGGCGTACGGCCCGACGTCCTCCTGGAGGAACTCGGCGTCGCCGACCGCCAGCGCGTGGAGATCCTCAAGGTCCTCTACCGCGGCGCCAAGACCCTCATCCTGGACGAGCCCACCGCCGTCCTCGTGCCGCAGGAGGTCGACGCCCTCTTCGACAACCTGCGCGGCATGAAGGCCGAAGGCCTCACGGTCATCTTCATCTCCCACAAGCTGGGCGAAGTCCTGTCCGTGGCCGACGAGATCACCGTCATCCGCCGCGGCACCACCGTCGGCACGGTCGAGCCGGCCGGCACCACCACCAAGCAGCTCGCCGAACTGATGGTCGGCAGCGAACTGCCCACGCCGGAAACCGAGGAGTCCACGGTCACCGACGTCCCGCTGCTGAAGCTGGACGGACTGCGCCTGGCCCAGACCGACCTCGACGGTGTCGAGCGGATCATCCTCGACGACATCACCTTCACCATCCACAAGGGCGAGGTCCTCGGCATCGCCGGCGTGGAGGGCAACGGCCAGTCCGAACTGGTCGAGGCGATCATGGGCATCCGCGACCCGGACGCCGGCGTCATCACGCTCGGCGACACCGACCTCTCCCACGCCCCCACCCGCCACCGCCGCGAGGCCGGCGTCGGCTACATCCCCGAGGACCGCCACCGCCACGGCCTGCTCCTCGAGGCCCCGCTGTGGGAGAACCGCATCCTCGGCCACGTCACCGAGAAGCCCAACTCCCGCGGCCAGCTCCTCGACATCAAGGCGGCCCGCACCGACACCGAGCGCATCATCGAGGCGTACGACGTCCGCACCCCCGGCATCGACGTCACCGCCGCCTCCCTCTCCGGCGGCAACCAGCAGAAGCTGATCGTCGGCCGCGAGATGAGCCACGCGCCCAAGCTGCTCATCGCCGCCCACCCCACCCGCGGTGTGGACGTCGGCGCGCAGGCCGCGATCTGGGACCACATCCGCGAGGCCCGCCGCGAGGGCCTGGCCGTGCTGCTGATCTCCGCAGACCTGGACGAGCTCATCGGCCTCTCCGACACCCTGCGGGTGATGTACCGCGGCCGCCTGGTCGCCGACGCCGACCCCGCCACCATCACCCCCGAGGAGCTGGGCTCCGCCATGACGGGTGCGGCCACCGGCCACCTGGAGCACGCAGAGGACGACGCCCGATGAACAAGCTGACCCAACGCATCGACAGGGAGCGGCTGCTCCTCGGCATCGCGGCGCCGCTGCTCGCGATCGTCGCCGCGCTCGTCGTCACCACCCTGGTGATCCTCTCCACCGGCAAGAACCCGGGCGCCGCGTTCAGCGACATGCTGACCTACGGCACCGCCAGCGACAGCCAGGTCTACATCCTCAACAAGGCGACGACGTACTACCTGGCGGGCGTCGCGGTGGCCGTCGGCTTCCGCATGAACCTGTTCAACATCGGCGTCGACGGCCAGTACCGGATCGCCGCGTTCTTCGCCGCCGTCCTCGGCGGCGCGCTGACCACGCCCGGCTGGATCTCCATCCCGCTGATCATCCTGTGCGCCATGGGCACCGGCGCCGTCTGGGCGGCCATCGCGGGCATCCTCAAGGTCACCCGCGGGGTCAGCGAGGTCATCTCGACGATCATGCTCAACTCGATCGCCACCGCGATCATCGCCTACCTGCTCCAGCCCGGAAAGCTCGCCGAGCTCCAGGCGGGCGGCACGGTCGTCTCCACCAAGCCGCTGCCCTCGTCCTCGTACTTCTTCCAGATCGACACCGGCGCGGCCGGCGAGCTGTGGGGCTTCATCGTCATCGCCGTGCTCGTCGGCATCGCGTACTGGTTCGTGCTGGGCCGCACCCGGTTCGGCTTCGACCTGCGCACCGTCGGCCAGTCCGAGTCCGCCGCCGCCGCGAGCGGTGTGTCCGTGAAGAAGATGATCGCCACCAGCATGATCATCTCGGGCGCGGTCGCCGGTCTCATCGGCATGCCGACCCTGCTCAACGACAGCCACCAGTTCAGCAACGACTTCCCGACCGGCATCGGCTTCACCGGCATCGCCATCGCGCTGCTCGGCCGCAACAACCCGGTGGGCATCGCGCTGGGCGCGCTGCTGTGGGGCTTCCTGGAACGCACCACCAACCACCTCGAGTTCGAGGGCTACGACAAGGAAATCCTCGGCGTCATCCAGGGCGTCATCGTCCTGTGCGTCGTCATCGCCTACGAGGTCGTACGCCGCTACGGCCTGAAGCGACAGCAGCAGCGGGTCGGCGCCGAGCTCGCCGCCCAGGCCGCCGCCCCGACCCAGAAGCAGGAGGTGGCGTGATGACTGCCACGATGACCGACACACCGCCGCCCGCGGCACCCAAGGCGGACAACGCGCCTTCCCGTTCGGGCCGTTCGGTCGGCCAGATCCTGATGATCGTCGCCGGCGCGCTGCTCCTCGTCGCCGCGGTCCGGGTCATCTCCGGCTCCGACCAGCTCACCTCCGAGGGCCAGGTCTCCGCCGCGCTCAGTCTCGCCGTGCCGATCGGCCTCGCCGGTCTGGCCGGTCTGTGGTCCGAGCGCTCCGGTGTCGTCAACATCGGCCTCGAAGGCATGATGATCCTCGGCACCTTCGGCGCCGGCTGGATCGGCTGGCAGTCCAACCCCTGGCTCGGCCTGCTGTGCGGCATCGGCTTCGGTGTCCTCGGCGGCCTGGTGCACGCGGTCGCGACCGTCACCTTCGGCGTCGACCACATCGTCTCCGGTGTCGCGATCAACCTGCTCGCGGTGGGCGCCACCCAGTACCTCGCCAAGCTCTTCTTCACCGAGGGCAAGGCGGCCGACGCGGGCTCCAACCCCAAGCAGTCCCCGCCCGTGGACTCGCTGCCCAACTTCGACGTACCGGGCCTGTCGAGCGGACTGCACTCCATCGAGAACCACCACTGGTTCCTGATCTCCGACATCGCGGGCATCCTCGGCGGCCTGTTCACCGACCTGTCCGTGGTGACCATCCTCGCGTTCGCGCTGTTCGTGGGCAGCTGGTGGCTGCTGTGGCGTACCCCGTTCGGTCTGCGCCTGCGCTCCTGCGGTGAGAACCCGATCGCCGCGGAGTCCCTCGGCGTCAACGTCTACCGCTACAAGTACGCGGCCGTGGCCGTCTCCGGCGGCCTCGCCGGCCTCGGCGGCGCCTTCCTCGCCCTGGTCACCTCGCACACCTACCTCGAGGGCCAGACCGGCGGACGCGGCTACATCGGTCTCGCCGCCATGATCTTCGGCAACTGGCGTCCCGGCGGCCTCGCCATGGGCGCCGGCCTGTTCGGCTACTCCGACGCACTGCAGCTGCGCAACGGCGGCGAGACCGTCCACGCGCTCCTCCTGCTGCTGTTCGTGCTGCTCCTCGCGATGGCCGGCTGGAAGCTGTACAAGAAGGCCCTGGTCCAGGGTGTGATCAGCGCGGTCGTGGCCGTGGCGGTCCTGGTCTGGTACCTGACCACCGACGAGGTCCCCAGCGACTTCGTGGGCGCCACCCCGTACGTCGTCACGCTGCTGGTGCTGTCGCTGTCCGCGCAGCGCCTGCGGATGCCCAAGGCCGACGGCATGCGCTACCGGAAGGGGCAGGGCAAGTGACGGACGTCGACTGGGAGGCCCTGCGGACGGCGGCCCGAGCCGCCATGTCCCGGGCGTACGCCCCCTACTCCGGCTACCCGGTCGGCGTGGCCGCCCTCGTCGACGACGGCCGTACGATCACCGGCTGCAACGTCGAGAACGCCTCCTACGGCGTCGGCCTGTGCGCCGAGTGCGGTCTGGTCTCGGAGCTGCAGAACACGGGGGGCGGCCGCCTCACCCACTTCACGTGCGTGGACGGCCGGGGCGAGGTCCTCGTCCCCTGCGGCCGCTGCCGCCAGCTGCTGTACGAGTTCGGCGGACCCGACCTGGTCATGGAGACCCCGGCGGGCATCCTGCCGCTCTCGGAGATGCTCCCGCAGGCCTTCGGGCCGGGGCATCTCACCAAGTAACTCCCGCGCGGCCCCTCCGAGTCGGCCATCTCTACGGCTCGGAGGGGCCGTCGCTTTGAACGTTCTGGAAGGAAAGCCACAGCTATGGACGTCATCTCCGTCATCCGCGCCAAGCGGGACCGCGGTGAACTCAGCGACGAGCAGATCGACTGGGTCATCGACGCGTACACCCGCGGGGAGGTCGCCGACGAGCAGATGTCCGCGCTCGCGATGGCGATCCTGCTCAACGGCATGAACCGCCGTGAGATCGCCCGCTGGACGGCCGCGATGATCGCCTCCGGCGAGCGCATGGACTTCTCGTCCCTGTCCCGCCCGACCGCCGACAAGCACTCCACCGGCGGCGTCGGCGACAAGATCACGCTGCCGCTGGCCCCCCTGGTGGCGGCCTGCGGCGCGGCCGTGCCCCAGCTCTCGGGCCGCGGCCTCGGCCACACCGGCGGCACCCTGGACAAGCTGGAGTCGATCCCCGGCTGGCGCGCGCTGCTGTCCAACGAGGAGATGCTGCACGTCCTCGACACCACCGGCGCGGTGATCTGCGCGGCCGGCGACGGCCTGGCCCCCGCCGACAAGAAGCTGTACGCCCTCCGTGACGTCACGGGAACGGTCGAGGCGATCCCCCTGATCGCGTCCTCGATCATGTCGAAGAAGATCGCGGAGGGGACCGGGTCCCTGGTCCTGGACGTCAAGGTCGGCACCGGCGCCTTCATGAAGACCATCGAGGACGCCCGCGAGCTGGCCTCGACGATGGTGGGCCTGGGTACCGACCACGGCGTGAAGACGGTCGCGCTCCTGACGGACATGAGCACCCCCCTCGGCCTGACGGCGGGCAACGCCCTGGAGATCCGCGAGTCGGTGGAGGTCCTGGCGGGCGGAGGCCCCTCCGACGTGGTCGAACTCACCCTCGCCCTGGCCCGCGAAATGCTGGACGCGGCCGGTGTGAAGGACGCCGACCCGGCGAAGGCCCTGGCCGACGGCTCGGCGATGGACGTGTGGCGCCGGATGATCGCGGCCCAGGGCGGCGACCCGGACGCGGCGCTCCCGGTGGCCCGCGAGCAGCACGTGATCAAGGCGGGTGCCTCCGGCGTCCTGACCCGCCTCGACGCCTACGGCACCGGCGTCGCCGCCTGGCGCCTCGGCGCGGGCCGGGCCCGCAAGGAGGACCCGGTGCAGGCGGGCGCGGGCGTCGAGATGCACGCCAAGCCCGGCGACACGGTCACCGAGGGCCAGCCCCTCCTGACCCTCCACACCGACACCCCGGAACGCTTCGAGTACGCCCTGAAGTCGATCGAGGGCTCCTACGACATCGCGCCGACGGGTACGGCGCTCACGGCGTCGCCGGTGGTGCTGGAGCGCATCGCCTGACCTGCAGTTTCCTCATTCGGGTGAACGGGATCGGTGGACCACCGCCGGTCCCGTTCGGCATGCTGGACTCGGTGACGCACCGATAGGAGACCGCCATGAGCGCACTCACCGTCAGCCACGACCCCGGACAGAGCTGGGACGACCTCGTCCAGCTCTGGGAGGAGATGGAATGGCCCGAGGGCAGCAAGGTGGAGATCATCGAGGGGATCATCACCGTGTCACCTGCTCCGGCGCCGCGTCACAATGTGATCGCGGAACGCATCCAGCGTCGCTTGTACTCCGTGATCCCCGATGACTGGGGGGTCTTCCAGACGCAGGCCATCGCCGTTCCGTCGCGGCTGGGCATGTTCATCCCGGACATCCTGGTCGCCCCGATCCAGGAGTGCACCGAGGCGGAGACCTATCTGCCGGCCGCAGCGGCCGAGCTCGTCGTAGAGGTCACCTCCAGGAAGAACGCCCGCCACGACCGCGTGAGCAAGCCGGCCGCCTACGCCTCCGCGGGCATCCCGCTCTACCTCCTCGTCGACCGCTGGGCGCCCGAGGGCCCCACCGCGACGCTCTACGGAGAGCCGCAGGGAGACGTCTATCGCCCCCTGGCCGTCGCCAAGTTCGGCGAACTCCTCACCATCCCGGCGCCCTTCGATCTCGTCATCGACACCGGCGAATTCCCCGAGACGTGACTCACCCCAACAGCGCCGCCACGACCACCAGCATCGGCACCGACAGCACCGTCGACACCAGGATCGAGTCGCGGGCCAGGCGTTCTCCCACGCCGTAGGTCGACGCGTACGTGTACAGGTTCTGCGCGGCCGGCAGGGCCGATGTCACCACCACGTCGAGGAGTTGGGCTCCGTGGAGGCCGAAGACACCGGCGGCCAGTGCCCAGGCCGCCACGGGCTGTCCCACCGACTTCAGTGCGACCGAGAGCAGGACGAGCTGCCGGTCCGGGCCCCGGCCGGGCAGTGTGCTGCCGCACAGGGAGATGCCGAAGGCGAGCAGGACGGCCGGGACCGACATGCCGCCGATCAGGGTCAGGGGGTCCATGACGGGGGCGGGGACCTTCAGCCCGGCCGCCGAGACCGCCACACCGGCCAGTGAGCCCAGCGCGATCGGATTGCGCAGCGGGGTCAGCAGCCGCCGCCACAACGGGCTCTTCTCACCCCCGCCCGACGCCAGGTCGAGAACCGTCAGCGCGACCGGGGTCACCCCGATCAACTGGAACAACAGCACCGGCGCCACCAGCGACGCGTCGCCCAGCACGTACACCGCGATCGGGATACCGAGGTTGCCGGAGTTGACGTAGGACGAGCACAGCGCGCCGATCGTCGTACGGCCGACGCCCCAGCCGCGTACGACACCCACCGCGACGAAGACCCCTGCCGCCGCTGCCGTGCTGAGCGCGGTCACCAGGAGGCGGCTGGAGAAGATCACCGACAGGTCGGTCCGGGCGAGCGTGGTGAACAGCAGGGCCGGGGACGCCACATGGAAGGCGAGCTTGGTCAGCACCTCTCGGCCCTGGTCGCCGAGGTAGCCGCGCAGGCCGATGAGATAGCCCACCCCGATGACGACCGCGATCACCGCGAAGCCGGTCAGCACCCCCTGCACGGAGACTCCCCGGGGGTGAAGAGGGCGTGGCATATCCGGGGAGGTGCTGATGGGTGGCGCATACAGGTAACCCTCGGGGGCAGACGGCACCCAGGTCAACGTGATCCTGCCCGCCCGGAGGCGTCGGCCGATGAGTTACGCCCGCCCGCCCGGTCTACCGCTCGTGGACGCCATGACACCCTCCGTACTCGTGCTCGCCGGCCCCGTCACCCGGGACGAGGTGGCGGGGCTGAGCGACGAGGTCCGGGCGCTGTTGCTGACGAGCGGCGCCGGGATCGTGGTGTGCGATGTCGCCGGGCTCGGGCCGCCCGGGCTCGGGACCGTCGACCTGCTCGCCCGGCTCCAGCTCGCAGCCCGGCGCGCCGGGGGCCGGATCAGGCTGCGCGACCCCGACCCAGGACTACACGCCCTCCTTGATCTCGTCGGCCTCCGCTTCGAGGTGGAGGGGCAGACCGAACAGGGGGAACCAGCGCTGGGTGTCGAGGAAGAAGTGGAACCCGGTGAGCCGGCCGTCTGAGATCTCCAGCACCTGGACCGACCACGGGGTGAAGCCGCCCTTCTCCGGGTCCGGCTTGTACTGGGCGAACCCCGGCAGCCCGTTGACCTGAACCGGCAGCAGACGCGAGCCCTCGCAGGCCGCGCCCAGGGTGGTCATGAAGCCCACGATGTCCTCGTGGCCCGTCAGCCACAGGTCGAACGGCGGCATCGACATGATCGCGTCCTCGTGGAGGAGGGCCGTCAGCGCCGTCATGTCGTACCCCTCGAACGCCTTCACATAGCGTTCCAGGAGCTTCTGCTGCTCCTCGTCCAAGGGGTCGGACACGGCCGCGTCGGCGCCGTGCTGCTCCCGCTCGGCGAGGGTGGCGCGGGCCCGCTGCAGGGCGCTGTTGACCGAGGCGACGGAGGTGTCGAGCAGCTCGGCGACCTCGCTCGCCTTCCAGGCCAGCACCTCACGCAGGATCAGCACCGCGCGCTGCTTGGGCGGCAGCTGCTGAAGGGCGGCCATGAACGCGAGCCGCACGGTCTCCTTCGCGACCGCCGCGTCCGCCGGGTCCTCGACGGTGGGCAGGATGCGGTTGTCCGGCATCGGCTCCAGCCAGGTGTGGTCCGGGCGGGGGGAGAGCGCGGCCTGGGCGAGGGGCGTCGACTCCGAGAGGTCCATCGGACGGGCGCGCTTGTTGCCCGCTGTCAGCATGTCCAGGCAGACGTTCGTCGCGATCCGGTACAGCCACGAGCGCAGGCTGGAACGGCCCTCGAACTTCTCGTAGCTCCGCCACGCCCGCACCATCGTGTCCTGCACGGCGTCCTCGGCCTCGAAGGAGGAACCGAGCATGCGGTAGCAGTACCCCGTCAGCTCGGTGCGGTGCTTCTCGAGCCTGATGTCGAGGTCTGTTGTCGTCGCCGTACCGTCCATCGTCCACCCACCCCTGTGGCCGTGCTGTGTCGCGCCTTTGCGCCCAGTACTTGGAAGCTACCGCAGGGGTCTGACAATGGCGTGCCGAGTGAACAAACCTGCAGCTCAGCCCCGGTCCTGTCCCTGGGGGCTGCGCCCCCAGACCCCCATCGGCCCTGAAGGGGCCTCGTCCTCAAACGCCGGACGGGCTACGAATAGCCCCTCCGGCGTTTGAGGAGCGGGGGCCGGGGGCGGAGCCCCCGAAGGACGGGACGGGAAGGGGCGGCGGGGGCGAAAAACATCGGCCCGCTCAAGCCGTGGCGAGCCGCCGTTCGACCCTCGCCGCACGCGTGCCGAGCACGGTGATCGACACCACGCCGAGGACCGCCAGCAGTCCGACCCCGACGGTCCCGCCCCAGCCACCCGCGTGGAACGCGACCGCACCGACGGTGCTGCCCGCACTGGAGCCGATGTAGTACGCGGACTGGTAGAGCGCCGAAGCCTGGGCGCGCCCGTGCGTGGCCGTCTTGCTGACCGCCGAGGACGCCACCGCGTGCCCCGCGAAGAACCCGCCGGTGATCAGGACCAGGCCGAGCAGGACCAGCCACAGGGAGCCGGACAGGGACACGAGCAGCCCCGTCGCCGTCGTACCGCCCGCCGCGTACAGCGCGCCCCGGCGGCCCAGGCGCCCGACGAGGCGCCCCGCCGTCGACGCGGACACGGTGCCCACCAGGTAGACCAGGAAGATCGAGCCGATGATGCCCTGGGGGAGTGAGAAGGGCGCCTCGGTCAGGCGGTAGCCGATCACCGTGTAGACGCCGCCGAAGACCGTCATGAACAGGGCGCCGATGGCGTAGAGGCGGCGCAGCAGCGGGTCGGCCAGGTGTCCGCGGACCGTGCCGAGCAGCACGCCGGGCCGCAGCGAGCCCGCGACGAAGTGCTTCGGTGCCGGGAGCAGCAGACGGAACGCCACCGCGCAGGCCACCGCGATCGCGCCGATGACTCCCACGGCCACCCGCCAGCCCCACTCCTGGGCGACCCAGCCGGTGATGACCCGGCCGCTCATCCCGCCGACGCTGTTCCCGGCGACGAACAGGCCGATCGCCGTGACCAGGGCCTTGGGGCGGACCTCCTCGGCGAGATACGCCGTCGCCGAGGCCGGCAGCCCGGCCAGGGCCGCCCCCTGCACGGCCCGCAGCGCGACCAGCGCGGGCAGCGAGGGCGCGAAGGGGACCAGGACACCCACCGCCACCGCGACCCCCAGCGAGGCCGTCATGACCGTACGGCGTCCGAAGCGCTCGGAGAGGGCGCTCATCGGCAGCACGAACAGCGCCAGTCCGCCGGTCGCCGCCGCCACGGTCCAGCTCGCGTCGCTCGCCGCCACCCCGAACTCGCCGGAGATCAGCGGGAGGAGGGCCTGGGTGGAGTACAGCAGCGCGAAGGTCGCGACACCGGCGAGGAAGAGGGCGAAGCTCATCCGGCGGTAGCCGGGGCCGCCCGGGGTCAGCCGGGAGTCGGTGACGGAGGAGGCGGCAGGGACAACGGGGTCGGCGCCCACGCGGGTGGACGCCTCGGTACTGGCAGGCATGTCCTCGAAGTTACGTACGGCTCCGCTCATCCGTCCAATGCACGGATTCGCCATAATCGTTCCCATGGAGCATCAGCAGAGGTCACAGGCTCGTCTGTCACCGTCCAGTGACACAGAAGACATGGTGATGGCGCTGGCGCCGCGGCTCGCCTACTTCGCCGGGGTGGCCCGCACCGAGCACGTCACCCGTGCCGCGCAGGAGATGGACGTACCCCAGTCGACGCTCTCCCGCGCGATGGTCCGCCTGGAACAGGATCTGGGCGTGGACCTGTTCGCACGGATCGGCCGCACCGTCTCCCTCACCCCCGCCGGCCGCACCTTCCTCGCCTCCGTCGAACGGGCCCTCGCCGAGATCGGGCGCGCCGCCGACGAGGTCCGCGCGGACGCCGACCCGGCCACCGGCAAGGTCGCCTTCGGCTTCCTGCACACCATGGGTTCGGAAACGGTCCCGGGTCTCGTCCGGGCCTTCCGCGCCGACCACCCCCGCGTCCGTTTCAGCCTGGTCCAGAACTACGGCGAGGCGATGATCGAGCGGCTGCGGGCCGGGGAGCTGGACCTCTGTCTGACGTCCCCGGTCCCGGACGCCCCCGACCTGGTCGCCCGCCGCCTCGACGAACAGAAGCTGCGGCTCGTGGTCCCCGCCGACCACCGTCTCGCCGCCCGCAGGCGGGTACGCCTGGCCGAGGCCGCCGACGAGTCCTTCGTGACCCTGGAGCCGGGTTACGGACTGCGCCGCATCACCGACGACCTGTGCCAGGAGGCCGGGTTCAAGCCGCGGATCGCCTTCGAGGGCGAGGAGGCGGAGACACTGCGGGGCCTGGTGGCGGCGGGGCTGGGAGTCGCGCTGCTGCCCCCACCCGCCTTCCCCCGCCCGGGCGTTGCGGAACTGACGGTCACGGCCCCGAGGGCCGTACGGGAGATCGGCGTCGCCTGGCTGGACGGCCACCCGGACACACCCCCGGTGGCCGCCTTCAAGAAGTTCCTGCTGTCGAGAAGGGGCAACCTGCTGCCCTAGGTGTACTGCCCAGGGAGGTTGGTCAACCTGGTGACGGGTGGGTTGCCGCCGGTTGCGGTGTGGGGGTGACGACAGGTTCGTGAACCCGCTGCCCCGGCCGGCCTACCGGCTGCGCCCGAACCCGGAAGCGAGCGGCATCCGCAGCCCCAGCGGCGGTGGCGCGGCCAGGGCGTCCCGCACCGGCCGGGACAGTGCCCGTCCGAACAGCGCTCCCATCACGAAGTCCTCGGTCAGCGCCTGCACTTCGGCCCGGTACTGGTGCAACGCGTGTCCGTCGGAGTGCACTTCGAACCGGCACACCTCGCGGTTCGCCTTCTTCGCCCGGGACGCCAGCCGGAACGACAACTCGGGATCGGTCCGCTGGTCGTTCGTCCCGTGCACGAGCAGGACCCGGCGCCCCACGAGCTGCTTCACCGGTTCGGGTGTCGCCGCCACGTCCTCCTCGGGCAGCCAAGGAGCGATCGCCACCACGGAGTTGACGGCCTCGTGCCCGCCCGCCCGCAGCGCGGCCCGCGCACCCATGCCGACACCGACCAGAGCCACGGGGACGTCGCCGTATCGCCGTACGACCTCGTCCGCGGCCCAGGTCGCGTCCTGCGCGAGATGCGCCTCGCTGCCGTTCCAGCCCCGGTAGCGGTAGTGCACGACGTGCGCCGCGAGCCCGTCCTTGTGTCCTGCCCGGGTCAGCCTGCGTCCCAACGCCCTTATGGCGGAGGGGAGTCGTACCGAGGAGGGCTTGCGCAGAGAGGTTTCGCCACCGCCCGGAAGGAGCAGCACCACCCCGCTCACCGCCGCCGGCTCCGGGCCGAGTTTCCTGCCCAGTCGGGCGCTGCGAACCGGCGTCGCTTGCTGTGCCATGACAGAACAGTGTCAGAAGCCCGGGTGGACGACACGGGGCGGGGCGGTCACCGTTACGTATCGGCGGATTCGTACAGCGGGCGATCTACGCGCGTAGGCGTTAGAGTGCGGAAATGACGAGCCAGACTGACCGGACGGGGAGCGCCCCGAGCTCGGACCAGATCCGCCGAGCACCCAAGGTTCTGCTGCACGATCACCTCGACGGCGGGCTGCGCCCCGGCACGATCGTCGACCTCGCCCGGGAGTCCGGGTACAGCGGGCTCCCCGAGACCGACGCGGACCGGCTGGGCGTCTGGTTCCGCGAGGCCGCCGACTCCGGTTCGCTGGAGCGGTACCTGGAGACCTTCTCGCACACCGTCGGGGTCATGCAGACCCGCGAGGCACTCGTGCGGGTCGCCGCCGAGTGCGCCGAGGACCTCGCCGAGGACGGCGTCGTCTACGCGGAGGTGCGGTACGCCCCCGAACAGCATCTCGAAAAGGGCCTGACCCTCGAAGAGGTCGTCGAGGCCGTCAACGAGGGCTTCCGGGAAGGCGAACGAAGGGCCAGGGCGAACGGACACCGCATCCGCGTCGGCGCACTGCTCACCGCGATGCGGCACGCGGCCCGTGCCCTGGAGATCGCCGAACTCGCCAACCGGTACAGGGACCTGGGGGTCGTGGGCTTCGACATCGCCGGCGCCGAGGCCGGATACCCGCCCACCCGGCACCTCGACGCCTTCGAGTACCTCAAGCGCGAGAACAACCACTTCACCATCCACGCCGGTGAGGCGTTCGGGCTGCCGTCCATCTGGCAGGCCCTGCAGTGGTGCGGCGCCGACCGGCTCGGGCACGGTGTGCGCATCATCGACGACATCCAGGTCCACGAGGACGGCACGGTCAAGCTCGGCCGGCTCGCCTCCTACGTCCGCGACAAGCGGATCCCGCTGGAGCTGTGCCCCAGTTCCAACCTCCAGACCGGGGCCGCGTCCTCGTACGCCGAGCACCCCATCGGGCTGCTGCGGCGGCTGCACTTCCGGGCGACCGTGAACACCGACAACCGGCTGATGTCGGGGACCAGCATGAGCCGGGAATTCGAGCATCTTGTCGAGGCGTTCGGCTATACGCTCGATGATCTCCAGTGGTTCTCCGTCAATGCGATGAAATCAGCGTTCATTCCTTTCGATGAACGACTCGCGATGATCAATGACGTCATCAAGCCCGGATATGCCGAGCTGAAGTCCGAATGGCTGTTCCAGCAGACCGCTTCCACCAGCGGTTCTGTGGCCGAGGGCGACTGACCGGGGAAATCCGGCGGCACGGAATACGGGCGGGTGTTCACAATCCGTCCGCATTTCGATGTTTGCGGCGGGCGGGTCCACGTGTTTACGGTCGTGGACCGCTCATCCCCGTAAACCCCATTTCGAGGACGCATTTCATGAAGCAGTCTGCTGCCAAGACCCTCGGTGTCGCCGCCCTCGGTGCCGCCTTCGCCGCCGTCGGCGCGGGTGCCGCGAACGCCGCTCCGGCAGTCCCGGACGCCACCCAGGCGCTCGGCTCCGTCAGCCACGGGCTCCCCACCGAGAACGTCACCAAGGCGCTGCCGGGTGCCGGTGAGGCGCTGGCGCAGGCCCAGCCGGCCCTCGGTGCGGGTCTCGCCGCCGCGCAGCCCGCCGCACAGAAGGTCCTCGCCGACGGCCCGACCGCGCCCGTCGCCGGTCTCCTCGGCGGCCTGCCGGTCGGCAAGCTCCTGCCCGGCGGCGCCGGCACCGGCGTGAACGGCCTGCCGCTCGGCTGAGTCGTACCGCTCCTCGCACGCGCCGGTGGGGCGCACCCCGAGATCACGGGGTGCGCCCCACCGGCGTACGTGTGCGGGGGAGGGTTACCAGGCGGCCTGCGCCTTCTCCTCCGAGGGGAACAGGATCCACAGCGCGATGTAGAGCAGGAACTGCGGACCCGGCAGCAGACAGGACACCAGGAAGATCACGCGCATCGTGGTCGCGGAGGTGCCGAAGCGCCGTGCCAGCGCGGCACACACTCCGCCGATCATGCGGCCGTTGGTGGGGCGGGCGAGGCGGGACATTGCGGCTCCTTCGTGAGCGTCGGTGGTCGGGTCCGGGTGACCCTCTCCAACTGACTTCAACGCTACGGAGACGAACGCCACAAAGCGTCGCTCTACGGTGCGACCCCGACCCTGGGAATCGTCGGGGTCAGACCCTGAGCCGGCTCCTCCTGGCGGACGGCGGTCCGCCGACGGCGCTCCGACCCGCGGCGGAGCCAGTGCCGTGCCGTCGGCACCACCACGACGTGCGCGAGGGCCACGCCCGCGGTGTTCAGGAGCAGCGAGTCGATGTCGAGGACCTGGCCGGGGACCCCGGTCTGCAGCAGCGCGATGCCCAGGGAGATCAGGGCACCCGCGGCGGACGTACGGATCAGGGAGCCGAGCGGGGAGACGTGGAGCCTGCCGTGCGCCATCGGGATCAGGAAACCGAGCGGAGCCAGCAGCGCGAGGCCCGCACCGATCCGGCGTGCAGCCTCCTGCCCGCCCAGGGCGAGGTCGGCACGGATACCGGCGAGCGGGTGCAGATTGGGGGGGACGACCCAGGGCACGTCCAGGGGCCGCAGCGTGAACCAGGCGACGAACGCGAGGTGTGCGACCAGGAGGGCACCTCCTGCCACACGGACGCGAAGGGCGGCACTGCCGCCGACGAAGCCTTGACGCTGCACGCCCCCCAAGACGCCACGCCCGCCACGAACGGTTCCGGAACACCCCGAGGTACCTGGGTGAGGTCTGCGCCACACATGGCGGTCAGCCCCGCGTCAGCCGCCCGTCACCTCACGCGACGGGGGCTGGGTGCTGCCCGGCCGGGAGCGGACCTGGTCCGTGCACTCGTAGCGGCGCAGTGTGGTGGCGGGGCCGCCGAGGATGACGGAACCGTCGCCCTCGGCCGCGGCCGAGTCGGAGAACGTGCACACGAGCTGGGCGAGGGCGTACGCGGACAGCTCGGTGGGCGGGGTGCTCAGCCGGAGCGTGTCCTCGGGGTCCTTGGGGCGCGGCCCGCTCACGGTCGTGGCGCCACGGACGTACGTCTGGTAGCCGGCCTCGCGCTCGGGGGCCGACGGGGACTCGGCGAGCTGGTCGAGGAGCCCCTGCGCGACCAGCACCCGCCGCTCGGAGTCCGCCGTGCCGTCCGGCACCCGCAAGGTCCGGTCCACGGCCACCAGGGACGCCCCGCACAGCAGGAACACCTGCACGGCCAGCCCCTGCGAGGCCTGCGCCGCCACATCGGGCTCGGACAGCGAACACCGCACCCGGGAGGGCGCGGGCCCGAAGTCGGTGGGCACCTCCGTGGAACGGATCCCGCACCCGGCGAGCAGGAGGGCGAGAGCGGGGAGCGCGAGCAGCCGTCGTGCGTTCATAGGGCGTCCCCCTTCTTCGAACCGTCGTGGTCCTTCTTGGCCGCCAGGAGTTCCTCGGCCAGTTCCGAGGCGTCCTGGGGGATGCGGAGGGTGAACACGGCGCCCCCCTCGGGGGAGTTCGCCGCGGTGATCTCGCCGCCGTGGATGTGGGCGTTCTCCAGGGCGATCGAGAGGCCGAGGCCGCTGCCCTCGGAGCGGGGACGGGAGGCGCTGGCCTTGTAGAAGCGGTCGAACACATGCGGGAGGACGTCCTCGGGGATGCCGGGGCCGTGGTCGCGCACCCCGATGACGACCTCGTCGGCCGCGGCCCGCACCGAGACCCGCACCGGGGAGCCGCCGTGCTTGAGGGCGTTGCCGATCAGGTTGGCCAGGATGACGTCGAGGCGGCGCGGGTCCAGACGGGCGTGGATGCCGCGCTCGGCGTCCAGGTCCACCGCGTCCAGCCACGCCCGCGCGTCGATGCACGCGGTGATCTGGTCGACCACGTCCACGTCGTCCAGGACGAGGCGGGCCGTGCCCGCGTCGAAGCGGGTGACCTCCATGAGGTTCTCGACGAGGTCGTTGAGGCGGCGCGTCTCACTGACCACCAGGCGCACGGCGGGCTCGATCATCGGGTCCACCGACCCGGTCTCCGCCTCCAGCTCCTCCTCCAGGATGTCCGTCACCGCGGTGATCGCGGTGAGCGGCGTACGCAGCTCGTGGCTCATGTCCGCGACGAACCGCCGGGACGCGTTGTCACGCGCGGCCATGTCGTCGACCCGTTTCTCCAGCGCCTCGGCCGCGTAGTTGAACGTCCGTGACAGATCCGCGAGTTCGTCCGTGCCGGACACCCGCAGCCGGGTGTCCAGCCTGCCCTCGCCGAGCCGGCGCGCGGCGACCCCGAGCCGGTGCACCGGCTTCAGTACGGTCGTCGCGGCGGCCTGCGCGAGCAGCGCGGAGCCGATCAGGGCGAGCCCGGTGGCGATACCCAGCGACCAGGCAAGGGAGTTGAGGTCCTTGGCCTCCGGCTCCAGGGACTTGAGCATGTACCCGGTCGGCCCGCCCCCGATCACCCTCGTACCGGCGACCAGGTACGGGGTGTCGTGGTTGACGATCCGCTGCCAGTACAGGTGGTAGGCGTACTTGTTGGCGGAGTCGACGGGCTGCTTCTCGTTCACCGCCTCGCGCAGCGACACCGGCACGTCCTGGAGTGTGAAACCGTCCAGGGCGCCCGAATTGCCGTACACCGTCCGGCCCTTGGCGTCGTCGGCGACGAGCAGCACGCTGAAGCGCTGGCTGCTGCCCGCCATCTGCCCGGCCGCCTGCTGGAGTTCGTCCTGCGTGGGGTCCTCGGGCAGCGCGCCCGCGCGGTTCTGCATCTCCTGCTGGAAGTCCCGCAGCACCGCGTCCTGGGCGCGGGTGAGCACCGCCTCGCGGTTGAGCCAGTACGCGATCCCGGACGCGGACACGGCGGCGGTCAGCGCCACCAGGCCGAACACCACCACCAGACGCAGCCGCAGACTGGTGAAACGCAGCCGTGACCACACACCCCTGCGAGCCGCGAACCAGTCGCGGACCCCGCCCTGCGCTTCGGTCACTGAGGCGTGTCCAGCCGGTAGCCCACACCCCGCACGGTACGGATCAGCGTCGGGGACGAGGGCACGTCCTCGACCTTGGCGCGCAGCCGCTGCACACAGGCGTCCACCAGGCGGGAGTCACCGAGGTAGTCGTGCTCCCACACCAGCCGCAGCAACTGCTGGCGGGACAGCGCCTGGCCGGGCCTGCGGCTCAGCTCCAGGAGCAACCTCAACTCGGTCGGGGTGAGTTGGAGGTCCTCGCCGTTCTTCGTGACGGTCATCGCCGCGCGGTCGATGACCAGGGAGCCGAAGCTCGCCGCGTCGGTCGACTCGCGTTCCCCGCGGCGCAGCACGGCCCGGATCCGGGCGTCCAGCACCCGGCCCTGGATCGGCTTGACGACATAGTCGTCGGCGCCGGACTCCAGCCCGACGACGATGTCGATGTCGTCGCTGCGCGCGGTCAGCAGAATGATCGGCAACTGGTCCGTGCGCCGGATGCGCCGGCACACCTCGAACCCGTCGATGCCGGGCAGCATCACGTCCAGCACGATCAGGTCCGGCCGCTGCTCACGGAGCAGTTTCAGGCCGTCCTCACCGGTGGCAGCGGTGGCAACCCGGTGACCCTGGCGCGTAAGGGACAGCTCCAGGGCCGTACGGATGGCGTCGTCGTCCTCGATCAGCAACAGGGAAGGCACGGGCTCATTCTGGCCCATGGAGGGGGTGCTGTTCGACCTGTGGGCCACGGCAGTGCCTACGGCATTCATCAATGCCTCCCCTGTGCAATTCCTGGGACGGACCCCTGTGACAGGTCTGTGACAGTCGGCGGACACAGCGATGAAGTGGCGGCGGCAGAGTTCTCGGCACAGGCAAGGAAGCACCGCGGAACACCAGCGGCGGACCGGCACCTGAGCAAGCCGAACACCGGTAAGTCCACGACGGGGGGCGCGAGATGAACACGCTGCACAGCACCAGCACCAGCGCAGTGGTCACGCGGCTGCACGACGTGACCCGGGGTTCCGAGAAGTCCGGTGCCGCAAGCGGGCGGGGGTGCGCTCGCGGCACCGGGCGTCAGCACACCGGGTACATGTCGGTGGTTGACACCTTCACGGGGGAATCGCACGGGGGATCGTCGTACAGGGAGGGCACGGGGGAGCGCCGTTCGCTGTCGGAGGCGGAGTTCACCGCCTACGTCCAGGAGCGTCGCGCCTCCCTGTACGCCACCGCGTACCACCTGACCGGGGACCGCTTCGAGGCCGAGGACCTGCTGCAGAGCGCGCTGTTCTCGACCTACCGGGCGTGGGACCGGATCAGTGACAAGGCCGCGGTCGGGGGCTACCTCCGCCGCACCATGACCAACCTGCACATCAGCGCGTGGCGCCGCCGCAAGCTGAACGAGTACCCGACCGAGGAACTGCCGGAGACGCCCGGCGACACGGACGCGATGCGCGGCACCGAACTGCGCGCGGTCCTGTGGCAGGCGCTCGCCCGGCTCCCCGAACTCCAGCGCACGATGCTGGTCCTTCGTTACTACGAGGGCCGCACCGACCCGGAGATCGCGGAGATCCTCGACATCAGTGTCGGCACGGTGAAGTCCAGCATCTGGCGGTCACTCCGCCGGCTGCGCGAGGACGACGTCCTCAGCTTCGGCCGTGACGAGGAGAACGCCTTCGGGGAGCTCGTCGCCTGAGGGTGGGGGAAAGCAAGGAACCGGGGGGAACGGGGGACCCGGGTACTGGCTGGGGGGCCGGTACCCGGGCGGGGAACAACGGGGAAACGGTGGCGCGGGGGAGCGTCACCACGGGGGAAGCACCAAGAAGCGGGACTGGAGGGCCGGGGGGTCCGTCCAGTCCCGCTTTTCTCTGTCCTACGGTGCTGAAGGCGCCGTCGGTGTTCAGCGCGCCGGAGTCGCCGCCGGGCGGCGGCCCGCTCCCGCGGCGGCGAGGCGGCCCAGCGCCTCGTCCTTGTCGCAGCGGTGGGCGCCCAGAGCGGTCTGGCGGGCGATGATCGAGCGCTCCAGGCGCATCGGCCGCCAGCCGCGGCGCAGCAGGAACGGCACCGATTTGCGGCCCTCGCGCAGGTCCCGCAGGAAGCGGCGGCGGAAGGTGCGCACCGGACCCCGGCTCAGGCACAGCGCGTCGGCCAGCACACCGAGCTCCTGGCAGCGGGTGACGATCTCGGCGGCGAAGATGCCCTCCGCGATGAACAGCGGGACACGGCCCATGTCGAGCGACTCCTCGCCGGTACGGGCGCTGAGCGAGATGTCGTAGACCGGGATCTTCGTACGGCCCGCGCGGCACAGCTCCACGATCGCGGTCACCGCGGTGTCCGCGTCCCACGACCCGGGGTGGTCCCAGTCGATGTCGGAGCTCCCCGCCACCAGCGGCAGCGTCGGGTCGTCGCCCTCCTTGTAGAAGTCGTCGAGCCTGAGAACCGGAAGTCCGGAACGGGCCGAGAGGAGGGACTTGCCGGAGCCGGAGGGGCCGCAGAGCAGCACGACTCGGGCCGGTATGGGTGGTTGGGGACTCACGGGTCACCAGTGTGGGGCATTCACCTGCTGTTCATCGACCCCGCGGGTCGGCTTTGAAGCGCGCGTCACACCTCAACTACCCTTCGTGTCGACCTGATTACCCCTTGTACGGAGAAGGTGGCACAAACGATGGCCCGACATGAGACCCCGACCGCCCAGCGCGCACTGGTCGCCCTCGCGACCGCCGGAGTGGCGCTCGGCGCCGGTGCGACGGCGGCCTCCGCCGCGGAACCGGTCCTCGACGTGGTGCGCACCCGGCCCACCTCGCTGGGGAACGTCGACCCTCAGGCCGGGCTGCAGTCCCTGACGGGCACGGTCGGCTATGTGACCGGCCCGGTCGCCGGTCTCAAGCCGAACCCGCTGGCGGGGACGGGCGTGGACCCGCTGGACAACGGGGCCGGCACACAGCTCGCCGACTTCCAGCCGCTGGCCACGCAGGCGCTGACCGGGCCGGTGGCCCAGGCGCAGTCGATCGGCTCGATGCCGGTGGTGGGGCAGGTGGCGGGGCTTCTCGGCAACGGGTGACGCGAGCGGGGAGCGGTGGGGGGACTGCGGACCGTTGCCGACTGCGGGATCGCCGTGGCTGGTCGCGCAGTTCCCCGCGCCCCTACTGAGCGGCCTTCGGCCTGCTCAGTACGCCGAGCCCGACGCGCCCAGCGAACCCGTCGGGTGCCAGACCGTCTTCGTCTCCAGGAAGGCCGTCAGGCGGTCGGTGCCCGGAGTCGCCGTCCAGTTGCCCACAGGCTGTGGACGCAGGACTCGCTTCAGGTTGTCCGCCGCCGCGATCTCCAGTTCCTTGGCCAGGATCTCGTCCGCGCCCGCGAGGTCGATCGCGTTGACGTCCTGGTGGGAGGCGAGGGGCGTGGAGATCTCCGCCGTGCGGCCCGTGAGGACGTTGACCACGCCTCCGGGGACGTCCGAGGTGGCCAGGACCTCGCCCAGGGAGAGGGCGGGGAGCGGGGACCTCTCGGAGGCCACCACGACCGCCGTGTTGCCCGTCGCGATCACCGGCGCCAGTACCGAGACCAGGCCCAGGAACGACGACTCCTGCGGGGCCAGGACGGCCACCACGCCGGTCGGCTCCGGGGAGGACAGGTTGAAGTACGGGCCCGCGACCGGGTTGCCGCCGCCGACCACCTGGGCGATCTTGTCGGTCCAGCCCGCGTACCAGACCCAGCGGTCGACGGCAGCCTCGACCTGCTCGGCCGCCTTCGACTTCGACAGGCCCTCCGCGTCGGCCACCTCGTGGACGAACTGCGCCCTGCGGCCCTCCAGCATCTCCGCGACGCGGTAGAGGACCTGGCCGCGGTTGTATGCCGTCGCGCCGGACCAGCCGCCGAACGCCTTGCGCGCGGCCACGACCGCGTCACGGGCGTCCTTGCGGGAGGACTGCGGCGCGTTCGCCAGCCACTTGCCCTTTGCGTCGGTCACCTCGTACACCCGGCCGCTCTCGGAACGCGGGAACTTCCCGCCGACGTACAGCTTGTAGGTCTTGAAGACGCTCAAACGGTCAGACATTGAGGTACGCCTCCAGGCCGTGGCGGCCGCCCTCGCGGCCGAAGCCCGACTCCTTGTACCCGCCGAACGGCGAGGTCGGGTCGAACTTGTTGAACGTGTTGGACCAGACGACCCCGGCCCGCAGCTTGCCCGCGACCGCCAGGATGCGCGAGCCCTTCTCGGTCCAGATGCCCGCCGAGAGGCCGTACTGGGTGTTGTTCGCCTTCGCGACCGCCTCGTCGGGCGTACGGAAGGTCAGGACCGACAGCACCGGGCCGAAGATCTCGTCCCGCGCGATGGTGTGCGCCTGGGTGACGTTCGTGAAGAGCGTCGGGGCGAACCAGTAGCCGGAGGAGGGCAGTTCGCACTCCGGCGACCAGGGTTCGGCGCCCTCGGCCGTGCCCTTCTCGACGAGCGAGGTGATCCGGGCGAGCTGCTCGGCGGAGTTGATCGCGCCGATGTCGGTGTTCTTGTCGAGCGGGTCGCCGAGGCGCAGGGTGGACAGGCGGCGCTTCAGGGAGTCCAGCAGCTCGTCCTGGATCGACTCCTGGACGAGGAGGCGGGAGCCCGCGCAGCAGACCTGGCCCTGGTTGAAGAAGATGCCGGTGACGATCCCCTCCACCGCCTGGTCGATCGGGGCGTCGTCGAAGACGATGTTGGCGCCCTTGCCGCCGAGTTCCAGGGTGAGCTTCTTGCGGGTGCCGGCGACGGTCCGCGCGATCTCCTTGCCGACCGCGGTGGAACCGGTGAAGGCCACCTTGTTGACGTCCGGGTGCGCGACGAGCGCGGCGCCCGCGTCGCCGTAGCCCGGAAGGATGTTGACGACACCCTTGGGCAGACCGGCCTGGCGGCAGATGTCCGCGAAGAAGAGCGCGGACAGGGGGGTCGTCTCCGCGGGCTTCAGCACGACCGTGTTGCCGGTGGCGAGGGCCGGGGCGATCTTCCACGCCAGCATCAGCAGCGGGAAGTTCCAGGGGATGACCTGGCCGGCGACGCCGAGGGGCTTCGGGTTCGGGCCGTAGCCCGCGTGCTCCAGCTTGTCGGCCCAGCCCGCGTAGTAGAAGAAGTGCGCGGCGACCAGGGGCAGGTCGGCGTCGCGGGTCTCCTTGATGGGCTTGCCGTTGTCCAGGGTCTCCAGGACGGCGAGCTCGCGGCTGCGCTCCTGGATGATCCGGGCGATGCGGAACAGGTACTTCGCGCGCTCGGAGCCCGGCAGCGCCGACCACTTCTCGAAGGCCCTGCGGGCGGCCAGCACGGCGCGGTCGACGTCCGCCTCGCCGGCCTGGGCGATCTCGGAGAGGACCTCCTCGGTGGACGGCGAGACGGTCTTGAAGACCTTGCCGTCCGCGGCCTCCACGAACTCGCCGTCGATGAACAGGCCGTAGGAGGGGGCGATGTCGACGACCGAGCGGGACTCGGGCGCCGGGGCGTACTCGAATGCGGATGTCAGCTTCTGCATGGTCATGGGATCTCAGTCCACCGTCACGTAGTCAGGGCCGGAGTAGCGGCCGGTGGCCAGCTTCTGACGCTGCATCAGCAGGTCGTTCAGGAGCGAGGAGGCGCCGAAGCGGAACCAGTGGTTGTCCAGCCAGTCCTCGCCGACGGTCTCGTTGACCAGCACGAGAAACTTGACCGCGTCCTTCGTGGTGCGAATGCCTCCGGCCGGCTTCACGCCCACCTGCACTCCGGTCTGCGCGCGGAAGTCGCGCACCGCCTCCAGCATGAGGAGGGTGTTCGAGGGGGTGGCGTTGACCGCGACCTTGCCGGTGGACGTCTTGATGAAGTCCGCGCCCGCCAGCATGCCGAGCCAGCTCGCGCGGCGGATGTTGTCGTACGTCGACAGCTCGCCGGTCTCGAAGATGACCTTGAGCCGGGCGGCCGTCCCGCAGGCCTCGCGGACGGCGACGATCTCGTCGTACACCTTCATGTACCGGCCCGCGAGGAACGCCCCGCGGTCGATGACCATGTCGACCTCGTCGGCGCCGGCGGACACGGCGTCGCGCACGTCGGCGAGTTTCACGTCCAGGGCGGCACGGCCGGCCGGGAAGGCGGTGGCCACGGAGGCGACCTTCACGCCCGAACCGGCGACGGCCTCCTTGGCGACGGCGACCATGTCGGGATAGACGCAGACGGCCGCGGTCGCCGGGGCCGTACGGTCGGTGGGGTCGGGGCGGACCGCCTTGGCGCCGAGCGCCCGGACCTTGCCCGGGGTGTCCGCGCCTTCCAGCGTGGTCAGGTCGACCATCGAGATGGCGAGGTCGATGGCGTACGCCTTCGCGGTCGTCTTGATGGAACGGGTACCGAGAGAGGCGGCGCGCGCCTCCAGGCCGACCGCGTCCACGCCGGGCAGCCCGTGAAGGAACCGGCGCAGCGTGCTGTCGGACGAGGTCACGTCCGTGAGCGGGTGTGCGGCTGATGCAGTGGTGGGCATGGTCACCAGACGAGCATATCTACGCGCGTAGCGGCTGTACAGGGGGTCATGGGACCCACCTGGAACGGGGGCGGGGCCGGGCGGGCACTCCTACCGGCGGCGCCTAGTATCGCGAACATGACGACCGCACCCCCGGAATCCCCGGACCGCATCTACCGCTCGACCATGGCGATGATCGGCGGCTTCCTCCTCCTCGTCATCATCGGCTGGCTCGGCGTCGACGCGGTCGTCTCCGGCCACGGCCGCACCCCCTGGCTGGCCCTCGCCACCCTCATCCTCGTCGTACCGCTGGTGGTCGCCTTCACCCTGCGCCCGGCCGTCTTCGCGAACCACGACCGCCTGCGCATCCGCAACCCGTTCCGCGTGATCGTCGTGCCCTGGAGCGAGGTCGAGATGCTCCGCTCCGGTTACTCCAACGAGGTGCTCGCCAAGTCCGGCACCAAGTACCAGCTGTGGGCCGTCCCGGTCTCCCTGCGCGGCCGCAAGAAGGCGGCCCGGCAGACGGCCCGGCAGTCCTCGGGACGCGGCCCGGGCAGGGGCCTCGGACTGTTCGGCGGGGGGACGGAGACCGGCGGCCCCGTCGGCCGGACCCCGGCCCAGGCGGGCCCCACCAGGGCCGAGACCGACCGGATCATGGACGACCTGCGCGAGCTCCTGGAAGCCCGGGGAGAGGCACAGACCTCCCGGGGCGAGGTCTCCGTGCGGTGGGCGTACGAGATCGCGGGACCGGCGGCGGCCGGGGCGGTGCTTCTGGCGATCCTGTTGGCCGTCGGGTGACGTGACTCGTTGTGAACGGGCTCTTACGGCGGGCCCGTCCACACCAGCGTCATGTACCCGCCCCAGTACGCCGATCCCAGCACCGCCGCCGTCACGAGGAGCGTGCGGTGGCGGCGGGGGATCCGCGGCAGGCGTACGGCGAGGGGGAGCAGGAGCGGGAAGGCCGGGAGGAGATAGCGGGCCCGGGGGAAGTAGACGCCGCCGCTGCCCAGCACGATCAGCAGCGTGACGGCCGTGAACACCAGCAACGCGAGGGGCTGCCGGTCCCGGACCGACAGGGCGAAGAGGGCCGCCGACGCCAGCAGGGTGACCGTCACCAGCACCAGGAACAGCTCGGGCGTGGAGTCGTACACGAGCAGGCTCCTGAACTGCCGCAGCGTCTCGGCCCCGCCGTCCAGTTCGTTGCGCCACGTCCGCTGCACGGCGAGGTAGCCGTCCCAGCGGCCCAGGCGCAGGCCCACCCAGCCGACGTACGCGCACCAGCCGAGCGGGGCCAGGACGGCGGCCACGAGAGCGCGCGGTCGGCGCGGGGTCAGCAGGCACGTCACTGTGACCGCGGCGGCCACCGCGATGCCCGTCGGGCGGGTCAGGCCGGCCAGGACCGCGAGGCAGGCCGCGGTGAGCGGGCGGTCGGCGAGCAGCGCGTACAGCGCCCACGCGGCCAACGCCGTGAACAGGGACTCGGTGTACCCCATCCACTGCACGAGTCCGACCGGGAGCGCGGCCCACAGGACCGTCAGCAGCATGCCGACGCGCGGGCCGTGCAGCCGGTCGCCGACCGCGAAGACACCCCAGGCGGCGACCAGCGAGGCGGCCACGGCGAGGCACAGGGCGGTGGAGGCGCGGCTGCCGGGGGTGACGGCGGCGACGGCCTTGACCAGGACCGGGTGGAGCGGGAAGAAGACGAGGTTGTTGCCGCCGTCCATACCGCCGAGCTCACGGGCGTAGCCGTGGTCGGCGATGCCCAGGTAGTACTCGGCGTCCCACTGGGCCGCCAGGATCGGCCAGACGCCGTGGTGTTGGCGGTGGGCCCACAGGGTGAGGACGGCGAGGCCCAGGGCGCGTACGCCGACGTAGGCGAGGAGGGCCCGCGCGAGGGGTGGGACGCGGTGGTGGGGTGCGGCGGGGGCGGGGGCCGCTCGGGGTGGGGTCGGCCGGGGTGGGGTCGGCCGGAGGGCGGTTGGGGACATGGTGACGGGCTCCAGGACTGGCTCGGGGCGCTTGCCGTCCACCGTTGCCCGGGGGCCGGGGAAGGTCGTGGAGCCGGGGTCCACGGGTATCTCCAAATCACCCGATGGGGTGCTGCGGACCCGTACATGGGCCAACGCAGAGACGAAGTCCAGCCACCATTAACCGGCCACTGTCAGCCTCCGCTCATGAGCGAACCCCTGAACACCCCGCGCATGGGCATACCGGCCCGGCTCGCGGACACGCTGAGCATGCCGGAGCGTCACGCGTACCTCCGCAACGCCCTGTCCCGCCGCGGGCTGCTGCGCACCGGCGCTGTCGCCGCCGCCAGTGGTGCCGGCCTCGCCGCGAGCGGTGCTGGTACCGGTACGGCCTGGGCGGCCACCCCAGGTCTGATCACCCGCTCGGCCACCGACGGTGTGGACGGCGCGCTCGTGGCGCCGTTCGGCCGCCACCTCGCCTACGGCGCCGATCCGCGCACCCAGATGCGGGTGTCCTGGCAGGTGGCGCTGCCCGTGCGGAAGCCGTTCCTGCGGATCGGCACGAGCCCGCTGGACCTCGGCCACCGTGTCCCCGCCGAGATCCGTGACCTGTTCACCCCGGCCGGGGTCGGCAAGAGCGCCGACATCGACCAGTACTACGTGCACGCCGCCCTGGACAACCTGCGGCCCGGGACGACGTACTACTACGGCGTCGGCCACGACGGCTTCGACCCGGCCCACCCCGGAGCCGCCCACACCGTCTACTCCTTCACCACCGCTCCCGCCGCCCACAGCCGTCGGCCCTTCGCCTTCACGGCGTTCGGCGACCAGAACCCGAGCTACTCGGCCATCGGCCTCAACTCCCTGGTCCAGGCCCAGAACCCGGCCTTCCACCTGCACGCCGGCGACATCTGCTACGCCGAGGAGACCGGCCACGGGCTGCCCGCCGACAGCAGCAACTACGACGCCCGGCAGTGGGACCAGTTCCTCGCCCAGATCGAACCGACGTCGAGCCGGGTGCCGTGGATGGTGGCGTTCGGCAACCACGACATGGAGGCCTGGTACTCGCCCAACGGATACGGCGGCAACGAGGCCCGCTTCACCCTGCCGGGCAACGGGTTCGATCCGGAGAAGGCGCCGGGTGTGTACTCGTTCGTCCACGGGAACGTCGCCGTCGTCTCGGTCGACGCCAACGACGTGTCGTACGAGATCCCCGCGAACCGTGGGTACACGGACGGTCGTCAGACGGCCTGGCTCGACAAGCGGCTCGGGCAGCTGCGTCGGACGCCCGGGATCGATTTCGTGGTGGTGTTCCATCACCACTGCGCCTACTCCACTACCAGCTCGCACGCCTCCGAGGGCGGGGTGCGTGAACAGTGGGTGCCGCTGTACGAGAAGCACCAGGTGGATCTCGTCGTCAACGGTCACAACCACGTGTACGAGCGGACCGATCCGGTGGTGCGGGACAAGGCTGTGCGCCCGCTGCCCATCGGCGGTACGCATGAGCCTGCCCGCGGTGGTGTGGTCTACGTGACCGCGGGCGCGGGTGGCGAGAGCGTCTACAGCTTCCCAGTCGCCGACAGTTATGAGGGGCACGAGGACGAGGTCGGTGCGGTGCCGACGTACTTCACCGGTGCCGACGGCAAGGTCACCGAGAACGTCGACTGGTCGCGGGTGCGGTACACCGGGTACTCGTTCATCCGCGTCGATGTGCGGCCCGCGCAGCCGGGTCGGACGTCCACGTTGACCGTGCGGGCGCTGGCGGCGACCGGGGCGGAGGTGGACCGGTTCACCGTGGCGCGCGAGGCGGGGCGGGCGTGAGGTGAGGGGCGGCCCGGACGGGGGCCGCCCCTCGGCTCAGATGCCGGCCGCCGCCGACAGGTCCCGCCTGATGGCGGTCAGCAGGTCGGCCGCGGTGGCGTGGGCCGCCGGGAGGTCCGCGTGGCCGGCCACCGGGATCACCACTTCCAGGTAGCACTTCAGCTTCGGCTCGGTGCCGCTCGGGCGGACGATGACGCGGGCGCCGGTGAGCGTGTAGCGCAGGCCGTCGGTGGGCGGGAGCCTGTCCGTGCCCTGGGTGAGGTCCTCCGCCTTGGTGACGGGCAGGCCCGCGAGCTCCGTCGGGGGGTGCTCGCGCAGCTGCTCCATCGCGCGGGCGATGACCGACAGGTCCTCGACGCGTACCGAGAGCTGGTCGGTGGCGTGCAGGCCGTGTTCCACGGCGAGGTCGTCGAGGAGGTCCAGGAGCGTGCGGTTCTGCTCCTTGAGCTCGGAGGCGAGTTCCGTGATGAGCAGGGCCGCGGTGATGCCGTCCTTGTCGCGGACGCCGTCGGGGTCCACGCAGTAGCCGAGGGCCTCCTCGTAGCCGTAGCGCAGGCCCTCCACGCGGGCGATCCACTTGAAGCCGGTGAGGGTCTCCTCGTAGGGCAGGCCGGCCTTTTCGGCGATACGGCCGAGGAGGGAGGAGGAGACGATCGACTCGGCGAAGGTGCCGTGTGCTCCGCGCTGTACGAGGTGGGCGGCGAGCAGGGCGCCCACCTCGTCGCCTCGGAGCATGCGCCAGGTGTTGTTGTCGTGCACGGCCACTGCGCAGCGGTCCGCGTCCGGGTCGTTCGCGATGATCAGGTCGGGGTTCGTCTCGGTGGCCTTCGCGAAGGCCAGGTCCATCGCGCCGGGCTCTTCCGGGTTGGGGAAGGCGACGGTCGGGAAGTCGGGGTCGGGGTCGGCCTGTTCTTCCACGAGGGCCGGGGCGGGGAAGCCTGCCCGTTCGAAGGCGGCGAGGAGGGTTTCCTTGCCTACGCCGTGCATCGCTGTGTAGACGGTGCGGGCCGTGCGGGGGGAGTTCTTCGCCAGTACGGCGTCCGTGCGGGCCAGGTAGGCGGCGAGGATCTCGTCGCCGAGGGTCTGCCAGCCGGTGTCCGGGCGGGGGACGTCGTTCAGGCTCGCGATCGCGTCGATCTCCGCGGCGATCTCCGCGTCGGCGGGCGGGACGATCTGGGAGCCGTCGCCGAGGTAGACCTTGTAGCCGTTGTCGCGGGGCGGGTTGTGGCTGGCGGTGACCTCCACGCCGGCGACCGCGCCGAGGTGCCTTATGGCGAACGCGAGGACGGGGGTGGGGAGGGGGTGGGGGAGGACGGCCGCCCTGAGGCCCGCGCCGGTCATCACGGCCGCGGTGTCTTCTGCGAAGTCTGCGGACTTGTGGCGGGCGTCGTAGCCGATGACTACCAGGCCGTCGGTGCTGCCGTGCTTCTTGAGGTACGCCGCGAGGCCGGCGGCGGCGCGGATCACGACCGTGCGGTTCATGCGCATCGGGCCCGCGCCGAGTTCGCCTCTCAGGCCGGCGGTGCCGAACTGGAGGGTGCCGCTGAAGCGTGCGGTGAGTTCGGTGACGTCACCTGCGTCGAGGAGTGCCGCGAGCTCGTCGCGGGTGTCCGGGTCGGGGTCCTCGGCGAGCCAGGTCCTGGCCCTTGCGATGAGATCGTCGTGCACGGTTGCGTCAGCCTCTCGGTGTGGGTCGTTCGTCTGCGGGCCGGTGGGGGCTGGGGTTTTTGCGCAGTTCCCCGCGCCCCTTTGTGCCTGCGGTGCGTTGTGGGTCGGGGCCGGGGTGGGGGGGGGGGGGGGGGGGGGGGGCGCCGGGGGGGGGGGGGGGGGGGGGGGGGGGAGGGGAGCGGGCCCGGCCGGGGGGGGGGGGGTTTTTTGCGCTGTCCCCCGCGCCCCTTTGGGCGGGGGGGGGGTGGGGGGGGGGGGCGGGGGGGGGGGGGTGTCCGTCCTCGGTCCGGCGGCTCGGCTCCTTGAGCAGTGCTCGGTTCCGGACGCCGGCCGCTGCGGGCGGACACCCCCCACCCCGTCCCCTTCCCGCCGTCGGCGACTGCAGGTGCGTTCACTGTCCCCATCCAGGGCGTCGGAGGCTGCGTGCGTCCACCGTCCCACCCAGGGGTGCGCGGGGCTGTGTGCGTTCAAAGGTGCGTTCACTGTTCCCACTCAGGGGCGCGGGGAACTGCGCGGCCAGCCCCCACCGGGCCGCACTCGCCCTACGGCAGACCGTCCCACCCCCTTAGGGGCGCGGGGAACTGCGCGGGCGGGTCAGAGGCGGCCCAGTACCTGGGCCAGGAGGGCGCCCATTCGGGTTGCCGAGTCGCGGCCTGCCTGGAGGACCTCCTCGTGGTTGAGGGGCTCGCCCGTCATGCCGGCGGCGAGGTTGGTGACCAGGGAGATGCCCAGCACCTCCGCACCCGCCTCGCGCGCGGCGATCGCCTCGAGGACCGTCGACATGCCCACCAGGTCCGCGCCGATCACGCGGGCCATGCGGATTTCGGCCGGAGTCTCGTAGTGCGGGCCGGGGAACTGAGCGTAGACGCCCTCCTCCAGGCTCGCGTCGATCTCCTTGCAGAGGGCGCGCAAACGGGGGGAGTAGAGGTCCGTGAGGTCGACGAAGTTCGCGCCGATGATCGGGGACGTCGCCGTGAGGTTGATGTGGTCGCTGATCAGGACCGGCTGACCGGGGCGCATGCCCTCGCGGAGGCCGCCGCAGCCGTTGGTGAGGACCACCGTCTTGCAGCCGGCGGCCACGGCGGTGCGGACGCCGTGCGCGACGGCGGCGACACCGCGGCCCTCGTAGTAGTGCGTACGGCCGAGGAAGACCAGGGCGCGCTTCTCGCCGATCTTGTAGGAGCGGATCGTGCCGCCGTGTCCCTCCACCGCCGGCGGCGGGAAGCCGGGCAGGTCGGTGACCGGGAACTCGGCGTCGGGGGCACCGAGGGCGTTCACGGCGGGGGCCCAGCCGGAGCCCATCACGAGGGCGACGTCGTGGGTCTCGGCGCCGGTCAGTTCGCGCAGGCGAGCGGCGGCGGCGTCCGCGGTGGTGTGGGGGTCGTCCTGGATGTGGTCCGGAAGAAGAGATGCGTTCACGCGCATGAGGGTAGCCGGTCAGGGCCTACGCGCGTAGATGACAGAGCGGACGGGATGGGGATCGTTGTCTTGTCGTTTCCAACCAACGGCGCTAGCAGGGGCGCTTGCGCAGTTCCATGACGTAGTCGTGCGGTGCGCCCGCCGATTCCGCGGCGTCGGCGACCTCGCCCAGGTAGCGGGCGGAGGGCAGACCGCCCTCGTAGCCGTTCAGGACGTACGTCCAGGCCTGTTCCTCACCCTCCAGGGTGTGGACGCGGACGCGCGTACGGCGGTAGATGTCGAGGCCGACGCCCTCCCAGCGGTCCATGGAGTCCTCGTCGGGCGGGGCGATCTCGTAGAGCGCGACGAAGACCTGGGAGAGGGGGTCCTCGACGATCGTCGCCAGTGCCCCTTCCCAGCCCATGTGCTCGCCGCCGAAGGTCAGCCGCCACCCGTTCAGCCACCCCGTGGCGCGCATCGGCGAGTACGGGGCACGGCGGGTCATCAGCCGCGCGTCGAGGTTGCCGGCGTAGGCGGCGTAGAGCGACATGGGTCGAGGGTACGGCAGCCTTCCCTCGCGTCTCTCCCGTAACGGTGGCATCTCGGGGAGGGCCCCAGGGCGTAGGACCTCCGGTCGTGCGGGACAATGGAGTACGTGACTCGGATCGTGATCATCGGTGGCGGACCCGGCGGATACGAGGCGGCCCTGGTGGCCGCCCAGCTCGGCGCGGAGGTGACCGTCGTCGACTGCGACGGTCTGGGCGGGGCGTCGGTGCTGACCGACTGCGTGCCGTCGAAGACTCTTATCGCGACGGCCGAGGTCATGACGACCTTCGATTCGTCGTATGAGGAACTCGGGATCATCGTCGCCGATGACACCCCACCGCTGGAGCAGGCCGCTCGGGTGGTGGGTGTTGATCTGGGGAAGGTCAACCGGCGTGTGAAGCGGCTTGCTCTCGCCCAGTCCCATGACATCACCGCCTCTGTGACGCGTGCCGGTGCTCGGGTGCTGCGGGGGCGTGGGCGGCTTGAAGGCATGCAGGCGCTGGACGGGTCTCGGAAGGTCGTGGTGCGGGCCGTCGACGGGAGTGAGGAGACGCTCGTCGCGGATGCCGTGCTCATCGCCACGGGTGGGCATCCCCGTGAGCTTCCCGACGCCCAGCCCGACGGGGAGCGCATCCTCAACTGGACCCAGGTCTACGACCTCACCGAGCTGCCGGACGAGCTCATCGTGGTCGGGTCGGGTGTGACCGGTGCCGAGTTCGCCGGTGCCTACCAGGCGCTCGGGTCCAAGGTGACGCTCGTGTCGTCGCGGGATCGCGTGCTGCCCGGTGAGGACCCGGACGCGGCGGCGGTGCTGGAGGAGGTCTTCCGGCGCCGTGGCATGAACGTCATGGCGCGCTCCCGCGCCGAGTCCGCCAAGCGGGTCGGCGACCGGGTCGAGGTCACCCTCGCGGACGGGCGGGTCATCACCGGGTCGCACTGTCTGATGGCCGTCGGCGCCATTCCCAACAGCGCCGGGATGGGGTTGGAGGAGGCCGGGGTCAGGCTCCGGGAGTCCGGGCACATCTGGACCGACAAGGTCTCCAGGACCTCCGCCCCCGGTGTGTACGCCGCCGGTGACGTGACCGGGGTCTTCGCCCTGGCGTCCGTCGCCGCCATGCAGGGGCGTATCGCCATGTACCACTTCCTCGGTGACGCGGTGGCCCCGCTGAACCTGAAGACCGTCTCGTCGAACGTCTTCACCGACCCGGAGATCGCCACCGTCGGCTATTCGCAGGCGGACGTCGACGCCGGGAAGATCGACGCCCGGGTCGTGAAGCTGCCGTTGCTCAGGAATCCGCGCGCCAAGATGCAGGGCATCCGCGACGGCTTCGTCAAGATCTTCTGCCGTCCGGGTACGGGAATCATCGTCGGCGGTGTCGTCGTGGCGCCCCGCGCCTCGGAACTGATCCACCCCATCTCGATCGCGGTCGACAACAATCTGACGGTCGAACAGATCGCGAACGCGTTCACCGTTTACCCCTCCCTTTCGGGCTCGATCGCCGAGGTGGCACGGCAGTTGCACACGCGCAAGGACGGCGGGCAAGCCTGACGGCCGAAAGCGATTCCTGCCTGGTCACAGGGAGTTGCCGACCATTCGCGCGGCATAGGCGGGGAGATTAGGCCCTATACCACTTCCCGTCCTGTAGTGCGAACATCTTCTGCTATTCGGCGCAAACAGCTGAAAGCAGACGGTCGTTGGCGTTACTGTCAGTTTCGTGTTCGCTGCAGAACGTCGCCAATTGATCCTCGAAATGGTGCGGGCCAACGGGGCTGTATCGCTCCGTGAGCTCGCCCGCGTCGTCCAGACCTCCGAAGTGACCGTACGGCGGGACGTGCGCGCACTGGAGGCAGAAGGACTCCTCGACCGCCGACATGGCGGTGCGGTATTGCCGGGCGGGTTCACGCGGGAGTCCGGCTTTCCGCAGAAATCACATCTCGCGACCGCCGAGAAGACGGCCATCGCCGATCTCGCCGCGGGCCTCGTCGAAGAAGGCGAGGCGATCGTGGTGGGGGCGGGTACGACCACGCAGGAGCTGGCACGCAGGCTCGCCCGGGTCCCCGGGCTGACCGTCGTGACCAACTCCCTGCTGGTGGCCCAGGCGCTCGCCCATGCCAACCGGGTGGAAGTGGTGATGACCGGCGGCACCCTGCGCGGTTCCAACTACGCCCTCGTGGGCTCGGGGGCGGAACAGTCGCTCCAGGGGCTCAGGGTCTCCCGGGCCTTCATCTCCGGGAGCGGGCTCACCGCCGAGCGCGGGCTGTCCACGTCCAACATGCTGTCGGCGTCCGTGGACCGGGCGCTGGTGCAGGCCGCCGCGGAGGTCGTGGTCCTCGCCGACCACACCAAGCTCGGTACGGACACGATGTTCCAGACCGTGCCGACCGACGTGATCACCCGCCTGGTCACGGACGAGCCACCGGCCCACGACGACCGGGCCGGTACGGAACTCCAGGCGCTCGCCGACCAGGGGGTGCAGATCGCCGTGGCCGGCGCGTCGGGAGCGCCGGGGGGTGATCAGGTCCCGGCGCGTCGGCAACAGCGCCGGGACGTGCCCCTGCCGGGACCTCGCCGCGGCCAGGTCGCGGGTGGCCCGGGTCTTCGCACGGCCACCGTCCACGGTGAGCAGCCTCCGGGTGCGGAGCGGGCGCGGGTGGCGGATCTCCGCCGACGATGAGCCGCAGGGCACCGGCACCGGCCGGGCCCGCGGAATCCTGAAAGCCACCGTCACGGGGACGGGGAAAGCGAGGCGCCCGGTGGACTGACTGCTCCAGTCCACCGGGCGCCTCGGAATGCCGTACGACGCTCAGTCCTTGATCTCGCAGATCGCGGCGCCGGAGGTGATGGAGGCGCCGACCTCCGCGGACAGGCCCTTGACGGTGCCGGTCTTGTGGGCGTTGAGCGGCTGCTCCATCTTCATCGCTTCGAGGACGACGATCAGGTCGCCTTCCTTGACTTCCTGGCCCTCCTCGACGGCGATCTTGACGATCGTGCCCTGCATCGGGGAGGCGAGGGTGTCGCCGGAGGCCGCGGGGCCGGACTTCTTGGCCGCGCGGCGCTTGGGCTTGGCGCCCGCGGCGAGGCCGGTGCGGGCCAGTGACATGCCCAGCGAGACCGGGAGGGAGACCTCCAGGCGCTTGCCGCCGACCTCGACGACGATCGTCTCGCGGTCGGTGTCCTCGTCGGCCTCCTCCGTGCCGGTGGGGGCGGCGAAGGCAGGGATGTCGTTGACGAACTCGGTCTCGATCCAGCGGGTGTGGACCGTGAAGGGGTCCTGGCTGCCGGTGAGTTCGGGGGCGAACGCCGGGTCGGTGACCACCTTGCGGTGGAAGGGGATGGCGGTGGCCATGCCCTCGACCTGGAACTCCTCCAGGGCACGCGCGGCGCGCTGCAGGGCCTGTTCGCGGGTGGCGCCGGTGACGATCAGCTTGGCGAGCAGGGAGTCCCAGGCCGGGCCGATGACGCTGCCGGACTCGACGCCCGCGTCCAGGCGGACACCGGGGCCGGAGGGCGCCTCGAACTTGGTGACGGTGCCGGGGGCGGGCAGGAAGCCCCGGCCCGGGTCCTCGCCGTTGATGCGGAACTCGAAGGAGTGGCCGCGCAGTTCGGGGTCGCCGTAGCCCAGGGCCTCGCCGTCGGCGATGCGGAACATCTCACGCACCAGGTCGATGCCCGCGACCTCCTCGGTGACCGGGTGTTCCACCTGCAGGCGGGTGTTGACCTCCAGGAAGGAGATCGTGCCGTCCATGCCGACCAGGAACTCCACCGTGCCGGCGCCGACGTAGCCGGCCTCCTTGAGGATGGCCTTGGAGGACGCGTACAGCTCGGCGACCTGTGCCTCGGAGAGGAAGGGTGCCGGGGCCTCCTCGACCAGTTTCTGGTGGCGGCGCTGCAGCGAGCAGTCGCGGGTGGAGACGACGACCACGTTGCCGTGGGAGTCGGCCAGGCACTGGGTCTCCACGTGGCGGGGCTTGTCGAGGTAGCGCTCGACGAAGCACTCGCCGCGTCCGAAGGCGGCGACCGCCTCACGCACGGCGGAGTCGTACAGCTCGGGGACTTCTTCCAGGGTGCGGGCGACCTTGAGGCCGCGGCCGCCGCCGCCGAAAGCGGCCTTGATGGCGATCGGCAGGCCGTGCTCCTCGGCGAACGCGACGACTTCGTCGGCGCCACTCACCGGGTCGGGCGTGCCGGCCACGAGCGGGGCGCCGGCGCGCTGGGCGATGTGCCGGGCGGCGACCTTGTCGCCGAGGTCCCGGATGGCCTGCGGGGGCGGGCCGATCCAGATCAGGTCCGCGTCCAGTACGGCCTGGGCGAACTCGGCGTTCTCCGAGAGGAAGCCGTAGCCGGGGTGGACGGCGTCGGCCCCGGACTCGCGCGCGGCGTTCAGCACCTTCTCGATGTCGAGGTAGCTGGTCGCGGGAGTCTCACCGCCCAGGGCGAACGCCTCATCCGCGGCGCGGACATGCAGAGCGTCCCGGTCCGGGTCGGCGTACACGGCCACGCTCGCGATACCGGCATCCCGGCAGGCCCGGGCAACGCGGACAGCGATTTCGCCACGGTTGGCGATGAGCACCTTGCGCACGATTGAGGCTCCCTCCTTGAAACAAGCCGAGTTTAGGGACTGCCGACACGTCTCTTCGACCCGTCCCCTGGGGTGAGCTAGCCCACACGGAGCGTGATGCGAGGCTTGCTCGACCCGGGAAAACCCTTGTCGCACCACGGTACGCAGGACTCCTCCCGGAAACCCTAGCCCTGCTCTGTGGCCAAGGTCTCTGTGAGAGCGTGCTGCGGACCACTCCGTTTCTTTGTGGAGTCCCTACGAATGGCCCAACGATTCTTTGCCCCCCGCCGAACCCTTGTCCCGCGGTTTACCCGTTAGTAGCGTTCACGCTGTATTGAACGTACTTCGAGTAACAAGAGCACGGCTCGAAAGTGGGTGGGGACCGGTGATACGCAGGCCGGTGGCATGGATCGTGGCGGTCGTCCTCTTCGTGGAAGCGTTCGGCGTCGCCGCGCTGAACTGGATCCTGGGCATCGTCGTCGACAACCAGGACATGTCCCTGGCGGGCCTGGACCCGGACGCGATGTCGCTGTCCTCGAAGATCGGCGGGATCGTCTTCGGGCTCTACTTCGCGCTGTGCGGTGTGGTCTCGCTGCTCGTGGCGGTGCGCGACCGCCCCCCGGCCGGCCTCGGCCGCATCCTGCTGATCAGCATGGCCGTGGTGCACGGCCTGCTCGGGGCGTTCGCCTGGGGCCTGATGGGCCGTCCGCAGTTCGTGTTCATGGTGGTCGTGCTCGCGCTCATCGTGCTGCTGCTGATGACGTACGACGCCCAGGACCGGCCCGCCGCCGCGGAACCCGAGGACAGCGCGCCGGAGGGTGACGGCCAGGGGGACGGCGCCGCGCCGCTCACGCCTCCGCCGGCGCCCACAACTCCGTGATGCCGACGCCCAGTTCGGCCAGCAGCCGACGCAGCAGCGGCAGACTGAGGCCGATCACGTTGCCGTGGTCGCCGTCGATGCCCTCGACGAACGGGGCCGAGCGGCCGTCCAGGGTGAACGCCCCCGCGACGTGGAGGGGTTCACCGGAGGCGACGTAGGCGGCGATCTCCGCGTCGGTCGGCTCGCCGAAGCGGACGACCGTGGAGGCGACCGCGGAGACGTACCGGCCGCTCGTGGTGTCGTAGACGCAGTGGCCGGTCTGCAGGGTGCCCGCGCGCCCGCGCATGGCCTTCCAGCGGGCCGTCGCCTCCTCGGCGTCGGCCGGTTTGCCCAGCGCCTCGCCGTCCAGGTCGAGCACCGAGTCGCAGCCGATCACCAGCGCACCCCTGACCTCGGGCTTCGCGGCCACGACGGAGGCCTTCGCCTCGGCGAGGGCGAGGGCCAGTTCGGCGGGGGCGGGGGCGCTGACGGCCTCCTCGTCGACCCCGCTGACGATCACCTCGGGGGTGAGGCCGGCCTGCCGCAGCAGGCCCAGCCGGGCGGGGGACTGGGAGGCGAGCACGAGTCGGCGGCGCGGCTGATCGGTCATGCGGTCAGCGTAGTCCGGTCAGCGCAGCCCGATCACAATCATCGCGATCACCATGGCCACCGCCATGAAGATGCTCAGGCGCCGAAGCATGACCTCCATGTCACGCAGTTCCTTGGGAGGTTCGTTCTCGGGGTCGGACCACAGCATGGTTTCCAGCGTGCGGCCCGACCGGGGAGGGCGCCTGAGTACGGGTACTCAATTGGCGCCCTCCTTCGTCACACCGTGCGCGGTTCCCCGCGCCGCTGGGGGCTCTAGGCCCGCCAGTAGGTGCGGGTCCATGCCGACGGGCCCGGCTGGGGCAGGCGGTGGCCCGCGATGCGGGACGGGTCGGACCAGGCGTCCCTGGAGGCCTCCGCGCCCGACGGCGTCGCTGTCGCCGTCGCGGCGCGGGCCCGGACCACCGCCAGGGCGGCGGCCAGCTCCTCGGGGGTCGGGTTTCCCCGTACGACCTTGATGTTCATGACGGCTCCCGGCAGGGCTAGAGGGGGATGTTGCCGTGCTTCTTGGGCGGCAGCGTCTCGCGCTTGGTGCGCAGCTGACGCAGGCCCCTGACCACATGGCGGCGGGTGTCCGACGGCATGATCACCGAGTCGACGTAGCCGCGCTCGGCCGCGATGTAGGGGTTGAGGAGGGCGTCCTCGTACTCCCGGATGAGGCGGGCCCGGGTGGCTTCCAGGTCGCCGTTCGCGTCGGCCTCCGCGATCGTGCGGCGGTGCAGGATGTTGACGGCGCCCTGGGCGCCCATGACGGCGATCTGGGCGGTGGGCCAGGCGAGGTTGAGGTCCGCGCCGAGATGCTTGGAGCCCATGACGTCGTAGGCGCCGCCGAAGGCCTTGCGGGTGATCACCGTGATGAGGGGCACGGTGGCTTCCGCGTAGGCGTAGATGAGCTTCGCGCCGCGGCGGATGATGCCGTCGTGCTCCTGGTCGACACCGGGCAGGAAGCCCGGCACGTCCACGAAGGTGATGACCGGGATGTTGAAGGCGTCGCAGGTGCGCACGAAACGGGCCGCCTTCTCGGAGGCCGTGATGTCCAGACAGCCGGCGAACTGCATCGGCTGGTTGGCGACGATGCCCACCGGGGCGCCCTCGACCCGGCCGAAGCCGGTGAGGATGTTCGGCGCGAACAGCGCCTGCGTCTCGAAGAACTCGGCGTCGTCCAGGATGTGTTCGATCACCGTGTGCATGTCGTACGGCTGGTTCGCGCTGTCCGGGACCAGCGTGTCCAGCTCGCGGTCCTCGTCGGTGATCGCGAGGTCCGCCTCCTCCGGGAAGACCGGCGCCTCGGAGAGGTTGTTGGACGGCAGGTACGACAGCAGCTGCTTGACGTACTCGATGGCGTCCTTCTCGTCGCCCGCCATGTGATGCGCCACGCCCGAGGTGGAGTTGTGGGTGCGGGCGCCGCCCAGCTCCTCGAAACCGACGTCCTCACCGGTGACCGTCTTGATGACGTCGGGGCCGGTGATGAACATGTGCGAGGTCTGGTCGACCATGACCGTGAAGTCGGTGATGGCCGGGGAGTACACCGCCCCGCCCGCGCAGGGGCCGACGACGAGCGAGATCTGCGGGATGACACCGGACGCGTGGGTGTTGCGGCGGAAGATCTCGCCGTACGCGCCCAGGGACGCCACACCCTCCTGGATGCGGGCGCCGCCGGAGTCGTTGATGCCGATGACCGGGCAGCCGGTCTTCAGCGCGAAGTCCATCACCTTGACGATCTTCTGGCCGTAGACCTCGCCCAGCGCCCCGCCGAAGACGGTGAAGTCCTGGGAGAACACGGCGACCGGACGCCCGTCCACGGTGCCGTAACCGGTCACCACGCCGTCCCCGTAGGGGCGGTTGCTCTCCAGGCCGAAGTTGGTGGAGCGGTGCCGGGCGAACTCGTCCAGCTCGACGAAGGACCCCTCGTCGAGCAGGAGCTCGATGCGCTCACGGGCCGTCAACTTGCCCTTGGCGTGCTGCTTCTCGACGGCGCGTGCGGAGCCGGCGTGCGTCGCTTCATCGATACGGCGCTGGAGGTCCGCGAGCTTGCCCGCGGTGGTGTGGATGTCGATCCCCGTGGACTGCTGGGTCTCGTGACGCTCTTCCGGCTCGGACATCGGGACGTGGCTCCCTGCCTGCTCAAAAGGGGGGACGGTTACTCATCCGTAGAGTAGTGGCGCACCTACGAATCAGCAGTGCGGCGTTTCACACACCTAGGGTGGCTTGCATGACGCCGCGAGATGTTTCAGGAGACGACAGCCGCTGGTCGGATCTCGACCGGCCGCCCCTCAACGCCGCCGCCCTGCGCCGCGGGCTGGTGCGGGAGGGCGGTCTGTGGTCCGGGATCGAGGTGGTCCCCGGCACCGGCTCCACCAACTCCGACCTGGTCGCCCGCGCCGCCGAGGGCAAGACCGCCGAGGGCACGGTCCTCGTCGCCGAGGAGCAGACCGCGGGGCGGGGCCGCCTGGACCGGCAGTGGACCGCGCCGCCCCGCTCGGGCCTCTTCTTCTCCGTCCTGCTGAACCCGGCCGACGTACCGGTGTCCCGCTGGGGCTGGCTGCCGCTGCTCACCGGGGTCGCCGTGGCGACGGGCCTGTCCCGGTCCGCGGGTGTCGACACCGCCCTGAAGTGGCCCAACGACCTCCTGGTGACCGTCGGCGGCGAGGAACGCAAGGCCGGCGGAATCCTCGCCGAGCGGGCGGGAGCGGCCGGGGTCGTTGTGGGCGTGGGCATCAACGTCACGCTGAGGGAGGACGAGCTGCCGGTTCCGGGAGCGGGGTCGCTGGCGCTGGCCGGAGCGGTGAGCACCGACCGGGACCCCCTGCTGCGGGCGGTGCTCCGGTCGCTGGAGGAGTGGTACGACCGCTGGAGGGCGGCGGCCGGTGACCCGACGGTGAGCGGGTTGCAGGAGACGTATGCGGCGGGGTGCGCGACGCTGGGAAGAAGCGTTCGGGCCGAGCTGCCGGGCGACCGCTCGCTGGTCGGCGAGGCAGTGGCCGTGGACGGCGACGGCCGCCTGGTGATCGCGACGAAGGAGGGCGTACAGGAACCGGTGGGTGCGGGAGACATCGTCCACCTTCGACCCGCGTAGGCATTGGCTCCCCAGGGGCGCGGGGAACTGCGCGACCAGCCACACGACCAGCCACAACGGCTCCGCAGTCGCCGAAGACATCAGCCGGCCACGATCTCCCGGTCCCACCTGACGGAGTCGGGACGTGAGCTGGCGCACACCTGCCGTATGGTTGAGGCCGGTCGATACCTGACCGTGACAGATCGGAAGGGCAGCAGGCGTGACCGCAGACGACACGGGCTCCGGCGCGGACGCGACCCCGCACCCGCTCGCCGTGCGTCTCGAACAGCTCATCCTCGGCGCCGAACGGCGCTACACCCCCTTTCAGGCGGCCCGCACCGCCGGCGTCTCCATGGAGCTCGCCACCCGCTTCTGGCGGGCGATGGGCTTCGCCGACGTCGGCCAGGCCAAGGCGTTCACCGAGGCGGACGTCCTCGCGCTGCGCCGCCTCGCCGGTCTCGTCGAGGCGGGACTGCTGAGCGAGGCCATGGCCGTACAGGTGGCGCGGTCCACCGGGCAGACCACCGCCCGGCTGGCCGAGTGGCAGATCGACTCCTTCCTGGAGGGCCTCACCGACCCCCCGGAACCCGGCATGACCCGCACCGAGGTGACGTACCCGATCATCGAGCTGCTCCTGCCCGAGCTGGAGGAGTTCCTCGTCTACGTCTGGCGCCGCCAGCTCTCGGCCTCGGCCGGCCGGGTCGTGCAGGCCGCCGACGACGACGAGATGGTCGACCGGCGGCTGTGCGTCGGCTTCGCCGACCTCGTCGGGTTCACGCGCCTGACCCGCCGTATGGAGGAGGAGGAACTCGGCGAGCTCGTCGAGGCCTTCGAGACCACCGCCGCGGATCTTGTGGCGGCGCGGGGCGGGCGGCTCATCAAGACCCTCGGCGACGAGGTGCTGTACGCGGCCGACGACGCGGCCGTCGCCGCCGAGATCGCGCTGCGGCTGATCGAGACCATGGCGAACGACGAGACCATGCCCGAGCTGCGCGTCGGCCTCGCCTTCGGCACGGTGACCACCCGGATGGGCGATGTCTTCGGTACGACGGTGAACCTCGCCTCCCGGCTGACCTCGATAGCTCCCCGCGACGCCGTCCTCGTCGACAGCGCCTTCGCGGAGGAGCTGATCCGCACCGGTGAGGCGCCCGCCTCCGAGGCCGAGGCGGCCGAGGCCGCGGCCACCGCCGAGAAGGAGGGCGAGGAGCCGCCGACGTACCGCTTCGCGCTGCAGCCGATGTGGCAGCGGCCGGTGCGTGGGCTCGGCGTGGTCGAGCCGTGGCTGCTCACCCGCCGGGATGTGGCTCCTTAGCGGTCCGGTGACCCGCTAGCCGCGCTGCACGCACAGGCCGACGATCGGTACGCACAGTCCTGGCTGGGGTGCGTGGGTGGGCTGTGCCGTCGGCGTCTGTGCCGGTGCCGGTGCCTGTGCCGGCGGGGGCGTGGTCTTGGCTGGTTGTGGTTGCGGGGCGGCTGTTGTCGGCTGGGGGTGCTGTGTGCTGGGCGCCGGGGCCGGGGTGTTCGGTGCCTCCGGGATTGTGGTGGGGGCCGCGGCGTGGGGTCGTGGTACGGCGGTTGCGGAGCCTGCTGGTGCGAGGCGGACGCCCGGTGTGGGGAGCGCTGAGATCCCGCCCATTGCCGTGGTTGATGACGGGCTTGCCTGCGGGAGGGAGCCCACGGTGGCGGCGGCGTTCGTCGCGCGGTCGGTGCCGGTGCCGGTGTCTGTGTTCGCGTCCAGGTCGGTGTCCGCGTCAGGGGCCGGGGCTGCCTGGGGGTCCGCCTCCGTCATGCCGAAGCCGCCCCCTGAGGTGTCGGGGGTCATCCGTACGAGGCTCAGGGCTCCGGCGGCGAGAGCGAGGCCGCCCGCGGCGAGCAGCACCTTGCGGGGGCGGGGCTTGCGGTGGCGGCCGCGCGGGGCGAAGAGACGGACGCCGTCGCCGTCCGCCGGCCCTGTGGTCACCGTGATCGTTGTCATGCCGGGTTCCTCCCCTGAGTGCCCGCGCCCCCTGTGCGCCGTGGCGGGGCGCACGTTATGCGCTGTCATGGGGGGTCAGGCAGGAGTTGGGCTGGATGTCACTCGAAGGGGGTGTCGGGTGGTTCGGCGGGAACCTTTCGCGGTGGGGGTGGTGCTGCGATGATCGGAGCGTTCTTGTTAACCCGCGTTAACCTGGAGGGTGTCATGGGTGAGGAGCGGTTCGGGGAGTTCGTGCTGGTCAGGCGGCACGGGGAGGTTGGGGAGACCGGGGAGGGGGTCGTTGCCGAGCTGGTGCTCGACCGGCCCAAGGCGATGAACGCGGTCTCCACGGAGATGGCTCGGTCCGTCGCCGCCGCCTGTTCCGCACTGGGGAGTGAACATGGCGTGCGGGTTGTCGTGGTGACCTCCACGCATGAGCGTGCGTTCTGTGTCGGGGCGGATCTGAAGGAGCGGAACTCCTTCAGTGACGCGGAGCTGGTGCGGCAGCGGCCGGTGGCGCGGGGGGCGTACACGGGGGTGCTGGAGCTGCCGGTGCCGACGATCGCCGCGGTGCACGGGTTCGCGCTGGGCGGGGGCTTCGAGCTGGCGCTGTCGTGCGATCTGATCGTGGCCGACCGTACGGCGGTGGTGGGGTTGCCGGAGGTGTCGGTGGGGGTGATTCCGGGGGGTGGGGGGACGCAGTTGCTGCCTCGGCGGGTGGGGGCGGCGCGGGCGGCCGAGCTGATCTTCACTGCGCGGCGGGTGGAGGCGGAGGAGGCGCGGTCGTTGGGGCTGGTGGATTCGCTGGTGCCGGCCGGGGAGGACCGGGCGTCGGCGTTGTCGCTGGCCGCTCGTATCGCCGCGAACTCGCCGGTGGGGTTGCGGGCGGCGAAGCGGGCGTTGCGGCTGGGGCAGGGGTTGGATCTGCGGGCCGGGCTGGAGGTGGAGGACGCGGCGTGGCGGTCGGTGGCGTTCTCGGGGGACCGGGCGGAGGGGGTGGCGGCGTTCAATGAGCGGCGGCCGCCGCGGTGGCCGGGGGAGTGACTGCGGGTTCGGTGGGGGCGGGCGTTTTTGCGCAGTTCCCCGCGCCCCTGAGGTGGGTGGGTGGGTCGGGGCCGGGGGGGGGGGGGGGGGGGGGGGGGGGTGCGGGGGGGGGGGGGGGGGGGGGGGGGTTGGGGCCGCCCCCCCCCCCCCGGGGGGGGGGGGGGGGGGGGGGCGCCCCGGGGGTGGGGGGTGTCCGTCCTCGGTCCGGCGGCTCGGCCCCTCGAACAGTGCCCGGCTCCGGACGCCGGCCACTGCGGGCGGACACCCCCCACCCCGTCCCCTACGCGCCGCCGACGACTGCAGGCACGTCCACCGTCCCCATCCAGGGGAGCGGAGGGCCGTGAGCGTCCAAAGGTGCGTTCACCGTCCCCGCCCAGGGGCGCGGGGGCCGTGTGCGTTCAAAGGTGCGTTTACCGTCCCCACTCAGGGGTGCGCGGGGGCCGTGTGCGTCCGAAGGTGCGTTCACCTTCCCCACCCAGGGGCGCGGGGAACTGCGCGATCAGCCACCACCCCGTGTGCGTCGAAACGTGCGTTCACTGTTCCCACTCAGGGGCGCGGGGAACTGCGCGATCAGCCCCCACCGGGCCGCACCCGCCCTCCGGCATCGTGGCGCCGCCTGGAGCACGTGGGTTCACGAACGGCTCAACCGGAACCCGGTTCCCGGCCGAATCCTCCCTAGCCTGGAGTGATGGGTGAGGACATCCGGCTGGCCGCGGTCGTGGCGCTGGCGCAGGGCATGGCGGCAGCCCACGGCTCGCGTGAGGCGTGGCGGGCTGCCGCCGGCGGGGCGTGCCGGGCGCTGGGCGGGAGTTTCGCCGCGCTGTCCGTGTGGGAGCGGGAGCTGGGGCGGCTCAGGGTGCTGGTGAATGTGGGGGAGCGGGCCGCCGGTGAGGAGGAGTTTCCCGACGGCGAGGCCTATCCCGTGCACCAGTTTCCGGAGATCACCGAGTTCCTGCACGAGCGGTGGGCCGGGGGCGGTGGGCCCAACGCGTGGGTGGAGACGGCGGAGGGGCCCGCGGCCGGGGGGCGGCCCGGGTATGTGCATCAGCGGGTCGCCGCGCTTCGGAGGAGGGGGCGGGGGAGTTGTGTCGTCGCCCCTATCGTGCTGAACGGGCGGGCCTGGGGGGAGCTGTATGTCGCCCGGCCCGCCGGTGCCCCCGTCTTCGGGCGGGGGGACGCCGACTTCGCCACCGTGCTGGCCTCCGTCGTCGCCGCCGGGATCGCACAGGCGGAGCGGCTGGAGGAGGCGAGACGGCTGGCGTTCACGGACGCGCTGACCGGGCTCGCCAACCGTCGTGCCGTGGACGTGCGGCTGGACGAGGCCGTGGAACGGCACAGGAGGGACGGTGTCGTCGTCAGTCTGGTGGTTTGTGATCTCAATGGGCTCAAGCGGGTCAACGACACCCTCGGGCACGCCGTCGGCGACCGTCTGCTGGAACGTTTCGGGTCGGTGCTGTCGCTGTGCGGGGCCATGCTGCCGGGGGCCCTCGCCGCCCGGCTCGGCGGGGACGAGTTCTGTCTGCTCGCGGTCGGGCCGGCTGCTGACGATGTGGTGAAGGCGGCCGGTGAACTCTGCCGGAGGGCAGGGGAGTTGGAGTTGGGGGAGGGGGTGGCCTGTGGGGTTGCTTCGACCGAGGATCCCATCGGGGCCGTGCGGTCCGCCCGGCGGCTTTTTCGGCTCGCCGATGCCGCGCAGTACCGGGCCAAGGCCGAGCGGGCCGGCAAGCCGGTCGTCGCGGGGCGGGGCGGGGCGGACGACCCCGTCGTACGGCTGGCGGACACCACGCCTTCCGGGGGCACCGCCGAGCGCCGTCGGTTCCGCGGGCGTCGGCCCTGAGGAGGCGGCGGTGGTAAGGGGCGTAATCCCGACCCAGTAGTGACATCCTGGAATTCAGTGCGTACGCTCCTGAATATGGATATGCACACTGTGGTGGTGGGGACGTCCGGGGTCACCGCGTCCGACGTCCTGGCCGTGGCGCGCGGCGGTGCCCGGATCGAGCTCTCCGCGGAGGCGGTCGACGCTCTCGCCGCGGCCCGCGGGATCGTGGAGGCGCTCGCGGCCAAGCCCGAGCCCGTCTACGGCGTCAGCACCGGCTTCGGCGCTCTCGCGACCCGGCACATCAGCCCGGAGCTCCGGGCGCAGTTGCAGCGGAACATCGTCCGCTCGCATGCCGCGGGAATGGGGCCGCGGGTGGAGCGGGAGGTCGTACGGGCGCTCATGTTCCTGCGGCTCAAGACCGTCTGCTCGGGGCACACGGGAGTGCGGCCCGAGGTCGCGCAGACCATGGCCGACGTGCTCAACGCCGGGATCACGCCCGTAGTGCACGAGTTCGGGTCGCTCGGTTGTTCCGGTGATCTCGCGCCGCTGTCCCACTGCGCCCTCGCCCTGATGGGGGAGGGGGACGCCGAAGGGCCCGATGGTGTGGTGCGGCCTGCCGGTGAGTTGCTCGCCGAGCACGGGATCGTGCCCGTCGAGCTGCGGGAGAAGGAGGGGCTCGCCCTTCTCAACGGCACCGACGGCATGCTCGGGATGCTGGTCATGGCGCTCGCCGACCTGGACATGCTGTACAAGTCCGCCGATGTCACGGCCGCGTTGAGCCTTGAGGCGCTGCTCGGTACCGACAAGGTGCTCGCGCCTGAACTGCATGCCATCCGGCCGCATCCGGGGCAGGGGGCCTCCGCCGCCAACATGCTGGCCGTGCTGGCCGGTTCGGAGTTGACTGGGCATCATCAGGACGATGCCCCTCGCGTCCAGGACGCCTACTCCGTGCGCTGTGCGCCGCAGGTCGCCGGGGCCGGGCGGGACACCATGGCGCACGCGCGCCTGGTGGCGGAGCGGGAGTTGGCCTCCGCCGTCGACAACCCTGTTGTGCTGGCTGACGGGCGCGTTGAGTCCAACGGCAACTTCCATGGGGCGCCTGTTGCTTACGTGCTTGATTTCCTCGCCATCGCCGTGGCTGATCTCGCGTCGATCGCCGAGCGGCGGACCGACCGGCTGCTCGACAAGAACCGGTCCCATGGGCTGCCGCCGTTCCTCGCCGACGACGCCGGTGTCGACTCCGGGCTGATGATCGCCCAGTACACGCAGGCCGCGCTGGTCAGTGAGTTGAAGCGGCTGGCCGTACCGGCGTCCGCGGACTCGATCCCCTCGTCCGCGATGCAGGAGGACCACGTGTCGATGGGGTGGTCGGCCGCGCGGAAGCTGCGTACCGCCGTCGACAACCTCACCCGGGTCCTCGCCGTCGAGCTGTACGCCGCCTCGCGCGCCGTCGAGCTGCGCGAGGGGCTGACCCCGGCGCTGGCCACCCAGGCCGCCATCACCGCCGTACGCAAGGCGGGTGTCGAGGGTCCGGGTCCCGACCGGTTCCTGGCGCCCGACCTCGCCGCGGCCGACGTGTTCGTGCGGGAGGGGCGGCTGGTGGCGGCGGTGGAGGCCGTCACCGGGCCGCTGTCGTAAGAGGGCCGGGCCCTGTTCGCCGTACGGCTGAACAGGGCCCTTTCGGTTGTTACTTGAGCTTGGCCAGCTGGGCGTCGACCACGGCCGCCGGCACCGGGGCCGCCTTGCCGCTGTCGAGCGAGGCGAAGTCCACCGAGTAGTACGTGGACACGGCGTTGCCGGCGCGCACCACCTCGGTGTTGAAGGTGGCGGTGCCCTCGCCGTCCATGTCGGAGCCGACGGAGAACGCGACGGACTGGTCGCCCTTGCCGGACGCCTTCCCGGCGGCGACCTTGGTGATCTTCTGCGTCTCGCCCTGGGCGGTGATGGTGAAGCCGCCGGAGCAGGCCGCGATGCCGTCGGAGACTGCCTTGAGGGCCTTCTCGGCGCCGTCGCCGTCGTAGGAGGACAGGCCCACGAAGGTCATTGAGACGTTGAGGGTCTCGAGGGAGGACGCGTCCGGGGAACCGGTGGCCTCGGGGCTCTTCGTGAGGGTGTTGCTCGCGCTCGCGTCCGTGTCGCCCGGGGCGAGACCGGCCATGGCGTGGGCGAGCGGGGCGCACTCGGCCTTGTCGGTCTTCACCTCGCTCTTGGCCTTCGGCAGGGTGTCGTCACCGTCGTCGGCCTGGTACCCGGCGGCATCGCCCTTGGCGAGCAGCAGCTTCTCCAGCTCGGCCGCGCCGAGCGCCTTCGCGGCCGAGGTCGTGCTCTCGGAGGAGGCGCTGGATTCCTTGGACGTCCCGGACTCCTTGGAGTCGTCGTCCGAGCCTCCACCGCATCCGGTGATGAGGGCGAGTGACAGCACGCTCACGGTCGCCGTGGCGCCTATCCGCGCCCTCGATGATCTCTTCATGTGCGGACTATGAAGGGCGGGCCAAGAAATCGTCAAGCCGGATTAAAAGCCCAGTCGTTCCCGGCGTACCGAATACACGACGAAGCCTGCACCCAGAGTGAGGAACAGGGTGCCGCCGACCAGGTACGGCGTGGTGTCGGGGCTGCCGGTGTCGGCGAGCTGTGTGCCGTCCCCGGTCGTCTCCGCGCTCGTGGTCGTGGCCCGCGCCTGTGCCGTGGCCTGCGGGGACGGCTCTGTTCTCGCCGGGCTGTCCTGGGACGCGTTGGCGGACGGGACGAACCAAAGGGCACCCAGAAGGGTCCCCGCGGCGGTGGCGGTCAGCAACGGACGGCGAACGGATGACACGGAATATCGATCCCCTTGTGGCGCTGGCGAATTGGCCGTGTGGAGCGATGTTAGTGAAAGGCGCGGGTCACGGGAAAGTCACGGGAGCGATGGGCCTTACTCTCCGGGCATGAGCACTGAAGAGACATCACGTTTTGTACGGCTTCGGGTGGAACTCGTCGTCGAGGTCGACGACCAGGAGGCCGTGACGCGGGCCGCGCTCGCGCGGATCGCGGACGATCCGGAGATGCCGGACGACGAGCGGGCGCACGCCGAGGGTGCTGTGACAGAAGACACTGCGGAGGCCCTCGCCTATCTCGTGGACCCGTTCGACCTGGTCGGGGAGGTGCCGGGGGTCGAACTCGCCCAGGCCTCCTGGAGCAGTGAGCAGATCGACTACGACCCGGATTCGCCGGAGTGGGACCTCGACGAGGATGATGTCCAGGAGGACGAGGAAGAAGAGGCCGTCGGCTGAGCACGCCTGGGAAAGAGTGACCCCGGGTGGCAACCGCCGTCCGGGGTTTCGTCGTCTCAGGGGTCGCACGCACCGACAGACGCACCCTCCGCCTCAGCTGGAGTGGTGTGCCCCACACCTTCTCAAAAGGTGGAACGGGACGAACCGGTCGTAGCGTTTAGGTTTTATTGACGGGGACTCTCGGGGTTTCGGGGATTCGGCAACGATGGAGAAGCGTGTGATGACGGTCAGTAAGCGGCGCAGGGGCCTCACGGTCGCGTCCGCTCTGCTCGGCGGGGTGCTGGTGCTCTCGGCCTGTTCCAGTGGCGACGACTCCTCGTCGAAGGGCAGCGGCGGCGACACCTCGCAGGCCAGGGCCGACGAGGCGGCGGCCAAGAAGAGCTCCGAGGCCGAGATCAAGATCACACCCAAGGACGGCACGGACAACGCCTCCATCAACAACTCCGCCGCCGTCACCGTGAGCAAGGGCACGCTCACCGACGTGGCGATGACGACCACCGACGGCACGAAGGTCGCCGGCCAGCTGTCCGCCGACAAGACGAGCTGGAAGCCCGACGCGCAGCTGGAGCGATCCACGAGCTACAAGGTCGCCGCCGAGGCCAAGGACTCAGCCGGGCTCGTCGCCCACGAGAACGCCTCGTTCACCACGGTCTCCCCGTCCAACAGCTTCATAGGCAACTTCACGCCGGAGGACGGCTCGACCGTCGGTGTGGGCATGCCGGTGTCGATCAACTTCGACAAGGCGATCACCAACAAGGCGGCCGTCCAGAAGGGCATCACCGTCTCCTCCAGCAGTGGTCAGGAGGTCGTCGGTCACTGGTTCAACCCGAACCGCATCGACTTCCGTCCCGACGACTACTGGAAGGAGAACTCCACCGTCACGCTGAAGCTCGCGCTCGACGGTGTCGAGGGTGCCGACGGCGTCTACGGCGTCCAGCAGAAGACGGTCACGTTCAAGATCGGCCGCAACCAGGTCTCGTACGTCGACGCGAAGACCAAGCAGATGAAGATCACGCACAACGGTGCGACGATCAAGACCATCCCGATCTCGGCCGGTTCGCCCGAGAACAAGACGTACGAAGGCGTCATGGTGATGTCCGAGAAGTTCAAGGAGACGCGCATGAACGGCGCGACCGTGGGCTTCACCGACGACGACGGCAAGGGCGAGTACGACATCAAGGACGTGCCGCACGCCATCCGCCTCACCAACTCCGGCACCTTCGTGCATGGCAACTACTGGGGCGCCAAGTCCGTCTTCGGCAGCGTGAACACCAGCCACGGCTGTGTGGGCCTGTCCGACACCAAGGGCGCCAACGACACCGGCACGGCGGGTTACTGGTTCTACACCAACTCGATCGTCGGTGACGTGGTGGTCGTCAAGAACACCGGCGACAAGACGGTGGCCCCGGACAACGGCCTCAACGGCTGGAACCTGAACTGGGCCGACTGGAAGGCGGGTTCGGCGGTCTGACGGCCGGCGAACGTCAGGAAGGCGGCTGCCCCGGTGGGCGGCCGCCTTCCGCGTTTCCTCGTCGCGCCGCGGTGTTCAGCCGGCCGAGACCCGCAGCTTGTAGTCCACCGAGGTGGCGAAGGATCCGGATGATCCCCTGATGCTCAGTGTGTGACGGCCAGGTGTCAGCGGTTCCAGCTGTACCCAGAGGCCGCAGGAATGGGTTCGGAAGTGCCCCTCGCCCCGGATGAGCGGATTGCCGTCCACAGCGCTGATCCGCACGGCCGTCGCTTCGTGCCGTTCGGGTTCCAGAGCTTTGCCGTCGAGCTCGGCGCTCCCCTTCGCCGAGGCCATGAACTCGGTGCAGTCGCCCGTTTCGCCGAAGAGGTTCACCAGGGGGAAGGCAACGGGGACCGCCGCCGGCACCGTGCACGAGCGCTTCACGGCCCCGCCGAAAGTGCCGGCCAGGAACCAGATGCCGCTTGCCTGGCCCTGAGCGCACAGGTGGCCGTCCTGATCCGAGACGGGGTTCGACTCACTCACGCTCGAAGCCGCCCAGGTCCACCAGCGGCCCTGCAGATCGGCGGCGCTCAGCTTGGCTCGCGTGCTGGGGGAACCTGCCACGGGCCGTGCAGACGTGGCCTGCGCCTCGGCCGGGGAGCCACTTGCGTCCGCGGAGCCACTTGCGTCCGTAGAGGGAGCGGCAGGCGCAGCGGGCGGGGCAGACGTGGTGGAGCACGCGCTGAGCAGTACCGATGCGCCGATCAGTAAGGCTATGGATCTTCCGATATGCATGGGCGAAGAGTACGAGAGCGCCTATGTGACGGGAATGGGGCGGCGGTAGGTGCGCTCGCGCCATTGCCTCGCCTGCGGATCCCAGGTGAAGGCGACACGGTATCCGTCCGCGCGTACCGTCGCGGCGATCCAGTGGCCGTCGTGGTCCCAGCTGATCGTCGCGGCCGTACCGGGGCGCCGATCGGACTCGCTGACAGGTGCGTCCGCGGCGCACAGCTCCGGAAGCTGAGCGAGCGCCTCGGGTTCGACGGTCACCTTCATCTCGACCAGCCAGCCGTCCTCGGTGCGCAGGTTGATGAGATCCACGACGGCGGCGGGATCGTCGAGGCTCGCCCGCGCCTGTCGGTGAATGAACCGGTGCATGATCTCGCGCGTCCCGGAGCCCATCCCCTTGGCCAGCGCGTTCCCGAAGTAGGTGGAGATCGCCTGCAGGAACGGCGTTGCCGTCATCGTCGCGACGACGAGCAGGATGTCCGACAACTCGGCGACGGAGGAGGCGGGTTCGTTGTCGGGAAGGTCCGGTGGTTCGTGGGTGCGTTCGCTGTTCATGATCCCCTGCTTGGTCGCCGGACGGCCCTGAACAGTCTGGGTGATCGCCGGGTGTTCAGCCAGTCCACCGCGACCTCGGCCTGACAGGTTCGTCCGGGGTCCTTCCCAACTCGCGGACAGGCTTCTCATGCAGCTCTTATCCGGGCCTTAGTGAGTCATCACGCGCCGTACCTAGCTTGCGGCCATGTTCTTCACCTACCTGAGGCGCGAACTGCGCCGCCGCAGAAAGGCGGCCCTGGTCGTCGCCTCCGGGCTCGCGCTCGGGATCGCGCTGGTCATCGTGGTCAGCTCCGTGTCGTCCGGCATGGGCAAGGCCCAGGACAAGGTCCTCCAGTCGCTGTACGGGCTCGGGACGGACATGACGGTCACCAAGGCCGCCGCCGCACCCAGCGCCGACAGCACCGGGCGCCCGCGCTTCCGGTTCGACGCGCAGGACAACGGCTCCGACTCCGAGCAGAGCACCGACCGGGTGCTGGTCCAGGGGTTCCAGACCCTGTCCACCGCCACGGTCACCAAGGTCGACCAGCAGACCGGCGTCTCGGACGCGGTCGGCGGGCTGAGCCTCCAGGTCATCAAGGTGAGCGGGCAGTTCACCCGCGGTCAGTTCCAGCAGAACCAGAACGGCGGGACCGGGCGGCGCGGCGGTGAGAACGGCGGCGGCACCGGCCAGCCGCAGGGTGAAGTTCGGGGCGGCGGCGCCAACTTCGACGTCAACAACTACTCCGTCTACGGCACCGACGTCACCAAGCCGGCGCTCGGCCCGCTGACCTCGTCCAAGATCACCAGTGGTCGTACCTTCAAGTCGACGGAGACCGACGCCAAGGTCGCCGTCCTCGACTCGGCGTACGCCAAGGAGAAGAAGCTCAAGGTCGGTTCCACCCTCACCGTCAAGAGCGTCAAGTTCACGGTGATCGGGGTCGCCACCGCGGACAGCGGGGACGCCGCCGCCAACGTGTACATCCCGCTCACGCAGGCGCAGACCCTCGGCGACTCGAAGAACAAGGTCACCACGATCTACGTCAAGGCGACCGACTCCCAGAAGATCGGTGCCGTCAAGTCGACGATCCAGAAGAACATCTCGGGTACGACCGTCACGACCTCGGGGGACCTCGCGGACACCGTCTCCGGCTCCCTCTCCACCGCCTCCTCGCTCGCCACCAACGTCGGCAAGTGGCTGTCCATCGCCGTGCTCATCGCCGCCTTCCTGGTCGCCGGGCTGCTGACCTCGTCCGCGGTGTCGCGCCGGGTGCGGGAGTTCGGCACGCTCAAGGCGCTGGGGTGGAAGTCGGGCCGGGTCACCCGGCAGGTCGTCGGTGAGGCGATGGTGAACGGGCTGCTCGGTGGTGCGCTGGGGATCGGGCTCGGCCTTGCCGGCGCGTACGTCGTGACGGCCATCAGCCCCACGCTGCAGGCGCAGTTGGGCGGTGGCGGTGGCGGTAACGCCGGGGGCGGTGGCGGCTTCGGCGGTCCCGGCCGACGCGTGGCCGCCAAGACGATGGACGTGGCGCTCACCGCTCCGGTCAGTCTTACGACGGTTGCGATCGCGGTCGGGCTGGCTGTGGCCGGTGGTCTCATCGCCGGGGCCTTCGGCGGCTGGCGTGCGTCACGGTTGCGGCCGGCGGATGCGCTGCGGCGCGTCGAGTAGCGGGCCTTTGCTGTGGCACCGGTGCGCCTATGGATGTGCCTCGCCTTGTGGGCTTGCGGGTGCGGGCCGGTGGGGGCCGGTCGCGCAGTTCCCCGCGCCCCTGGGTGGGTGCGGCCGGGGCGTGCCTTGTCTGCACTGGGGCGTGCCTTGTCTGCACCCGCTCAGGAGCGCCGTGGCTGGTCGCGCAGTTCCCCGCGCCCCTAGGTGGGTGCGGTTGGGGCATGCCTTGTCTGGACCCACCCAGGGGCGCGGGGAACTGCGCGACCCGCCCCCACCGGCCCGCAGCCGACAACGACTCTCGTACCACCCCGAACCCCACCACCCCAGGAGCTCACCATGTACGAACTCAGAAGTGTTACCAAGCGCTACACCCGCGGCAAGGACACCGTCGACGCGCTCGCCGGTGTCGACCTGACCATCGCCGACGGGGACCGTCTCGTCATCCAGGGCCCCACCGGCGGCGGCAAGTCCACGCTCCTGCAGATGCTCGGCGGACTGGACAGGCCCACGGAGGGCGAGGTCGTGCTCGACGGCATCGATCTGGCCAGGCTGTCGGAGGCCAAGCTCACCAAGGTCCGCAGCGAGAACATCGGCTTCGTCTTCCAGAGCTTCAACCTGATCCCGACGCTCAACGCGCAGGAGAACGTCGAGACCGCCCTCGTACCCCTCGGTGTGAAGGTGAAGGAGCGGCGGCAGCGGGCGGCCGAGGCCCTCACGTCCGTCGGGCTCGGGGAACGGCTCTCGCACCTGCCGTCCGAGATGTCCGGAGGACAGCAGCAACGCGTCGCCATCGCCCGTGCCCTCGTCAAGCAGCCGAAGGTGCTCCTCGCCGACGAACCCACCGGCAACCTCGACGAGTCGATGCGCGACGAGATCATGGACGTACTCGAACGCATGTGGAAGGAGCTGGGGTTGACCTTCATCATGGTCACCCACGACTCGGCCATCGCGAAGAAGGCACCGCGCGTCGCCACGATCCGCAAGGGCCGGATCACGGTGAAGGAGAACGCGGCCACCTGAGGCTCAACTTCCGTCTTTGTCAAGGGGGTTCGTGAACCCGACAGTCGTGTAACAGAGCTTGCTGTCAGCGGTCTGTGTATTGAGGTAGCTGATCACCCCCCGGCATACTGCGGATTCCGGGGGGCGCACGTTCATTTGTGCGAGACCTCCCCCGGCCGGGTGAACGGGGAATTCACCCGGTTCTTCTGCAAGGGGGAATCTTGCGCAGACAGGTGAAAAAGGCATGCGCGGCCACGATCGCCACGGCGGCCGCGGTGGCGCTGGCGGCGGGCATGACCAGCCCGGCGTCGGCGGACGCGCAGCAGACGGCGAGCGCGCGGACCAATACGGCGCCGACGAACAAGGCGCTGACGAACAAGGCGCAGTTCACGCCCAAGCACAGCATCGTTCTGATCACCGGTGACCGCGTCACCGTCGACGCCAAGGGCCGGGTCGTCGGCCTGGAGCGTGCGAAGGGCCGCGAACACATACCCGTGCAGATCCGCAAGGCCGCCGGTCACACGCTCGTGATACCCGCGGACGCGGCCCGGCTGGTGGCCGGCGGCAAGCTCGACGAGCGGCTGTTCGACATCACCGAGCTCAACAAGTCCGCCACCCGCAGGTCCCAGGCCAAGGGACTGAAGGTCATCGTCGGCTACCAGGGCGCCGCCACGGCGGCCAAGGCCGACGTCCGGGACGCGGGCACCCTGCGGCGGAGCCTCACGACGCTCAACGCGGACGCCGTGCAGACGCCGCAGAAGGAGACGCCCGAGCTCTGGGACGCCGTCACCAACGGCGACAGGACCGCCTCCGGTATCGCCCATGTCTGGCTCGACGGTGTCCGCAAGGCCAGCCTCGACAAGTCCGTGCCGCAGATCGGCGCCCCCACGGCATGGGCGGCCGGCTACGACGGCAAGGGCGTCAAGATCGCCGTACTGGACACCGGTGTCGACGCGACCCACCCGGACCTCAAGAGCCAGGTGATCGAGTCCAAGAACTTCTCCACCGCGGCCGACGCCACCGACAAGTTCGGTCACGGCACGCACGTCGCGTCCATCGCGGCGGGGACGGGTGCCAAGTCGGGCGGGAAGTACAAGGGCGTCGCGCCCGGCGCCAGGATCCTCAACGGCAAGGTCCTCGACGACACCGGCTCCGGTGACGACTCCGGCATCCTCGCCGGCATGGAGTGGGCGGCCGCGCAGGGCGCCGACGTCGTCAACCTGAGCCTCGGCGGCCAGGACACCCCGGCGATCGACCCGTTGGAGGCGGAGGTCAACAAGCTCTCCGCCGAGAAGGGCATCCTCTTCGCCATCGCCGCGGGCAACTCCGGCCCGGAGTCCGTCGGTTCGCCGGGCAGCGCGGACTCCGCGCTCACCGTCGGCGCCGTCGACGACAAGGACCTGCTGGCCGACTTCTCCAGCACCGGCCCGCGCACCGGCGACGGTGCCATCAAGCCGGACGTCACCGCGCCCGGTGTCGACATCACGGCCGCCGCGGCCAAGGGCAGCCTCATCGACCAGGAGGTCGGCGAGAAGCCGCCGGGCTACCTGACCATCTCGGGTACGTCGATGGCGACCCCGCATGTCGCGGGCGCCGCGGCCATCCTCAAGCAGGAACACCCGGACTGGGGCTACGCCGAGCTGAAGGGCGCCCTCACGGGCTCCACGAAGGGCGGCAAGTACACCCCGTTCCAGCAGGGTTCGGGCCGTATCCAGGTCGACAAGGCCATCAAGCAGACCGTGATCGCCGACCCGGTGTCGGTGAGCTTCGAAACCCAGGCGTGGCCGCACACCGACGACAAGCCGGCCACCGAGCCGCTGACCTACCGCAACCTCGGCACCAAGGACGTCACGCTGAAGCTGACGTCGACGGCCACCAACCCGAAGGGGCAGGCCGCCCCGGCCGGCTTCTTCAAGCTGGCCGCGACCACCGTGACGGTCCCGGCGCACGGCAGGGCCTCCGTCGACGTCACCGTCAACACCAAGCTGGGCGGCACGCTCGACGGCGCCTACTCGGCGTACGTGACCGCGACGGGCGGCGGCCAGACCGTCCGCACGGCGGCCGCGGTGCAGCGCGAGGTCGAGTCCTACGACGTCACGCTGAACGTCCTCGACCGTGACGGCAAGCCGGCCAAGACCTACAGCGCGGACCTGGCCGGCATCTCCGGTCTCGCCGACGGCAGGTGGTTCAACCCGTACGACGAGGACGGCTCCGTAACCGTCCGGGTGCCCAAGGGCGGCTACATCCTCAACTCCGCGAACTTCGTGGACCCCGATGACACCACCAAGGGCACCGACTGGCTGGTCCAGCCGAAGCTGAACGTCACGAAGAACACGACGATCACGCTGGACTCGCGCAAGGCCAAGCCGGTGGACATCACCGTGCCGGACGCGGCCGCGAAGTCGGAGTTCGCCTCGCCGGGCTTCTCGGTTCAGACCGCCGAGGGCGGGTACGGCTTCGGTTGGTTCCTCGACACGTACGCCGGCTTCCGTACCGCGCACGTCGGCCCGCAGGTCACCGACGGCTCGCTGAGCCAGCAGTTCGACGGCCACTGGAGCAAGGGCGGCACCGAGCAGTACGACACCGTGGCCGGCGGCCCGGTCAAGCAGTTCGCCACCGGTTACACCAAGCACTACAAGGCGAGCGAGCTGGCAGCGGTGAAGGTCGGCATGGGCGCGGCCGCGAGCGGCAAGAAGGGCTCGGTCAGCGCCGTGGGCTGGCTGCCCGGCGCCTTCGGCGCCTCCGCCATCAGCATCCTGCAGACCCTGCCCGGCAGCCGCACCCTGCACCTGTCCACCCCCAGCGGGGTCAAGTGGGAGCTGGACTTCGAGCAGGACAACGGCGTCGACCCGGACGGCTTCCCGATCGCGGAGGCGTACTACACCCTCGGTGGAGCGCAGTCCTACCAGGGCGGGAAGTCCTACTCGAAGACCGTCAACACGGCCGTCTTCGGGCCGCACCTCAACGCCGACTTCGGTCTGTACCGCGACGGCAACGAGATCTTCGGCTTCGTCCCGCTGTTCTCGGACGGCAAGGGCCACGCCGGCTCCTCGGTGTTCACCTCGGTCAACACCACGCTGTACAAGAACGGCGTCAAGGTCGGCTCGAACGACGACCCGCTGTTCGGCGAGAAGACGTTCAAGGTTCCGGCCGGCCAGGCCTCGTACAAGCTGACGACCTCGGTCAAGCGCAGCGTCAAGGTCGCGGCGGCCTCCACCCGGATCGACGCCAGCTGGACGTTCTCGTCCAAGAAGCCGGCCGACCTCACCAAGCTGCCCGCCTCCATGGTCCGCTTCAACGCGGCCACGGGTCTGGACAGCAGGGTCGAGGCAGGCAAGACGGTCAAGATCCCGTTGACCGTCGAGGGTTCCGCCAAGGGCTCCAACCTGAAGTCCCTCGCGGTGTACGTGTCGTACGACTACGGCCAGACCTGGAAGAAGGTCACGGTCTCGGGCGGCAAGATCACCGTGAAGAACCCGGCGAAGGGGAAGGCCATCTCCTTCCACGCCAAGATCGCCGACAAGAAGGGCAACAAGTCGACGATCTCGATCTACAACGCGTACTACGGGAAGTGAGCCGTCGCACGCGGTAGTTGGGGGACCCGCCGGAAGCGCTGCTTCCGGCGGGTCCTTCCGTATCCCCACCAGCCGTCCGGGACCACCGTGGGTGAGCCCACAGCGAACGGAGGGCCGAAGGGGCAGCCTCCGGTGGGGCGTCCGTGTTTGTGTGAAGCCATGACCACAGAGACCGTCGAGTACGTCCGCTACCGCCTCCCGGAAGACCGCTCGGCGGAGTTCCTGTCCGCCTACACCCACGCCTCCGCCCAGCTGGCCGCGGCCCCGCAGTGCGTCGACTACGAACTGGCCCGCTGCGAGGACGACTTCGAGCACTACGTCCTGCGCATCACGTGGACCTCCACCGAGGACCACGTGGAGGGCTTCCGTAAGTCGGAGCTGTTCGAGGACTTCCTCGCCGAGATCCGGCCGTACGTCGAGAACATCGAGGAGATGCGCCACTACAAGCCCACGACGGTCCGGGGCCGGGGCGCCGCCGTCCCCACCCTGTTCGCGTGGGCGGGCGGCGCGGAGGCCTTCGGCCGGCTCACCACGGTGTTCTACGAGAAGGTCCTTGCCGACGACCTCCTGGCCCCGGTGTTCGCGGGCCTGGCCCCCGAGCACGCCGAACACGTCGCCCTCTGGCTCGCCGAGGTCTTCGGCGGCCCGTCCGCCTACTCCGAGACGCAGGGCGGCCACGGCCACATGGTCGCCAAGCACATGGGCCGCGGCATCACGGAGCCGCAGCGCCGCCGCTGGGTGAACCTCATCCAGGACGCCGCCGACGAGGCGGGCCTGCCCACCGACGCGGAGTTCCGCTCGGCGTTCCTCGCCTACGTGGAGTGGGGCACCAGGCTCGCCGTCCACTTCTCGGCCCCGGACGCGAAGCCCCCGGCCGAGCAGCCCGTACCGCGGTGGAACTGGGGGGCGGTGCTGCCGTACCAGGGCTGAGACGGGTCAGGACTGCGCGGGTCAGGAATGGGCGGACTTGCCCGCCCGGGTCGCGTCCGCGCCCCAGCTCGCCAGCAGACGGAGCGCCTCCGCCGAGGGGGAGCCCGGTTCCGCGTGGTAGGTGATCAGGGCCTGCTCGGTGCCGTCGGACACGGGGAACGACTCGAAGTTCAGGATCAGTTCCCCGACCAGGGGATGCCGCAGGCGCTTGACGCCGTGGTTCTTCTCCTTGACGTCGTGCGTGGCCCACAGCCGCCGGAACTCGTCGCTCTTGACGGAGAGTTCACCGACGAGCGCCGACAGGCGGGGGTCCTCGGGATGGCAGCCCGCGTCCATGCGCAGATACGCGACGATGTCGGTGGCCTTCTGCTCCCACGGCTGGAACAGCTCCTGGTACTCCGGCCGCAGGAACACCAGCCGCGCCCAGTTCCGCTCCTGCGCCGGCAGCTCCGACCAGTCGCCGAAGACCGCCGCCGCCATCCGGTTCCAGGCGAGGATGTCGGAGCGCCGCCCCGAGACGTACGCCGGGACCTCGATCGAGTCCAGCAGCTGCCGCAGCGCACCCCGCACCTGTTCGGTCCGCGCGGCCGGCTTCTTCTTGTGCTGCTTCGGCTTCGCGAGGTGCATGAGATGCGCGTACTCCGCGTCCGACAGCTGCAGGGCGCGGGCGATCGCGTCCAGGACCTCCGCCGACACGTTGCGCCCGTTGCCCTGCTCCAGGCGCGTGTAGTACGCCACCGAGACGCCCGCCAGCTGCGCCAGCTCCTCGCGCCGCAGCCCCGGCACCCTGCGGTGCCGCCCGAAGTCCGGCAGCCCCACGTCCTCCGGCTTCAGCCGGGCCCGCCGGGTGCGCAGAAACTCGCTGAGCTCGGCACGCCGGTCCAGTGAGCCGCCGGGGTGCTTCTCGGCCATGTCGTCCATACGTCGAGTATTCACCGTCGTACGCCCAGCAGCCTGTCCCCGCCAGTGGTAGGACCGTCGGACGTACGCAAAGCCGTGGCCTGGGTGATTTCCGGCCGATGGGGCAGGCTGGTAGTCGTGCCCGGACAGATGGACAGACAGAAGGCAGCCGGGCACGCACCCCCTCGCTAGGAGAACCCCCGGCATGACCACTGTCGCCGCGTACGCAGCTCCCGCCTCCAAGGCCCCCCTGGAGCGCACCACCATCGAGCGCCGTGCGGTCCGCGAGCACGATGTGCTGATCGACATCAAGTTCGCGGGCATCTGCCACTCCGACATCCACCAGGCCCGTGAGGGCTGGGGAGAGGCCATCTTCCCGATGGTCCCGGGCCACGAGATCGCGGGCATCGTCTCCGAGGTCGGCCCCGGTGTCACCAAGTACCAGGTCGGCGACCGCGTGGGCGTCGGCTGCATGGTCGACTCCTGCCAGGAGTGCGACAACTGCAAGGCCGGCCTGGAGCAGCACTGCACCAACGGCAACGTCGGCACGTACAACTCCGTCGGCAAGGACGGCGAGCCCACCTACGGCGGCTACTCCGAGAAGGTCGTCGTCGACGAGAACTTCGTCGTCCGCATCCCCGAGGGCCTGGCCCTCGACGAGGCCGCCCCGCTCCTGTGCGCCGGCATCACCACGTACTCCCCGCTCAAGCGCTGGGGCGCGGGCCCCGGCAAGAAGGTCGCCGTGATCGGCCTGGGCGGTCTCGGCCACATGGGCGTCAAGATCGCGCACGCGCTCGGCGCCGAGGTCACCGTCCTGTCGCAGTCCCTGCGCAAGAAGGACGACGGCCTGAAGCTGGGCGCCGACCACTACTACGCGACCAGCGACGAGGCCACCTTCAAGGAGCTGGCCGGCAGCTTCGACCTCATCCTCTCCACGGTGTCGGCACCGCTGGACTTCGGCGCCTACCTGAGCCTGCTCAAGGCGAACGGCGCCCTGGTGAACGTCGGCGCCCCCGAGGAGCCGGTCGCGCTGAACCTCTTCTCCCTCATCGGCGGCAGCAAGACCCTCGCCGGTTCGGCGATCGGCGGCATCCCCGAGACCCAGGAGATGCTGGACTTCTGCGCCGCGCACGGCATCGGCGCCGAGATCGAGCTGATCGCCGCGTCGGAGATCAACGAGGCGTACGAGCGGGTCGTCAACAGCGACGTGCGGTACCGGTTCGTGATCGACACGGCGACGATCTGACGGTTCTCGCGTGCAGGAAGGGCCCCGGTCTCGCACCGGGGCCCTTCAGCGTACGGCCGTCCGCTATCCCAGCAGCCACAGCAGATACGGCCCCCCGACCAGCGAGGTCAGCGCCCCGACCGGGATCTCCAGCGGGGGCAGCAGCGTCCGCGCCGCGAGATCGGCGGCGACCAGGACGACCGCACCCGCCAGCGCCGAGCACAGCAGCGGCAGCTGGGGCGTACGGGTCAGTCGCCGGGCCGGCTGAGGCGAGGTGAGGGCGACGAACCCGATCGGCCCGGCGGCCCCGGTCGCGGTGGCGGCGAGCACGACCCCGAGCACGGTCAGCCCGAGTCGCGCCCGGTCCACCCGTACCCCCAGCGCGGCGGCGGTGTCCGGATCGAGCCCGAGCGGCCGCACGACCCTGCTCGCCCACCCGAGCGCGGGCAGACACAGCAGGAGTACGACCCCGAGGGGCCCGGCCTGCTCCCACCCGCCAGGGCGACCCCGACGCCGACGAGCACGAACCGGCCCGCCTGCATGCCCCGGCGCCAGGCGAGCACGTAGATAAGGCAAGCCTTACCTTAAGCGTTCGCGGAGTAGGGTCTGGACGAGGAGGTCACGATGACCGTTCAGCTGAACCACACCATCGTCACCGCACACGACAAACACGCCTCGGCCCGCTTCCTGGCCGACATCCTGGGCCTGCGGGTGAGCCCGCAGTACGGCCCCTTCGTCCCGGTCGAGATCCCCAACGGCGTCACCCTGGACTACCTGGACACGCCCGAGGACATCACGCCCCAGCACTACGCGTTCCTCGTCTCGGAGGACGAGTTCGACACGATCTTCGCCCGTATCGAGGGGGCGGGCCTGACGTACTGGGCCGACCCGTTCCACCGCCGCCCCGGCGAGATCAACCGCAACGACGGGGGCCGTGGCACCTACTTCGACGACCCGAACGGGCATCGCCTGGAGATCCTCACGAGGCCGTACGGGAGCGGGGGGTGACGCATGTGCCCACCTGTTGAGTTCCTACCGGGTGCCGTTGTGGGCGAACGTCCACACCGCGTGGCTGCCGGGGCCGACGGTGAGGGTCGAGTGGCCGATCTGCTCCACGTGCCGGTCCTTCACGGGCCGGTTGAGGGACATGTCGACCCGCTGCATCCCCGCCTGTTCCCGCGGGACGACGTCGAACCGGATCGTGGTGCCGCCGCCCGACGCGACGACGCCACCGCCCGCCACGGCCTTGACGGTGAACCCACCGGCCCGCAGCAGCGGCACGGTGTCGGCCAGATCGCCCGAGGTGACCGCGAGACGCACCGAGGTCACGTCACGCATCAGATGGGTGCGGTAGTCGTCGGAAAGAACGCGCTCCCTGCCGACGTCACCGGGATAACCGGCGGGCTCGGTGTTGCTGCGGGGATCGGCGAAGTACTCCGGCCGGTACTCCATCGCCCAGGCTCCGAAGGCGTCGTACTCGGTGGCGGTGAGGATTGCGTCGAACCACGGCACGGGCACGCCGTCACCGAAGTCCCGGGTCTGCAGGAACTCGATGGGATCAACGACCCCGTCGTTCTTCAGCCGCTCGGTGACCGTCGCCAGGTCCCCGTCCCGCTCGGTCGACAGACCCAGTCCGGCGGAACCGAGGGTGCCGTCCTGGCCGCCGACGTCACCGACCCCGAACAGTTCCAGATAGGTCTCGCGGCCCATCAGATAGCGGCCGGTCCAGGTCTGCCCGCCGGTACCGGTCGTGGTGCGGACCAGGAAGTTGGCGAAGTCCCTCAGGTAGTCGGAGTGCTCGATGGCGTCGGCGGTCTCCCGGTCGAAAACCCCGTAGGAATGGTTGTAGAACAGCAACTGCCGGTCGGCCGAGGACCGGCTCCCTTCGGCCTGTGCCGTCCCCACGGCACCCCCGAGCGCTCCGACGAGGGCCACAGCGAGCACGACGATCATCCGAGATATCCGTGATATCCGCTGAATCAGCATGCGGGCGATCGTAGGTCGGCAAGGCCCCGGCCGCGGTCCCTTCTCATCCAGGTCGAAATGCTTGACACACGGCGTTCGAGGGGATGCCGCACCGTACGCCGTCGCACTCCCTGGACTCGGGGGTATCCGGTGCGGAATCGTCAGGAACCCTCGCGCGTTGACGGGGGTGGGCACGGGATGCCGGCGGTGTGCGAGCCGACCGGCCCGAGTGACCGAGCTGACAGATATGGGAGGACCTCAATGGCTGCGCAGACGCAGAGGGCCGTGCTGGCGGGCGGATGCTTCTGGGGGATGGAGGAGCTGATCCGCGCACTTCCGGGAGTGACGGCGACCCGGGTGGGATACACCGGGGGTGACGTCCCGAACGCGACGTACCGCAACCACGGCACGCACGCGGAGGCCATCGAGATCCTTTTCGACCCGGCGAAGACCGACTTCCGCGCCCTCCTGGAGTTCTTCTTCCAGATCCACGACCCGAGCACCAAGAACCGCCAGGGCAACGACATCGGCCTCAGCTACCGCTCGGCGATCTACTACGTGGACGACGAGCAGAAGAAGACCGCCGAGGACACGATCGCGGATGTGGACGCCTCGGGCCTGTGGCCGGGCAAGGTCGTCACCGAGGTGGAGCCCGTCGGCCCCTTCTGGGAGGCCGAGCCGGAGCACCAGGACTACCTGCAGCACTACCCGAACGGCTACACCTGCCACTTCCCGCGCCCGGGATGGCGGCTGCCCGCCCGCGCCCAGGACTGACCGAGGAGACGGCACGACGGCACGGGGCGGGGCGGGCGGAGCCGGCGGGTGCCGTCCCCCTGACGGAAAGGGTGACCCGGTCACTGCCCGCCGCGTAGCCGGAGCAGGTACGCGGCGGTCAGCGCGACGGCACGGTCCTCGTCGTGCGACAGCTCCATGAGCGCATGGGACGCCGTGCGCCCCGGGATGTCCGCCAGCGCCTGGGTCAGCCGTACGCGGATGCGGGCCTCGGTGGCGTCGTGGGCGAGGCGGCCGACGAGCCCGGTGGCGATCCGATCCGCTGTCGAGGTCGGCGAGGTCGGCGCGGGGTTCGAGGCCGTCGCGGTGTCGCTCGCCAGGATGCTCAGGGCGTCCGCCGCGGCGGTGTCGTTCCCGCCCTCCACGATCATGTCGATGAGCGCCGGGACGGCGTCGGCCACTCCACGCGCCCCGAGTGCCGGCGCGGCATGACCGCGGACCATGGCATCGGGGTCGGCGAGAGCGCGATGCAGCAGCGCGGTGGACCCGTCACCGGGGATCTCCGCGAGGGACTCGACGGCACGTCGCCGCACCGCCGCCACCGGTGATCCGAGCCCCTGCGCCAGCAGTGCCGTACCGCTGTCGCCCGATCGCGCCAGCGCCCACCGCAGCGCTCCCGCGACATTCGGATCTGTCTCCCTGAGTACCGCCTCGACCAGGGCCTCCACCGGCACCGGAACCTCGTCCACCGAGGAGAGGGCCGCGCGCTGCCGGGCGGCGGCGCTCGTCGACCCCAGCGCCTTGAGGAACGCGACGGCCTGGAGGACGTCCTCCCAGCCGGCGGGTTCCGCGGCATCGATCCGGCGGAGCCGCGTGAGCAACTCGGTCTCCGCCGCGATGCGTTCGCGTGTCTGACGGATGAGGTCGTGGACGAGTGCCGGGGGCGTGAAGCCGGGGTCGTCGAGGGCGCGTCGGATCTCACGCAGTGACAGCCCCAGCGACTTCAGGCTCTCGATGTGGAAGATCCGGCGGATGTCCTCGCCGTCGTACTCCCGGTAGCCGGAACCCGTACGGCTCGAAGGCCGCATCAGGCCGAGGGACTCGTAGTGCCTGAGCATGCGGGCACTGACTCCGGACCGTCGAGCCACCTCACCGATTAACACGCCTTATCGCCCCTCCTGTTCGTGGCTGTGGCTGCCGAGGGCCACGACACGCTTCGCCTCCTCGATCGCGGACTCGAACCCGGCGTCCGGATCGTGCAGCAGCCGTTCCGTGGCGAGGGCGTGCGTGCGCACGGGCAGGTCGGGAGCCATCGTCGCGGCACGCAGCGCCGGCAGCACGGCCTCACCCAGCGCGACCAGCGCCCGGCTGAGACTCAACTGCGTCTCCCGCCCCCCGCGCCCGAGCTGCGAGGCCAGTGCCGTGGCCAGCCCGGGCTCCTCGCCCTCCGGCACGAGCGCGACCGCGGCCCGCCAGGCGCTACGGGCCACCTCGTCGTCGGCGTCGCACAGGAGCGCCCGTGTGATCGCCGGCCACGCCTGCCGGTCCCCGATCTTGGACAGCGTGTGCAACGCCTGGCTCCGCGCCCGCGCCCGCTCCGAGCGGACCTCGCGGAGCAGCTCGGGGAGCGTCACGGACACCGGGTGACGGGTGAGCGCCCAGGTCAGCATCTCGCGGACGAAGAACTCCGGCTCGGTCGCGCATCGTTCGACGAGCTTGTCGACGTAGCGCGGATCCGGCGTCGTACCGGCCGCCAGAGCCGCCCGCAGCCGCACGGAGGAACGGTCGTCCTCCAGGCCCTGAAGTGCTCGTGCCGCATCCGTGTCCCGGTTCGTGGTCGACATGGGAACCACCTCCTCGACAGCAGTGAAGGCCTTGTCACCGTGTCAAGGTCAAAGGGGTCAGAGGTGGATCGCCGGGTTTACGCGGGCGAGTCCGACTCGCCGGTACCGTTACCGGGACCGGTCCTGGGACCCTGATCCGGTGACGGTTCGCTGAGCTGCTCGCGCACGTAGTTCCAGATCACCGCGATCAGCGCGGCGACCGGCACCGCGAGCAGACTGCCCACGATGCCGGCCAGGTTGCCGCCCAACGTCACCGCCAGCAGGACCACCGCCGCGTGGAGGCCGAGCCCCCGGCTCTGGATCATGGGCTGGAACACGTTGCCCTCGAGCTGCTGCACCACGACGATGATGGCCAGCACGATCAGCGCGTCCGTCAGGCCGTTGGAGACCAGGGCGATGAGAACCGCGACGAAACCCGCGAACAGGGCGCCGATGATCGGCACGAACGCGGAGACGAAGGTCAGCACCGCCAGCGGGAGCACCAGCGGCACCCCCAGCACCCACAGGCCCAGGCCGATCAGGACCGCGTCGAGCATGCCGACGGCCGCCTGGGAACGCACGAACGCGCTCAGGGTGTCCCAGCCCCGCGCGGCCACGGTCGGGACGTCGGTGGCGAGCCGGCCGGGCAGCTGACGGGCGAGCCAGGGCAGGAACTTCGGGCCGTCCTTGAGGAAGAAGAACATCAGGAAGAGTGCCAGGACGGCCGTGACCAAGCCGTTCACCACGGTGCTGACGCCGGTGACGGCAACGCCGACCATGCTGCCGAGGCCGTCCTGCGCGCGGGCGACCGCGCTGTCGAAGGCCTTGTCGATCTGGGCGTCACCGATGTTCAACGGCGGCCCGGCGGCCCACTCGCGCAACTTGTGGATCCCCTCGACGACACCGTCGGTCAGATCGCCGGACTGGGACGCCACCGGTACCGCGATCAGGGCCACGACGCCCAGGGCGACCAGGAGGAACAGCACGGTCACGGCCGACGCGGCGAGGGCGGGCTTCCATCCGCGCCGACGCAGGAAACGGGTCGGCGGCCAGGTCAGTGTGGTCAGCAGCAGACCGACCACGAGCGGCCAGAGGACCGACCACATCCGGCCCAGGACCCACAGAGTCACCGCGAGCATCAGGAGTATGAGCAGCGACTCCGCGGAGACACGCGCCGACGTACGGAGCGCGGCGCGGACTCTGGTGGAACTCAGGGTGGCAGTCACCCATGCACCCTATGGGCACCCGGGCCACACGAGCCTTGCCGAGTCACAACGGCCCCATTGTCGTCGCGGCGCCGCCCGCCCGGGATCGTTGCGCGGAGGCGGATGTACGCCGCGAACGCAACTGGACAGACACTGCCCGGCTTTCCCACCCCAGCCGCAGCGGTACGTCATCCACAGGAACGACGGCTTGATCCCTGTCAAGCAGCGTTCACAAAGCCTTTGTTGGCGGAGCTACTGATTCGGCAATGGCGACTAAAAGGTTGGCCACGGCCAATGGTTGATCTCAGTGGCCGACGGATCGGAGCATTTCCTACCTTCTGCTGCGCATCACGTTTCGTCCACACCATCATGAGGAACCATGAGTCGCTCGTGGCCTCAGGAGTGGAGGCTCGCCGTGAGCAAAAGACCAAAGACGATCACTGTCCTGTCGTGGGGCATCCCGCTCGCAGCGCTCTTTCTGCCTGCGGTGTTGCTGCGCGGCCAACTCCTGGGCGCGGGTGATTCGTCACGGCTCGCCGCCGTCCTCACATACGTCGGTGTACTCGTCACCGCATCGGTGTCGCTGATCGGCTACAGAATCAACCTCCAGACGGAACGACGACTGGGGAACGAACAAGATGAGCAGCAACAGCAGTTACGGCTCGACGCAGCGATGCGTGCCGGGCAACTCATCTCCCCCCGTGATTCCGGGCCCGCGCACCCAGCGGCAATGGCCTCGGGGCTCCTGGCTCTCACAAGGCTTGATCAGGCGGAACTCGCGGTGGTTCTCCTTGTCGATCTGTGGTCCTGCGACGCGGATGGGAGCCAACCTGAGCCTCCGAGTGGAGGCGAAAGGTCGCCCAGGGTCTCGCACGAAACAGCCATCCTTGTGATCGACGCGGCCCTGAGATCCGCGTGCCCCAGCGCACGACTTGTCGCCGCAGAACTGCTCTGCCGAAATGCGACCAGACTCGACACCTGCCACTCCCTGCACTGGCCCCGTGTGGTGGACGGCTGCTGGGATCCAACGTTCAGCCCGAAAACGAAACTACTGATCGTCGAAGCCTTGGTGAGAATGACCATGTCTGGTTCAGCCGAGGAAGGAGCTCTGCGCTCGGTGGCAGTGCGCCTTTACGCGATCTGGGACGGGGATCCCAGCCCAGAGGTCAAAGGGTGCATCGGCAAGTTCATCGGAAAGATCATTGAGCGATTGAACGACTTCGGCGTCAAGCAATTCGTGCATGGGCCGAAGATAGAGATGGTGACCATCGAGAACCTGCGAGCAGCTGCGGGAACCGCAGCCGACAATCCCGACGATTACCTGGCCAAGCTCTCGAACGAGCTGGGGAACGATCTGGGCGAGTGGGCGGCCTCGTGCCAGGCACAGCTGGCCAGACCTGGAGCGCTGGCCACAGCCGCAGCCTTGACTCCGTGACACGCACGGCCTGGACTGTCCGATGGGCTGCGTGGAGTGGACCACTGACGAAGTGGTGTGCACTTACGAACGGCTGGCTGTCGGCGCTGCCCGGGGCTCCGAAACGCACTATGCGCTTGATGGCCCACGTCAGGACTCGCTCACCGACCTGTTGCGTCCCTGTTCTCCTGGGCTTCAAGAAGTTCGTCACCGTGCTCGATCGCCCAGCGTCCAAGCGCCTTCATGGGGCCCTCGACCAGGCTCTGCCCCAAGCCGGTCAGGGCGTAGTCGACGCGTGGCGGCGCCTGCGCATGGACGTGGCGCCCGATCAGTCCGCCCGCGAGCAGACGGTGCAAGGAGTCGGTCAGAACCTTGTCGCTGATCCCGCCGATCGCGGCGCGCAACTCGCGGCGTCGGTGCGGTCCCAAGCGAAGTGCCGCCAGCACAACGGGATCCCAGGTATGGGCGAAGAGATCGGTGGCCGCACGCAAACGGCAGTCGGCGACCAACTCATAGCAGTGGGTGTCGTCATCAGTCATCTCACCGTCCATCATCGCGCGCCGGTTACGCACTGATCGGTGCGTAACGCCTTCCCTACTGTGACCAACCAAGCGACCACCATGGGAGAGGCACAGACAGATGCGCATCGGGATCCTGGGAACCGGAACACTGGCGGCGGCCCTGGCTGAGGGCTGGGCACGTGCGGGACATGAGGTGGCGATCGGCGGACGGTCGCAGGTCAAGGCGGAGAAGATTGCTGAGCGGCTGGACCACACAGTGCTCGCTGTCACACCGCGTGAGGCGGTCACCGGGCGCGATGCGGTGCTCCTCGCCGTGTCCTGGGACGGTGTCGAGGAGATGCTGGGAATGGCGGGCGTCTCCGACGGCGTGCTCGAAGGGACGCCGTTGATCGATCCCACGAACGCCGTTACGCATGGCGTCGGCACTCTGCTCACCGAACCCGGCGAGGCGATGGCGGGACGGATCGCCGGACTTGCTCCGGGAGCCCGGGTCGTGAAGGCCTTCCATCTCTTTCCCGCTGACCAGTGGACGAGCCCGCCCAATGGCGGTCAGCCCAGTGTGACGGTGGCGATGTGCGGCGACGATGCGACCGCCCTGCACATCGTCGGTGAACTGGTCCGCGACGTCGGCGGAGTCCCGGCGACTCTGGGGACGCTGGATCGCGCCCGCCAGTTGGAAGAGGTGGCGGGTTTCGTCATCGGCCTGGTCTTCGCAGGCTTCGACCCGGGCTCCGCCGTCCCTCACCTCCCTTCGAACGACAGACGGGCCGGCTCACAGGCATAGGACGTTCCCTCCGGATCAGTAACGGGACTACAGGCAGTCGGCGAGCCGATACCCGGTGGGGATGGGGGCCGCACGTGTTCGAGCGAGGCGTACGATGCCTGCCGTGGATGCCTCACACGACAGCTTGCAGTGCGGGCTCTGTGGGCAGATCGTGGATGCCCAGCACGAGCAGAACCACGAGGAACCGGTGGTCAGCGCTGACAGGTGCATGGAGTACGTAGTTATCGAACTGCGTGGAGCAACTGCTCATTGCCAAGCCGTCGATGACCCGTCTCGAATGTTCAGGACCGGGGCCGACGTGCTGGCGGAGCAATTGGGGATTGCCCTGCCCGATCTTCTTGGCTGCCACTACACGTGCTGGGAGGCGCCTGGGGAATACGGTGTCTTCCGGCATGCCTTCGAACTGGTCTGACCTGTGACAGTGCGCCGGACCGTTTCAATTGGATCATCTGATCGTTAACTGATGTGTGTCGTTGAGCGACTCCCAGTGGGTAAGCAACGAGCTGTTGCTGCCGGACCGGACTCCGAGGCGGGGTGGGCGGTGGCCGGATCACCGGCAGTTGATCGACGCGATCGCGTTCAAGTACCGCACCGGCACAACGTGGATGGACCTGCCCGAGCACTTCGGGTCGTGGAAGAGCGTCCACAACCGGCTGCGGAGGTGGGCCGCCGACGGCACCTGGGAGCGTATGTTCACCGCTCTGCCGCCCAGGCCGACGCCGAAGGCGATCTCGCCTGGGTCGTCGTGGTCGACTCCACCATCGCCCGGGCTCATCTGCACGCCGCCGGGGCCCGTCAGAAGGGGCCCCGGCCGGCGAGCCGGACCATCATGCCCTCGGACGGTCCCGCGGCGGTCTGACCACGAAGATCCACCTCGCCGCGGACAGCCGCTGCCGTCCACGTGTCCGCCTCGAGGGTGGTGGCAGCGGGGTGGTCTCGCAGGCGGGGCAGTGCTGCTGGTCGAGACAGTCGATCTGACCGACTGAGAGGACCGGCCCTCCGGTACCCGGGGCCTGCGGCCCGTGACGGCCGGCAGAAGTCAGGACCCGTCGGGGCAGGACCATCTCAAGATTCTCATGGTGCGGAGATCGAAATCGACCTCGATCGCTTCCGAAGCGTTGTTGCTCGTCACGTGTGCACGGACGGTGTCGGCCCCGGCGCTACGGGGGGCGCCGACAGTGAAGGTGGTGGTGGCCTCCACATCCCCACACGTCGCCGCCAGGTCGCCGGCTCCGCGGCCTTCGAGAACAACTTCTCGCTTCAGTGCCGTGTCCGTGAAATACGCGGTCATCAGCTTCCGCAGCTTCGACGTCGAATGCCGGGTGGCGAAGGCATCCGGCAGAACCGAGTAGTAAGCCCGCATTTTCTCCTGGGCCGCTGATATTTTGGAAACCTCACCGAGGCGGGCGGGATCTTCCGCCGATCGGTCCGCGCCCACGGAATTCCAGTAGGCGCCCGCACCGAGTGCCGCCACGACAATCGCCGCAAGGGCGGCAGAACGCGTACGGCGTTGACGGCGTCGGACGCTTCGGCGACGCAACTCCTGTGCGGACACCGGCCGGCCCACCCGAAGATTCTCCAACTGGGCGACGCTCTCGGTAAGCCAGACAGGACGCTCGTACTCACCGGACATGGTCCACCTCCTGGTCCGGCAGGGAGGAAAGGTGGCGGGCGAGTGACAGGCGCCCGCGGACCAGCCAGACCCTGATGCTGCCGGCCGGCCAGCCCATCTCGGCACTTATCTGCTCGACGCTGAGGTCGCACAGGTGGTGGAGGACGACGGCACTTCTCTGCTTTTTCGGAAGAGTGCGAAGTGCCTCGACGAGAGCGATGCGCTCGGGGGACGGGCCTTCGACGTGGCGCTGGTCGTGATGGCGCTGAATGAGCTGCACACCGCGCCGCAGACGCCGGAAGCGCGATACGGCGAGCCGCCAGGCCGTGGTGCGGATCCACGCCTCCTGGGAACCGTCGCCCGTGAATATCCCACGCCGGCTCCAGGCCCTTATGAACGCCTCCTGGACGACATCCTGGGCCTCCGGCAGATCGCCGGTCATCGCGTAAATCTGCCGAACGAGCCTGGGGTAGGCCACTGCATAGAATTCATCGAACTCCTCTTCCGCCGTGCCTCTCGTCACTCTTCCGCCATTCATATCCGTCCACAGAACGGCCAGGGGTCCTCTGCAGGGGAAGTACGCACGAGCGCTGATCCCCCGCTACAGCGGTTCTCAGTGATCTGTATCACCGCACCCGAGTGTCGCGTCCGGGGCCCCGCGCTGCGTAGTCCAGCTGTCCAAGTCCAACCGACAGCAGAGGAACTCCCATGCGCCATGCAGCCCCCCGTAAGCCCAGCAGGATGGGAACGACGTTCAGGACCGCCGCGGTCAGCGCTTTGGCGCTCGGCAGTCTGACGGTGGCGGCGGGGTCGCAGGTCCACGCGGCCACGGCGACCTCGCACTCCACGACGGACGACGACTCCACGCGCATACAGAAGCAGAAGGCCGATGTGATCGCCGCGGCCAAGGAGAAGAGTTCTCGCACCACGTCGAGCCCCGAAGCCGCAAAGGCCCTGAAGGCGAAGAAGGCCGCCGCGGCCAAGGGGCAGACTTCCCGGCCCGTCACCGACCCCGCGGCAGTGCGCACCCTGAAGATGAAGACGATCGCGACAGCTCACGCGCCGAAGGGCTGATCGACCTCGTATCTTTCACGAGCGTGCTCGCTCATGCCTTGATCGAATAAGCGGAGAGCGCTTCTGCCCTGCAACGATGGGTCGACTTGCCTAAAGGTCTGTGAACGCTGCTTGATGACTCATGTCAAGCCGCGTCCACAGACCTTTCGCTCGATCCCTGGAGCCGCCCTGAGCTTCAAAACCCATGTCCCTCCCCAGCGGACGATCTACTGTGTTGCCCACTGACTTGAGCCGGGGGCTGTGGGCTCGCGTTGCAGAATCAGACAGGTGGAGAAACAGTGGTTCGCCAGGCACGCGTCGGCATTACGGTTGCCATGCTCATGACCTCATTGGCGCTCGCCGGATGCGGAACCGGGCGGGGCTCCCAGGCAGGTGCAGCATCGGAGCCGACAGAGACGTCCGGTGTACAGGCCAAGCCGTTGAGCAAGGCCGACCTGGAGCGGGCGACGATCACAGGCGCAGATCTCGCCGGCTACGAAGTGGAGCGGGAGATCGCTGCCACCTTTGCGTCCCACAAGACGGCGGACCCTGCCGAATGCGCGCCTGCCATGCAGGCGGTGGGTGGCAGCAGTGGGTTCGCGGCCTCCGCGCGCATCGCCCGGATCATTTCTCCGAAGGAGCGCGGATCCAGTGCGCACATGACCCTCTCGTCGCACAGCCCAGGAGATGCCCAGCAGGTGATGGACGCGCTACGGACGGCCGCCGAGCGGTGCAAGACGTTCAAGGACATCCTGGTGGACTTCGACTACGACGCGGTCCAACTCCAACCCGATCCCGGCTTCGGCGATGAATCCGTGTCCCTCCGGCTCACCCAGCTGGCGTCGTTCGAGGGCGAGGAGCCGGTCCGGGTGCCCTATGCGGTGGTGGCTGTTCGACAAGGGGCCACGGTCGCCATGTTCACCAACTTCCACCGCCCCAGCGGGCCGAACGACGGGGAGCCGGCTGCCGTACCGAAATCGATCATCAAGGCACAGCTGAACAAGCTCAGCAAACTGGCAACTGCCAAGTGACCAGGACGTTCTTTCCGCTAAGGAGCGGTAGCCTGCGTATGGGTTCCATGATGTCTGCCCATTCCAACGGGCAGACGGCGTTGGGGCGGGTCAGGACGGCGTGCGCCTCGTTGTGGAGTTCGACTGGCCGCACAGAGCCTGCCCTCCGATCGGTGTGGCTCCGACCAGGGAGGGCGTCCCGCTATCGACCCTGATCTCTTGGCGGCCTTGTGGAGGGAACGCCATCCGTCGGGCCCTCCCGTCGCTCACACGTTCCGTACTAGTACGCGGATCGCTGGGTCCGCTTCCACAGCTTTCCTGACTCGCGGCGCTACCCGGAGTCCGAGGACGAGTACGAGATCGTGCTGGACCGGTACAACACGCTCCTCGACGAGTTGTTCGCGGGCACGGACGTGTTTGTGGCGACCATGGACTGGTCGGACACACCGACCGGGCCCGCGGGCTACCCGACGCCGCGACGGACACTGCACCCCGACGGCATCCGCTGGTGGACAGAGTCGGATCAGGACGACCCCGACCCGGAGTTCCACACCCACACACGTCTGTACGCCGACCGACGCCGCTGGAACCGTGGCTGCCTCGACGGGCTGTTGCGAGCCATCGCGGACGAGGAGCTCGTCGAAGTCTTCGTCGCAGACACGGAACTGCGACGCATCCACCATCCCTACGACGGCGGCGCAGACGTCATCCTTTCCACGCCTGGAGAGCGTGACCGTCTGCGTGACCAACACCAAGAATGGCTTTCCAGCCATCCAGCCGGCCTCTGAGGGCCGGAGCGGCTCCCAACTCACGTCGGCCACGGGCTGTCTCCGCTGCAGGCCGCCGATAATCACTGTGGCACTCAAGCCAGGGCCGTTAGGGTGCGCCACCATGGGCACGGACATCCACGGCGGGATCGAGTTCCGTCATCCCCACGTCGGTACCGACTACTACGACGGTGAAGCATGGGTGACCGCCATGGATCTGTGGCCGCTGTGCGACGAGAGGGACTATGCGGCCTTCGGCCTGCTCTTCGGTGTCCGTAACCACGCGGGCTTCCGGCCGCTTGCAGCCGGTCGTGGCCTTCCCGCCGACCTGTCGAGCGGCATGCGTTCAGCGCTGGGATCATGGGTTGGCCAGGGCGAGGTGGACGGTGCGAGCTGGATCAACTGGGCCGAACTCGCCTCCGTCGATCCCGAGACCAGGCCAGCGGACTTCGTCGGCCGAGTGACGTGGCACAAGGAGTCGCAGCCGAGTACACAACGGAGCCAACTCGTATCTCGGCCGTGGCCGACGGCGATCCTGTCCACCGTGGGCGTACCGCCTGCCGACTCGGACAGCGTTTCAGAACGCGTAGAGTGGATCACTGACGACTTGGTCTGCGTCTACGAACCACTGACCGTCGGTGATGTCCTGGGGCCGACTACACACTGGCCGCACGTCTTTGCCGTGATGAAGGCCCTGGCCGGCCGCTTCGGTGACGACGGCGTCCGCCTGGTTGTAGCGTTCGGCTGAGGGCGCGCTGCCCCACACCCTTCCTCCTGCTCAGCGGGTGCCGTTCGGTACTCAGGGCGGCGAGGCCCTGAAGCGTGGTGCGCCGTGCCGAGACGCACCGCTGGTTGAAGGCTGTGAACGCTGCTTGATGACCCATGTCATCCCGGCCCGCTTCCACCCGCCGGGGAAACGGCCCTCGCGGGCGGCGGGCAGGCCGATCTCGGGTGCGTAGGCCTGGTAGACGGTGATCGTGGACTCCGTGTAGGCCGCGCGGATCCCGCGTTGGGGTTCTTCCATGGCGTACAGCGTGCGGTCGGCCCGGTGAGGTGGCTACTGATTTTCGACCGGCGTGCACTGCGGCGGAGCGCAGGCAGCGGCGTGGAGCTGCACGGGTGGGTGGGCGCTGACCGTCCAGGGAGCGGTCCACCGTCCAGACGGCGCGCACCGCTCCCGCGTCACGCCACGAGCGCACCGGCGCCGATCAGGCTTCGGCCCGCGCGATGCCCGTCGGGCAGGACACTCCCCGGTTCGTCTCGAACGCGTCACTCAGCCTGACCCCCGTTCCCGCAGTACCCCGCCGGGTTCTTGTCCAGGTACTGCTGGTGGTGGCGCTCCGCCGCATAGAAGGGCCGTCCCTCCGCCGGGAGGATCTCCGTCGTGATCGTGCGGCGGTGGCCCGAGGAGGTGAGGGCCTGCTGGTAGGCGGCGCGGGAGGCCTCCGCGATGGTCGCCTGTTCCGGGGTGTGGGTGTAGATCGCCGAACGGTACTGGGTGCCCACGTCGTTGCCCTGGCGGAAGCCCTGGGTCGGGTCGTGGGATTCCCAGAAGGTCTTCAGGAGACGCTCGTAGGTGATCAGGGCGGGGTCGAAGATCACGCGGACCGCCTCGGTGTGTCCGGTGAGGCCCGAGCAGACCTCCTCGTACATGGGGTTCTCGGTGTGGCCGCCCTGGTAGCCGACCAGGGTGGTCCAGACACCCACCGGCAGCTGCCAGAACGTGCGTTCCGCGCCCCAGAAGCAGCCAAGGCCGAAGTCGGCCGTCCGGTAGCCCTCGGGGTACGGACCCAGCAGCGGGGTGCCGAGAACCGTGTGCCGGTCGGGGACGGTGAACACCGGCTCGGGGCGGCCCCGCAGTGCCTGCTCGGGGGTGGGCAGGACGGGCGTACGGCCGAACAGCATGACGCGGGCTCCTTCGTTCGTGCTCGCCGGGCACGGGTGCGGGGCGGCCCCGGAACAACCGTCCCGTGCCGCCCCGCATTCCGCCGAGGCCGACGTCAGCCCGAGGCCGCCTCGCCCGCGTTCGCCAGGCTCAGATCCCGCATCCGGCAGAACTCACCCGCCGGGTCGCCGCGATAACGCCACGGCAGCGCGTCCACGTACCCGTCCACCAGACGGAACTGCTCCACCGCCGCCTCGTCCCGGTCCTGCAGGCACAGATAGAACGCCAGCAGATGCCGTACCTCCGCCACATGCGGGTGGCCCGGATCCGCCGCCGCCACATCCGCGAGCGCCGCGTCGACCAGGGCCCGCATCTCCGGCGTACGGTCGGCGTCCGCGGAGTCCGACTCGTCGTGCTCGAAGTGCGCGATCAGTGGGAACACCGACATCAGGCTCCCCAGCGGTGCCTTCGCGGCGGCCTCGGCCGCGAAGTCCCTGGCCAGCTTCTCCGAGCCGCGCCACTTCGCGCACCAGTACTGGAGCGCCATGTAGTGGGCCGCGTAGTGGTGCGGGGCGCGGTCGGTGATCTCCTGCCAGATACGGTCCATGTCGGCGTGCGGATAGCCGAGGCCCAGTGCGGTCGATATCTGCGCGATGTACGGCACCGGGTCGCCCTCGACGGCGAGCGCGACCGCGCGCGCGTGGTCCTCGCGGGACTGCGACATCACCCGGTGGAAGCCCTCGAACTGCTCGGCGGTCGTGTGCTTGGCCCGCTTCGCACCGCGGATCCGCCCCGCCACGGCGACGGTGCTGCGCGCTCGCACGAGTGCCGCGCCCGGGTCGTCGGGGCGGGCGGCCTCCCAGGCCAGCAGCCAGGTGTCGTCCTCGGCGGCGAGGTCCGCGAACCACCAGCTGTGGACCGACCGGTAGTGCCAGTCCCGCTCGGCGGCCGTCGCGTCCATCAGGTCCGCGGCCGGCTGCCAGTCGCCGTCCTTGGCCGCGTCGAGCGCCGCGGTGAGTACGGCCGGGACCGGCCCGGCGGAGGCCTTGTTCTGCTTCTCGGGCGGCAGCAACCCGAGGGCGGCGGCCGCGGCGGGCAGCTCGTACGGCTTGTCGGCGTCGTCGGTGGAGTCGTCCGCTCCGCGCCAGCCCTCGACCGCGCCCTGGACGATGGCCTTGAGGAAGTACAGGCCCAGGGCGAGCAGAGGAAGGCCGACTACGGCCAGAACGATCCACAGGATGATCACAGCGCACCTCGCGGCGAGGGTTCCAGGGCGAGCAGCGCCCGCAGCGGGGCGGTCTCGGGGGCGTCGGCGACCGCCGGGGCGACCACCTTGTCGAGGTCGGTCACGGTGCCGTCGGCGGCGGGCGGCAGATGCGGGATCGCCGACCGCTCCCAGGAGAACTCCCAGCGCAGCAACGCGCGCGCGTTCAGCTCGGCCAGCGCCATGCTCGCCAGCGACTTGTGCAGGGTCGGCCGTACGAACTCACGGAACACCCGGCCCTGGGCCGCGGCCGCCTCGTCCGACAGCGGCAGTCGCTTCGCCAGCTGCCACAGCCGTCCCTCCTCGATCAGGTCGAGCAGCGCGGGCAGCGTCGGCTGCTCCCCGGTGTACTCGGCGTACGCCCGGTGCAGCGGTGTGTTGCCCGCGCGGAATGACTCCGCCATCACCAGGTCGAGCAGCTCCTGCCAGTCGGCGGTACGGCGGAACCGCCGCACCTCGTCCGTCAGTACGGCGTCCTCCAGCTCGGTCAGCGTCCGCTCCGGGTCGGTGAGGAGGTCGAGGGCGGCGCCGCGGGCCTCGTCCGCGCGTCCGTCGTCGGGCAGTTCCTCGATCCGGCGGACCCGGTCGGCGATCGGCGGATGCGAGTCGTACGGCGAGGTGGGCCCCGTCGGCAGATCGCCGCGCATCTCGACCAGCTCCAGCCGGCGGGCGCTCAGCATCCGGCCGTAACCGCCGAACATCTCACCGCGCGGCGGCAGCAGCTCCTGGCCGGTGCCGAGGGTGGCGTAGCAGTTCATGTAGTAGTCGAACGCCCCGTCCAGCACCGGGATCTCGCGCAGCGCCGACGCGGTGGCGTCCCGTCCGGCGATCCGGGCGGCGGCCGCGTCGGCGGCGTACTCCTGGCGGCGGGAGACGGTGAGCAGGGCGCGGAAGTACAGCTTGGCGTAGCCGATGTAGAGCTGCGCCATCGCGCGGTAGGTGATGCCCGCGCCGCCGGTGTCGATCTCCTTGGTCTTCTTGCCCTTCGCCTCGGCCTTGGCGTTCTTCTTCTCCTGCTTGGCCTGCTCGCGGGCAGCTGTCCTGTCGGCGCGCTGCTCGAAGTGCGTGATGGTGCGCAGCACTTGGGCGCGGCCGCGCATGTTGAGGGCGGAGAGCCGGGTGTCGGAGTTCGACTAGTGGCCCAGCTCGTGGGCGAGGATCGCCCGCAACTGGGCCTGGGAGAGCCCTTGCAGCAGCGGTACGCCGAGGTAGAGGTGGCGCGGTCCGGGGAGCAGGCCGAGCAGCCGGGCGTCCTCGGAGACGGCGGCGTTGACGTCGGCGGTCAGGACGATCCGGGACGGGGCGACGGTGCCGACCTCGTCGGCCAGCTCCCGCACCGTGCGCCACAGTTCCGGCTCGTCGGTCTCGGTGACGGGCAGGCCCGCCATGTCGTCACCCGGCGGGGTGCGCAGCATGAACAGGCCGCGCACCAGCGGGATCGCCAGCAGCACGGAGACGATGACGAGCTTCCCCGCGAGGCTCGACGGGGCGTGCAGGATCAGCAGATAGTCAGCGCCGGCCAGCAGGGCCAGCAACAGGACGCCGAGCAGATAGAAGCCTGCCAGCAGCAGAAGAGCGCGCAGCGCACGCAGAGTAGTGCCCATCGGGCAGAGGTCCCCCCACAGGACGGATCACAAGATCACGGAACGGCCGGGCGGGTCAGCGGAGACACGGGACGTGCTCATGACCAACACCGGGGTGAGCGCGGAGTATGACCGACGCGTCCGCCGTGAGGCAAGACGCGCCCGGGAACGGGGCTCGGGTCCGCCCGGGCAAGGGCTACGGCGTCACTGCGTGATCGTCGCCGGACTGCCGCCGTTCGCCTCGTACCCCGCCACCGCCAGGGCCCGGTATATCGCGAACTCGGCGGCCGGGTCGGCGGACAGCGTCCAGGGCAGGGCGCCGACATGACCGTCGATGTGCACGAGCTGGCTCATCGCCTCCGCCCAGCGCTCGCCGCGCACCAGGAAGAACACCAGCAGATGACGGACGTGGGCCAGCATCGGGTCGTCGCCGCGCGCCGAGTGGACGGCGTGCAGCGCCCCGTGGATCGCCTTGGTCACGACCGCGCTCTGGTAGAAGCCACTGACCAGGTTGACCTCGGGCAGGTGCTCGAAGACCGCGAACAACGGCATGGCGGCGAGCAGCGAGCCGTGCGGGGCCCGGGCGGCCGCCGCCTCCGCGAAGCCGTACGCCAGCTCCCGCGAGCCGTGCCACTTCTCGCACCAGTAGTGCAGCGCGGCCAGGTGCGCACCCATGTGGTCCGGGGCGCGGTCCAGGATCTTCAGCCACAGCTGCTCGAACTCCGCCTGGGAATAGGCCAGTCCACGCGCGACGGAGAGCTCGACGATGTAGGGGATCGGGTCGCCTGGGGCCAGCAGCGCCGCCTCGCCGCACGCCGACCTGGCCTCCTCCATGATGATCCGGAACTCGTCCGTGCCCGGCGTCGAGGTCCGCCAGGCCTGCTGCACCAGGAACTCCGCGTGCACGGCCGCGCCGCCCGCGTCCTTGGGGTGCTCGGCCCGCCACACCCGCAGCCACTGCCCGCCCGGCGACTCGCTGACCCCGCCCGGCCGCTGCCGCAGCTCCAGCGAGGCGGCCCCGGCGAACGCCTGCACACGCTGCCAGCGCAGCTCGCCCTCCCGCTCGGTGCCGGCCAGCAGCTGGGCGGCCGCCTTGTAGTCCTGCGTGCGCTGCACCAGGTCCAGGACGTCCAGCAGGTCCTGGTCGGGGCCGGGCATACGGATGTCCAGCTCCTCCTGCTGCACGAAGCCGTAGTCCGCCGGGTCCGCGGCGTCCGGGTGGCCGGCCGGGACCAGCTCGATCCCGCCCCGCCTGCGCCGCAGGAACGGGAGCAGGACGAAGCCCAGCAGGACCGCCGCCATCAGGACCCAGAGAATCTCCATGCCCCAAGAGTTCCAGACGCCACCGACAATTGCCCAACCCGGTCGACGGCCTGTGGAAAACTCCCCCGAACCGGCCCGCACACCCTGTGGAGAACTCCCGGACCGGCCCGAACGTCCGGGGCGGAACTCCCCCCGGACCGGCCCGTACGCCAGGGGAAAACCCTGCCGTACGGCTGTCGGGACCTCGGCGTCCGTCATCGGCGTCCCGGGCGGACTACCCTCGGAGCCCATGAGCGACAGGCACATCAGTCAGCACTTCGAGACCCTCGCGATCCACGCGGGCAACACCGCGGACCCCCTCACCGGTGCGGTGGTCCCCCCGATCTACCAGGTCTCGACCTACAAGCAGGACGGCGTCGGCGGTCTGCGCGGCGGCTACGAGTACAGCCGTAGCGCCAACCCGACCCGCACCGCCCTCGAGGAGAACCTCGCCGCCCTCGAAGGCGGCCGTCGGGGTCTCGCGTTCGCGTCCGGACTGGCGGCCGAGGACTGCCTGCTGCGTACGCTGCTCAGCCCCGGCGACCACGTGGTCATCCCCAACGACGCGTACGGCGGCACGTTCCGCCTCTTCGCGAAGGTCGTCGCCCGGTGGGGCGTCGAATGGTCGGTCGCCGACACCAGCGACCCGGCCGCCGTACGGGCCGCGATCACCCCGAAGACCAAGGCCGTGTGGGTGGAGACCCCCTCCAACCCGCTGCTCGGCATCACCGACATCGCCGCCGTGGCCCAGATCGCCCGGGACGCGGGCGCGAGGCTCGTCGTCGACAACACCTTCGCCACGCCGTACCTCCAGCAGCCGCTGGCCCTCGGCGCCGACGTCGTGGTGCACTCCCTGACCAAGTACATGGGCGGCCACTCCGACGTCGTCGGCGGCGCGCTGGTCACCGCCGACGAGGCGCTCGGCGAGGAGCTCGCCTACCACCAGAACGCGATGGGCGCGGTCGCCGGGCCCTTCGACTCCTGGCTGGTGCTGCGCGGCGCCAAGACGCTGTCGGTGCGCATGGACCGGCACAGCGAGAACGCCACCAAGGTCGCCGACATGCTGACCCGCCACGCGCGCGTGACGCAGGTCCTCTACCCCGGCCTGGCGGAGCACCCCGGACACGAGGTCGCGGCCAAGCAGATGCGGTCCTTCGGCGGCATGGTCTCCTTCCGGGTGGAAGGCGGCGAGGAGGCGGCCGTCGAGGTGTGCAACCGCGCCAGGGTCTTCACCCTCGGCGAGTCCCTGGGCGGCGTCGAGTCGCTCATCGAGCACCCCGGCCGGATGACGCACGCGTCCGTGGCCGGCTCCGCGCTGGAGGTCCCCGCCGACCTCGTGCGCCTGTCCGTCGGCATCGAGAACGTCGACGACCTGCTCGAGGACCTCCAGCAGGCACTGGCCCAGTAGGCGGGGCCGGACTACCAGCCCGTCATCGGTGGAGTCGTCGTGGACGGCGGCTCCACCCACGGCTGGACGGTCAGCGCCCACACCACGAACGCCACACTCGCGGCGAACAGCAGCAGCCACATGATCCGGCGCGCCGCGAGCCTGCGCCGCAGCATGCGCGACCCACGCCGTACGGCCTCCCCGTACAGGTCCGCCGGCACCTGGGGCGACGGCCGCTCCATGAGCTGCCGCACGGCGGCCTCACGCTGGACCCGGTTCACACGCACCTCCCGTGATCCGACGGCTCACCGACGCGACGGCCACCCCGCCGGCCGGCCCTGTGCCACGGCCACCACTGCCGTCCCGGGCCCTCATGACGCCGCCACCTTCGCCTTCACCACCGCGGGTGCGGGCCCGCGCGGCGGCTGCAGCAGCGTGGCCGTGGCCCGGTCGCAGATCGTGCGGACACGCTCCGTGGGCAGATTGAGCAGGGCCGCGGCCTGCTCCTCGGCCACGCCCTCGTAGAGACGCAGCACCAGGATCAGACGTTCCCGGGGCGCGAGCCGGGACAACGGGCTCGTGGGGTCGGCGCGGTTGCGGAACAGGATGCCGTGGCGGCGCCACGCCCCGTGTGCGAAGCGCAGGGCGAGGTACTGACGGGCGCGGTTGTACGGGTCCTCACCGCGCAGCCGGTCCCAGCACGCGTATGTGTGGGCGAGCGCCAGCGTCAGCAGGCGCCGCGCGCGCGGGTTGTCGTCCGGGGCCTCCGCGGTGAGGAGCGTCGCGGTGTGCAGCAGTCGTCCGGACGCGCCCGCGACGAACGCCTCGAACTCCCGGGTCCGACGCGTGCCCTGGGACACCTGCCGTTGCCGCACCGCACCTCCTCGCCTGCGGATGGCCGTACGACGGCTTCGTACGGCCACGAGGACCCTGATCTCATATGAGGCCCGGCGCGGCCGTCAGGTCAAGAGGCGGGGCGGTACACGCCTGTCTACGAGGACTGCGCCTCCGGCCCCGGTACGCCCTGGGCCGTCATCCGGGTGGACAGCGCGGTATTGAAGCGCGTGAGGAGCGTGCAGAACGCCTCTCGCTCCTCCGGGGCCCAGTCCTGGGTCAGCTCGGCCATCAACTGACGCCGGGAGGACCGCACTTCCTCCAGCCGCGACTGGCCGCGCGGGGACAGCTGAAGCACCACCGCGCGCCCGTCCTCGGGGTGCGAGGTGCGCTTGACGAGCCCGGTGTCGACGAGCGGCGCCACCTGCCGGGTGACCGTCGAGGAGTCGATGCCCATGCTCGCCGCGAGCGCCTTGACGCCCATCGGACCTTCCTTGTCGAGCCGGTTGAGCAGCAGGTATGCGGCGCGGTCCATGGAGTTGCGCACCTGCCCGACCCCGCCGAGCCGGGTCTGTTCGGCACGACGGGCGAAGACCGCCACCTCGTGCTGCAGGGTGTCGAGAAGACCGGTGTCACCGACGGTCGTCATGTCCATCGACATTCCAGGTGTTGTGGGCATGGCCGGAGGCTCACTTCATGAAGGGGGAGCTGAATTGGGGGACAGAGTACGCGGCCGGGAGGCAGGCCGTACCGGCGCTGCGCAAACCCGTCTCGGACGTTGGTCACAGCGCGAGCGCGCACGTGTGAACTGCGAGACTCGAGTCATGAACTACCGCAAGGCCCACCCCGTGCCGCCGGTGACGCTCGACGACGTGCGCGGCGCGCAGAAGATGCTCACGGGCGTGGCGCGGACGACCGCCATGGAGGGCAGCCGCCACCTGACCCAGCTGGTGGGCGCGCCGGTGCACTTCAAGTGCGAGAACCTCCAGCGCACGGGGTCGTTCAAACTCCGCGGCGCCTACGTCCGGATCGCCGGACTGCTGCCCGAGGAGCGGGCCGCGGGCGTGGTCGCCGCGAGCGCCGGCAACCACGCGCAGGGCGTCGCCCTGGCATCCGCCCTGCTCGGCGTGCGCTCCACGGTGTTCATGCCCAAGGGCGCCCCGCTGCCGAAGATCAGCGCCACCATGGAGTACGGCGCCGAGGTGCGCCTGCACGGCCAGGTGGTCGACGAGACACTGGCCGCCGCCCAGGAGTACGCGGCCGAGACGGGCGCGGTGTTCATCCACCCCTTCGACCACCCCGACGTCATCGCGGGCCAGGGCACGGTCGGCCTGGAGATCCTCGAGCAGTGCCCGGAGGTGCGCACGGTCGTCCTCGGGATCGGCGGCGGCGGACTCGCGGCCGGTGTCGCGATCGCCGTGAAGGCGCTGCGGCCGGACGTGCGGATCGTGGGCGTCCAGGCGGCGGGCGCGGCCGCGTACCCGCCCTCGCTGGCGGCCGGGCGCCCGGTGTCGATCGAGAACCCGGCGACGATGGCCGACGGAATGAAGGTCGGCCGGCCCGGCGACGTGCCGTTCGGGATCGTGGACGCACTCGTGGACGAGGTCCGCACGGTGACGGAGGACGAGCTGTCCGCCGCGCTGCTGCTGTGCCTGGAGCGGGCCAAGCTGGTCGTCGAGCCGGCCGGGGCGAGCCCGGTCGCGGCCCTGCTGAGCGACCCGGGCTCCTTCGAGGGGCCGGTCGTCGCCGTGCTGTCCGGCGGCAACGTCGATCCGGTGCTGCTCCAGCGCGTCCTGCGCCACGGCATGTCCGCGCAGGGCCGCTACCTGGCCGTCCGACTCCGGCTGACGGACCGGCCCGGTGCCCTCGCGACGCTTCTCGGGGTGTTGTCAGTGGTCGACGCTAATGTCCTCGACGTGAGCCACGTCCGGACCGATCCACGGCTCGGGCTCGCGGAGGCGGAGGTCGAACTGCACCTGGAGACGAAGGGGCCGGAGCACTGCGCCGAGGTCGGCCGAGCCCTGCGCGAAGCGGGCTACACGGTCATCGCCTGAGGTCACAAGCTCGGGTTCACTCGTTCGGGTAAGTCCATTGAGAGACGCGATACATCGCGTTATGGTGTGTGTCGTGCCACTCATCGCCCTGCCGTCCATCAGGCGGAAGAAAACGCACAAACCTAGGCTTTCCCAAGAATCCCCGACGACGTGGAGACTCATATGCCAGGCGCCATCTATGCCGAAGGTCTCGTCAAGACCTTCGGCGACGTAAGGGCTCTGGACGGCGTCGACCTCGATGTCCCGGAAGGCACCGTCCTGGGCCTCCTCGGACCGAACGGCGCGGGCAAGACGACCATGGTCCGCTGTCTGACCACCCTCCTGAAACCCGACAGCGGCCGCGCGGTCGTCGCGGGCATCGACGTGCTCAAGAACCCCGACGCCGTGCGCCGCTCCATCGGCCTCTCCGGCCAGTTCGCGGCGGTCGACGAATACCTCACCGGCCGCGAGAACCTGCAGATGGTCGGCCAGCTCTACCAGATGAAGGCCAAGCCGGCGAAGGCCCGCGCGGGTGAGCTGCTGGAGCAGTTCGACCTCGCCGACGCGGCAGACCGCCCCGCCAAGACCTACTCCGGCGGCATGCGCCGCCGCCTCGACCTCGCGGCCGCCCTGGTGGTCTCACCACCCGTGATGTTCATGGACGAGCCGACGACCGGCCTCGACCCCCGCAATCGCCAACTGCTGTGGGAGGTCATCAAACGGCTGGTCTCCGGCGGTACGACCCTCCTGCTGACCACCCAGTACCTGGAGGAGGCCGACCACCTCGCCCACGACATCGCCGTCGTCGACCACGGCCATGTCATCGCCCAGGGCACCTCCGACCAGCTCAAGGCCCGTACCGGCGGCGAGCGCGTCGAGGTCGTCGTGCACGAGCGCGAGCACATCCAGGCCGCCTCGGAGGTGCTGCGCGGCTTCGGCAAGGGCGACACCACCGTCGAGGACCACATGCGCAAACTCACCGTGCCCGTGACCGGCGGCGCGAAGCTGCTCGCCGAGGTCATCCGCGAACTCGACACCCGTGGCATCGAGATAGACGACATCGGACTGCGCCGACCCACCCTCGACGACGTCTTCCTCTCCCTGACGGGACACGTGGCAGAGGTCAAGGACGAGGCGACCGACAAGAAGGAGACCGCCAAGTGAGCGCCGTCACCGACACCGCGCGGGTCGCGGCCTCCGGCAATCCCCTGAGCCGGTCCGTCCGGGACTCGCTGGTCATGGCTCGCCGGAACCTGATTCGGATGACCAGAATTCCCGAAATGATCATTTTTGGGCTGATTCAGCCCATCATGTTCGTGGTGCTGTTCACCTACGTGTTCGGCGGCTCGATGCAGATCGGCGACAGCACCGACCTGGACGTCTACAAGAACTTCCTGATGGCCGGCATCTTCGCGCAGACCGTCACCTTCGCCACCGCGGGCGCCGGGGCGGGCATCGCCGACGACATGCACAAGGGGCTCATCGACCGCTTCCGCTCGCTGCCCATGGCACGTGGCGCGGTGCTGACCGGCCGTACCGTCGCCGACCTCGTGCAGACGGCCCTGACCCTGCTGGTCCTCGCCCTGGTCGCCCTGCTCGTGGGCTGGCGGCCCGGCTCCGTGGACCCGACCAACTTCGCCAAGGTCCTCGGCGGCTTCGGCCTGCTGCTCCTCCTCGGATACGCCTTCACCTGGATCGGCGCGCTGATCGGACTGTCCGTGCGCACCCCCGAGGCGGCCACCTCCGGCGGACTGATCTGGCTCTTCCCGGTGACGTTCATCTCGAACGCCTTCGTGGACTCCAGCAAGATGACCCCCTGGCTGCGGCACATCGCCGAGTGGAACCCGTTCAGCGCGACCGTGCAGGCCTGCCGTCACCTCTTCGGGGATCCGGGCCTTTCCCAGTCCGACGCCTGGCCCATGCAGCACCCGGTCTGGGCCTCGCTCATCTACTCGGTGCTGATCATCGCCCTCTTCAGGACCCTGGCGGTCCGGAAGTACCGGTCGGCGACGGCATGACGTGACCACGCGACATGACGAAACCCCCGGCGCCGCGAGGACGCCGGGGGCTCGTGGAAAACAGCAGGAACAGCAGGAACAGCAGGTCGGCCGGGTCAGCCGTTGTACGGCACGGCCTTGAGGATGGTCACGGAGGCCTTCCTGCCGTTGGGCAGTTCGTACTGCGCGTCCTCGCCGACCTTGTGGCCGAGCACGCCGGAGCCCAGCGGGGACTGCGGCGAGTACGTCTCGACGTCCGCGCTCGCGTACTCGCGGGAGGCGAGCAGGAAGGTCACGGTGTCGTCCTCGTCACCGTCGAAGGCGATCGTCACGACCATGCCGGGCGCCACCGCCCCGTCCGTCGATGTCGGAGCCTCGCCGACCTTGGCCTTCTCCAGGAGCTGGGTGAGCTGACGGATACGGAGCTCCTGCTTGCCCTGCTCTTCCTTGGCCGCGTGGTACCCGCCGTTCTCGCGCAGGTCGCCCTCCTCGCGCGCGGCCGCGATCTTCGCGGTGACTTCCTCGCGCGCGGGACCAGACAGGTACGCCAGCTCTTCCTTGAGCTTGGTGTACGCCTCCTGCGTAAGCCAGGTGACGTCTTCGCTGGTCTGGGTCACAGGTGCTCCTCGTAGGTACTGGGAATACAAAGCATCGCCCTACCCAGAAGAATGTGCCTTCACGGATGGGCGAAACCACGAGCCTAACAATTCGGTGGCCGAAGGGGGAGGACATAAGCCGTCAGAAAAACGTAGACGCAGGTCAGCGCCCACGTATCGAGGCTGATGTCAGTCGGCGTGACAGCCCAGCAGCTCGGCGGTGGTGCCCGGAGCCGTTGTACGGAGTGTGACGGCCCTGTCGATGCGGGTGGCGTCGCCGTCGAAGCGGAAGTCGGCCCGGCCCACCTCGGAGCCGTCCGCCGCCTGGGAGCGGATCGTGCAGTAACCGGAGGTGCCGGAGTCCTTGCGGACCTCCAGATGCACCTTCACCGCGGACTGCTGGGCATCGAACGCGATCACCTCGGCGCTGATCTTGTTCTGGCCGACGTAGTGATAGGCGAAGTAACCGATCAGGGCGAGCACGAGGGCACCGAGCACGACGCCGGCGATCTTGAGTTTGTGGTCGGCACGCTCGTCCGAGGAGCGGCCGTAGCGTCCCTCGGGCAGCTGTGTGCTCGCCGTACTCATGATCGTCTCCTGGGAAACCAAGGCCGTGGAATTAAACGTCCCCCGATTCGGTCACTATAGAAGCCGCCGTTCGCGCCCGAAGACACCGGGGGCGCCGACTTATGAGGATTGAGTCTTGACTGACCAGCTGCGACTGATGGCCGTGCACGCCCACCCCGACGACGAGTCGAGCAAGGGCGCGGCCACCATGGCGAAGTACGTGTCCGAGGGGGTGGACGTGCTGGTCGTGACCTGCACGGGCGGGGAGCGCGGCTCCATCCTCAACCCGAAGCTGCAGGGGGACAAGTACATCGAGGAGCACATCCACGAGGTACGCAAGAAGGAGATGGACGAGGCCCGCGAGATCCTCGGCGTGGGTCAGGAGTGGCTCGGCTTCGTGGACTCCGGCCTGCCCGAGGGCGACCCGCTGCCGCCGCTGCCCGAGGGCTGCTTCGCCCTGGAGGACGTCGACAAGGCGGCCGGCGAGCTGGTGAAGCAGATCCGCTCCTTCCGTCCCCAGGTGATCACCACCTATGACGAGAACGGCGGCTACCCGCACCCCGACCACATCATGACCCACAAGATCTCGATGGTGGCCTTCGAGGGCGCGGCGGACACCGAGAAGTTCCCCGAGTCCGAGTACGGCCCCGCCTACCAGCCGCAGAAGCTCTACTACAACCAGGGCTTCAACCGCCCCCGCACCGAGGCGCTGCACAACGCGCTGATCGCGCGCGGCCTGGAGTCGCCGTACGGGGACTGGCTCAAGCGCTGGGACGACTCGCCGATGCGCGACCGCACCCTGACCACGCATGTTCCGTGCGCGGAGTTCTACGAGATCCGGGACAAGGCCCTGATCGCGCACGCCACGCAGATCGACCCCGACGGCGGCTGGTTCAAGGTCCCGCTGGATCTCCAGAAGGAGGTCTGGCCGACGGAGGAGTACGAGCTCGCGAAGGCTCTCGTCGATACCTCCCTCCCCGAGGACGACCTCTTTGCGGGCATCCGCGACAATGCCTGACATGAGCGCAAGCGCAAGCCTGGCAATGACGCACCTCGCGACCCTCGCCCAGGAGGTCGACGAGGACAAGGTCACCCCCGGCGTCCTCGGTTTCATCGTCTTCGCGGCGATGGCCCTGGCGGTGTGGGTCCTGATGAAGTCCATGAGCAAGCACATGGGCAAGGTCGACTTCAAGGAGAACCCGGACGAGGGGGCCTCCGAGGAGGGCACCACCACGGGTGCCTCCGGCAAGGCCTCACCCGCGAAGGGCTGAACCGAAGCCCCCGGCCCGCGGTCGCCGACGGCGTGAAGGGACCGGTCAGGTTGTCGTACGGCTGCGGGCCGGTGGGGGCTGGCCGCGCAGTTCCCCGCGCCCTTAGGTGGGGACGGTGGACGCACCTGCAGTCGTCGACGGCGCGCAGGGGACGGGGTGGGGGGTGTCCGCCCGCAGCGGCCGGCGTCCGGAACCGAGCACTGTCGAAACGACCGAGCCGCCGGACCGAGGACGGACACCCCCCACCCCGACCCCGACCCACAACGCACCGCAGGCACAAAGGGGCGCGGGGAACTGCGCAAAACGCCCGCCCCCACCGAACCCGCGGGGTCTCAGTGCGCCGGGGCGACCGCCACTCCCATCACCTCCCGGGCGCGCCGGTTGGGCACCATTCCCAGTCGCCAGGCCTGCCAGCCGGCCTCCAGGTTCACGCCCCGTTCCAGCAGCAGCCCGTACGCGCCCACATAGTCGTCCAGCTTGTCGTCACGCGCCCCGTGCCCCCGGCGACCCAGTTCGGCGAGCTCCTCCTGGGCCACCGCCGAACCCACCTCCACCCCGCCCGCCGCCGCGTACGGCAGCAGGGTGCAGCGCAGGAAGCGGGCCCAGTCCTCGCCTCGCCGGTCGCCGTAGGAGGCGAACAGGGCGACCGCCTCGTCGCACAGGACCAGAGCCTGCGGGGTACGGCCGTTGCCGGCGTCGACCACCGCCAGTTCGAGGGAGGTCCAGGCCTCGCCGTGGGCGACTCCGATGCGCTGGAAGTCGGCACGGGCGTCGACCAGCAGCTGGCGGGCGAACCCCGAGTTGCGCAACGAACCGGTCTGGGCGGCGCGTTGGTCGCGGGTGACGCGGGCCGAGTGGTGGCGGGCGCAGGCCAGGCCGTAGACGTCGCGGATGCGGGAGAACATCGTGCGCGAGCGTTCCAGTTCGCGGACCGCGAGGTCCAGGTTGCCCGTCTCCTCCAGGGCCTGGCCCAGGTAGTAGACCGTCCAGGCCTCGCCCCGCGCGTCCTCGTTGTCGCGGTGGCGGGAGGCCGCCTGGCGCAGGCCGTCGACCGCCGGCGACGGGTCCCCGGCCACCAGGCGGGCCCGGGCCAGCTGGGTGAGGGCCCAGGCCTCGCCACGGGCGTCGCGGGTACGGCCGTACAGGTCGAGGGCGGTACTCAGTTCCTTCTCGGCGCGCGGTACGTCGCCCATGCGCAGGCCCAGTTGGCCGAGCTGGAAGTGCGCCCAGGCCTCGCCGTGGACGGACTCACCGGCGCGGTGCAGGATCAGGGAGCGGGTGAGGAGGTCGAGGGACTCGGCGACACGGCCGCGGTCGCGTTCGACCGCCGCCAGGGCGTGCATGGTCCAGGCCCGGTCCGTGGCGAGTTCGTCAGGCGACTGGAGGTTCAGGGCCTCCTGGAGTTTCGCCGCCGCCTCGGTCAGATGGCCCTGGTGGTGCAGGGTGATGCCCAGCGAGCACAGGGCGCGGGCGGCACCCGCGTCGTGGTGGGCCTCCATGTAGAGGTCGACCACCGAGGTCAGAGTGGTGCGGGCCTTGTCCAGCTCGCCCAGCTGGCGGGCGGCTATGCCGGTGCGCCACTGCACCGACCGCAACAGCAGACCCTGGTCCACCGCCTGCGCCAACTCACTGATCTCGCCCAGGCGGTAGAGGTCACCGCGCAGCAGGCAGTAGTCGCACAGCGCGCCCAGGAGGTTGAGGACGGCCCCCTGGTTCACGCCCTCCGCGTGTCTGAGCGCCGCCGTGATGAAGCTCGACTCGTCGTCCAGCCAGCGCAGCGCCTCGTCGAGGGAGGTGAAGCCGTGCGGGCTGAAACGGTCCGAGCGGGTCGACATGTTGCCGTCGACCAGGCGCAGCACGGAGTCGGCGAGGTCGGCGTAGTTGACGATGAGACGTTCCTGCGCGGCCGTGCGCTCGGCAGGTTCCTCCTCGTCCAGCAGCCTGGCCTGGGCGAAGGCGCGGACCACGTCGTGGACGCGGTAACGGCTGCCGCGGACGTGGTCGATCAAGCCCGCGCGGGCCAGCGCGACCAGATGCCGGGTGGCCTCCGTCTCGTCGGTGGCCAGCAGCGCGGCGGCCGCGGCGGTGCCGAGCGAGGCCCGGCCGGCCAGCGCCAGGCGGCGCAGCAGCCGACGGGCCGGTTCGGGCTGGTCGGTGTAGCGCAGCCACAGCACGCGTTCCACGGGTTCGACCGGGCCGTACGCACCGAGGTCCGTGGCCAGTTGACGGGGGGAGCGGGCGCCCAGTGAGGAGCCCGCGATGCGCAGGGCCAGCGGGAGGCCGCCGCACAACTCCCTGATGAGGTCGGCGGACTGGGCGTCGTAGGGGCTCGACTTCTCCTGGGCCGCCGCGGCCAGCAGTTCCTCCGCACCCGCCGAGTCCAGGGAGTCGACCGGGAGTTCATACACCTGGGCGGCGAAGTCCGACGGCAGGTCGAGCGGTTCGCGCGCGGTGACCAGGACCAGGCTGTCGGAGCGCTCGGGGACCAGGACACGGACCTGCTCGGCGTCGGAGGCGTCGTCCAGCACGATCGTCACCGGCAGGCCTCTCAGATGCTGGTGATACAGCTCGCTCAACCGCTTGACCTGCTGGTCCGGCGACGAACGCTCACGGAACAGCAGCTGCTCACGCGGGGCGCCGAGCCGGTTCAGCAGATGCAGCAGCGCGTCCCGGGTGGACAGCGGTGACTCCTCCGGGCTGTCGCCGCGCAGGTCCACCACGCAGGCGCCGCGGAAGTAGTCCTTGAGCTCATGTGCCGCGCGGACCGCGAGCGCGGTGCGGCCGCTGCCGGGCGGTCCGTGCAGCACGACCACCGTGGGCCGGGTCTCGGTGGTCGCGCGCGAGGCCTGCACCCACTGCCTGATCCGGCCCATCTCCGTGCGACGGTCGGCGAACTCGCTGAGCGGGGCGGGAAGTTGGGCGAACGACTGCTCCAGCACGCTCCGTCCACGGGCCGCCGCGCTCTTGTCCGCGCCGCGCAGCCGCGGCCCCGGTTTCTTGGGACCGGTGGACGCGCTGAGCACCCGCTGCTGGTCGAGGAAGGGACGGATGCCCCGTACCTCCAGGGCCGTCAGCCACTGGAGCCGCAACTGTTCGGGACCGCCGGGCTGGCCGATCGCGCCCGCCCGGTGGTGTGCGGCCGGGAGATGCGAGCCGGCCACCTTCACGACGGTCGCCGCCGCGCCCACGACTCCCACGGCCACGCCAGCGCCCAGCGCGGTGCCCGTGCCGGTGCCGAGCGCCAGGTCGGCGACGGCGGCCGCCACCGCGGCGACTCCCGCCACCAGCAGGGGAGTTCCGGACGCGTCTTTCGAGTACCGCTGCCCGAAGGTGAGTTGACCGGCCTGTGCCTCGTCCAGCGCGTGGGTGTAGGCCGCGTACTCCTCCGCGGCCGTCTGCGCCATCGTGTCCAGCGATCCGCGGGCCCGCGACAGCAGCACGGCGCCGTCGATCCGTCCGCCCGAACGCCGCACCTCCTCCTCCACGGCCCGGGCCAACAGCCGTTCGGCTTCCGCCCGATGGCTGTCCCGCATGTGACTTCCCCCTCCGGCGGCAACGGCTTCTTGGTCAAGTGTGCTGTGGACGGGGCATCGGGGCGAGGGGGCGGGGGCGCCGCGTCGTCGTGAAGGGTTGGTGAATCGGGGCTGTGGGGTGCCTGTGTGGCTGTCGTGATCACAGAGAACGTGGGAAACGGGGGAGCACATGAGCGCTGAGAACACTGCGCCGGCGGGGCCGCCTGAAAGGCCCCACGAGCAGCCGCGCTGGGCCTGGTGGGTTGTCGGGATCGTCGTCCCGGTGGTGGGGATCCTCGTCGCGGTGCTGTTGAACGGTTCGGGGTCGTCGGACGGCGACAGCGGCAAGAACGTGCAGTCGGCGCCCACGACGTCGGCCACTTCGCCCGGCTCGACCGGCCAGGCGCAGATGGCGCCCACACGTTCGGCCACGAAGAGCGCGGACAAGGTGCTGTACGGCCCGGCCGTCGTGGAGGCCGACGTGTCCGAGGGCGGGCAGGCATTCATCGAACTGGACACGTCCAGCCCGGTGGTGTCGACCTCCGGCAAGGGCTCGGACGTGATCTACGGGGCGACCACGGGTCCTCCGACCCTGGGCATCTGGAACTCCTCCTCCCACCTGGCTCCGCTTCCCGAAGCCGACCCCGCGCCGACGGCCGAGACCTGCATGGACGCCGTGGAACGCAACGGCACCTACAACCTGGAGGCACATCGGGGAGACCGCTTCTGCCTCCTCACCGGCGAAGGCCGCGTCGTGTACATGCATGTCCTCGCGGCTCCACCGGGCAGGGGCATCGGAAAGCTCGACGTCACCGTCTGGGAGGCGCCTGCCGTCTGAGGTGCCGGGTACTGCGGCAGGATGGACCCCATGCCGAACCGACTGGCTCACGAGACGTCCCCCTACCTCCTCCAGCACGCGGACAACCCCGTCGACTGGTGGCCCTGGTCGGCCGAGGCCTTCGAGGAGGCGCGGAAGGCGAACAAACCCGTCCTGCTGAGCGTCGGTTACTCGAGCTGCCACTGGTGCCACGTCATGGCTCACGAGTCGTTCGAGGACGAGGCCACCGCCGACTTCCTCAACGAACACTTCGTCAGCGTCAAGGTCGACCGCGAGGAACGCCCCGACGTCGACGCCGTGTACATGGAGGCCGTGCAGGCCGCCACCGGGCAGGGCGGCTGGCCGATGACCGTGTTCCTCACCCCGGATGCCGAGCCCTTCTACTTCGGCACCTACTTCCCGCCCGCCCCGCGTCAGGGCATGCCCTCCTTCCGGCAGGTCCTGGAGGGCGTGCGCAGCGCCTGGACCGACCGGCGGGACGAGGTCGCCGAGGTCGCCGGGAAGATCGTGCGGGACCTCGCCGGGCGGGAGATCTCCTACGGCGACTCGCAGGCACCCGGCGAGGAGCAGCTCGCCGCGGCTCTTCTCGGGCTGACGAGGGAGTACGACGCGCAGCGCGGCGGATTCGGCGGAGCGCCGAAGTTCCCGCCGTCCATGGTGGTCGAGTTCCTGCTCAGGCACCATGCCCGCACCGGCGCCGAGGGCGCCCTCCAGATGGCCCGGGACACCTGCGAGCGCATGGCCCGCGGCGGCATCCACGACCAGCTCGGCGGCGGTTTCGCCCGCTACTCCGTGGACCGCGACTGGATCGTGCCGCACTTCGAGAAGATGCTCTACGACAACGCCCTGCTGTGCCGGGTGTACGCCCACCTCTGGCGGGCCACCGGGTCCGATCTCGCCCGCCGGGTCGCGCTCGACACCGCCGACTTCATGGTGCGTGAACTGCGCACGGACGAGGGCGGGTTCGCCTCCGCGCTCGATGCCGACAGCGACGACGGGACCGGTAGGCACGTCGAGGGCGCGTACTACGTGTGGACGCCGGAGCAGTTGCGCGAGGTGCTCGGGGAGCAGGACGCCGACCTCGCCGCCCAGTACTTCGGCGTCACCGAGGAGGGCACCTTCGAGCACGGTCAGTCGGTTCTCCAACTTCCGCAGCAGGACACGGTGTTCGACGCCGAGAAGATCGAGTCGATCAGGCGGCGGCTGCTCGAGGCACGCGCGCAGCGGCCCGCTCCCGGCCGGGACGACAAGGTCGTCGCCGCGTGGAACGGGCTCGCGATCGCCGCGCTCGCCGAGACCGGCGCGTACTTCGACCGGCCCGACCTGGTCGAGGCCGCGCTCGGGGCGGCGGATCTTCTCGTACGGCTGCATCTGGACGAGCAGGCCCGGCTGTCCCGTACCAGCAAGGACTATCAAGTCGGTCCGAATGCCGGGGTGTTGGAGGACTACGCCGATGTCGCGGAGGGCTTCCTCGCGCTCACGTCCGTGACCGGGGAGGGGGTCTGGCTCGACTTCGCCGGGTTCCTGCTCGACCATGTGCTGAGCCGGTTCACGGGGGACGACGGGGCGATGTACGACACCGCCTCGGATGCCGAGCGGTTGATCCGGCGGCCGCAGGATCCCACCGACAACGCGGTTCCCTCCGGGTGGACGGCGGCCGCGGGGGCGTTGTTGTCGTACGCCGCGCAGACCGGGGCCGAGCCGCATCGCGCCGCTGCCGGGAAGGCACTCGGTGTGGTCAAGGCGCTCGGGCCGCGGGTGCCGAGGTTCGTCGGGTGGGGGCTGGCGGTGGCGGAGGCGAACCTGGACGGGCCGAGGGAGGTCGCGGTGGTGGGGCCTTCCTTGACCGACCCCGTGACGAAGGCCTTGCACCGTACGGCACTTCTGGGGACGGCCCCCGGTGCGGTGGTCGCCGTCGGGGCGCCGGACAGCGAGGAGTTCCCGTTGCTGGCCGACCGGGTTCTCGTCGGCGGTGAACCCACGGCGTACGTCTGCCGGCACTTCACGTGTGATGCGCCTACGACTGACGTGGATGCGTTGCGGGTGGCATTGGGGGGTTGAGCGGGTGCGGGCCGGTGGGGGCTGGTCGCGCCCCGCGGCGGAGCCGCAAATCGATACAGCCCCGCACCCCTAAAAGCGCTGGGTGACCGCTCAGTTGCCTGAGAATTCCGCCAGGGCGCGCTCCACGATCGACTCCAGCTGGTCGTGGTGTGCGCCCTTCCAGTACGCCCTGCCGCAGTCCTCGCACTGGGCGAAGACGTCGTACGAGCGCTCCGTTCCGCTCTTCAGGCGATCCGCGACCTGTTCCTTGGTGGCTTCGCGCAGCAGGCCGTTGCAGGCGGTGCAGCGGGTCCAGGGGCGGAGCTCGGGGCGGAAGCGGTCCAGGATGTCGCGGAGTTGGTCCTCGGGGCTGGTGCTGTGGACGAAGGCGCCCGCCCACAGTTCCCTGCGGTGCAGCAGCCCGCGGTCGCGGCTGAGCATGACCCGTTTCTCGGTCGCGGAGCGGGTGGCGAGCGTGGGGTCGCCGATGTCCGTCGACTCGTACGCCGTGTCCACGCCGAGCAGGCGCAGGCGGCGGGCGAGGGTGCCGAGGTGGACGTCGAGGAGGAAACGGAGGGGAGCGCCGGGGACCTGCTGGGGGCGCTCGACCTCCCGCACGGTGACGCGGTCGCCCGCTGCGGGGACGTACGACACCGGTACCTCGCGGCCGTTGACCACGAGTGCCCCGACCTCGGTGAGGGGGACGCCGGTCGACTCGACGACATGGCCGAGGGAGGCGACCCCGTCGGTGGTGAGGGCGGTGGGCCCTCCGCGTCGGCGGCTCGCGACGAACAGGGCCAGGCCGGGGGCGAACTCGACGTGGATCTCGGGACCGTTCACCCGGTCAGGATGGCATGGCGGGGGTGGGCGGGCTCAGGACTTTTTCGCGGGCAGGCCGTGCTCCAGGACGTCGAGGGCGTGGTCCAGGTGATCGCTCAGTTCGCCCTCGAAGTCGTTCTCCGCCCAGTACATGGAGACCTCCATGAGGCCGCCGATGAGGGACATCGCGAAGACCCGCACCTCAAGGCTGTCCGGGGACAGGCCGGCCCGCTCGGCGATGGCCTCGCGGACCATGCGTGAGGTCTCCGACATGCTCTCGACCATCCGGGCGCGGACGGCGGGGATCTGGACCCCGAGGTGGGCGCGCATGCGGGCCACGTCGGGGTCCTCCGCCATGTTCCCCTGGATGGCGATGCGCATCACGTGCCGCAGCGAGTCCATCCACGGCTCGTCGACGGGCCGGTTCCGCAGTTCCTCGAGCATCAGGGGGTCGTACTCGTCCGTGAGGACGATGTCCTCCTTGGTCGGGAAGTAGCGGAAGACGGTCGACGGCGACACCTCGGCCCGCTCGGCGATCTGCTCGATCGTCGTGGCGTCGTAGCCCTGTTCCTTGATCAGCGCGTAGGTCGCGGTGCGGATCGCCTCGCGGGTCTTGATCTTCTTGCGTTCGCGAAGGCCCAGTTGGGGGCGGTCGGCGGGGGAGAGGGGGGAGCGTGCGGCCGTCATGGGTTCATTGTCGGGCATCGGCCTCGTCGGCAGCCATGTCCGGTGCGGTGGGGGTCTCGGCCGGGCGGGGAGTGCCCGGCAGGAACGCGGCCGCCAGCAGTGCGGCGACGAGGGCGGCGATCCCGCACACCAGCAGGACGAGGCCCATGCCGTGGACGTACGCGCTGTTCGCGGAGGCCAGCAGATCGGCCGAGCCGGTCCGTTCGGCGACGAGGTGTGCGGCGACCACGGACTCACCGGCGGTGTCGGCGGCCCGGGCGGGCAGTCCGGTGACGTCGAGGTGGTCCCGGAAGGTGCCGGCGAGCATGCTGCCGAGCAGGGCGATGCCGATGGCGCCGCCGACCTGGCGCATGGTCATGAGGAGTCCGGAGCCGCTTCCGGCGCGGTCGCGGGGCAGGGCGCTGAGGCCGCCGTTCATGGCGGGGATGAGCGAGAGGCCGAAGCCGAAGCCGGTGAGGGCGAGCCACAGCGCGACGAAGCCGTAGCCGGAGTCGATGGTCGTACGGCTGCCCAGGATCCCGGCGAAGGCCAGTACCACCAGGCCCGCGCTCACCGCGGCGCGGGCACCGAAGCGGGCGACGAGCCGTGGGGCGAGGCGGGAGGCGATCAGCAGTCCGCCCATCATCGGCAGCAGTCGGACGCCGGTGCCCAGGGCGTCGTGACCGAGGACGGTCTGGAGGAAGGGCGGCAGGACGAACAGGAGGCCGGACAGGACGAAGTTCACCAGGGTCGCGGCGATCGTGTTGAAGAGGAAGCCGCGGTGGGTGAGGAGGGCCATGTCGAGCATCGGGCGCTCGACACGGCGTTCGCGCAGTACCAGCCCGGCGATGAGGAGGACGGCGGCCGTGAGCATGCCCAGCACCAGGGGGTCGCCCCAGCCGCGGGCGGGCGCCTCGATGATCGCGTAGACCAGGGCGCCGAGGCCGGTGACGGCGAACGCGGTGGAGAGGGCGTCGACCCTGGGGGAGGAGGGGTCGCGGGTCTCGGGGAGGAGGAAGACGCAGGCGGCGATGCCGATCGCGGCCATCGGGACGTTGACCAGGAAGACCGAGCCCCACCAGAAGTGGTTCAGCAGCCAGCCGCCGATGATCGGGCCGAGCGGCAGGCCGAGCGCGGAGGCGGCGGAGACGATGCCGACGGCCTTGGTGCGCTCGTCGGGGGCGAAGAGGGTGGGCAGGACGGAGAGCGCGAGCGGGGTGACGAGGGCGCCGCCGACGCCCATCACCGCGCGGGCGGCGATCACCGCGTTCACGTCGCCGGCCAGCGCGCCGACCAGTGAGCCGGCGAGGAAGATGCCGAGCCCGGTGATCAGCATCCGGCGCCGTCCGAACCGGTCGCCGAGCAGGCCGGCGGGGAGCATCAGGGCGGCGAAGACGACGACGTACGCGTCCGCCATCCACTGCTGTGCGCCAGTACCGGCGTCGAGGTCGGCGGCCATCGTCGGCAGTGCCACGTTGAGGATCGTCAGGTCGAAGCCGAGCGTGAGCATGCTCGCGACGAGGGCGGCCAGGGCCCACCAGCGTCGGGGGTCCGGAGTGATGGTTTCCATGAAATGAGAGTAGCTCTCAAAAGCTAGTAACTGTCAATCGGTTTCGGCGTGCAGAATGAGCCACATGCAAAAAGGGCCACGGCGCGATGCCGTGGCCCTTCCTTCAGGTGTGAGCGCTACGCGTGCCCGTACGCCACCAGTGAGATGCCGATGTAGTGGACGATGAACGCGGCGAGCGTGAGGGAGTGGAACACCTCGTGGAAGCCGAACCAGCGCGGTGACGGGTTCGGCTTCTTGATGCCGTAGATCACGCCGCCCGCGCTGTAGAGCAGGCCGCCGACGACGACCAGGACGAGGACCGCGACGCCGCCCGCGTGCATGAAGTCGGGCAGGAAGAAGACGGCGGCCCAGCCCATCGCGATGTAGCAGGGGGTGTAGAGCCAGCGCGGGGCGCCGACCCAGAAGACCCGGAACAGGATCCCGGCCAGCGCCGCGCCCCAGATGCTCCACAGCAGCCACTGCCCCTTGGCTCCCGGCAGGAGCAGCATCGTCAGCGGGGTGTAGGTACCGGCGATGATCAGGAAGATGTTGGCGTGATCCAGCCGCCGCAGGACGCCGTCCATGCGGGGGCTCCAGGTGCCCCGGTGGTACAGCGCGCTGACGCCGAAGAGCAGACAGGCCGTCAGGGCGAAGATGCCGCAGGCGATGCGTGCTCTGGTGGAGTCGGCGAGGGCGGTGAGGATCAGACCTGAGACGAGTGCGGCCGGAAACATCCCCAGGTGCAGCCAGCCGCGCAGCTTGGGTTTGATCGGCTCGGCGAGCTCGTTGGCGTGCTGCTTGATCTGGTGGGACAGGGAGGGCGTCTCGGCGTCGTGGGCGGGCGGCGTCATGCCCGGCATCGTACCTACGGAACCGTAAGTTACGCGTGAGTACGGGATGGGGAGCGACCAAGAGTGGCCATCATCTCACGGGAGTTGACCTGTAAAGAGACGGTCAGCTGAACCCTACGTGCACGCAAATAAACGCGCTGTGGCCAAAGAGAGCGTGGCGATCCTCACTCCGCTCACCTGTGATGCCTTCTGGACAGATGGGCGCTCGCGTCGGATGATCAGATGAGTGCGGTCGGCACCGGATGAGCGCCAAGGTCACCACCGAAAAGGCACGAGCCACCGTAAAGGCACGTGAAGCATCCGGGTCGCAGCCCCCACGGGGCCTCCAAACAAAAAATCCCTCATCTAGGAGCAATCGTGGCGCGCGACATCGCGGCTCCCCCCGTCATCCCCACCCAACACAAGGAACTGATCTCGTGGGTGAACGAGATCGCCGAACTGACCCAGCCGGACAGCGTGGTCTGGTGTGACGGATCCGAAGCGGAGTACGAGCGCCTGTGCGGGGAGCTCGTGGCGAACGGCACCTTCAAGAAGCTCGACCCGATCAAGCGCCCCAACTCCTACTACGCGGCCTCCGACCCGACCGACGTCGCGCGCGTCGAGGACCGCACCTTCATCTGCTCCACGAAGGAGGAGGACGCCGGCCCCACCAACCACTGGAAGGATCCCGGCGAGATGCGGGAGATCTTCACCGGTGAGAAGGGCGTCTTCCGCGGCTCGATGAAGGGCCGGACGATGTACGTCGTCCCGTTCTGCATGGGCCCCCTCGGCTCGGACCTCTCCGCCATCGGCGTCGAGATCACCGACTCCGCCTACGTCGCCGTCTCCATGCGCACCATGACCCGCATGGGACAGCCCGTCCTCGACGAACTCGGCACCGACGGCTTCTTCGTGCGTGCTGTGCACACGCTCGGAGCACCGCTGGCCGAGGGCGAGGCGGACGTGCCCTGGCCCTGCAACTCCACCAAGTACATCTCGCACTTCCCCGAGAGCCGCGAGATCTGGTCCTACGGCTCCGGCTACGGCGGCAACGCCCTGCTCGGCAAGAAGTGCTACGCCCTGCGCATCGCGTCGGTGATGGCCCGCGACGAGGGCTGGCTCGCCGAGCACATGCTCATCCTCAAACTCACCCCGCCGCAGGGCGAGTCGAAGTACGTCGCCGCCGCCTTCCCGTCCGCCTGCGGCAAGACCAACCTCGCCATGCTGGAGCCCACCATCTCCGGCTGGACCGTCGAGACCATCGGCGACGACATCGCCTGGATGCGGTTCGGCGAGGACGGCCGGCTGTACGCGATCAACCCCGAGGCCGGCTTCTTCGGCGTCGCGCCCGGCACCGGTGAGCACACCAACGCCAACGCGATGAAGACGCTGTGGGGCAACTCCGTCTTCACCAACGTGGCGTTGACCGACGACGGCGACATCTGGTGGGAGGGGATGACGGAGGAGACCCCGGCGCACCTCACCGACTGGAAGGGCAACGACTGGACGCCCGCCGCCGACGTCCCGGCCGCCCACCCCAACGCCCGCTTCACCACCCCCGCCGCGCAGTGCCCGATCATCGCGCCCGAGTGGGAGGACCCCAAGGGCGTGCCGATCTCGGCGATCCTCTTCGGCGGGCGGCGCGCCAGCGCGGTGCCGCTGGTGACGGAGTCCTTCGACTGGAACCACGGCGTCTTCCTCGGCGCCAACGTGGCCTCCGAGAAGACCGCCGCCGCCGAGGGCAAGGTCGGCGAGCTGCGCCGCGACCCCTTCGCCATGCTGCCGTTCTGCGGCTACAACATGGGCGACTACATGGGGCACTGGGTCGACGTGGCCAAGGACAAGGACCAGTCGAAGCTGCCGAAGATCTACTACGTCAACTGGTTCCGCAAGAACGACGAGGGCAAGTTCGTCTGGCCCGGCTTCGGCGAGAACAGCCGCGTCCTGAAGTGGATCGTGGAGCGGCTGGAGGGCAAGGCCGAGGGCGTCGAGACGCCGATCGGTGTCCTGCCGACCAAGGACGCCCTCGACACCAAGGGGCTCGAACTGGCCGACTCCGACCTGGAGTTCCTGCTCACCGTCGACAAGGAGGTGTGGCGGGAGGAGGCATCCCTGGTCCCCGACCACCTCAACACCTTCGGTGACCACACGCCGAAGGAGCTGTGGGACGAGTACCGGGCGCTGGTACAGCGCCTGGGCTGACGTCCCCCGAATACCCCCGCGGCCGGCCCCGATGGGAGCCCTGACCCGTGATCGTCACGGGCCGGCCACGGGTGGCGGCACAGTCATGAACCGGCCCCGCACAACGGCGTGCGGGGCGTGCTGCCACCTCGCACCCAGCGGTTGCCCGGTCACGAATCGGGCAGCCGTCTCTCCCCGCGCCGGGCTGTTCGCTCTCGCGTGCGGGGCTGTCGGTTCTCCCGTGCCGCCTTGCTCGCGCTCGCGTACGGCGCTGCCTGCTCTCACGTACCGGTCGGCCTGCCCGCTCTCACCTGCCAGGCTGCTCGCTCGCACGTACCGGGCCGCCGCCCTCCCCTGTCGGCCGCCCGCCCTCACCCGCTGGGATGGAATTCCTGCGTCCGGTGAGGGCAACGCCGCTCGTGGCGGTCGCCGGTGCGCGTGCACGGCGAAAGGCTGCGCGCATGCTCACAGCTCATGCGCGACCGGCGCGACCGGTGCAACCGGCGCGACGGCGACAGGACGCACGCCGCCGCCGGTCCCTCCTGGCCCGGGCCGGGACCGTCACGGCGACCGTCCTCGCCCTTCTGCTGACCCTGCCCGGTACCGCGGTCGCCGCCCCCGGCGACCTGGACACCTCCTTCAGCGGCGACGGCAAGGTCCTCACCCGCCTCGCCGACGACGACCAGGCCTACGACGTAGCGGTACAGCCCGACGGAAAGATCGTCTCCGTCGGTTCCTCCGCCGACAACTCGGTGCTCGAGAGCCGTTGGGCGCTCACCCGGCACAACGCCGACGGCACCCCGGACACCTCGTTCGGCGGCGACGGCACGGTGACCACCCCCATCAACAACATGGACCCCGACCTCCAGTGGAGCGAGGCCAACGCCGTCGCGCTCCAGCCCGACGGAAAGATCGTCGTGGCGGGATACAGCTGGCGCGGGTACGAGAACTGCTGCTGGTTCACGGTGGCCCGGTACAACTCCGACGGCAGCCTCGACAACGGCTTCAGCGGCGACGGCAGGTACTTCGCCGACATCGATGGCCCGACCGAGGCCAAGGACGTGGCCATCGACCCGGCAGGCAGGATCGTCGTGGCCGGCTACACCGGGGGAGACATGGCGGTGCTCCGCCTCAACGGCGACGGCACCCCGGACACCACCTTCGGCGGCGACGGCACGGTGACCGCCAACCCGGCGGGGCCGACCCTCCAGGAGGGCGGTGACGGCCGGGCCCTGGCGTTGCAGTCCGACGGGAAGATCGTCGTCGGCGGTGAGGTCGGGTCCACCCGTTTCGACTTCGCCCTGATGCGCTTCAACACCAACGGCAGCGTGGACACCGGCTTCGACGGCGACGGCATCGTCCGCACGGACTTCGGCGACTACGAGTCCGTGGAGGCACTCGCGATCCAGGCGGACGGAAAGATCGTCGCCGCGGGCGGCAACAGCCTGGCCCGCTACAACCCCAACGGCTCCCTGGACACCGGCTTCGACGGCGACGGCAAGGTCGTCCCCTCCGGACTCGGCGTCTGGGACATGACCCTGCAGCCGGCCGACGGCCGGATCGTCCTCGCCGGTGGCGGCGGGCCGGGCGGCGACTTCGCCGTGCAGCGCTACAACCCCGACGGCAGCCTGGACGGCGGCTTCGGCACCGGAGGCACCGCGACCGCGGACTTCGGCGGCGGCGACTCCGCCCGTGGCGTCGCCCTTCAGTCCGACGGGAAGATCGTCGCGGCCGGCCGGGGCGGACCCGACACCGGCTTCGCCCTGGCCCGCTTCCTGGGCGGCGGCAGCACACCGCCACCGCCCCCGGCCGGCGTGGACCTCTCGGTGACGAAGTCCGGCCCCGCCACGGTCAGCATCGGTGACCGGGCGACCTACACGGTGACCGTCACCAACACCAGCACCACGACGAACGCCACCGGAGTCTCCCTCACCGACACCTTCACCGGCCCGGCCGGCTCGGTGATCTCGGCGACCCCCTCCCAGGGCACCTGCACCACCACCGTCAGCTGCGCCCTCGGCACCCTCGCCCCCGGCGCGAAGGCCACGATCACCGTCGTCGCCGAACCCCGCGCCACCGGCACCCTCACCGAACGGGCCTCGGTGACCGCGACCCAGACCGACCCGGCCACCGCGAACAACACGGCCACGGTCACCACCACGGTCAACAACGCCCGCGGCTGCACCCGCATCGGCACCAGCGGCAACGACACCATCAACGGCACCTCCGGCAACGACGTCATCTGCACACTCAGCGGCGACGACACCGTCAACGCGAGCTACGGCAACGACACGGTCCACGGCGGCTACGGCAACGACCGCGTCGACGGCGGCCTCGGCAACGACACCCTCAACGGGGGCCCCGGAAACGACAGCCTGACCGGCAACTACGGCACCGACAACCTCAACACCGTGGACGGCGTCTCCGGCAACGACACCGCCAACGGCGGCCCCAACACGGACACCTGTACGACGGACTCGGGCGACATCCGGATCAGCTGCCCCTGACCCCGTGCTGCCCGCCCCGGTCCTCCAGATACCGGGTGTGGGTCTCCTGGCGGCGGGCCTCCGTGTCCCGGAGGGCCGCCGCCAGGTGCTGTGCGTCCTGCTTCATCAGATCCAACTGCTGCTCCAGGTGCAGTTCCGGGGACTCCGTGCCCGGTGTCATCCGCGTCCACCACCGTGTCCGTACGAAGCTGTCGACGGCCTCGGGCAGGTCGCGCCGGACGATCCGGGACAGGGAGTGCACCCCCTCCGGATCGTGGGCCAGTAGCTCCTTGCTCCAGCCCTGGTCGAGCAACGCGGTCAGCAGCTCGCTGAGTTCGCGCAGCCGGGCCGCCGCCGTGACCGACAGATCGATGTCCGTCAGATAGGCCCGCAGCTTCTCGAAGTCGCCCCGGAGCTCGTCGAGTTGGGCCGAGGGGTCGGGAAAGTCCGGCAGCGGAGGCCGCTCCGGCGGGGCGATCAGCGCGCCCGCGCCGTAGAGACCGGCCACCACCACGGGCCAGTACGGGCCCGCCACCCCCGCGAAGGTCAGCGCCAGGCCGACCAGACCGCACGCGCTGCCCGCGATGTTCTTGCGGGACTCCAGGTACTCACTGATAGCCACGGATCTCCTCGAAGGCGCCGTCCAGCGAGCCCTTCTGGGCGTCGAAGAGACGGCCGCCGGTCAGGTCGGCGATGTGGGCCAGTTCGGAGCGGTCGGAGTCGCCGAAGAGGATGGGGAAGACGGGGATGTCCCGGGCCTTCTGACCAAGCCGGGAGTAGAAGGCGTCGAAGTCCTCGGCCTTCGCCCCCGCCGTGTTCTCGCCGTCCGTCATCAGCACGATCGACGTGAACGTGTCGCCGTCGGCGCCGAGATGGTTGTACGCCTTCTCCAGCGAGGTGTAGATCGCGGTGCCGCCGTCGGCGGAGAGTCCCTCGGCGTCCTTGCGGATGGCGTTCAGGCCGGCCCGCGGGTCCTTCGGGTCGACCGCGTGCGTGCGCACGCTCTTCACCTGGGAGCCGAACGGCATCAGCGTGACCCGTTCGCGCTCGCGGAAGTCGCCGGTGAGGTCGGTGAGTGCCCGCTTCAGACGGTCCAGGCGGTCGCCCTTCATCGAGCCCGAGGTGTCCAGGACGTACACGGTCCGGGAGGGGCGGCGCAGTTCGTTCTCGTAGGAGTCGAGGAGGCCGTCGGCCACGGAACGGGTGCCGGGGAAGGGGAGTTCACGGCGCCGGGTCGTGTCCAGGCCGACGGCGGGCGGGACCGTGGCGATGACCGGGCGGCGGTGGGTGCGGGTGGTGATCAGCCGCTGGATCTTCTCGGTGCGCAGGTCCTCCGTCACCCGGCGGACGTCCTCGCGGGTCCGCGCGCTCGTCGACCTGAGCGAGGTGACCGGGTAGTCGGCGGTGATCACGCCGTCGCGGGGGCGGATCACGGTCAGGCCGGGAATGCCCTCGAGGACGGACTCGTAGTTGAGCAGGGCGTCGACGTCACCGCGCCGTTCGTAGGTCGCGGCCAGCCAGCCCGAGGAACCCGAGGTCAGCTTCTGGCCCTTGAAGAACTCCTTCAGCCGGGGCGTGGCCTCGGTGACGTCCGCGTCGGTGAGCGCCGACTGGGCGCCGGAGAGGGCGGAGGCCACCGATACCAGGGTGGAGAAACCGGAGTTGGAGCGGGACGGGTCGGTCATGCCGTACGTCAGCTTCCCGTCCTGGACGGCCTGTTCGACCTGCGTCCAGGTGACGTCCTCGGGCTTCCAGGCGAGCGCCTTCACCGTCGCGCTCTTCACTCCGATCGCGACCGGGCTCGTCATGACGGGCGTCTCGGAGACCACCTTCTTCGCCGCGTCGGGGCGCAGCCGGAGGTAGTCGTTCGAGGACAGCCACAGGGCGTCGTACTGCCCGTCGGTCGTCCCCTTGGCCAGCATGTCCACGGCGTCGAGGGTGCCGATGGGGTTCAGCTTGACCTTGATGCCGGTGTCCTTCTCGACCTGGTCGAGGACCGGGGTCATGTCGCTGAGCTCGCTGGAGGCGAGGACGCGGAGGGTGCCCGGTTCGGCGGGGCCGGGGACGCCGGGCGTCGGGACGCCGTCGATCCCGTCCTTCTGCGCCGTACAGGCGGTGAGCAGGGCGAGAGCCGCCAGGAGGACGGCCGGAGCGCGTCTCATGCGAGGCCCCCGTCCAGCGCGTTCCGGGACCGGCTGCGCTCCAAGTAGACGCTCGCGTGCTGCAGTTCGGAGGTCAGCGACTCCACGGTCGCCGCCATCACCTCGGTCGCCTGGACCTTGTACGTGTCGATCGCGTCGAGGGTCCGGTAGATCTGCTGGAACGCGGAGCGCAGGGTCTCGGCGCCGACCGCCGGGTCCGCCGCGATCCGCTGGATCTCCCCGCTCTGGGTCGCCAGCATCTCGGCGTTGCCCCGGATCAGGTCCTCGGTGGTCCCGCGCAGGGCGTTGACCTGTTCGATGACCTTCTTCTGGTTGTCGAGCGCGGACGCCAGCATGACCGAGATCCGCAGGGCCGACACCGTGGTCGTGGCCGCCCGCTCGACGCCCTTGATCAGCTCGTCGTTGTTGCGGCGTACGACGTCCATGGCGAGGTAGCCCTGTGCGCACACCGCGATCTGGGTGAGCAGGTCCTGGTGCTTCTGCCGGACGGGGAAGAGCACGTCGGCGCGCAGACTGTCGGCGGCCTGCGGGTCCGGGACCGCGGTGATGTGCTGCTCGACGGCCGTGTCCAGCGCCTCGGTCAGCACGACGTACTCCTGGAGCTTGCCCATGGTCTCCCACAGGCGTACCCGCTCGGTCTGCAACGCGGCGTTGTCGCGCCGGAGTTCGTCCTGCCCGCCGCGCAGCGAGCCCACGATCCTGTTCAACGTGCCCTGCGCGGAGGCGTACTTGGCGACGTGGTCGCGCAGCTTGTTGCCGCCGGGCAGCCGGGACAGGAGCTTGCGGCCCTTGGAGGCGGGCAGGTCCCGGGGGTCCAGGTCCTCGACCACGCGCCGCAGTTCGACGAGTGATCCGGCCACCTGGGACTGGGCGTCGCCGCCCTTGTCCGGCAGGCTGCGCACGGTCCGCTCCAGCATCCGGTTGGACTGCGCGGCGGCACTGCGCATCTCTCCGGCACCGAGCCCGGTGATCTCCCCGACCTTGCCGGCGAACTCGGGGGAGCGGGCGTCGAGCACGGCGAGTCCCTCGACGTACGCGGAGGCCTTGCGGGCCATGTCGGTCCGCACGGAGTCGTCGACGGGGACGAGCCCGCCGGCCTTCTCGCGCGGCACGGCGGCCACGGGCTCGGGCGGGGTGAGCGTGAAGGTGTCGTCGTCGTTCATGGATGTCATGGCTGGTGCCCCCCGTTATCCGCGCGCCCGTCGCGCCAGTTCGTGCAGCACCTTCGAGGTGGGCACGGGCGCCTGGCGGACGCCGGTCAGTTCCTGCTTGAGGTAGGTGGTGGCCGAGGCGAACTCGGTGGCCTCGCCCTGCGGCCGGAACCCGTGCCGGACCTCCAGCGTCCGCAACCGCGGGTCGGTGGAGAGGAGTTCGGCGAGGGCCGTGCCGTTGTCCGTCAGCGGTACGACCGTGTGGTCGCTGTTGACCGTGGTGTCCGGGTAGAGGACGACCAGGTCGTCGGGTTGCTGCCCGTCCGCGAGAAGCGAGGCGACCTGGGACTCGTAGACGAGGACCAGCGGGTTGCCTGCGCCGCTGACGAAGTCCCGGAAGGCCGCGTCCGTGCTGGACTGCTGGGCACCTTGCACGCTGACGAGCTTGTGCAGCAGCGGAGTTGTCCTCCTGACCTCCGCGTCGCTCGCGACGACCTTGCCGCCGTTGGCCACATAGGAGGCGGCGGCGAGGTAGAGGGCGCCGGAGTTGGAGGTCTCCGGGTCGGTGCTGGAGAGGTAGAGGGTGCCGGTCAACTCCCCGTACTTGTCGGCTCCCTTGAGCTGCTGCCAGGTGCGGTCCTCGCGGGCCGCGTCGAGATAGGCGGCCATCTTCAGCGTGCCCCGGTGTTCCGCGTCCAGCGTGGCCAGGCCGTTGCCCGCGAGCACCTCGGCGGCGCTCTTGTGCGCCACGACGACGAGGGGAGAGTAGAAGGGGCGGGGGAGGGTCCCCCGTACCTTGTACTTCGCGGCGAGCTCGGCGGCAGGCGCCTGGCTGGACGGAAAGGCGAAGTCGTACCCGCCCAGGTCCAGCCCCTCCATGGCCCAGGACCCGGAGGTCTCGGCCTTCACGGTGTAGCCCTTGGCGGCGAGGGCCTTCACCACGTCGGGATCGGCGAAGAACTCGGCCTTCTCCGATCCGATCACTGCCCGCACGGTCTTCGTTGCCGTGCCCTTGTCGTCCGCTTCCCGGCCCGCTACGACGGCAGCCACCACGCCACCGATCAGCAGAACCGCGAGGACGATCCCTACGATTCGTCTCACGCTGTGGAGAGTGCTCGCGGAACCCAACATTCCCCGCCGAAAAGGATGAACGGCAGGTGTAGTACCGGTCCCGGATCAACACGGCAAGGGCCCGCGCCCCTCCAGGGGCGCGGGGCTGTGTCGATATGCGGCTCCGCCGCATGGGCGCGACAAGCCACAACGAACCCGCACCCGCGAGCCGACAGGCGCCCCTTCAGGGGCGCGGGGAACGGCGCGACAAGCCACAACGCACCCGCAGCCGCCGGACGACACCAACCACTACGGCGAACACGCGCCCCGGCCCAAGCGAACGCAGTGCTGTGGCACCCGGTCCGCACGTCGCTGTGGGTGCGCGCGGACCGGGGCCGTCGGAGGGGAGCCGTCAGTGGGAGGTGAGTTCCCTGGGCTCGATGGCTGCCGTGTGCGCGTCCATACGCTCGGCCGCCAGGATCGCCGCTGCCGTGTCCGCACGGGATGCCGCGACGACCAGCGCCCGCCCGGCAAGGGCATGCGCACGCTCGTGCAGTGCCGCGAGGCGCGGGTCGGCGACAGCGAGAGGGGCCCTGGCCGGCGTACGGCCTCCCCGCAGCCGGGTCACCTGCTCGGCGAGGCGTTCGGCCGCGGTGTCCAGCTCGGCCGAAGGCGAAGCCCCACGCAGCTCGTCGGTGACTGCCAGCAGCGCCGCCAGATGACCCGCGAGCTGGATGTCCAGCTCCTCCTCACGCGAGCGGTGAGGAAAGTCGGTGGGGGCGTCGGCCATCGTGCTGTGGACCGACTTGGTGCGGATCGGTTCGTACATGGGATGGCCTCCTGTGCTGTCAGGAAACCATCCTAGCTTAGAATCCGTCTAAAGTTCTACGGCTGCCCGTACCCGTCCAGGAAGTTCGCGATCCGCCCCACCGCATCGCGCAGGTCCCCGGCCGTCGGCAGGGTCACCACCCGGAAGTGGTCGGGCTCGGGCCAGTTGAAGCCGGAACCCTGGACGACCATGATCTTCTCCTGGCGCAGCAGGTCCAGGACCATCCGCCGGTCGTCCTTGATCTTGAAGACCTTGGGGTCGAGCCGGGGGAAGAGGTACAGCGCCCCCTTCGGCTTCACGCAGCTCACACCGGGGATCTGGGTCAGCAGCTCGTAGGCGATGTCCCGCTGCTCGACGAGCCGTCCGCCCGGCAGGACCAGGTCCTTGATCGACTGCCGTCCGCTCAGCGCGGCGACCACCCCGTGCTGTCCCGGCATGTTCGCGCACAGGCGCATGTTGGCCAGGACGGTGAGGCCCTCGATGTAGGAGTCGGCGTGCGCGCGCGGACCGGAGATCGACATCCAGCCCACCCGGTACCCGGCCACCCGGTACGCCTTCGACATGCCGTTGAAGGTGAGGGTCAGCAGGTCGGGGGCGACCGCGGCGGTCGGGGTGTGCGTGGCGTCGTCGTAGAGGATCTTGTCGTAGATCTCGTCCGAGCAGACCAGCAGGTTGTGGCGGCGGGCGATGTCGGTCAACCCCTTGAGCATGGTCTCGTCGTAGACCGCGCCCGTGGGGTTGTTGGGGTTGATGATGACGATCGCCTTGGTGCGGTCGGTGACCTTGCGCTCCACGTCCGCGAGGTCGGGCATCCAGTCCGACTGCTCGTCGCAGCGGTAGTGGACGGCCGTACCGCCGGAGAGGGAAACCGCGGCTGTCCACAGGGGGTAGTCCGGTGCCGGTACGAGGACCTCGTCGCCGTCGTCGAGCAGGCCCTGCATGGCCATCACGATCAGCTCGGAGACGCCGTTGCCGATGAAGACGTGCTCGACATCCGTCTCGATGCCGATGGTCTGGTTGTGCATGACCACGGCCCGGCGCGCGGCGAGCAGGCCCTTCGCGTCGCCGTATCCGTGGGCCGTCGAGACGTTGCGGAGGACGTCCTCCAGGATCTCCGGCGGCGCCTCGAACCCGAAGGCGGCGGGGTTGCCCGTGTTCAGCTTGAGGATGCGGTGCCCTGCCGCTTCCAGGCGCATCGCCTCCTCGAGAACCGGGCCCCGGATCTCGTAACAGACGTTGGCGAGCTTGGTCGACTGGATCACCTGCATGTCTGGGAGCTTACGGCCCGGTAACGCGTCACGGCTCGTGTTTTCCGCCACGTGGGACAGCGCGGCGTGCCGGGGCGGGGGTGGCTGGAAATGACCGCTTGTCCTCGACCTCCCTTGCATTGAAGATGCACATGACAAAACAGCGGGTGGCCGGAAGATCTCCGGTCACCCTCGTCATGTAGAGGACCCCCACATGAAAAAGCCTCTCGCCGCCGTACTGCTCGCCCTGGCGATCGCCGGAGCGGGTGCGGCGCCCGCGGTCGCGGCACCCACGCCCACGGACCAGGGCAGTGCCACCGCCGTCTCCACCAAGGCTGTCTCCGCCAAGGCCGCCGCGCCCACGCTGCAGGCCGTCACGCTCGCCGGGACCGTCGCGCTCAGCAACTGTTCCGGATCGGTCATCCGCTTCCCGAACTCCCTCGACACCGCCCCGGCGCTGGTCCTCAGCAACGGGCACTGCCTCAGCACCGGCTTCCCGGAGCCGGGCGAGGTGCTCACCAACCAGACCTCCACCCGCACCTTCGGCCTGCTCAACTCCGCCGGCACCCGCGTCGCGACCCTGCGCGCCAGCAAGCTCGCCTACGGGACGATGACCGACACGGACGTGTCGATCTACCAGCTCACCAGCACCTACGCGGCGATCAAGAGCTCGTACGGGATCAGCCCGCTCACCGTGGCGGACACGCACCCGACCGCCGGGACCGCCATCACCGTGGCCTCCGGTTACTGGAAGACGCTCTACAACTGCAGCATCGACGGGTTCGCGTACCGCCTGCAGGAGGGCGACTGGACCTGGAAGGACTCGGTCCGTTACACCTCCGCCTGCCAGACCATCGGCGGCACCTCGGGCTCGCCCGTCATCGACCAGGCCACCGGCAAGGTCGTCGCCGTCAACAACACCGGCAACGAGGACGGCGAGCGCTGCACGGAGAACAACCCGTGCGAGGTCGACGCGAACGGCAACGTCACCGTCCGCGAGGGCATCAACTACGCCCAGGAGATCTACAACATCCCGGCCTGCTTCACCACGGGCAACCAGCTCAACCTCGCCGCGAGCACCTGCACCCTGCCCAAGCCGTAAGCGGACAGGGGCGTTCCGTCACACGGGACTGCGACGGACCGCCCGCCCCGCCAGGACGTCAGTGCGCCGGCCGTCCTCGATCACGAACCGGCCGTCGACCAGGACGTGCGGGATGCCGGTCGGGAGCCTGCGCGGGTCGTCGAAGGTCGAGCCCGGGGCCACCGTCTCCGGGTCGAAGAGGACCAGGTCGGCGCGGTACCCCTCGCGGATCAGACCCCGGTCCGGCAGCCGCAGCCGGGACGCCGGGCGCGAGGTGAGGTGCGCGACGCACTCCTCCAGGGAGAGGACGCCCAACTCCCTCACATACGTGCCGAGATACCGCGGGAACGTGCCGTACGCCCGCGGATGCGGCTTGGCGCCCTGCAGGATGCCGTCGGAACCGCCCGTGTGGACGGGGTGACGCATGATCTGCCGGACGTTCTCCTCGTGGCCGACGTGCTGGAGGATCGACGGGGCCAGCCGGTCGCCGAGGAGCAGCCGGCGGGCGGTCGTCCAGGGACTCTCCCCGCGGGCGCGGGCCGACTCCGCGACCGTACGGCCGACGAGGTCCGCGAAGGCCGGGTCGCCGACGCCCGAGATCTCGACGGTGTCCCACTCGACGGGCACGCCGTGGCAGCCGTCGGCGCCGATCTCCTCCAGGTGATGCCGGATCCGCTCGGCCGTGTCGTCGTCCGCCAGCCGCTTCAGCACCGCCTCGGGCCCGCCCTCGCCCGCCCAACTGGGCAGCAGGGCCGCGAGGGTGGTGGAGCCGGGCGTGTAGGGATACGTGTCGAGGCTGATGTCGGCGCCCGAGGCCAGTGCCTCGTCCAGGAGTGCCAGCAGCTCGGGCGCCCGGCCCTTGTTCACGCCGAAGTTCATGGTGGCGTGGGCGAGATGGAGCGAGCAGCCCGCTTCCCGGGCCAGAGCGACCATCTCCTCGTACGCCTCCAGGGCTCCCGCCCCGTACGAGCGGTGGTGCGGGCAGTAGTAGCCGCCGTACCGGGCCACCACCCGGCACAGCTCGGTGAGTTCGGCATCCTTGGCGTACATGCCGGGCGTGTAGGTCAGCCCGGACGACATGCCGAGCGCGCCCTGTTCCATGCCTTCGGCGACCAACTCGCGCATACGGTCGAGCTCCTGGGGAGTCGCCTCGCGGTCCTCCCAGCCGACGGCGAGCACGCGGACCGTGCCCTGCGGGATCAGATAGGCCGCGTTGACGGCGATCCCGCGGTCGAGACGGTCCAGGTACTCGCCGACCGACCGCCAGTCGAAGTCGATGTCGTCCCCGTGGCCGTTCCAGCCGGTGATGGCCCGGCGGACCTCCTCCAGGGTGCGGTCGTCGACCGGGGCGTACGACAGCCCGTCCTGGCCCAGGACTTCGAGCGTGACCCCCTGCGCGGCCTTGGCGCTGTGGTCGGGGTCGCGCAGCAGGGCCAGATCGCTGTGGGCGTGCATGTCGATGAAGCCGGGGGACAGGACAAGACCCTCGGCGTCCAACTCCCGCCGGGCTCTGGGCCGTTGGCAGCCCGCGTCGGCGGCCTCCTTGACGATGGACACGATCCGGCCGCCGTCGACCACCACGTCGGCGCGGTACGAGGGGGCGCCGCTGCCGTCGACGACGTCCACGTCCCGGATGACGAGCTCTTCCATGCCGGACATCCCTCTCCTGGAAGCTTCTAGAAGAACGTACGGATGTATTCGACGACCGTCCCATCGACCTCCGCCACCGGGATCAGCTGCCACTTGTCGAAGGACGTGCACGGGTGGGAGAGGCCGAGGCCCAGCCAGTCGCCTACCTCCAGGTCGGCGTCCCCTGTCGTGGTCAGCCAGGCGTGCTGGTCGGACAGGGCGGTCACCTCGATGCCGGTGGCCGGGCGCTCGGTGCCGTCGCGGCGGACCACCTGGGGGAAGGGGAGGTCGAGGTCGTAGGCCGCGTCCCGCTTGCCCGCGTTGGTGAAGGCCTGGTCGGGGGAGGGACGCGAGACGACCTGCGTCCACAGCCGGAACGCGGGCTCCAGGGCGCCCTCCTCGGGGACCCGGTTGAAGGGGGACACCTTGCGGTAGTGGCCGTCGTCGTGCGAGACGTATGCGCCCGAACGGAGCAACTTCAGTACGGGGAGGGAGAGTTCGGGGACCTCCGCGAAGACGTCGGCGACCGCGTCGAACCAGGCGCTGCCACCGGCGCTGATCACGATCCCGTCCGGGCCCGCGTCGGCGAACCGTCCCGCCTTGTCGAAGTCGGCGGCCAGGGCGACGAGCCGGCGCAGCCACGCGCGCACGCGCTCCGGGTCCGCCCGCGGGACCTCGCCCTCATAACCGGCGACGCCGACGAGCCGCAGCGTCCCGGTGGCCGCCACCGCGTCGGCGACCGCCGCGCACTCCGCCTCCGTACGGACACCGGTGCGGGCGCCCTCACCGGCGGCGAGTTCGACGACGACGTCCAGGGGGCGCGTCGTCCCTTGCAGGGCCGCGTCCATCAGCTCGACCCCGCGCACCGAGTCGACGTAACAGAGGAAGCGGAAGTCCTCGTCGGCCGCGAGTTCCGCTGAGATCCAGCGCAGCGCCGCGGGGTCCACGAGTTCGTTGGCGAGGAAGACCCGCTGGACGCCGTACGCCCGCGCCACCCGTACCTGGTGGGGTACGGCGAGGGTGATGCCCCAGGCGCCGTGCTCGATCTGGCGCCGGAACAGCTGGGGGGCCATGGTCGTCTTGCCGTGCGGGGCGAAGGCGAGGCCGTGACGGGTGGCGTACGTCTCCATCAGCGCGAGGTTGTGCTCCAGGCGCTCGGCGGAGAGGGCCAGCACCGGGGTCGTGAAGCCGTCGGTGAAGAGGTTGCGGCGCTGGGCGGTCAGCTCGGCGACCGTCAGGCCGTCGGCGTCCGGGGGGAGGCCCTTGAAGCGGTGGTCGACGCGGCCCTCCGCGAGACGGGCGAGTGCTTCGGTGCCGGTACCGAGGGACACGGGGCCTCCCTGAAGGGTGCGTTGCAGTGTGTGCAACGTCCATTGCGTATATCGCTTACTGCTGTCTAACATCCACGCCAAGGTTGGGTCAATGAAGGAGCTACGACCATCGTGAATGCCCCCGACGTCGTGGACGTCGTCGCGCTCGGCGAGTCCATGGTCACGTTCCTGCCCACGCGTGCCGGCCGCCTCGCCGACGTGCCGTCCTTCGACCGGGGGATCGGGGGCGCGGAGTCGAACGTGGCGTGCGGGCTGGCTGCCGCCGGGCACGCGGTGCGGTGGGTCAGCCGGGTCGGGGTCGACGGATTCGGGGACCACCTGGTCGAGACGGTCGGGGGGTACGGGGTCGATACCTCTGCGGTCGGGCGGGATCCTTCGCGGCCTACGGGGGTGTACTTCCGTACGGCGGGGGACCGGGCGACGGATGCGCATGAGGTCGCGTACTACCGGGCGGGGTCCGCCGCGTCGGCGATGTCGGTGGAGAACGTGGACCTGTCGGCGGTGCGGGCGGGGCGGGTGCTGCATCTGTCGGGGATCACTGCGGCCCTGTCGGACGCGTGCCTGTCGCTGCTGCGTGAGCTGACGGCTCCTGGCGAGGGGCGGCCCGTGGTGTCCTTCGACGTCAATCACCGGGCCGGGTTGTGGCGTGACGCCGAGGGGCCCGGTGTGCTGCTCGAGCTGGCCCGGCGGGCCGACATCGTGTTCGTGGGGGAGGACGAGGCGGAGGAGGCGTGGGGGGTTGCGGGGGGTCCGGCGGCTGTGCGTGCGGTGCTGCCTGAGCCTTCGGTGCTGGTGGTGAAACAGGGGGCGAAGGGGGCGACCGCTTTCGTGTCGGCTGCGGCCGAGTGGGGGCTGGCCGCGCAGTTCCCCGCGCCCCTGGGTGGGTTGCAGGCGCCGCCAGTTGACACGCCGCCGTCGCAGCGGGCAGTCGTGCCGCAGGGCGGCTCCCGACCCACAGAGAACGGCACCCCGCAAGCGCGGGCGAGCGAAACCCACCCCCGCCCAGCCCCCGCACAGGGAACCTTCGTCCCCGCCCTCGCCGTGGACGTCGTAGCCACCACCGGCGCCGGTGACGCCTTCGCGGCCGGATTCCTCTCCGCGACCCTCCGGAACCTCCCCATGAGGGACCGCCTCCGCCACGGCCACCTCTGGGCCGCCGCCGCCCTCACCGCCCCCGGTGACCTCGCCGCACCGCCCGCCCGCGCACACGCCGACCGCCTCGCCGCCGTCGGAGACGAAACGTGGGGGACACTTCGACTCGGCCCCGGCTGGACGCAAGCCGACAGGGCCCCGGAGGAGGTACGCACCCCATGAGCCAGACCGTCGACCGAGCGCTGAGCATCCTGCCACTGCTCGCCGAGGGCCCCGCCGACCTCGGCCAGGTGGCCGACCGCCTCGGCGTCCACAAGTCCACCGCGCTGCGCCTCCTCCGCACCCTGCACGAGCACGGCATGGTCTACCGCCAGTCCGACCAGCGCTACCGCCTCGGCGCCCGGCTCATCGCGCTCGCCCAGGAGGCGATGGAGAACCTCGACATCCGGGAGATCGCCCACCCCCACCTCGTACGCCTGAATGAGCAGTGCGGCCACACCGTCCACCTCGCCGTGTACGAGGAGGGCGAGGTGCTGTACATCGACAAGGTCGAGAGCCGCTACCCGGTGCGGATGTACTCACGGATCGGCAAGCCGGTCGCCATCACCGTCGCCGCGGTCGCCAAGCTGCTGCTCGCCGATCTCCCCGAGGCCGAGCGGCGTGCCCTCGCGGACAAGCTCGACTTCCCCATGTACACGGCCCGTTCGACACCCAACGCCCCCGCTTTCCTCAAGGAGTTGGAGCGGGTGCGCGAACAGGGCTGGGCCACCGACCTCGGTGGTCACGAGGAGTCCATCAACTGCGTCGCGGCCCCGGTCCGCGGCGCCGACGGCAAGGTCGTCGCCGCGATGTCGGTCTCCGCGCCGAACGTCGTCGTCACCGCCGAGGAACTCCTCACCCTGCTCCCGCAGGTACGCCGCACGGCCGACGCCGTCAGCGGCGAGTACTCCGGCAGAACACCGGCAAAGGACCCCAAGGACCCCGTATGAAGGACTTCGTATGACGGACAAGATCGCGCTCACTCCCAAGACCCACACCACCCCGCCCGCGAAGTTCTCCCACGGGGTGAGGAAGGGCAACATCCTCCAGGTCGCCGGGCAGGTCGGCTTCCTCCCGGCCGAGGAGGGCAAGGCCCCGACGCCCGCCGGGCCCACCCTGCGCGAGCAGACCCTCCAGACCCTCGCCAACGTCAAGGCGATCCTGGAGGAGGGCGGCGCCTCCTGGGACGACGTGATGATGATCCGCGTCTATCTCACGGACGTGGACCACTTCGCCGAGATGAACGGCATCTACAACCAGTACTTCGAGGAGCAGGGCCTCACCGCGCCCCCGGCCGCCCGTACGACGGTCTACGTCGGCCTGCCCGCCGGGCTCCTCATCGAGATCGACGCGCTGGCCGTCCTCGGCTGACGGTCCCTCAACTCCCGCACACGGTACGACGGTACGGCGCCCCACGAGGTGCCGTACCGCGATCCCCCCTGCCCGAAAGCCGGATGCACTCCCCCATACCCAGAGGACCCCCATGTCGTCCTATCCGCTTCCGCTCGCCGCCACCGCCCCCGAGGCCCCACCCCACACCGGTGGCCTGCTCCTCCTGATCGACGGCACCGCAGGTCTGCTGACCGTCGCCGCCCTCGGCATCGCCCTGCTCCTCTTCCTGATCATCAAGGCGAGACTCCAGCCGTTCGTCGCCCTGCTCGGCGTCTCCATAGTCGTCGGCCTGCTCGCCGGTCTCTCGGTCACCGAACTCTTCGGCACGGTCCAGCGGTCGGACGCCGTGTCCACCATCGAGTCCGGGATGGGCGGCATCCTCGGCCATGTCGCGATCATCATCGGCCTCGGCACGATGCTCGGTGCAATCCTCGAAGTCAGCGGCGGGGCGGAGGTGTTGGCGTCCCGGCTGCTCAATCTCTTCGGCGAGAAGAGGGCCCCGCTCGCCATGGGCCTCACCGGCCTGATCTTCGGCATCCCGGTCTTCTTCGACGTCGGCATCTTCGTCCTCGCGCCGATCGTGTACGCGGCGGCGAAGCGCAGCGGCAGGTCGATCCTGCTCTACTGTCTGCCGCTGCTGGCCGGTCTCTCGATGACCCACGCCTTCCTGCCCCCGCACCCCGGCCCGGTCGCGGCCGCCGGTCTGCTCCACGTGGACCTCGGCTGGGTGATCCTCATGGGCGTCGTCTGCGGCATCCCGGCCGTCCTCGCGGCGTGGGCCTACTCCGCGTGGATCGGCCGCCGTATCTTCGTCGCCGTACCGCAGGACATGGTGGAGGCGGCCGCGGAGGCCAAGCAGGCGGTCATCGAGGAGCAGCGCGCGCAGGGTGTCGTACCGCGCGAGGACCCCGTCCCCCTGGGCACGGTCATCGGCATCATCGGTACGCCCCTGGTCCTGATCCTCGCCGCGACGTTCTCCTCGATCGCGCTCGACCCCTCCACGGGACGTTCGGTGATCGAGTTCTTCGGCAGCCCCTTCGTGGCGCTGACGATCGCCCTGGTCCTCGCGTACTACCTCCTCGGCATCCGCCGCGGCTGGTCCCGCAAGTCGCTGGAGACGGTGTCGACGGCGTCCCTGAAGCCGGTCGGCAACATCCTGCTCGTCGTCGGCGCGGGCGGGGTCTTCGGAGCGGTCCTCAAGGCCAGCGGGGTGGCCCAGGCGCTCTCGGACACCTTCAACGACGTCGGCCTCCCGGTGATCGTCCTCTCCTACCTGATCTCGGTGGTGCTGCGCGTCGCCCAGGGCTCGGCGACGGTCGCCATCGTGACGACGGCCGGGATCGTGGCGCCGCTGCTGTCCGAGGGCCACCACTCCCAGGCCTTCGTCGCGCTCGTCATCATGGCGATCTCGGCGGGCTCCATCTTCGCCTCGCACGTCAACGACGGTGGCTTCTGGATGGTCGCCAAGTACTTCGGCATCAGCGAACGCGACACCCTGAAGACATGGACCGTGCTGGAGACGGTGCTGTCGGTGGCGGGGTTCGTGGTGGCGGCGGTGCTGAGTCTCTTCGTGTAGAGGGTGCGGCCCATGTAGGGGTCCGATAACGATGTAGGGGCCGGCTGTGCCCGACACAGGATCGTCGACCATACTGCCCGCTGTGGAGCAGCGCATAGGTTCGAGCAGCCAGCCCCTGGAAGGCGCCGGATTCGACCCGGCCTTCATCCCCGGGCTCACCTCACCCGGATCCGGCGAGGCGGAGGACGCCAAGCCGGAGAAGGCGGAGGTGACTCCGGAGGAGCCCGTCGAGGAGGCCGCTTCAGGGGCCGCCGAAGAGCCCGTCGAGGAGGAGGCCCCCGACGGCCCGGTCTTCGAGGCCTCCGACCGTCGCGCGAAGATCGTCGCCGACCACCGGGGCGTACGCCTCTCCCTCGACGACCAGGCCTGCGAGTTCCGCTGGGACGAGATCGGCGCCGTCGAGACCGAGTCCCCGCGCTTCGGCAAGCGGTTCACCATCACGGTCCACACCCCGGACCGCCGCTGGTACCCGATCGAGATCGAGGCCAAGTCGAAGTCGAGTTTCACCGAGTGGGACGAACAACTCGACGCGGTCATGGACAAGTACTTCGAGGACGAGACTCCGGAGACAGAGAAAGAAGAGCCCGAGGAGTCCGACTAGGGGCGCGGGGAACTGCGCGACCAGCCACAACGGACCCGCAGCTCCCCACGACCTGTAGCCCTCAGCAGTACTGCGCCTGCTTCCCGATGGACCGGTACATGCAGTCCGAGTTCTCCAGCAGCTGCAGCACCGCGTCCCGGTTCCGCGAGGTCTCCCGCTCGATCACCTCGTCGGGCGGGTAGAACCCGCCCCCGCCGGACGACGGATACATCTCGAAGGTGTACGAGAAGATCTTGTGGGTGCCCCACAGGTAGTCGTCGATCGACCCGTCGGTGATGTAGAGGTCGCTCGCCTGCTCCGCCGTGTACCCGTTGCTCGCGGCCAGCTTCTGCCCGACCGTCTTGAACACGGCGTTGTCGTCCGCCGTCATCCCGGTCGCCGTGTCGGAGTACGTGTACCCGAAGGGCCACAGCACCAGTTCGCTGTACGTGTGGAAGTCGATGTTCGTCTTGATCTGCTGGACCCCGCCGACGACCCGGCTGCGCACGAAGTTCGCGACGACCTTGACCTCGGGCGCCGACTCGGCCGCGGTACCCCGGTACGTCTCGGAGGACGTCGTCCCGGAGGAGCCGCCGCAACAGCCCCAGCGGTAGGCCCAGTTGCGGTTGAGGTCCGTACCGACCGCCGTGGAACCGGAGTTGGGCTGACGGTTCTTGCGCCACGAGCGGTACGAGCCGGTGGCGATGTCGTACTCGCCGCCGTCCGGGTTGAGGTCCGGGACGATCCAGATCTCGCGGTTGTTCACCATGTCGGTGACCCGGGAGTCGGAGCCGTAGCCCGCGCCGAGTTCGCGCAGCAGGTACAGCGCCATCTCCACCGTGAGGTGCTCACGGGCGTGCTGGTGGTGGGTGAACAGCACCTCGGGCTCGGCCTCGTCGGTCGCCACGTTGTCGCTGATCTTGATGGCGACGATGTCACGGCCCTGGTACGACGTGCCGATGACCCGCTTGCTCATGATGTTCGGGTAGGCGGCCAGGCGCTGGTCGATCTCGGCGTTCATCTCGGCGTAGTTGTGGTACCGCGAGTCGGCCGAGGGGAAGTCGTAGAGCCGGACCTCGTCCTCGGCGATCCGGTCCGGGGCGGCGCCGAGGGCCGTCACCTCGTAGCCGAGACCGCGCAGTTTGCTGATCTGGTCCGCGCGGCCTGAGACCACGACGGTCTCCTCGTCCGCCTCGTCGACCGTCACCCCGGTCTGCTGGATCGCCGTACGGGTCACGGGAGTTGTCTGCTGGTGGATCTCGTACTGGCGGATGTCCTCGCTGCTCGGCACCCGCTTCGGGGCGCTGTCGGCGTTCGCGGAGAACGGGGCGGCGAGGGCGAGGGCCAGGACGGCGGCGAGGGCGGCGTAGCGTCTGCCGCCGAGGGCGCCGGAACCGCGAATGCGAAGTCGCATGAAGTCTCCTGTGTTCTCCAGGGTTCCGGGATCTCCGGAAGTGGGGGAGTGGAGCGGGGTGGTTCAGCGACGTGCTGCCGGTGCGGGTGTGCGGCACATCGTCTACTTATGACATGACCAGGTCAAGAGCGAATAAAGACGCGATGGCGTGAAACCGTGCCGAGTTCCTTCACCGCACGCCCTCTTGCCGGTCCGCGATCTTTAGGGTTTCTTGACCTTCATGGCGGACACTACGGACAACAAAGCGACCGGTGAGGCACGATCCGTACCCCGTAAGTCCAGTTGGCGGTACATCGGCCCCGGGATCGTCGTCGCCGCGACCGGCGTCGGCGCGGGCGACCTGGTCGCCACCCTCATCGCGGGCAGCAACTTCGGCTACACCCTGCTGTGGGCCGCGGTGATCGGCTGCCTGGTCAAGATCTCCCTCGCGGAGGCGGCGGGCCGCTGGCACCTGTCCACCGGCCGCACCCTGTTCGACGGCTGGGCGAGCCTGGGCCGCTGGACCACCTGGTTCTTCGCGGTCTACGTGGTGATCTGGGGCTTCGTGTACGGCGCGGCGGCGATGTCGTCCAGCGCGCTGCCCCTCCAGGCCCTGTTCCCGGACGTGATGGACCTCGAAGGGTGGGCCATCGCCTGCGGTCTTGTCGGCCTGGTCTTCGTCTGGTTCAACAAGTACGCGGTCTTCGAGAAGGTCATGACGGTCCTGGTGGGCGTCATGTTCGTGGTCACCGTGTACCTGGCGATCAGGGTCACCCCGAACCTCGGCGACGCCTTCGCGGGCCTGCTCCCCGTCCTGCCCGACGAGAAGGACTCCATCCTCAACACCCTGGGCCTGATCGGCGGCGTCGGCGGCACCATCACGCTCGCCGCGTACGGCTACTGGGTCAACGCCAAGGGCTGGACCCACACCGGCTGGATGAAGGTGATGCGCCTCGACAACCGGGTCGCCTACATCACCACCGGCATCTTCGTCGTCGCCATGCTCTTCGTCGGCGCGGAGCTGCTGCACTCGGCCAACGTGGCGATCGCGAGCGGCGACAAGGGGCTCATCCAGCTGAGCGACATCCTGGAGGACGAGTACGGGTCGGCGACCGCCAAGTTCTTCCTCATCGGCTTCTTCGCCACGTCGTTCACGTCGCTGATCGGCGTCTGGCACGGAGTGAGCCTGATGTTCGCCGACTTCGTGGCCCGCTTCCGGGGCCAGGGCGCGCAGAAGGGCGAGGAGGTGGCCTCCGGTGCGCGCGAACGCTCCTGGCCGTTCCGCGCGTACCTGCTGTGGCTGACCTTCCCGCCCATCGTCCTGCTCTTCCAGGGCGAACCCTTCCGCCTGATCATCCTCTACGGCGTCCTCGGCGCCGCCTTCCTCCCGTTCCTCGCCGGCACCCTGCTCTGGCTCCTCAACTCCGCACGCACACCCGGGGAATGGCGCAACGGCCCGGTGAGCAACGCGATGCTCGCGATCGCGGGCCTGCTGTTCCTGGTCCTGTGCGTGAAGCAGGTCTGGGACCAGCCGTGGTCGGAGTTCTTCGGGTAGGCGATCCCCGCAGCCCCGCCACGTCGCGCCTCAAAGGGGCGCGGGGAACTGCGCGACAAGCCCCCACACATCCGCGGATGTCACACAACGTCGCGTCTGCGGAGGAGACCGGTCGGGGGCGGTCGGGGGGACCCGGCCCGCCCCGGCGGCGGGAACGGCCGGATATCCTCGGCGACCGAAAACCCCACCACGGACGAGGGCCGACGCCGATGACCACTCCCCAGCCCCCCACCGAGCCGCCCCCCACTCCAGCGGACGAGCCCCCCGCGGACTGGGTCCTCGCCCCACCAACCTCCACCGAGCCGGCCGCGCCCCCGCAGCCCCCGCCGGGTGCCGCCCCGCCCGGTTTCGGCCCGCCGGTCCCCGTGGCCCCGGGATTCGGGCCGCCCGCTCCGCCGTACGGCCATCCGCCGGTCCCGCCGCAGTACGGGGCGCCCCAGTACGGGTATCCGGCGGCCCCGGCCCCGGCCCAGCAGCCCGTTGACGGACCCGAGTTCATGGCCGTGGACCGGCACAACTCCGTCGTCGTCGACTCCGCGGGCGTTGCTTTCGAGGACCACGGTCACTCCGCCGAGTTCCCCTGGCACGAGATCCGCAGCGTCCACTACAAGGCCGGCCCCAACGGCAAGACCCTCATGGTGGCCGTCGTCCACCTCGACAGCCGCTTCTACGAGTGCGTCGTGGACGCCAAGGGCCGGGACCAGCTGGCCGGGTGGTTCGCCCAACTGGCCCCGGTCCTCGGGTACTACAGGCCGCTGACGTGACGGTGGACGCCGAACTCCAGATCCACGAGGTGCGCAGCGCCACGGCGACGGAGGTGACGGTGGTCGTGCGCTGCCTCCGCGGCCCCGTCCACCTCGGCGCCCGCTTCTCGCGGGTTCGCGACACGCGGGCGCCGATCGACCTGACCGTGACGAGCATCGTGCGCCACCACCGCCCGGACCGCGCGATCGACCCCGTGCACTCCGGTCTGGTCACCCTCCGCGGCACGGGCGCGCACGAGCTGCGGCCGACGACCGCAAGTACCGGCCGCCAGATCATGCCGGTCGTCCAGGGCCGCAACGCGACCGCGCCCTGACCAGCGGCCACCGACGGCTACGGCAACCCGTGCACGTGCGGCCCCACCGCCCCCGACCACGCGTTCCCCGCCGCCGCGTCCCAGTTCGTCGACCAGGTCATGGCCCCGCGCAGGTCGGGATACGTCCTCGACGGCTTGAAGGAGCCGCAGGACGACCCCTTGGTCAGACAGTCCAGCGCGTTGTTCACCACCGACGGCGGGACATAGCCGCTGCCCGCCCCGCTGGGGGACGCCGGCAGCCCCAACCCCACCTGGGACGGGGCCAGTCCGCCCTCCAGCTGGATGCAGGCCAGGGCGGTGAGGAAGTCCACCGACCCCTGCGAGTACACCTTGCCGTCGCAGCCGAGCATCGAACCGCTGTTGTAGTACTGCATGTTGACGACCGTGAGGATGTCCTTCACGTTCAGCGCTGTCTGGAAGTAGCCGTTCGACGTCGACTGCATGTCGATCGTCTGCGGTGCCATCGTCAGCACCAGCGAACCCCCCGCCTTTGCGGCCAGCGATCGCAACGCCTGTGACATATAAGTGGGGTTGAGCCCGTTCTCCAGATCGATGTCGACGCCGTCGAAGCCGTACGTCTGCATCAGCGCGTACACCGAGTTCGCGAAGTTCGCCGCCGACGCGGTGTCGCTCACCGAGACCGTGCCGTTCTGGCCGCCCACGGACACGACGACCTTCTTCCCGGCCGCCTGCTTCGCCCTGATGTCCGCCTTGAACTGGTCGACGGTGTACCCGCCGAGCCCGGCCGAGTCCAGGCTGAAGGTCACGGCACCCGGAGTCGTCGTCGCGTCCGCGAAGGCGACGGCGATGATGTCGTACTGGGACTGGACGGCGGACAGCTTCTGGACCGTCGCCCCGTTGTTGAAGTTCTGCCAGTACCCGGTGACCGCGTGCTTCGGCAGCGCGCCGCCCCCGCCGCCCGGAGTGGCGGTCGTCGTCCCCGCCACCGCACCCGACTTCCCGGACTCGCCCGCCGAGTTCACCGCCGTGACCTGGAAGGAGTACGACGTCGAGGCGGCGAGCCCGGTCACGGTCGCCGACGTGCCGGTCACCGCCGTGACCTTCGTACCGGCGCGGTAGACGTTGTAGCCGGTCGCCCCGGACACCGCGTTCCAGGCCAGGGAGACCGACGACGAGGTCGTACCGGAGACGCTGAGCCCGCCCGGGGCGCCGGGAACCGTCGGGGCGGGGCCGGACCCGCCACCGCCGTCGGGGCCGTAGACGGAGACGTCGTCCACGAGGTAGGCGGGCTGTCCGTACCAGCCGTGGGTGTACACCGTCACCGAGGTCGTGGAGGCGCCCGTCGTGAAGGTCGTCGACAGCTGCTTCCAGGAGGCGGAGTCCGGGGTCCAGGTCGACACGTCCGTCGTGCCGGTGCCGGTCGCGCCCAGGTAGGCGTAGCCGCCCTGCACCCAGGCGCTCAGGGTGTACGTCGAGTTCGGTTTCACGGCGACCGTCTGGCTGCAGCGCGCGTTGTCCTGCCCGGCCGGTGTCGCTCTCAGCGCGGCCGAGCCGCCGTGGACGGGTGCGGAGACGGTCGTACCGCTGCTCGCGGAACAGGTCCAGGAGGACAGGCCGGACTCGAAGCCGGCGTTCTTCGCGTTGTTGACATCCGCGGCGGAGGCCGGTCCCGCGAGCCCCAGGGCGAGCGTCACGGCGGCGGTGGCTACGACGGCGGCGGCGGTCCGGAACCGCACCGGTTTTCTGCTGAGTATGGGCATGACAAGAGAGTTGGTCCAGACCAATCCCGCTGTCAAGGATGTATACGCAACTCGCCTTTCTCTGGAGCACGCACGTGGCAAGTGCGCCCCATCTGGGCAGGAATCGCCCGCTTTTGATCCGTCACCCGGGTCAGGAAGTCACAGAATCGCTGTTCTCCGGTCATAGAGCCGTGGTTACAGTGCTCAGGTAGTCACGCAGTGAAGTCGACCGGGTGTGCCGGAGTGATCCGTCGGACCCACGGGCATGGGATACGGGGAGCTGCGCGTGCCAACTGCCATCGCAGTGACCGGTGCCGACATGGCGCTGCCGGCGCAGGACGAGCGGACTCTGCCCGCCGTCGTGCTCGACGGCCTCGACCGGCAGCCGCTCGACCACTCGCTCGCCGCCCTGCAGTCGTTGATCGACCAGCACGGCCATGTGATCGTCGTGTACTCCCATGCCGTGCCGCCGGCGGTGGACCAGCGGCTGCGCACCGTGCGGTCCCTCCTGGAGAGCGACCGCATCGCCCTGTTCCGCCCCGAACTGCCGCCCCTCGCGACCGCCGTCGTGGCCCGCCAGTTGAGACAGCTCGCCTCCTGCGACCTCAGCCCGGGCGTCCTCGCCTCGGCCGGCCGGCTGCTCACCCACTACCTCCACGCGGGCGCGCTCCTCGGCTCGGTCGCGAAACTCGACCGGGTCCCCGTGGGTCTCAAGTCGCACGCCAAGTCCTGGGTGCCGGGCAGCCAGTTCGCCGTGCTCGCCCACCCCCAGCCGCAGCTCGTCAGGATCGCCCCGGACGCCACGCTCGCCGGCCCGGAGTTCGCCACCTCGATGCTCGTCGCCCGCGGCCAGCTCCAGTCCGACTGGGTCTCCGGGGACCTGGCCAGGACCTGGCGGGTCCAGGGGCTGCGCGAGTGCCCGCTGCCCGCCGAGTCCGCCGAGTGGTGGGGCACCGGCAAGCTGATCGAGTTCTGCACCTTCCTGCCCGACCTGTCCGTCCTTTACCAACTGGTCACCTCGGTACGGCAGAACATCTGTCACTGGTGCGGTATCGACGTCATCGGGGACCGCTGCGTCTTCTGTTCGGCCACCGCACCGGTGACGTCCGCACCCCATCAACAACAGCACCAACAGCTGCAACCGCAGCGACAGCACCAACTGCCCGCCGGGTGAGCCGCACCGGACCGCCCCAGCCCCGATTCCGCTCGACCTAGCCCCCAACGAGGTTGCACGGTTCATGAACTCCCGTCAGCGCCGCGGCGTGATACTCCTGCTCCTGTCGGTCCTGGGCGCCCTCGCGGCCTTCGCCGGCGTGCTGTCCGTCATCAACGACGCGAAGTCCAAGGTCGGCCCCGAGGTCACGGCGTACGAGGTCAGGAACGACATCCCGCCGTACACCCGGCTCACCGCGGCGCAGTTCGAGAAGACCGAGATGCCCAAGCGCTGGCTGTCGGCCAACGCGGTCACCGACCTCGCCGCCCTCAAGAACAAGATCGCCGTGACGACCCTCAAGCAGGGCTCCCTGCTGCAGAGCGACATGATCGTCGACCAGCCCGCCCTCCAGCCCGGGCAGCAGGAGGTCGCCATCATGATCGACGCGGCGACCGGCGTCGCCGGCAAGATCACACCGGGCTCCCTGGTCAACGTGTACGCCACCTTCGAGGGGCAGCGGGAGGGCGACCCGGACCAGTCGAAGATCATCGTGACGAACGCCCGGATCCTCGACGTCGGTGACCTCACCGCGCTGCAGCCCGACGCCGACGAACGCACCCGTGAGGCAACCAAGGCCCGCCCCATCACCTTCGCGCTCTCCGCGCTCGACGCCCAGCGCATCACGTACGCCGAGTCGTTCGCCAAGCGCGTCCGGCTCGCCCTGGTCGCCCCCGGCGAGACCGGCACGGTCCCCGAGCGGGACCGCACGTACGAACTCGCGAAGGACAAGTGAGAGGCCGCCATGCCCACGAGGATCCTCCCGGCCGTCGGCGACGCGGACGCGGTCCGTTCCCTCACCACGCTGCTCAGCCAGCTCCCGGACGCCGAGCCCGTGACCCCGGTGAACGACTCCACCCAGCTCATCGACACCCTCGCCCGCCTGGCGTCCGAGTCGATCGACGAACTGCCGGAAGTGGTCGTCGTCCATGAGCGCATCGGCCCCGTCCCGGCCCTGGAGCTCATCCGCGAGGTGGCCCTGCGCTTCCCGGCCGTGGGAGTCATCCTCGTCACCTCCGACGTCAGCCCCGGCCTCTTCCAGGCCGCCATGGACTACGGCGCCCGCGGCCTCATCGCCCTCCCGCTCGGCTACGAGGAGCTCGCGAACCGGGTGCACGCGGTCGCCCAGTGGTCCGTGGGCGTACGACGGCACCTGGGCGCCGCCGGAGACGTCTTCACCGGCGTCGGCGGCACCGTCGTCACCGTCAGCGGCGCCAAGGGCGGCGTCGGCGCCACCACGACCGCCATCCAGCTCGCCCTCGCCGCCCAGGCCTCCGGGCGCACCACCGCCCTGCTCGACATGGACCTCCAGACCGGCGACGTCGCCTCCTACCTGGACGTCCAGTTCCGCCGCTCGGTCGCCGACCTCGCCACCATCACCGACATCTCCCCGCGCGTCCTCGCCGACGCCGTCTTCAGCCACGACACAGGCCTGGCGCTGCTGCTCGCCCCCGGCGACGGCGAACGCGGCGAGGAGGTGACCGAGCGCTCCGCCCGCCAGATCGTGAGCGCCCTGCGCTCCCGCTACGAGGTCGTGGTCGTCGACTGCGGGGCACAGCTCAGCGGGGCAGGCGCGGCGGTCGTGGAGATGGCCGACACCGCCCTCCTCGTCACCACCCCGGACGTCGTCGCCGTCCGGGGCGCCAAGCGTGCCGTACGCATGTGGGACCGGCTCCAGGTCCGCAAGGCCGAGGAGACCACCGTCGTCGTCAACCGCCACAGCCGCACCACGGAGATCCAGCCCGCGCTCATCCAGAAGATCACCGGCACGGGGGTCGCGGCGACCGTGATCCCGGCGAACTTCAAGGAGTTGCAGGCCGCGGTGGACGCGGGCCGGGTCCATGAACTCGACGCCAAGGGCACGGTCAAGCAGGCCCTGTGGACGCTCGCCGGTGAACTGGGCCTGGTCAAGGGCACGGAGGCGAACTCCCATCGCAACGGGGGGCGGGAGCGGGGGGCGCTGACCTTCCGGCGGCGCAAGGAGCTGGGGAGATGAGCACCCGGGCGCTCCGGCGGTTCCGGCCGTTCCGGCGTGACGAGGGGCAGGTGACGATCGAGTTCCTCGGGATGACCCCGCTGATCCTGATCACCCTGGTGCTGCTGTGGCAGTTCGTGCTGCTGGGATACACGTTCACACTCGCGGGGAATGCTGCGGACGAGGCGGTACGGGCCGCGACGGCGGCGGCGCCGGGCGAGCGGGAGGCCGCGTGCGAGCAGGCGGGACTGGACAAGCTGCCCGGCGCCTGGAGCGGCCAGGTGAGCTGCTCCACGGGCGGCGGCTATGTCACGGCCGACGTCCACCTCGACGTCCCCGTCCTCTTCCCGGGCTCGATCGCCTTCCCCTTCAAGGTCGACGGCCACGCGGGCGCGGTGGAGGAGGACAAGGACTGAGATGTCGTACTCCCGGAAGAGCACTCGCGACCGCGGCCAGGTCGCCCTCGAATACCTGGGCTTCATCCCGATCCTGATCCTCGTCGCCATGGCCGGCGTACAGATCGGGCTCATCGCCTACACCGCCCAGCAGGCCGGTACGGCGGCCAGGGCCGGGGCGCGGGCCGCCTCGCTGGACCTGAGCGCGCAGGACGGCTGTGTGAACGCGATCAGCGACTGGCTGTCCGTCGACTGCGCCGAGGGCGGGGGCGGCGACTCGGTCACCGTCACCGCCACCGTCCAGATCCCGTCGATCGTCCCCGGCTGGAGCTTCGACCCTGCAGTCAAGACCGCCACCATGCCGCTCGACCACTGAACGAGGTACCCCCATGAGCCTGCGGTCCCGCATCAACACCCCCGAGGAGAACGGCAGTCGGGGCGAGGACGGCCACCTGGTCTCCTCCTACCGGGCCAAGCTCCTGGAGGAGATCGACCTCGCGGAGATGAGCTCGCTGGCGGCGGCCGAGCGCCGGGCCCGTCTTGAGCGGGTGCTCGGGCACATCATCAGCCGTGAGGGTCCGGTCCTGTCGACCGTCGAACGCTCGCAGCTGATCCGGCGGGTGGTCGACGAGGCCCTCGGCCTGGGCATCCTGGAACCCCTGCTCGAAGACGCCTCCATCACCGAGATCATGGTCAACGGACCGGACTCGATCTTCGTCGAACGCGCCGGCCGGGTCGAGCAGTTGCCGCTGCGCTTCCCCTCCCACGACCAGCTGATGCAGACCATCGAGCGAATAGTCTCGACGGTCAACCGGCGCGTCGACGAGACGAACCCGATGGTCGACGCCCGCCTCCCCTCCGGCGAACGCGTCAACGTCATCATCCCGCCGCTCTCCCTGACCGGCGCCATCCTCACGATCCGCCGCTTCCCCCGCTCCTACACGCTCCAGGAACTGGCCGGCTTCGGCTCGCTCGACGAGCAGATGCTGTACCTGCTGGCGGGCCTGGTGCAGGCCCGCTTCAACATCATCGTCGCGGGCGCGACGGGCACCGGGAAGACGACCCTCCTCAACGCCCTCTCCGGTCTCATCCCCGACGGTGACCGGATCATCACCATCGAGGACTCGGCCGAACTCCAGCTCCAGCAACGGCACGTGGTCCGGCTGGAGTCGCGCCCGCCGAACGTCGAGGGCCAGGGCCAGATCACCATCCGCGACCTGGTCCGCAACTCGCTGCGCATGCGCCCCGACCGGATCGTCGTCGGTGAGGTCCGCGGCGGCGAGTCCCTCGACATGCTCCAGGCGATGTCGACGGGCCACGACGGTTCCCTCGCCACGGTCCACGCCAACAGCGCGGAGGACGCGCTGATGCGGCTCAAGACCCTGGCGTCCATGTCGGAGCTGGAGATCCCCTTCGAGGCGCTGCACGACCAGATCAACAGTGCGGTCGACGTGATCATCCAGCTCACCCGGTTCGCCGACGGCGCCCGCCGCATCACCGAGATCGCCCTGCTCGACAGCCACGGCAGCGAGCCGTACCGCCTGGTGTCGGTGGCCCGCTTCAAGGCCCAGCCCATGGCGTCGGACGGCCGGATCTACGGCCGGTTCGAGTACTTCCCGCTTCCGCGCCGTACCGTCGACCGCCTCTACATGGCGAGCCAGCCCACCCCCCAGGCCTTCGGCGTGGCCCAGTCCGCGGCCGAGCTGGCCGTCCGAGAAGCCAGGTAGGACGCACCCCCATGGACCTCCAGAACCTAGTCGCCCTCACCATCGGGATCACGTTGGTGACCTGCGTGCTGGCCGTCGTCGGCGTCCACGTGTACGCCAGGGGCCGGGCCCAGCGGGCGGACCTGGTCGACCGGCTGTCGGCCGAGGGCCAGGTGCCGTACACCGGCCGTCGGCGCCACTTCCGCGACCTCGACGGCCGACTGCGCCGCACCCGGTTCGGCAGGCAGCTGGAACTCCGGATCGCGGCGACGGGCCTGGACGTGACGCCGGGCGAGTTCTTCGCCGCGATGCTCGTCGCGGTGGCGGGCCTCTGGCTGATCGGCCAGGAGACACTCGCCCCCTTCTTCGGACCGATCGCCGCGCTGGTGGGCATCTGGGCGGCAGTGCAGTTCCTCAACTGGCAGCGTCAGAAGCGCATCGAGAAGTTCATCAACCAACTCCCCGAACTGGCCCGCATCCTGGCCAACGCCACCCACGCGGGCCTCGCCCTGCGCACCGCGATCGGCATGGCGGCGGAGGAGCTGGAGGCACCGGCCGGCGAGGAACTGGGGAACGTGGCCAACCAGTTGGCGGTGGGCGTGTCGATGGAGGACGCGCTCGACGAGATGGCGAAGCGACTGCCGTCCCGGGAACTGGTGGTCCTGGTGACGACCCTGGTGCTCTCCAACCGGGCGGGCGGCCAGGTGGTCAGCGCGCTGCGCAACCTCACCGAGACCCTGGAGGAGCGCAAGGAGACGCGGCGCGAGGTCCGCACCCAGCTCTCCCAGGTGAACATGACGTCGTACGCCGTCCCGGTCCTGGGCATCGGCTCGCTGTTCCTGATGAACGGCGTGAAGGGCGGCGCGCTGGAACGCATGACGGGCTCACCGCTGGGCCAGGGGGCGGTGATCATCGCGTTCGCTCTGTACGCGGTGGGATTCATCCTCATCCGCCGCCTGTCACGCATCGACATCTGAGGGGGTGAGGACATGATCGCTGTCGGACTGGCCCTGTTGATGGCCGTGAGCGTGTGGGGCGTCTTCGCCGGCATCCGCATGTACCGCGCGGAGGCGAAACTCCCCAGCGACCTGATGCTGGCCCTGGAGGTGGGTTCGACCCGCACCGGCGCGGTGGACTCTCTCGTCGACCGCATGGGCATGCGCTACGCGCCCGCCGTCCTGCGTCTGATGGGCCCCAAACAGGTGGCGAAATACCGCCGCAAGATCGACCTGGCGGGCAACCCCGGCGGCCTGACCATCAACCGCTACGCGGCCCGCAGGGCGGTGTACGGCTTCCTCGGCGCCCTGGGCTTCCTGGTCTTCCTGCTCCGCGGCCAGATCCTGGTGGCGCTGCTCCTGCTGGCGTTCGGGGCGTTCTGGACGGAGGTCGGCATCTGGTCGGCGATCCGGGTGCGCAAGGACGTCATCGAGCGCACACTTCCCGACTTCCTGGACGTGCTGGCGGTGGTGGTGAGCGCGGGCCTCGGCTTCCGCCAGGCCCTCGACCGGGTGGCCTCCAAGTACGAGGGCCCCTGGGCCGACGAACTCCGCATCACGCTACGCCAGATGGACCTCGGCATGAGCCGCCGCCAGGCCTTCGCGGAACTGCGTCGCCGCAACGACTCCGAACAGGTGGCGATGTTCGTGACGGCACTCCAGCAGGGCGAGGAACTGGGCGCGCCCATCGTGGACACCCTGGTCTCCCTGGCCAAGGACATGCGCCGCACGGACGCCCAGAACGCCCGCCGCAAGGCCGCCCGCGCGGTCCCCAAGGCCACCATGATGATCACCACGTTCATGGTCCCGGCCACGATGCTCCTGCTGGCCGCGGGGCTCCTGCTGGGCTCGGGCACCGACTTCGGCACGATCACGGGGAAGTAGGGGGCGGGCCATGTCGATGACGGGTTCACGGAGGATGGTGCCGGGGCTGGGACTGGAGTCGTGGCGGCCGACGGGTCCCCACGGACGCGCGGCCGCCGACGGCGATCAGCCGGCGCAGGGGCCACCCGCACCCGACGACGATGGCCGCACGGGTGGTGCGGGTGGTGCGGGTAGGAACGCAAAAAACCCGCACCCCCACGCACCCGCACCCGCACCCGCACTGAACATCCAGGTCAACGCCCTCCAGGCAATGTGCCGCCAAGTCTTCGGCTTCCGCCTCGCGATGATCGCCCTGGCCGCCCCCGCCGCCCTCCTCAACGCCAGCCCCGGCCTCGGCATCCGCCTGGTCGGCGCCGCTGTCGTCGTCACGTTCATGGTGTCGTACGCCCTCTTCAGGGACTGGGAACGCTTCGGCCCCCTGCTCCTGCGCCACCCCACCCTCCTTGCCGCGGACACCCTCTTCGGCAGCCTGCTGCTGATCTCCGCGGGCCCCGACACCACGCTCGCCTACGTCAGCGTCTGCACCCCCCTCCTCGCCGGCATCGCCTACAGCTGGCGAGGCGCCGCCGTCTTCGCCTCCCTCCAGTCCCTGATCCTGCTCCTGGCCCAGACAGCCCTCCCGCACCCGAACACCACCCCCGCCGACACCCTCCTGCTCCCCGGCTTCTGCGTGATCACCGGAGCGCTCGGCTCCACCCTCCGCAACCTCCTGCTCCGCTTCGGTACGGCGACCCAGGCCCTCACGGCGATGAAGGCCCGCCTGGCGGTGACGGAGGCGATCAGCGAGGAACGGGCCCGGCTGGCCAGGGAGATGCACGACTCGGTGGCGAAGACGCTGCACGGCGTGGCGCTGGCAGCGGAGGGCTTGGCAGCCACGGCGGCGGACCGGCCCCCCGACCCGGCCCTGCTCAGGCAGCAGGCGGAACTGGTGGCCCGGGCAGCCCGCCAAGCCGTGACGGAATCCCGCGAACTCGTCACCGACCTGCGCAGGGACCCCGACCCGGCCCCCACGACGGACATCCTCGACGAACTGGCGACCCGGACAAGGGACTTCAGCGCCCGCACCGGACTCCCGTCGACCTACCGGGCGCCCACACATCCCCTTGCTGTCCCCCATACGGTGGCCCGCCAACTCCTCACCATCACCGAGGAGGCGATGGAGAACGCCCACCGCCACGCCCGGGCCACCCACCTCGACGTGAGCGCGAACGTCGACCTCGACCACAGCCTGCTCCGCATCAGCGTCCACGACGACGGCCACGGCCTCCCCCCAGGCACCACGCTCGACGAACTCCGCCGGTCCGGTCACTTCGGCCTGGTCGGCATGGTGGAACGCGCCGAGTCGGTGGGCGCGCGCATCCACATAGGCGAAGGCGCCGTGGCAGCAGGCACGGAGGTCCGCGTGGAACTCCCTCTGTCACCACAGCCACCCCCTGACCGGTAACGACCCCCACCCCTCCCACCCCTCCCACTCCGAGAGGAGGCCACGAATGCCGAACGACTCCACACCCTCCACCCCCACCCCCCGACCGTTCGCCCTGTTCCCGAAGGCACCGCAGCCCACCCCCGTACGGATCGTCGTCGCCGACGACAACCCGGTCGTCCGAGCGGGCCTCACCGCGCTCCTCTCGGGCCGCGAGGACATCACCGTCGTAGCGCAGGCGGCGGACGGCCGCGAGGCGTACGAGGCCGCCAACCGGCACCGCCCCGACGTGATCCTCCTGGACGTCCGGATGCCGGGCGTGGACGGAATCGCGGCGCTCCCGTACCTCGTGCCGATCGCCCCGGTGCTGATGCTGACGTACAGCGGTGAGCCGGAGATCGTCCAGGAGGCCCTGCGCAGGGGAGCCCACGGCTACCTGGTCCACGGCGAGTTCACGGCGGACCAGTTGGTGGTGGCCGTACGGGACACCGTGGAGGGTCGCACCCACCTGACCCCCACGGCGGCCGGCGCGGTACTGGCACAGCTCCGGGAGTCAAGTGCGACTGCACACAAGGTCGTGGAACTCCCATCTGCCGTCTCCACAATTTCCCCGCAAACCCTTTCGCGATTGCAACCAGTTGTGGGACAGTCCTTGTTGGACAGGTCGCGTTTCCAACTCAGCGCGAGGGAGGCGGAGATCATGGACCTCATCGCATCCGGCATGAACAACCAGCAGATCGCCGCCGCCTGCTTCATCAGCGAGAAGACGGTCAAGAACCACATCAACCGCATCTTCGCCAAGCTCCACAGCACGAGCCGCTCCGAGGCCGCCGCGAAGTGGCTGGGCACGGCGCCCGGTTCCAGCCGGGGAGTGGGGTGAGCCATGAGGATGCCGACTTGGGCCCGGATTTGGGCCCAGGGACCCTCCGCCGAACCGCCCGCTCCGGCCTACGTTCCGGAGGTCGACAGCGACGACGCCGAAGGGGCCCATCATCATGAACAACCGGTTCAACGACGACAAGGGCCAGACCGCGGTCGAGTACCTGGGCATCATCGCGGTGGTGGTGGCGATCGTGCTGGCGATCACGGGGACGGACATCGGTCAGGCCATCTACGACGCGATCGTGGACAAGATCGACGAAGTCATCGGCGCCTGACGCAGGCTCGTCGGCCCAACGACGCAGGGCAGGCTTTCCCCATCTACATCATGGTGGTGGCGGGCCTGCTCTTTCTCGCGTTCGCCTATCTGGCGGTCGGCCAGGCCGCGGCGAACCGGAACGGCGCCCAGACGGCTGCCGACGCGGCGGCGCTGGCGGCGGCTCTGGACACGCGGGACGAACTCACCAAGGAGTGGGTGGAGAACGTACTCGACCCCACCAAGTGGCGGGACATCTTCGACGGTCTCGGAGTGCCGTACGACGGCTGCGCACGGGCGGACCAACTGGCCGCACAGAACGACGCCACGGTCGTCTGCGGGGCGGTGACGGGGGAGTACCCGGGCTACGAGGTAGAGGCGACGACCAACAAGACCGTCGGTGATTCCATCGTGCCCGGCACCGAGAACAGGAAGTCGAAGCAGCAGGCCACTGCCGTCATCGAGCCGGCCTGTGATTTCGACCCCCTGGCAGCGGATGCCGGGGCGGACGTGCTGCCGAAGCTCACTTGTGACGACGGTGATTGGACTCTGGATCCGAAGCATCTCGAGGATCTCCCAGGGCCCGAGGATCTCTTCGACGTCCATCTGGCCGACTGACGAACGACCGACGACTGACGAAGGAAGCAGAGCAATGAGCATGCGGTTCACGGCGAGGGCCCGCAGGGGGATGGTCGCACTGACGATCGCGGCCGGTCTGGCCGTCGGCGTGGCCGGCTGCGGCGGTGGAGGCGACGACGGCAAGAAGCCGGAAGCCTCCGCGTCCGCTTCCAAGAGCGGCGGCTCCGGCGCGAGCACGCAAGAGGGAACGGACGAGCCCATCGCCGAACTCAAGGGTGAAGACGGGCTGATCCTCCAAATTGCCGCCGTGCAGCGGGACTCCGGGGGGTTCCTCACGGTGAGCGGCGAGATGAAGAACGACGGCGACAAGGCGGCCCGCGTCTCGGTTCGGACGGCGGGTGACGAAACCGAGATCATCAGGCACGGCTCGTCGCTCGGCGGGGCGACCCTCGTCGACTCCAAGTCCAAGAAGCGTTACTACGTTCTGCGCGACACCGACGGCCGCCCCCTCACCACCACGGGCATGCCGAGGATCGAGGCGGGTGCGTCCATCCCGGTGTTCATGCAGTTCCCGGCTCCGCCGACCGGTACGACCGAGGTCGACTTCCAACTCCCCACCTTCGCCTCCGCCACCATCCAGATCTCCGGGTGACGCGACCCATGACCACCCACACGCCACCGCGCCTCGCCCTGGTCATGACCCTCGCCTCGGTCATGGCGGCCCTGACTCTCACCGCGCCCGCCCGGGCCGACGACGACCCCAGCGTCCCCCCGGGCACCGAGCCCTCCGCCTCCGCGCCGGTCGAAGTCGACCCCAACGACCCGGACCTGAAGCTCCCGGAGGGCGCCACCCTCGCCGAACCGAAGGTCCTGGACATCAAGCAGGTCGTCGAGGACCAGAGCGGAGACGAACGCCGCGAGGACACCAACGCGGACGTGAAGTTCGCCCTCCAGGCGGAAGTCCTGTTCGGCAAGGACAGCTCGAAACTGAACGGCGAGGCCAAGGCCCGTATCTCCGCCATCGCAGCGGAGATCAAGAACCAGAAGGCGACCCAGATCCGCGTCTTCGGCTTCACCGACAACCTCGGCTCCGCGGCCCACGGCGACGTCCTCTCGAAACAGCGCGCCAACGCCGTACAGGACGTCCTGGACCAGGAACTGAACGACCCGAACATCACCTTCGAGGTACGCGGCTACGGCGAGCAGTACCCGATCGCCTCCAACGCGACAGAGACAAGCCGCAAGAAGAACCGCCGCGTGGAGGTGTCCTTCCCGCGAGGGGAGAGCTGACGACCGGCGTGGTCCAGGACACGGACGTACGACTGGCGGTCGGAGTACTGCGGCGGGCTTGGAGCCGATGGCAGTCCCCGGCGGTGGTCACCGGACGCTCGCTCAGGCTTCAAGAACGGTCCGTGGCCCGAGGATGCCCCGTTCCGGCGAAGGTGATCCAGCAGGTCTCGCGGTTGGTGTCCAGGAGGTACCAGACGCGTCCACCGCCGGTCACCTCGATCTGCCACTGCTCGCAGGTCTGTCCGCGGTGGGTGCCGTGCGCCAGACAGCCCTTCTGAACGCGAGCGGGCGGGGGTCGTGCCCACGCAGGCGTGCTGCCGGACGTGTTCCGCGTCATCGACGACGACTACGCGCTGGCCGTGACCGTGGCCGAGCTGGTCCACGACGGTGTCGCCCTCGGTGTCGCGGCCGCAGCGCATGTGGCACGACCGAACGCGATGCTGCCGGAAGGTGCACTGGTGGCCACGGTCGCGCCGGAGGCCTACGCCGGGATCGGTGTTGGGGTCATGGACCTGAACCGCTGAACGCTGCGGGTCAGAGTGCCGCCGGGGCAGAACACCTATGGGCTTCCGCCGAGCGTTCGGCGAAAGCCCCGAGCGCGGCACGCTCGTAGGCGAAGCCCGGTGACTCCGCGGTGTCCTTGCGATCAACGCCCCGATCGCCGGCGGCCTGCAGGGTGAACAGGGCTACGCCGTCCGGGCACTTGGCCGTCGACCAGCTGACCGGGCCGTCGGCATCGCGCTGTTGGGAGGGGATGTCGGGCGACGGCATGCCCTCGCCATAGCTCCGCTCCTGGTAATCGGCGTACGCCTCCTGCGCGTAAGGGCCGAACCGGGCACTGAGGATGTACCGCGTACTGACGTCCGCGTCGGCCAGCCGGCAGATCTCGTACGGCGCACCCCCACGGTCCGTCTCGGTGGCGACGGAAACCCCCCGCGCGGTGGGGATGCCGGAGCACGTCCCGCCCGCTGTGCGGAGCGGCTCGTACTCGTCCTCGGACACGGGCAGACCGAGACGCCGTACGTCCTTTCCGATCTTGGCCCCGCAGCCCAGCTTCTCCGACACCCTTGCCGCGGTGGACGTGGCGATCCTGGCGTATTGCGGCCGGTTCGCGGGATTGTCCAGCGTGGCGTCGCGCAGCTTGGTCCTGACGGTGACGGACAGGCCATCGACCTGGCTGCTCTCGACGCAGTCGAGGACCAGGCTCGTGGTCGCGTGCTCGGTCGGTGAGTCGAAGGAATCCTTCGGATCCTCCATGTCCGCCCCGAAGAGACCTGACCAGCCATGTCCCACCGGTACGGAGACAACGTCCGAGAGGTTCGCCCGGTAGAGGGAGTCCCTGCTCCCCGCGACGGAGGCGGTGTCGAGAACGCTGACCTCGGCGGAGCCGCCACCGTCGACATCCACCTGGCATTTCGCCACCAGGTCCCCGTCACCCCGGTCGTGGACCTCGACCTCCCCGGACCCGAGAACTCCGCGCACCACGTCCCGGTCGAGGAGACCGTCACAGGCGCCGTCGAGCGCCGAGTTGTCGCTCCAGCGCTGGAAGTCCCCGTGCACGTCCAGATAACCGAGAACACCAGCGACCGTAACCGCCAGGGCGAGCGCTGTCCGCAGGATGATCCGCCTCGTCACCATCCCTGTACCTCCCCGAGGAACTCGGTGTCATGGCAACGCTGTTGCCGGGGCCAGCCGTCGGGGTCGGTGAGATAACCGTCCATGAGTTTGCGGGCGTCGCGCGAGAGCTCGCTCCGCTCCGCCTCGGTCAGCGTGCGCTCGTAGGTGTCCTGCTCGTCGTAGCCGTAACTACTTTCGTGCCTGTAGACGGCCACACGGTGATAGGTGTTGCCCGCGGTGCACGTCGACCTGGACCAGAAGGTGAGTTCGAGCTGATCCGCACCGTCCGTGAAGGCCGTGGTGCGCCGCTCTTCCGTGGAGTCGAAGGTGCGGTCCGTGATGTCGTACTGGTCCACCGCGGCCGAACTGAGCGGTCCGGCCCAACTCGCCGCGGACACATCGGCGATGGTGCCGTCCTCCGGCGACGGGACGGGCTCGGTCGGGTCGTCGGGATCCATGAGCGTGGCGGTGCAGACGCTGAGCAGCCGGGAGTCCTGCAGGTCACCAGTGGCAACCCAGGTCCCGGGAAAGATCGACCGCTTGGAGAGCCCACGGCACTTCCTCGCCCCCAGCCCCGGCTTCTCGACCCGTGTGGTCTCACCGTCGACGCTGTCCGGGTCCGCGACCGTGTGCTCCTCGTAGGTGTCGACGATCCGGGTGGGTACGGCCAGCGGGGTCCCCCCGCACTTCTGCCGCGCGGTGATCCCATTGGCGACCTGAACGGCGGTCCGGAAACCCGTGAGGTTCCGCGCCTGTTCCCCCTTGCCGGGAACGGGCAGATCAACCTCGGCCATGACATACATGTCCTGCACTGCACGCACCTGGCCGTCGAGCCCGCCAGGACACTCGGCGATGATCCAGGGCGACGTATCCTTTCCGACTCTTCCGGTCAGGCCGGGTACCTCGTACTCCTCGTCACCCCCGCCGGCCGCGACCTCCTCAACCTCCACCGACATCGGCAACGGCGAGATCAACGGGACGGCCCGCACTCGCGCCGAACCATGCCCCGGCCAGGTCACCGCACAATTCACCAGCGAGCGACTCGCCTGCCCGGGCTCCAGCAGGGTGCCGTACTGGGCCACTTCACCCGCGACCTCGTCGGGAACGAGCCCCTTCAGCTCCTCATACGGCAACAGCCCACCACAGGCACGCTTCAACTGCGCCCGGTTGGCCGCCGCGTGGCCACCGCCGCCGGAACCGTCACCGCCATCGAGGGCGGCGACAACTACCCCACCGCCGATCAGGACGAGCGGCAGCGCTGTGAGCAGCGTTCTGCGGAACCGCTGTGGTACCCGCATCATTTCGGTGCGGTCGCGGGGATCAGCGTCGGCGAGGCGGGAAGGTCTGCCGCTTCCTTGCACCCCACCACTTCGGCCATCTTCCGCAGCACCGGGTAGAGGACGGAGACCTGGAGCTTCTGGCGCTCGGCCAGGGGGAGATTCGAGTCCGGACCGGTCATGCTGGCGAGAAGGTAGTGCTCCTCGTCGGGGTTGAGCTTCGGGACGGAGGCGCTGCACTTGACGAGTACGTAGGCCATCCGCCCATTGGAGAAGGCCCTGTCGGCCACGGAGAAGAACGCCATGCCGGAGGCGTCAGAAGGGCTCCAGGGACCGTAGGACCAGCCGAACTCGATGGTCATCCCGCGATCCGTCGTGTCGGACAGAACCACTCCGCACGCCTTCACATCGGTGCCCTTGGCCTGCTTCAGCTCATCGGCAGCGTTCGCGAGACCGCTGTTGTACGACGACTCTTCCACCTTTCTTCCGGCGAAGAGCTTCTCGAAATCCTTCCTCGCCGCCGGGGACAGAGAGGAGTCACAGACTTCCTTGGCGAGCTGCGGGACCGATGTCTTCTCCTCCACGTCAGTCCCGCTTGAGCAACCCACCGCAGCCAGGGCCAGCAGCGGCAAGGCGGCCGCGGTGCGGGCGAGTGTCCTACGCTTCGCCATGCCTAGTCGTCCTCCGTGTAGGCCGTGCGAGAACTCTTGCCTCGGTCGTATCCAGCCGCTGCCGCCTCCGTGAGCTGTCGATGTTGAGTTGAATATTCCTCGATTCCGTGCGCCGTGATGTAGGCGGTGATCGGGAGGGCCGCACGGCTCTCCCCAGTGGTGGTGTATTTGTCCTGCGCCTGGTTGATGGTGTCGTTGGCGTTCATCTCGTACTTCTCGGCCGTGTCGTCGATCCGCTGACCCACGAAGGTCTCCAACGCTCCACCAACGGTTTCCGCAGCCAGGGGAACCGCGATTGCCGCGCCTGTGCCTCCGGTTGCGATACCGACCGCACCTCCGATGACGGCGCCAGTACCCCATTTGATCCACTCGGTGGACTTACCGAGCTCTTCCTGCTGTTTCTTTGCGTCACCCGCGAAGTCCGCCTCGATCTGCTTCATCCGGGAATCATCGAGTACGCCCTGCATCTGGGCGCCCGTACTCACGGCGGACCCGGCTTCGGTCATGTTGTGCGTCGAGTCGAGAACGCCGAGTGTGTACGCCTGCTGTGCCTGGGACATCGCCGCGTGGGTGTCCTCGTTCTGTCCCATGACCGAGAGGAAGTCGAGGGCGTCACTCCGGGAGATCTCGGCGTGAGCCTGCCCCTTCGTGTCGTACAGGGGGTCGCGCGCGTCGCCGTTGCGATCGCCGAAGTCCGAAACCCCGTTGTTCAGGTCATCGATGTACGCGGCACCGACCTTGCTGAGACTGTCCTCGATACCGGCTCGTTCGTGCATGAGTTCCGGATGGTCACCGTAGGTCGTGACGAGACGGTCCATGACGGCCGCGCCTTCGGTGGTCCGGTGCAGCGGTGGAACCTCGGATCCGTACGACCGGCCGATCGTGGCCGACTCAAGGGCATGGCCGAGCGAGTCGTAGCCGGCGATCTTGTCGCGGTCGCCGCCGAATGCCGTGTCGTGTGGCCAGTCGCGGGACTTGGGGTCCTCGCTGCCGCCGACCAGGTAGTCGAAGTGCTTGTCGTCGGAGAGGAACTCGGCCGACGCCTCCGGGTTGTGACCGAGGGCTTCGAGGAAGCCGGTCATCGGGTCGTTGCCGCGGTCGTTCTCGGAGCCGAAGTTGAGGTCGCCGCTGTTGAGGGTGCCGGTCCAGAGCCGGTCCAGCCCCAGTCCATGGCTGGCGTCCCCGTCGTTCCAGGGCTTCTCGGCCTTGATGACCGCGTTGCCGTAGCTCTGCAGGAAGTCGCTGTCGTACTCCCCGCTGCGCATCAGGTTGCTCATCACCTGGAATCCGTACGGGTTGCCCGCGGCGTCGATCTCAAGGCGCTGCGGTCCGAGCTCGATTATGTCGTGCTTCCAGTCCGCCATGGCCTTGCTGTCGGACTGGGTCGCGTTGCCGAGGGTGGTGCCGAGCTGATTCTGGAGGTCCTTGAGGAGCTTCTCGCGCTCATCGGTGCGGCCGTAGTAGTTGTCGGCCGGGTCGGCCATCTCGGACCAGAAGGCCAGCGTGCCCTTGGGACCGAGGCCGGTGGCGAACATCTCGGCGAAGCGGGGGTCCTTGACCGCCTTGAAACCCCCCTTGCCGTCAGGGGTGATGGTGGTGTCGTTGCGATGCTCTTCGAGGAGAGCGTTGAGCTCGGTCAGCTCCTGGTCCGTCATGTCCTTGCCCTTGCGGGCCAGTTCCAGGGCACGGGCTGAATCGCGGGCCGCGTCGGCGTCGTTGAGCGAGGTGTAGACGCTGTCGTTGAAGTTCGCGTTGTCGCCGCCGAGGTTCTTGTTCAGCGCGTAGCAGGCTTCTTCGTCGGCGTCGGTGGCCTTCTGAAGGATGCGTTCCAGCTTGGCGACGATGGCGTCGATGTCGGCCTGCTGCCGGCGGATGAGGTCCTGGGCGTCCGGGTCGTGGCGGGCCCCGTTGTCCTGGGACAGGTCGTGGCGCGCGGTGACCTCCCCCTTGGCGCTGACGTGCAGACCTTTGTTCTTGGCCTGCACATCCGCGCACTCACGCAACTCCGTCTGGTAGGCCGCGAGCTTGGTATGCAGGTCATTGAGAATCTTGGCGACGCTGTTGGCCTCGATCCCGGCGTCCTCGAACTCCTGCTTGGCCTCGGTGGTCTTGGTCCCCGCATACGCGGCGGTCATGACCGGCTGCCGCCAGCCCGCGTCCTTGTACGGCCGTTCCACCCGCTCCCCGAAAGAGGTGTGCAGGCCCTTGAACTTGGTGGAGGTCTCCGCCCACCGGCCGGCGGCGCTTTTGAGGTTGCCAAGCTTGAGGTGGTAGAGCTGCTCGTACGTCGGCATCGGCCGGACTTCTCCCCGTGAAGTTGGTCGTGTAAGGCTGGCTGGAACGCGCTTCCGCTCAGCCGAAGGGCGACGGCTGGACGGACTTCACGGTCTGGGTGTTGACCGACTCGACCTCTACATAGTTGCCACCCGTGGTGCCGAACCGGGTGCTGAGATCCCGGCACCGGCCGACCAACCCGTCCACCTGGAGGGACCAGACTGACGCGAGACTGTTGAGCGCCGCGCCCAACCCGCCGCTCCAGTCGGCGCTGAAGTCCGTGGCCGCCGAACGGGTCTCGTCGAGTGGATGGTTGCCGGCGATCCGCGTATCCCCCGCGATCTCCGCCGCCCCGTTCCCAGCCTTCTTCAACGATTCCGGGTTGTCAACGTCCGTACCGCCTGGCATGGTTTGCTCCTCTTCACCCCGTGACACCGCCAGTGAGGGTGAGATTACAGTAAGAGGATCAAGCCGACCTCGTTGCGGTTTGCCGAGGTAGAAGGTTTTCGGCCGCCGTCCGGGCATGGCCGTGCGCAGAAGATGAGGTTCCCCCGGATACGCCTGCTGGCGCTTCAGTCGGCCGTTGATGAGCTGTCGCTCGCCTCTCGGAGTGCTGAGAGCTCACCTCACAGACGGGCTAGGCCGCGGCCAGTTCGAACCACACGTACTTGCCCCGGTTGCCGTTCCGTGCCAACGGCTGCCACCCCCACAGGTCGGCGCAGGCACGCACCAACGCCAGGCCTCTCCCTTGCTCTGCCTCTCCGATCAGTTCGAACTCCTGCGGTGGCTCGGGTGGTTCGGGGTCGGCATCCCACGCTCCGATGCGCAACACGTCCGCCGACCACCGAACCCTGAGAGCAGCGGGCCCTTCCATGTGGCGGGTGGCAACTCCGACTCGGTGGTGGGCGAGAGGGGGATCTACGAGTGGCGGGCGGTGGCATTGCCGCAGCCGTCGTGGCAGGACGGAGCGGTGCACTTCCGGGATCCCGATGTTCCGTAGCGTGTGCGTCGCGTCACTCAAGGTTGGTATTGATTTCTATACTTTGCAAGCCGGTCGCGTAATCTGACCCCGAACGAGTCGCGCCCGTTGGCGCGTTGAGAGGAGCACGCGATGGCACTGAGGCGTGAGCCGACGGCACGTCAGATGCGACTGGCTACCGAGCTGCGCAGGCTTCGCGATGCGGCCGGCATCACGGGCCGTGAGGCGGCGGCGGCCCTGGGGGTGAGTTCCGCACAGATCAGTCAGATCGAGACGGGCCTCGCGGGTGTGAGCGAGAAGCGGCTACGCCACCTGGCCGCCAACTATGCCTGCTCAGACACAGCACTGATCGATGCCCTCGTAGCCATGGCGACCGATCGGACGCGCGGTTGGTGGGAGGAGTACCAAGAACGCTTGCCCACGCCCTACTTGGATCTCGCCGAGTTGGAACATCACGCGAGTCATCGATGGGACGTCGACTTCCTGCATGTGCCGGGTCTGTTGCAGACCGAGGCATACGCCCGAGCGCTCTTCTCCTACGTGAATGCCGAGTTCCCGCAGAGTGAGGTGGACTTGAGGGTGGAGCACCGCATGAAGAGGAAGGCCATCATCGAGCATTCCGACCCGACCCCGTACGAGGCGGTGATCCATGAAGCGGCACTTCGTATCCGAGTCGGCGACCGTTCTGCAACCCGTGCCCAGCTCGCTCGAATCCTGGCGCTGTCCGAAGCCGACCACGTCAGCGTCCGTGTGATCCCCTTCGACCTGGACGAGTTCGCCGGTGCTGGAGGCGCCATGGTGTATGTGGGCGGCCCAGTCCCCAGATTGGACACCGTTGTGCGCGATGGCCCCCACGGAACTGCGTTGATCGATGCCACAGCTCAACTGAGCCGATTCCGAACACTCTTCCGTAGGTTGGAAGGCGTGTCACTCGACCCCAAAGGATCGCGTGACTTCATCCATACGTTGGCCAAGGAGCTGTGAGCCACATCATGACCACACCCGATACCTGGCGGAAGTCGAGCTACTCCGGTGGCGGCGAAGGCAATGCCTGCGTGGAGATCGCAACTCGCCTCACCCGTATATCCATCCGCGACTCCAAGGCCCGGACCCGGGCAACCCTTACCTTCCCGACTGGAGCCTTCAATCCCTTCATAGAAGCTCTGAAGGCTCACCCCGATGGCACCGGGTTCGCGAGGCTCCGAGGCTGATCCGCCTGCTTCCCCAGGGCTGTCGGCGTGGCCGAACCTGTGATTACTGCTGGGGCGGCCACTGGCCGTGAGGCGGGGTCTGCTGTTGCTGGTACGGATTGTGCTGCTGCGACGAGACCGGTTGCTGGTACGGGTTCTGCTGCGGCGGGTAGGGCTGCTGGCCGTACTGAGGAGAGGCCGCAGTGCCGCCGGGGCCGCCGTTGTTGTTCATGTTTCGCCTGGATCGCTTGACCAGCAAGAGCACGATCAGACCGATGGCGGCCAGGCCCACAACACCGATGACAGCCCAGATGATCGTCGCCTTCCGATCGGCCTGTGCCTGTTCCTCATCGGATGTACCGGGTGCAGCAGCGGCCGACTTCTCCTTCAAGGACTCCGGAACAGCGAGCGGGCCGTACTTCGAGCCGGCCGAGATGTTGTCCTTGAGAGCGGCGAGCGGCTGGATGATGCCGTAGCCGTAGCTCTTGTCCGGGACGGGCAGGCTCTTCTCGGAGTCGGGGAGCGTCGCGGTCTTCACGAGGCGGTTGGCGATCTGGCCTGCTGTCAGGTCGGGGAATTTGGATCGGAGCAGTGCCGCTGCAGCAGAGGTGAAGGCAGTCGCATCAGAAGTACCAGTCCCGCTGACGTAGGCGTTTCCGATCCCTTTGGCCGAGACGATGTTGGTGCCAGGGGCTGCCAATGACACAAAATCTCCGGAATTCGACCCCTCCCAGATGAGTCCGTCATTCTTCACGGCGCTGACGCCCAACGCGCCAGGTGAAGCGGCTGGGTAGCACTTGCTGCCTTTGTCTGCTTCATTGCCTGCCCCGCCAACGACTAGGACATCGTGACTCAAAGCATAAGTCACAGCGTCCGAAACCTTGTCCAGCTCCTCCTGGGAGGTGGAATTAAAACACTGCGATACATTGATAACGGACGCTTTGTGATCAACTGCATATCGAATGGATACGGAAAGTCCTGGCCCCTCGATGCCGAAATCGCGGATTGGCAGAATTTTGGACTGCGGCGCCAAACCGATTACGCCGTCGTTCGTGCCGTGACCGTGCGCTGCGATGATGGCCGCCATTGCAGTGCCATGATCGTCACCGGCATCTGGGGTCGGACTCCCTCCGTCCATGAAGTCTTTTCCTTCGAGGATATTTCCTTGAAGGTCAATGTGGTTGGCGTTTACGCCATCATCAATGACAGCAACTGTGATGCCGCTACCTTTGGAAATCTTCCACACGGATTCAGCGTTGAGCGCGTCCAAGGCCCATTGGTCATCTCTGGTCTGATCTGCGGCCGCAAGTGGAGCAGAGGAAAACAGCAGTGCCCCGGCAAATACGCCAGAGCCTACTGTGCGAAATGCGCGGGTGTAGCTCATCCGTGTGTCCTCTCTACGGTCAGTGCGGGGACGCTATTGGCGATGCATCCCCGCACCTTCCTACCAACTGCGGCATGCCGTGCCGCTTACTCCTCGATGACTCGAGGTGCCACGTTACGCTGCGGGGTCCAGGTTTCTTCGTCTTCGACCAGGTAGTCGGGACGCTCGCCTTCGCGCTGTTCGTCTTCCTTTCGGCGACCGGTGCGCCCCCCGGGGGTACCCGCAACGCCCCCCTTGCGGACCGCGCCGGCTCCCTTACCTGTCGCACCACGGCTGTTGTGCAGGCCCGAACCGCCAGTGGTGCCCCTACCGCCCGCGCCCGCTCCCGCACCGGCCTTGGGCGTTCCGCCGACCACGCCGCCACTCTCGCGAGGCAAGCCTCCGGCACGTGCAGCACCGCCCCTGGCGCCACCCGTTCCAGCGAAACCGTCTACGCCCCCGGCGCGCCCCGCCGTACCACCAGCACCGACGCGGCCGAGCATGCCGCGAGCCGCACCGGCTCCAGCCGCCCCGCCGATCGCACCACCTACGAAGCCGGAGCCGCCGACGCCGCTGCCACCAGCAGCTCCGCCGCCGACCATTCCGGTGCCACCAACGGGGGATGCTCCGGTGTGACCAGTTGAAATACCATCAATCGCTGTGCCGACATTTCGCGGTGGCGTAGTCGCCTTGTGCGCACCACCGGTGATACCTGAAGGCGAAGCAACAGATTTCGACGAAGTGATGCTGCTTGTCTGGCCAGTCCGTGCTGAACTCGATGACACACTCTTCGAGATTCGAGACGTGCGGGCAGTTGGCGTGGCGACGGGTGTGGGAGCAATGCCGCCAGGGTCGCGCGGATAGTCGCCTTCTTCGCCGACGCTGGGCCGCTTGTCCCAACTGCCCATAGCCATGGCCTGCGAGTTGTACGCAGCTCCCAAGGTCTCCATCTTGGAGGCCATCTTCAGCTGCGCCTCACGCCCCGCCGAAAGGTCGTCGTGGTTGTTGTCGAGGGCTTCCTGCGCGCTTTTCCCGGCGGCCACGTCCTTCCTCATGTTGGCGTCGTTGCCGGTGAAGCCGTCGCCTGCGCTGTTGAAGAAGCTGGCCACCCGCCCCGGCTTCTCCATCGCCAGGACCTCGTCCTTGATGGGCCCCAGCGCGGCGCCGACGTTCGTCATCGCGATCGACGTGTGGCTGGCGTACTTCGCGGTGTTGCCGATGCTCTTGCTGACCTGCTTGGCCTTCGCGGCGAATCCGTCGGCGGCCGCACCCGTCCAGTGGGCCTGGATGCGGGTGACCTCCTTCTCGAACTCCTCCTGGATGGAGGCCAGCTGCGCAGACAGGCCGGACCAACCCTTGGCGACGTCTGTCACGAGGTCCGGTCGCGCGTGGCGAAGCATGGCCTTCATCTCGTCCATGTTCTTGCCGAGCGCGAAGTTCGTCGTGTGCTTCTCGTTGAAGCACATGTTCATCTCGGTGTAGTCGTAGTCGATCTGGCCGTCGCTGTCAGCCATGTCCCCGTGTCCCCTCGTCACCGCTGTTACCGCGCATCTCGGCCCGTACCCCGTCCATGAACCCCTACTGTCCCGCGTTCGGGAAGCTCGCCTGGGTCTCGTAGTCGGTGTCCTGGTACGCCCCGTGTGTGTACTTCGTCTTCCGCCCGAACTCGTCCATGACGGTGTTGAGGTACCTCACCGCGTCCTCGATGTATGTCTTGATCTCGTCGTGCGCGCCGGCGAGCTTGTGCGCCTCGTCGAACCCGGTGCCGAGGGCGCCCGGCGGGAGGTAGGTGTTGGTCGCCGTGTCCGTGCCCGCCTTGCCGAGACCGCTCAGTACCTGGTTCAGCGCGGCGACGGTCTTTTCCAACTCGTCGAGATCGACGCTTACTTCTTCAGCCATGCCCAGCTCCCCGTTGTTACCCGCACCCAGCTCGCACCGCCGGCGGCCGAGACCCCGGCCGCCTTCATCAGGCGCGTGCCCCGCGGCCGACCTCACCCCGTTCGCGGAACGCCATCACCGAACGACAGCTGGCGTATCCAAGCCCGTGTAGTACCACTCTAGTTACGCCCGCTGACAGAAAGAACATCGGCCGATGCCGATGGCGAGATCGAGATCAGCCTGGCTCACGTTCTTCACATAGAGCTGGGGAGCACGCCCGCTCAGTGACGCCGCCGCACCTCCAGGCACTCGACCTCCTGAGAGCCGCCGTACGACTCGACGACGGTCCCGCCGGAACCGGTCGTGCCGTCGAGGCACAGCTCGCCTCCCAACAGCCGTAGGTCGAGGGTGAACTTCACCGTGTCCCCGGAGCGCCGCGGGCCGTGGATGCGCTCGTCGATGTAGCCGAGGTCGTGCAGGGTCTGCCGGACCTGCTGGGGTGACGGGGTCGGGGTGTCCGCCAGGGCCTTGGTGATGCGGCGGCTGTGGATGCGGGCCTCGCACTTCTCCGGGGAACCCAGTTCCGTCTCCTGGGCCGCGGCCGAGGGGTCCCGGGGTTCCGCGGTGGGCCGGGGTTCGTCCTCCGGCACGAGGGTGGGCGGCGGGCCGGTGAACTGCGATGGTTCCGGCCCGTCCTCGGACACCTCCGGGGCCGCACTGGGCAGATCCTTCATGCACGGCTCCGCGAGGGCGAGCAGGTGCTGCATGAAGGGGAGGAAGTCGGGCCCCTCGGTGTCATTCGGCTCGACCGAGTCCTCTGGGAGGGGCGTGGCCGAAACGGCCCCGGCCCTTCCGGCGGACTCGCCCTTCGTGCCGCCGTCGCCCGCACGTTCCGTGCCGCAGGCGGTGAGGGCGAGGGCGCACAGCGTCCCGAGGACAACCAGCGCCGTACTGCCTGTACGGGTCTTTTCCCTGCTACGTCGCTTCATGCTCGAAGTGTCGGTTCACGCGGCAGCCCGGGCATGAGTACGGCTACTCAAAGAGGCCCCTGGCCTCACCCGTACGGCTGACTACAAGAACCGTCACTCCAAAGGGACTTCGCGAGTTCCCCACCGCAACCCCCGCTGGCAGCACACGAGTTCGCGGCACGCCTCGCCGTTCATGCCGTAGCCGTCGTACCTGTCCTACCCGTCGCACCCGGTTGGACTGACACACGATCAACGTGGTGTGCTTTCGCGCATCAACATGTCGGCCACGGAGTGACTACGCATGACGGTGGACACGGCCGACGACCCGGCGCACGGTCCGGCGGACGACCTGGGCAGGGGCCAACGGGCCACGCTGGCAGCCGAGATCCATGACCTGTACGACGGTCAGGGCGACGGCGACCGGCTGTTGGCGGCCTTCCGGGCGGCGGCGCTGTACGTGCCGTTGGCCGAGGACGAGGCGATGTGCTCCGGTGAATCGGACGGCGTGCGCTGGTTGTACGCCTTCACCTCCACCACCGAGTTGGAGCGTTTCGCGCGTGCCCGTCTCGGGTCGGGGACCGGTTCCGGGTGGGGGAGCGGTCGTATCCGCCACTGGACGGTGCTCGGGTCCAGGCTGCTCGACGTCGCCGTACCCGCCGCAGTCGCCGAGACGCGCGCCGCCATCGGCGTGGCGGTCGACGTAGGGGGCGTCCGGCCGCTCCTGCTGCCTCCCCTGTCCGGGATCGTGCCGGACTCCGTGGCGGTGGATCTCGTCGACCGGAGGCCAGGGGCCAGGCATCCGAGCGCGATCGACCGGACGTCAGGGATCAGGCAAGGGATCAGGCATCGGAGCGCGGAGGAAGCGTGAGCGACGGTTACGGAGCGGACCCCGAGGTCCTCAAGCAGGCCGCCAAGGGCATCAACCAGACGATCGAGGAGCTCCAGGGCGTCGGCATGGTCGGCGGGGGCGCGGTCGGGCGTGGCTTCGGCAGAAAGATCCATTGATGAGCGAGCAGCACAGGCCGGACGAACACGCCGAGGGAAGGCCCTTCTCCCGGCTGGCGGATGACCTGCAAGTACGGCTGACCGGCGGGGTCGATGACTATCCCGAGCAGGCGAACGGCCCCGTGCAGTATGTCGTGGTGGCCAACATGGAGGGGATTCTGGGGGCCCTGTACGCATCGGACGCGGAGGGAGCCGTCGGATATATCGTTCGCCCCGAACTCGGCCACCATGCCAGTAATAGCAGCAGCTTCTGGATCGGGCTGATGAGGTCCGCGAGGGCGCGGGGGCTCGCTCCCACCAAGGCGTTGGCCGAGATGGTGGCGCGGGGCGGGTACCCGTTTCCGGGGCGGGCGCTGCCCGGGCCATGGATGGAGGCTCCCAGCGAGGCCGCGCTCGCGGATGAGATCGTCGGCGACGGCAAGTGGGATCTGAGACCACGCGATCTCAAGATCCACGTGTACCCCGTGATCCCCCTGCGTGGCCCCAAGATCCTCCCCCCGGAGGTGACCGAGGACATACGGGTGTCTGCCCGGCGGCAGCCCGGCAGGGCGATCTTCGCCATCGACCCGGCCTACACCAACCCGCACGGCGAGATCCCGGAGCACGGAAAGCCGGGCGGCTGGCCGATCGACGAGAACGGTGAGATCGGCGACTTCCACATCAATCCCGGGTACGAACCCACCCTCACCGCACTGCGGTACCGGGCCCCGGAGAACGAGGTGGAACGCACGCTGCAGGCCTTTCGTGCACGCCGTGGCTCTCCCGAGGCACTCCTGGGGACCTTTCGCGAAGCCACTCTGCTGGTCTCCGTCGAAGCGGACGGCAAGCAACTCCGCTTCCACCAAGGCGATGACGGCGAGCGCTTCCTGGATGTCTACACCAGCACCCAGTACGTACCGGATGACAGCGGGCAGGTGCGGGCGATGAACGGGGGAGAGCTCGCCAAGGGCTTGTACGGCTGCCTGGTGTCGATCAACCCCGGCAGCCGTCCGAGCATTTGGATCCCGTCGGCCGATCTCGCCGTGAGCGCGTTCGGCTGACGTCGGCGGTCCGGGCGGCGACCAGAACGGCGGCAGTCCTACTCCACGACCATCTCGACCCGCACCCCCACCCCCACCCGCACCCCCCACCCCTCCATCGCCCCGGCCTCCGCCTCCAGCACATGCCGCGACCGCACCCGCGGCAGCCCCAGCCGTCCCGGCCTCATCGTGCGTACGGCGATCACACGGAGTCGGCGGTCGAGGTACGCGACGTCGATGGGGAACCGCATGCGGAACGTGTGCACACTGCCCGCGGGGGACAGCAGGAGGGCGCCGTCGACGGAGTCCCGTCCGAGCAGTCCCCTTGTCCGGGCCCGGTAGGAGCTCGCGATCTCCAGCGGTACGGCGGGGGTCTGCCGCTCCCCGTGCACGATCAGTTCTCCCCGGCCGTCCTGCCAGCGCCCCATCCCGGAGCCACCTCCTCGTCATGCCGTCTGCCGGTACCGTGGGACTGATCCTCTCTCTCCTGCTCAGGTCAGGTGTCCGATGCGAAAAATCGTCCTGATGATGGGGATGTCTCTCGACGGCTACATCGAGGGCCCCGACCGCGACATCAGCTGGCACCGCGTCGACGACGAGCTGCACGCGCACATGAACGCCACGGTCAGAGCCATGGGCGGGCTGCTTCACGGCCGGGTCGTCTACGAGCTCATGGCCGACTACTGGCCCACCGCCGACGCCGACCCCGACGCCCCCGCGTCCGTCACCGAGTTCGCCCCGATCTGGCGCGAGCTCCCCAAGGTGGTCTACTCGCGCACCCTCACGCACGCCGACTGGAACACCACCGTCGCCCGGGAGGTCGTACCGGAAGAGGTCCGGGCGTTGAAGGAACAGCCGGGCGGTGATCTCGGACTGTCCGGGGCCGGTCTGGCGGAGACCTTCCTTCGGTACGGCCTCGTCGACGAGCTGCGGATCTACGTCCACCCCGTGCTCGCCGGCCGGGGCACCCCCCTGTTCCCGCGGGCCGACACGCTGACCTCGCTGCGGCTCGTCGAGACGCGGACCTTCGGCAACGGAGTCGTGCTGCTGCGGTACGAGCCGGAGAAGTAGCGGAGTCGGCCGGTGCTTCGCCGGGCCGGGCCGGAAAAAAAATGGGCGGCGCCCACCGAGGCCCTCCTGTCACGATCAGTCGATGACCTCCCTGCACCCCCACACGTTCGAGGACCTCGTCGCCGAGGGCGCCGCCGTACCCACCGCGGGGTGGGACTTCTCGTGGTTCGAGGGGCGGGCCACCGAGGCGCGGCCCTCGTGGGGGTACGCGCGTTCGCTGGCCGGACGGCTGGCCGGGGCCGCCGCCTCGCTCGACATCCAGACCGGCGGCGGTGAGGTGATGGCCTTCGCCCTCGACCAGGGGGTCAAGGCCCCCGTGCTCGCCGCGGCCACCGAGGGCTGGCCGCCGAACGCGGCCAAGGCCACCGCGCTGCTCCGCCCGCGCGGCATCGTGGTCGTCGCCACCCCGGAGGACGCGCCGTTGCCCTTCGCCGACGGCACCTTCGACCTGGTCAGCAGTCGGCACCCGGTCAACCCCCAGTGGGCGGAGATCGCCCGCGTGCTCCAGCCCGGCGGTACGTACTTCGCCCAGCACGTCGGCGCGCGCAGCGTCTTCGAGCTCGTCGAGTACTTCCTGGGCCCGCTGCCGCAGGCGCAGAGCTCGGACCGTCACCCCGATCAGGAACGCGTCCGTGCCGAAGCCGCCGGACTTGAGATCGTCGACCTGCGCGCCGAGCGGCTGCGGATCGAGTTCCACGACATCGCCGCGGTCGTCCACTTCCTGCGCAAGGTGGTGTGGATGGTCCCCGGCTTCACCGTGGAGGAGTACATGCTCCGGCTCCGGGCCCTGCACGAGCGGATCGAGTCCGAGGGGCCCTTCGTCGCCCACAGCAGCCGTCACCTCGTCGAGGCCCGCAGGCCGCACAGCTGAGGCTCACCCGTGCGGTCCGCACGCAACCTTCCCGATCGTCAACTCTGGTTCGGCTCCACGCACTTCACCTGCCGACTCGTCCATGACGGCCGGAGGTACGGCCACCCTTGTCGTCAGATGTCCCGTCCGTTCTCATACGACTCTTACCTTCACGGCCAGGGCATCCACGAATGCCCGCAAATCGGACAACAGGTGCATCGCCGGTCGATCTGCTCCATATATCCATGGCCTTCACCGGGTATCCACATCGTTATCCCAGGCGGCTCGCATCCTGGTCGCTATTGACGTAAATTCAAGACGAGGCAATTCGCGCCAGCAAAGCTGCGCGGTGGCACCGCGCAGAGGAGGGGGCTGCGCGGTGCCGCGCCCACTTCCCGGCGTCAAAGAAACGTTCCGACCCGGAGTCACCCGCGCGGGCGATGCCTACGACCCCATGATTCCGCCGTGATTCGGCCACGAAACCCTCATGAACAGGCCCTGAGGCCGCCACCGGGCCGTCGCCGTCCGACTCCGGAGAGTAGTTGTGGCACGCCGATGCACGCGGCATCACTTACGAAGGGTTATGGTGGAAACCCCCCCTCGGGCCGGTCCGTATCCCCCCCACGGACCGGCCCGTTTTTTGTGCGCGTGACCGAGCGCATCACCGGGTGCATGACCGGGCGCGTGCGTGGGTGCATGACAGGAGCCGCCGGGGTACTCGCTCCGGGGGCCAGGGTGCGGGTCGGTTCCGTACGCGGCCCCGCCGCGCGGGCGAGACCGGCCGTCGACGCCCCCCATCCGCCCAGGAACAGGCGGGCTTCCCACAGTTGAACAAGACAGGCCCCCCACGGCCGGCACCCGGAACCCCCGGTACGCTCTAGCCGCGGGGACCGCCATCTCAAAGGGGCTGACTTTCACGTGAACCTGCGCGACAAGCTGCGCGGCCTGCTCGTCAGGCTCTACGCACGCCGGGTGGAAGGCCACCTGGACCACGCTCAGGTGCCCAAGCACATCGGCGTCATCGTGGACGGCAGCCGACGCTGGGCGAAGGCCGCAGGTTCCACACCCGTCGACGGCCACCGCGCCGGTGCCGAGAAGATCGAGGAGTTCCTCGGCTGGTGCACCGAGACGGACGTCGAGGTCGTCACCCTCTGGCTGCTGTCGACGGACAACTTCAACCGTCCGCCGGAGGAGCTCGGTCCCCTCCTCGGCATCATCGAGGACGTCGTGCGCACCCTCGCCGCCGACGGCCGCTGGCGGGTCCACCACGTCGGCACCCCGGACCTGCTGCCCTCCCCGATGCAGACGGCGCTGAAGGAGGCGGAGGAGTCCACCGCCCACGTCGACGGAATACTCGTCAACGTCGCCATCGGCTACGGCGGTCGCCAGGAGATCGCCGACGCCGTGCGCTCGATGATGCTGGACGCCGCCGACAAGGGCACCTCCCTGGAGGAGCTCGCCGAGTCCGTCTCCGTCGACGCGATCGGCCGCCATCTCTACACCGGTGACCAGCCCGACCCCGACCTGGTGATCCGTACCAGCGGCGAACAGCGGCTGTCCGGATTCATGCTGTGGCAGACGGCTCACTCGGAGTACTACTTCTGTGACGTCTTCTGGCCGGCCTTCCGCAAGGTCGACTTCCTGCGCGCGCTGCGCGACTACGCGGCACGCCACCGCCGCTACGGCGGCTGAGGCACCGCGGGACTACCCCCTTTGGGGCGGAAGTAACAAGGAGTTCACCAGGGCGCCGCCCTACGCGATGGCATGGCACCGCATGTTCGAGGGCATAAGCCAAGCAGGTCGACACCCGAACCACGGGTGTCGGATCTCAGCGGACGGCACGGGGCCGTCCGCCCGGGAGGCCCTTTGCACCAGCTCGACCGTGCGGCAACAGCGCGGAAGAAGCAGTGGAGGGCCGGTTTTCGGCCCGTGCATCGTGGCCGTGGACCGGTCCAGCTCCACTCCGTCGCTCCCCGACCTCATCCGAGGGGGTACGTCCTTCCGTGGTGACCAGCACAAAGCGCCGTATGCCTGACAGGCGCACTTATGTTCTCGACACCAGCGTTCTGCTGGCCGATCCGAACGCCCTGAACCGCTTCGACGAGCACGAAGTCGTGCTCCCCATCGTCGTGGTCACCGAGCTGGAGGCCAAGCGGCACCATCCCGAACTCGGCTACTTCGCCCGGCAGGCCCTGCGCCTGCTCGACGAGTTCCGGGTCCGGTTCGGTCGCCTCGACGCCCCCATCCCGATCGGGGAACTCGGCGGGACCGTCCGTGTCGAGCTCAATCACTCGGACCCCAGCGTGCTGCCCAGCGGCTACCGCCTGGGGGACAACGACTCCCGCATCCTCGCGGTGGCCCGCAACCTGCAGGCCGAGGGATTCGACGTCACCGTCGTCTCCAAGGACCTCCCGCTCAGGATCAAGGCATCCTCGGTCGGTCTCCTCGCTGAGGAGTACCGCGCCGAACTCGCCATCACGGGCTCCTCCGGCTGGACCGGAATGTCCGAACTGACCCTGCCGGGCGAGCAGGTGGACATCCTCTTCGAGGAAGGCCACGTCTACGTCCCCGAGGCCTCCGACATGCCCGTGCACACGGGGCTGACCATCCACTCCGAGCGCGGCAAGGCGCTCGGCAGGGTGTCGCCCGACGGCAACATCCGTCTGGTGCGCGGCGACCGGGAGGCGTTCGGCATCAAGGGCCGCAGCGCGGAGCAGCGCATCGCGCTGGACATCCTCCTCGACCCGGACATCGGGATCGTGTCGATGGGCGGCCGGGCCGGCACCGGCAAGTCGGCGCTCGCGCTGTGCGCGGGTCTGGAGGCGGTCCTGGAGCGCCGCCAGCACAAGAAGGTGATGGTCTTCCGGCCGCTGTACGCGGTGGGCGGGCAGGAACTCGGCTATCTGCCGGGCTCCGAGTCCGAGAAGATGAGCCCCTGGGCACAGGCGGTCTTCGACACGTTGTCCGCGGTCGCCAGCCGCGAGGTCATCGAGGAGGTCACCGCGCGCGGCATGCTCGAAGTGCTGCCGCTCACCCACATCCGCGGCCGCTCGCTCCACGACGCGTTCGTGATCGTGGACGAGGCGCAGTCCCTGGAGCGGAACGTCCTGCTGACCGTTCTGTCCCGGATCGGCGCGAACTCACGGGTCGTTCTGACCCATGACGTGGCCCAGCGGGACAATCTGCGGGTCGGCCGCTACGACGGTGTGGTCGCCGTCGTGGAGAAGCTGAAGGGACATCCCCTCTTCGCCCACGTCACGCTGACCAGGTCCGAGAGGTCCCAGATCGCGGCCCTTGTGACCGAAATGCTCGAAGACGGCCAAATCTGAGGTAGTACCCGCCAGTTGGCGCCGTCCGGAAAGGCCAAGAGCCTATCCGGGCGGCGCCTTCGCGTGTCGCTGTTTCTCGAAATCACTGGCGTCAAACGGGATGTGAGCTTTCACACGCAACCCAGAATTGCCACCCGGCGTCGGGTTACGGCAGAGTCTCACTCCTGTCAGGCCCCGCATACGACACACCTGTACCCCCAGCGGTACGGCACCACAGCAAACTCCATAGTCGACGTCGTATGCCGCCCGAGTTCCACACGGCGCTCCCCGCAAGGGAGTTGCCCACCGGGCCCGCGCCTCCCGTGACCCCGCAGTACGGAGGCCAGTGCGCAGGGGCACGATTGCGTCCGCCAGGGTCACCGAAGCGGGCGATGCTGGAAGGAAACCGTGTGAGCCCGATTTCGGTCCGGGGATTCGCAGTGGCGTCGGCCACGGCAGTCACCGCAGTCGGAAGCGTCGTGGGCGTTGCCTCTGGCAGCGTCGCGCAGCCGAACGACGCCGAGGCGACGGCAGCCGACACGACGCTGCTCGCGGACATTCCCGCGGGCCAGCAGGCTCAGGTGCAGACCGCGTCCCTCACGCAGCAGGCCGACACCCAGGCCATCGCCGCGGACGCGAGCGCCAAGAAGGTCGCGGAGGAGTCGGCCCGCAAGGCCGCCGCCAAGTCCGCGATCGAGAAGAAGGAGGCCGCCGAGCAGGCGGCCAAGGAAGCCAAGGAGCGCGCCGAGGCCAAGGAAAAGGCCAGCAGGAGCTCCTCCAGCTTCCCGGTGCAGAGCTCGTACACCACCGCGCAGATCCAGGCGATGGCTGCCTCGATGGTGCCGAGCGGCCAGTTCCAGTGCTTCAGCAACATCGTGGACCACGAGTCCAGCTGGAAGTACACGGCCGTCAACGCCTCCTCCGGTGCCTACGGTCTCTTCCAGGCCCTGCCGGGCTCCAAGATGTCGTCGGTCGGCTCCGACTGGCGGACCAACCCGGCCACCCAGATCAAGTGGGGCCTCAACTACATGGACAGCCGGTACGGCAGCCCGTGTGAGGCCTGGTCCTTCTGGCAGGCCAACCACTGGTACTGAGCGCGCCCCGCACTCAACCTCGCGAAGCCCCTCCCCGTCCTACGGGGAGGGGCTTTTGCCCTGTACGGTCGCATCGACGACTCCAGGGGGAGTGGTGGCCAGAGACGGGGGAAGAGGACGGTTCATGTCGCGAGTGCCAGGGTGGCTCGGCCGGGTGGGTGCCCGGCTGACCGATATGGGAGAGCGCTTGGACGAGCGCCGCGCCGAAGTGGCGCGGGAGGAGGCCGGGACCGACACGGCCCCGCCACCTCCTGAACGCAAGCGGTCACCCGCCGGCCCCGCCGCCCGCCCGCCCGTCGTGCTGGCTCCCCGCCCCGATCCCGCGCAGGCCGTGCCGTGGGGCGTACGGGTCGCCGCCGAGGCCGGCTGGCGGCTGCTGATCCTCGCGGGCACCGTCTGGGTGCTGATGCGGGTCATCAGCGCCGTGCAACTCGTCGTCTTCGCCTTCGTCATCGCCCTGCTCATCACCGCGCTGCTCCAGCCGACGGTGGCCCGCCTCCGGCGCCACGGCGTCCCGCGCGGGCCGGCCACCGCGATGACCGCGATCCTCGGGTTCGTCGTCATAGGCCTCATGGGCTGGTTCGTGACCTGGCAGGTCATGGAGAACATCGACAACCTCTCCGACCAGATCCAGAGCGGTATCGACGATCTGCGCAACTGGCTGCTGAAGAGCCCCTTCCACGTCACCGACAAGCAGATCAACCAGATCGCCAAGAACCTGCGCGAAGCGGTCGGCGCCAACACCGACCAGATCACCTCCGCGGGTCTGGAAGGCGTCCAGGTCGTGGTCGAGGCCCTGACGGGCATCCTGCTGACGTTCTTCTCCACCCTCTTCCTCCTCTACGACGGACGGCGGATCTGGGAGTGGACGCTGAAGCTGGTCCCGGTGGCGGCCCGGCCGGCCGTCGCGGGCGCGGGCCCGCGCGCCTGGCGCACCCTCACCGCCTACGTCCGCGGCACGGTCCTCGTGGCCCTCATCGACGCCGTCTTCATCGGCGTCGGGATCTACTTCCTCGACGTCCCCATGGCCGTTCCGCTGGCCGTCTTCATCTTCCTGTTCTCGTTCATCCCGCTCGTGGGCGCGGTCGCCTCCGGTGCGCTGGCGGTGGTCGTCGCACTGGTCACCCAGGGCGTGTTCACGGCGGTCATGACGCTCGCGGTGGTGCTCGCGGTCCAGCAGATCGAGGGCCACATCCTGCAGCCGTTCATCCTCGGCCGTGCGGTGCGTGTGCACCCGCTCGCGGTGGTGCTGACGGTCGCGACGGGCGGCATGGTGGCCGGTATCGGCGGCGCGGTGGTGGCCGTACCGCTGGTGGCGGTGACGAACACCGTGGTGAGCTATCTGAAGGCGTACGCGGAGGAACAGACGGCTGCCGGTGCCGACGACGCGGCGACGGCCCCGGCCGTCGAGGACCCGGCGACGGAGGATCCGGCCGTCCGGAGCGAAGCCGAAGACGCGCCCCGGGGCGCACCACCCGGTGACACGGACGAGAACACCGAGGACTCCGCGCACCGGGACTGAGCGTTCGGGCAGCCGTGGCCCCCGGGTCGGTCGGGTCGCACGGGCGGGCCGGGGACGACGACGGCGCCCCTTCGTCAGCTCACCGGCGTGGGTGCCGGATCATCCGCAACTGCCCGTTGCCGACCGGGTACTTCGTCCGCCACGTCCCAGCCCGCCATCGGCCTCGTCCTGGGTACCGGCGCCGTCCGCCGCGGTGAAATCCGACGCCAATATTCGGTCAAACGATCGCCGAACGAAGTGTTTTGAAACGCCTGCGAACTCAACTTCCGTCAACTAGCGGCAGGTAGGAAATCGGCGCCCGGAATATGCGCCCGGACTGATACACATTCCCTCCTCAGCGCTATGCGTCAGGCGTATGTGCGAGGCGGCGGGGGGTGTGATGTCGGGCCACGAGAACCTGGCACTGGCCCTGGCCGCGTGCGGCCGTGACGGCTTCACCGGAGAGCTGCGGATCACCGGATCACCCGGCGGCACCTTCCACTTCGGGGAGGGCCGGGTGGTCGCCGTGGAGTCGCCCGGCGCTCCCGGACCCGAGGCGCTGCTGCTGCGTTCCGGACGGGTCAGCGGCGAGCAGTGGGCCCAGCTGGTGCGGGAGTCCGGCGGCTCGCGCTGGCCGGCCACCGCGCTCATCGCGCACGGCTACGCGGGGGCCGCGCAACTGCGGGTGGTGTGCGCGCTGGCCCTGCTCGACGCGGCCTTCGCGATGGCCGCCGGCCGGGTGCAGGAATGCGAACGGGTCGCCACCACGGAGCCGTTCGCGCAGGTCCCGGTGGGGGAGATGCCCCTGCGGCTGCTCCAGGACGCGACCCGCAGACTCATCGCCCTGGCCGCCCTGCCGCACCCCGTGCACCCCGACCGGGAACGGCCCGTGCCCGCCCCCATGCCCGACGGCACGGCCACCGAGTCCACCGCTCTGCGGCGCGATCTGCTCGCCCACGCCGACGGCCGCCGTACCGCCCGCGATCTCGCCTTCCGGGTCGGACGCGGCGTCTACACCGTCACCGTCGAGGTGGCCCGGATGCTCGACGAAGGGCTCCTGGTGTGTGTCGAGCCGCCCGAGCCGATCCCGGTCCGGGTGCTCCCGGACGGCCAGGGACTGCGCCAGCGGCAGCCGGTGCCCACCGAGCCGGTCCCGCCCGCTGAGCGCGCCGATCTGCCCCTGCGTAGACCAGGAAGCTTTTTCCGCCTCCGGAATGGAACACCGAAATGAAGCAGCCGATCAGATGTGAACAGAAATAGGGGAGTTGAGTATATGGATCACAAAGCCCTGGCGCTCGAAATGCGCGGTCTGCGCGAACAGGTCACCGGTATCACGGACACCGCGGTCGCCGCCGCGGACGGACTGCTCATAGCCGCCGACACCGCCGACTCAATCGACCCGGAAGGTCTCGCCGCGCTCGCCGCGGCCGGCCTCGGCCTCGCCCGGCGCACCGCCGAGGCGACCGCCCGCGGCACGCTGCGCCGGACGGTGACGTACGGCAGCCACGGCTGCGCCGCCTTCTACGCCGTCGGCGACACCGCCCTGATGGTCGTACTCGGCGACGAGGGCATGGACGTGGACCAGCTGCACCGGGCGACCCAACCGACCCTGAACCGGATCGGTTCGATCCTCACCGACAAAGCGACCGAGAAAGCACCAGAAGGAGTCTGAAGGGATGGCGACGAAGCGCATGGCCGCAAATTTCTCCGACCAGGTGATGGGCCTGGTCAAGTCCCTTCGTACCGACGCCCCCGACTGTGTCGCCTCCGGCGTGGTCGACATGTCCACGGGCATGCTGCTGTCGTACGAGACCGTCGAGAACCACCCGCCGGAGGTCCTGGACCTCCTGGCGGGCGCGACCCTCGACCTGTTCCAGGGCCGTACGGTCGTGATGATCGAGGACGTCTTCAAGGAGCGTCGCGGGATGGCCAGCGACAACCACTTCTTCCAGGAGATCCTGGTCAACAGCGAGAACCTCACGCACCTGTTCGTGCGGCTGAACGAACAGCAGGACGTCGTTGCCGTGGTGGTCTGCCGCAAGTCGGTCAACGTCGGCATGCTGTTCGCCCAGGTCCGGCGGGTGGTGCGGGAGTACAGCCTCTGAGCGGACGGCCGGCTGCGGGCGGCTACTCCGTCCGCAGTCCGTCCGGCCGCATCAGCCTGAGCAGCGGCGGCAGGCTCAGCAGGGTCACCGCGAGGACGACTCCCGCTCCCACGCCGATCATCGACAGCACGCTCGACCAGTCCACGCGTACGCCGGTGTTCGTCATCCGCAGCAGGACCACGCCCAGCGTCAGCCCCACCGCCGAGGCCAGCAGCAGACCCAGCGCGATCGGGATCGCCGTCTGCCACAGCACCGACAGGCTCAGGGTGCGTCGCCGGGTGCCGAAGGCGACCAGCGCCGACAACAGCTTCCTGCGCTCGCGCAGCTGCTCCAGCTGGGAGACCAGCAGGCTCGCGCCGATCAGGGCGAGGACACAGGCGGCGCCGACGAACAGGCCGGTGCGGATGGACTTGTAGCGGTCGTTGCTCTCGACGGACACCCAGGTCATCGGCTCTTCGAGCGGGGTGGTCCGGGCCGCGGTGTTGCGGACGTACTCGCGGGCGTCCGGCAGCGACTCGTCGAGCCGCAGATAGATCTGGCCGTCCACACCCGCCGCGGCCTTCGCCGAGAAGGCGGCTGGGGTGACGAGGAGGCCGCCGCGCCGGTAGCCCGTCGGGTCCGGGATGGACCGGGCCTGCTTGACGGCCTTCGGTACGGTCCAGGTGACCGAGGTGGGCTTGTCCGGGTCGCCGGAGGTGTCGAAGTAGAGCGTCTTGCCGGGCTTGGCCGCCACGCCCGACTCGCCGTCCGCGTTCTCCTGGGCGGAGGAGTTGCCGTCCGTGCCCGGTGTGACGTGGGAGGCGAAGACGTCGCCGTCGTGGCAGGAGGGCAGTTCGGCCACCTGTCGCAGGGACGTGCAGTCGGCGACGGTGACCCGGCTGAAGTGCGCGTCGTCCCCGGGCCCGTCGTTGGCGTAGCCCTCGTCGAAGGCGTACACGTGTTCCACGCCCTTGGTCGCCGAGAACTCCTTCGCGGTCGCGGCGAGCGTCTTCCCCTCCGGGACGGAGACCTGCATCTGCGCCCGGGAGACGTCGTAGCCGGTGTCCTTGGTGTAGTCGCCCTCGACGCCCGCGAAGAGCATCTGCAGCGCGATCGCGCCGGCCACCGCCACCGCGATGCCGTTGACCATCCGGGCCGCCGTACCGCTGCTCAACTGCAGTCTGCGCACGGCCAGTTGCCAGGACAGGGCGCCCGCGCCCAGCCGGGCCACGACCGCCTCGACGATCCACGGCAGCAGCGCGGTCACCCCGACCAGCAGCAGGACCACACCGCCGGTGACGAGGTACTGGTTGAAGTCGCCGCCGTCGCGGCCCTGTCCGACCATCGGGTAGAGCATCCCGAGCCCGGCCAGTGGCAGCAGCAGCCGCCACCACAGCCGGCGCCGCGCGGGCCTCGCCGTACGCACCACGCCCAGCGGCTCGATCACCACGCCGCGCAGGGCGAGCAGGGTCACCAGGACGGCCGCGGCGGGCACCGCGAGACCGACCAGCAGGGCGAGCAGGGGAGAGGGGTTCAGGTAGCTCGGGAACACGCTCTCCCCGAACACCTCGACGGAGCCCGCCACTTCACGGGCGATCAGGAAGAACCCGGTGCCGAGGACCAGCCCCAGCACCGCGCCCGCGAGCGCCTCGCCGGCGGCGATCCGGCGGGTCGAGCGGCCGTCGGCGCCCACCAGGCGCAGGGCCGCGAGCCGCCGGTCGCGCCGCTCGCCGCCGAAGCGCACGGCGGCGGTGATGAACACGGCGACCGGCATCAGCAGCACGACGAAGACGACGAGGACCAGCAGGACCAGCACCGGGTCGGTGCGTTCCTGGACCGGGTTCGGGTTCCCGAACCGCTCGATGCGGGTGATCTGTCCGCCGTCGATGCCGTGCGCGGCGAGTCCTTCGGCGCCCCGGTAGTAGGCGAGTTCGGCGGAACCGATCAGTCCGCTCTCGCCGATGGTGCCGACGATCCGCTGCGGCAGCCGTTCCCGCAGGAGCCTGCCGTCACCGGACGCCAGCAGCTTCTTCAGCGCGGGGGAGACCACCATCTCGCCGACCGCCGGGAACTTCCCGACCCCCGGCGGCAGGGGAGCCTTCGGCCCCTCGGGCTCCAGCTCCCGTCCGCGGATGCTCACGTCCCGGAAGGTGGTTCCGGTGGCCGCGACCAGCAGCGTGTCGGCCGCCTTCGGGGGGATCTTGTCGCTGTACGTGATGTCCGTGCGGGCGTCCTCGCGCTGGTGCCGGACCGCGAGTGCGCTCGGCAGCGCGGTGGTCAGCAGCAGCAACGCCACTCCGAGGCCGACACCGACCGCGGTCAGCAGGGCCCGGACCCATCCTTCGCGTCCGCCCGCGAAGGCGAACCGAACCCCCATGGCGAGGTCTCGCCACCACTGCCTGAGCGTCATACGACCCGCTCCATGTCCCGGGACTTCCCGTCCCGTACGACGATCTCGCGGTCGGAGTAGGCGGCGACCCGTGCCTCGTGCGTGACGAGGACGACGGCCGCGTTGGTGGACCGGGCGGCCTCGGTGAGCAGCTCCATGACCCGCTCGCCGTTGAGGGAGTCCAGCGCGCCGGTCGGCTCGTCGGCGAACAGCACGCGCGGGTTGGTGACCAGGGAGCGGGCCACGGCCACGCGCTGTCCCTGGCCGCCGGAGACCTCGCCGGGCCGCTTCTTCCTGAGGTCGTCGACCTCCAGGCGCTCCATCCAGCCCAGCGCCGCCTTCTCGGCCTCCTTGCGGGAGGTGCCGTTCAGCCGCAGCGGAAGGGCCACGTTCTCGACGCAGGTCAGCTCGGGGACGAGCTGCCCGAACTGGAAGACGAACCCGAACTCGGTGCGCCTGAGGGCACTGCGCTCGGCGTCGTTCATCGTGGCCATCTCGCGGCCGTTGTACGTGATCGAGCCCGAGTCGGGCGGCACGATCCCGGCGAGGCAGTGCAGCAGCGTCGACTTGCCGGACCCGGAGGGGCCCATGACGGCGACGACCTCGCCGGGGTGGATGGAGAACTGGGCGCCGTCGAGCGCGACGGTCGGACCGTAGGCCTTGCGCAGTTCGTCGGCGACGAGAAGGGAACCGGCCGGGGTCACTTGACCACCACCTCCGCGAGCTTGTCGAGACGCGCGGCGGTCAGTTCCAGCCAGCGCAGGTCGGCTTCCAGATGGAAGAGGGCGTGGTCGCAGATCAGCTGGTCCGCGAGATCGCCCTTGCGCTTGCGGTCGGTGAGGATGCGCATCATCCGCAGGTGCTCGGAGCGCTGTGTGTCGAGGATGTCGCCGGCGTCCCGGTGCGTGAGCAGCGCGAGGACGATCTTGGTGTACAGGGTGGACTGGAGATACGGCTCGGGCTTCTCCGGCGTCGCGAGCCACCGCTGCACGTCGGTGATCCCGGCGTCCGTGATGGCGTACCGCTTGCGCTCGGGGCCGCCGCCGGGCTCGATCCCGTCGACTTCGACGAGTCCGTGCTTCAGCAGGCGGGACATCGTCGAGTAGACCTGGCCGTAGTGCAGCGGCCGGTCGTGACCGAACTTCTCGTCGAAGGCCCGCTTGAGGTCGTAACCGTGCCGGGGGCCGGACTCCAGGAGCCCTAGAAGAGTGTGACCGATGGACATGGGGAGGACTGTACATGCGGTGTATACGTCATGTGTATACGCGGAGTGTGTACGCCGGGCCGGGGGGTGAGCAGCCGCAGGTGAGGGCCGATTGTCACGGTTCTGCTACGTGGCTTCGGTCGTCCCGGCCGTCCCGTCGTCCCTGTCGTCCGGATCGTCTTTGGGGGGCCGTCCGCGGCGCGGCAGCGGTCCGGTGTCGCCGGGCAGTCGGCCGGCCTCCTTCAGGGCCCTGCGCAAAAGGAACTCGATCTGCGCGTTCGCCGACCGCAGCTCGTCCCCGGCCCACCGCGCCAGTGCCTCGTGCACCAGCGGGTCCAGCCTCAGCAGCACCTGCTTGCGCTGCTGAGGCCGCCGCTCGGGGGAGCCCCCCTCGGAAGGTGCCGTCACTGGTAGAGCGTCCCGGTGTTGAGGACCGGCTGCGGCGCCCGGTCACCGCACAGCACGACCATCAGGTTGGACACCATCGCCGCCTTGCGCTCCTCGTCCAGCGACACGATGTCCCTCTCGGTGATGCGGGCCAGCGCCTCCTCGACCATGCCGACCGCGCCCTCCACGATCTGCCGCCGGGCCGCGACGACCGCCCCGGCCTGCTGCCGCTGGAGCATCGCCGAGGCGATCTCGGGTGCGTACGCGAGGTGCGTGAAGCGGGACTCGATGATCTGCACGCCGGCCGTCTCCACACGCGCGTGCAGTTCGGTGGCGAGCTTCTGGGTGATCTCGTCGGCGTTGCCGCGCAGTGAGAGGCCGTCCTCCTCGTGGGCGTCGTAGGGGTACTCGATGGCGATGTGCCGGACGGCCGTCTCGGTCTGGGTGGCGACGAACTTCACGTAGTTGTCCACCTCGAAGGTGGCCTGCGCGGTGTCCTCGACCCGCCACACCACGACCGCCGCCAGCTCGATCGGGTTGCCGTAGGCGTCGTTGACCTTGAGGACGGCCGTCTCGTGGTTGCGGACCCGGGTGGAGATCTTCGTGCGGGAGGTGAAGGGGTTCACCCAGCGAAGGCCGTCCTGGCGGATCGTGCCCCGGTAGCGCCCGAAGAGCTGGACGACCCGGGCCTCACCCGGGGCGACCGTGTTCAGCCCGCGCAGTGAGATCAGCGCGGCGACCAGCACGAGGACGCCGCCGGCCGCGAAGCCGGGGCTCTGTGAACTCGCCGCGAACAGCACGACGGCGGCCAGCAGCCCGGCCAGGCCCAGCAGCAGCGCGAGCGCGCCGCCGATGCTGTGCGCGGCGACCTCCCGTACGCGCGGCGCGGGCATCTCGGGTACGGAGTCATCCGCGGACATAGGTCTCCCCCATCGGTCGGAACTATCAGTCGGAGCTACGGCTAGGAGCTGTCGCTCGGAACTACGGCTAGGAGCTACCGGTAGGAACTCGGGTGAATCTATCGCTCGAGACTATCGAAGCTCTAGCTAAGTGATATCACTTTACCCCGCCTCCGCAACCTTCACACCCACCTGGGAGTCTGGTTCCAAGGGCACAGGTGCTGATTCTCACGCCCTGTGAAGCCCGGATCGAATGTCCTTTGTCATATAGAGCGGTGTTAGCTTTCTGAGCTGACCTGAGCCACGAACCTGTGTGGCCGCCGATGAGGAAGCGGAGCGAGTCGACCCATGGGACGAGCGGAAGAGAGAAGAGCACGTCAGCGCGGTGGCCGCCGCGCGGCGCCGCCCACGCGCTCGTCCGGGACGCCGAGCGAGGGCCTCGCGACGGGCGGCCGGGCCGCCGCGCGCAAGGCCGCGCAGGGCAAGAACGGCAAGAAGAACGCAAAGGGCGGTAAGAGCGCGATACGTCGGCTCTTCACCTGGAAGAAGATCCTCGGCGCGTTCCTCGGCTTCTGCCTGCTCGGCATCGGCGCCTTCATCGTGATGTACATGATGATCGACATCCCCAAGGGCAACGCGGCCGCACAGAACCAGAGCAACATCTACAAGTACAGCGACGGGTCGACGCTGGCCCGCGTCGGTAAGACCAACCGTGAGATCGTCGACCTCTCCAAGGTGCCCAAGCCCGTCCAGCACACTTTCGTGGCGGCGGAGAACAAGACCTTCTACACGGATGCCGGCGTCGACCTGAAGGGCACCGCCCGCGGCATCTTCAACACCCTCTCCGGCAAGGGCAAACAGGGTGGCTCGACCATCACCCAGCAGTACGTGAAGAACTACTACCTCGACCAGGACCAGACCATCACGCGCAAGCTGAGGGAACTGGTCATCTCGTTGAAGGTGGACCGCCAGACGTCCAAGGACGACATCCTCGCGGGCTACATCAACACCAGCTACTACGGCCGCGGCGACTACGGGATCCAGGCCGCGGCCCGGGACTACTACCGCGTCGACGCCAAGGACCTCAGTGTCCAGCAGGGTGCGTATCTCGCCGCGCTGCTCCAGGCCCCGAGCCAGTACGACTGGGCGGTCGCCACTCCCACCGGCAAGAAGCTGGTGCAGGAACGCTGGAACTACGTCCTGAACAACATGGTCGAGCAGGGCTGGCTGAACAAGACCAAGCGCGACGCCATGACCTTCCCGGTGCCCAAGGAGCCCAAGGCCGTGCCTGGTCTCGAGGGGCAGAAGGGCTACTTCGTCAAGCTTGCCAACCAGCAGCTCGAGAAGCAGCTGATCAAGCAGGAGGGCCTCACCCAGGACGAGGCCGAGGCCCGGGTCGAGAACTCGGGCTGGACCATCACCGTGAACATCGACAAGAAGAAGCAGGCCCAGCTGGAGAAGTCGGTCAAGACCCAGCTGATCAGCCAGCTCGACCCGAAGAAGCGGACGGTCGACAAGAACGTCCAGGCCGGTGCCGCCTCCGTCGACCCCAAGACGGGGAAGATCGTCGCCCTGTACGGCGGCGCGGACTACACCAAGCACTACATCAGCAACGCCAACCGCACCGACTACCAGCCCGCGTCGACGTTCAAGCCGGTCATCCTCGCCGCCGCCCTGGAGAACGCCTCCGAGACGCAGGACGGCAAGGCGATCGGCGCGAACACGATCTACGACGGCACCAGCAAGCGCCAGGTCGTGGACAGCAACGGCGACAAGGTCGGCTTCGGCCCCGAGAACGAGGACGACGCGGACTACGGCAAGGTCACCGTCCAGACGGCGATGGACAAGTCCATCAACTCCGTCTTCGCGCAGATGGGCGTGGACGTCGGCATGGACAAGGTGCTCGAGACGGCCACCAAGATGGGCATGGACACCGGCAAGCTCAAGGCGCTCCCCGCCTACACCCTGGGCACCATGGGCGCGAGCCCGATCCAGATGGCCGGCGTCTACGCCACGCTCGACAACCACGGCAAGCAGGTCACGCCGAGCATCATCAAGTCGGCGGAGCAGGGCGGCACCGAGGTCCAGATGCCCGACCCGATCGGCGAGCAGGTCATCAGCCGCGAGGCCGCCGACACGGTGACCTCGGTACTGACCGGCGTGGTCGACGACGGTACGGCCAAGGTGTCCGTGGCGCAGAACGCGGCCCGCGACGGCCGGAAGGTCGCCGGCAAGACGGGCACCTCCGACGACAACCTGTCGGCCTGGTTCACCGGCTACACCCCGGACCTGGTCACCTCGGTCGGCCTGTTCGGCGAGGACTACAAGACCCACGCGCAGAGCAAGATGTACAAGACCGCCGGCCTTCCCCGCGTCAACGGCGGTGGCTTCCCGGCGCAGATCTGGGCCGAGTACACCTTCGGTGTGGCGGGCGAGAACACCAAGTTCGACCTGGACACCGACCAGGGCGCCGCGGTCAAGCCGAGCTGGACGCCGAGCCCCAGCGCTTCGGTGTCCAACTCGCCGTCGGCGTCGGCGACCACGGAGAAACCGTCGGAGACCCCGACGACCCAGGCTCCGACGACCAAGCCTCCGACGTCGTCGTCGCCGTCCCCGACGAATTCGCCGTCGATCAGCCCGCCGGTGACTCCGACGGGCAACACATCCCCTCCGGAGAACCCGCTCGACCCGAACGACGACCAGTAGCGCAGACGCACGAAAGGGCGCCCGGTGATCACCGGGCGCCCTTCGCCGTTCGTGGACCGGACCGAGCAGTGGCGCGGTCAGTTCCGGTTCAGCTCGAACCACACCACCTTGCCGGTGCTGAGCCGGGTCGCGCCCCAGCGCCGGGCCAGCCGGTTGACGAGGTACAGGCCGCGCCCACCCTCGTCGGTGGCGCGAGCCTGTCGCAGCCGTGGCAGTTGCGGCACGTCGTCCCCGACCTCGCAGCGCAGCACATCGGTGCGCAGCAGCCGAAGCGTGACCGGCCGGGTCGCGTACCGCACGGCGTTGGTGACGACCTCACTCACCAACAGCTCGACGGAGTCGGTCAGATCCTCCATGCCCCACCGCGACAGCGCCCGCCGCGCGAGCCGACGCGCACGGCCGGGGGCCGCGTCCTCCGGCTCCAGGTACCAGTACGCCACGTCGCTCGGCGCGATCCCGTCGAAGCGGGCGGCGAGCAGCGCGATGTCGTCGTCCCGGTCGCCCGGGCCGAGCATGTCGAGCACCTCGTCGCACAGCGCCTCCAGCGGCGGCGGGTGATCCGGCCCGGTCAACTGCGCGGTCGCGGCGAGCTTCTCCCTCAACTGCTCTATCCCGGTCCACACGTCCCGCAGCCGTGACTCCACGAGCCCGTCGGTGTACAGCAACAGCGTCGCTCCGGCCGGGGCGTCCAGCTCGACGGCCTCGAAGTCGACGCCTCCGACACCGATCGGCGCGCCCGGCGGCACCCGGAGCACCTCCGCACGGCCGCCCAGGTGCAGCAGCACCGGCGGCGGATGGCCGGCGTTGGCGATGGTGATGCGGTGCGACACCGGGTCGTAGACGGCGTAGAGGCAGGTCGCCATGCGGTCCGTGCCGAGCCGTTGGGCCTGTTCGTCGAGGTGGTGCAGCACCTCCTGCGGGGGCAGGTCGAGCCCGGCGAGGGTCTGGGCCGTCGTCCGCAGCTGTCCCATGATCGCCGCGGAGGTCATGGAGTGGCCCATCACGTCCCCGACGACCAGCGCGACCCGGCTGCCCGGCAGCGGGATCGCGTCGTACCAGTCGCCGCCCACCCGGGCCGTCTCGGCGGCCGGCAGATAGCGCGAGGCCAGCCGTACACCGGTCGGCCGCGGGAGGGTCTCCGGCAGCATGGTGCGCTGGAGCTCGTCGGCGATGTACGCCTCACGGCCGTACAGGACGGCCTTGTCGATGCCGAGCGCGCTGTGCGTGGCGAGCTGGGCGGCCACCAGCAGGTCGTCCGGGTCGAAGGGGATGCGGTCGGGGCGGCGCAGGAACAGCGCGGCGCCGATCACCCGGCGTCGGCCGCGCAGCGGGGCCAGGATCGCGCGGCGCCCGGGCGGTACGGCGAACTCGCCGCCCTCGCCGAGCAGTTCCGGAAGCGCCGCGTGGGCCGCGGGAGTGTCCGTGAAGACCGGGCGCACCCCGCGCAGCACCTCGGCGAGCGCGCTGCCGGGCTGTACCTCGCACAGTTCGGTGCCGAGGGCGTCCAGTTCGGTCGGGTTCTCCGGCACCGGCACCGGCAGGATGCCGTCCTCCAGGTCCCGCTCCTGCTGCGGGATCCGGTCGCTGCGCCGCAGCCTCAGCACGAGGGGGCCGGTGGGCCGCTCGTCGCCGACCGGCAGCGGGTCGCGCAGATACACGAGGATCGCGTCGGAGAACGTCGGCACGGTCGCCCGGCACAGCCCCATGACGATCTCGTCCAGGTCTATGCCGCGGGCGATCCGGCGGGTCGCCGCGCCCACGAAGCGCAGCCGGTCCCCGTCCCGCCGCATGGGTGTGGGCCGGCCCGGGGACAGAGCCTGTCCGGTACGGCGTTCCTCGCTGCTGGCGCTGCTCTCCAGCCGGTCGTCCCCGCCGCCCGGCTGGACCGGGACCCCGTCGGAGACGGGCCGCGGGCGGTGCGTGTCCTGCTCCGCGGCGGCCGGCTGGGAGTGCTCGGGGCCGGTGGCCGCCGGGTTCATACCCATGTCCTTGTTGTTGCCGGTTCTGCCGGTCTTACCGGCCTTGCCGGTTGCGCTGTTGCTGCCCTGGGAGACGGGTGCCGTCTCCGGCGCGGTGTCACCGGAGCCGGCCTGGACGGGTAAAGCGGACGGCGCCTCGACGCCCTGGGCGGGTGAGGGCGCCAGGGAGTGCGGACGCGCCCCGCGGGGGTCCGTGGGGCCGACGCCCGGTTGGGGGCGTTCGAAGGAGGTCGGGTGCTCCGTCACGCGTGTCGAATCCGTCCGTCCGGGGCTGCACGCCGTACGCGCAGTTGGTCCCGCCGAAATCCCGATACCCGGAATGCGTGTCCCAGGAACGGAATTCCCGCGTGGTCAGGGGCTGCTCCTGCGTTGTTGGCGAAACGTCGGCCCGTACCGGTGTTGCCCTCGTACCCCACGCTCACGTCCTGCCGCCCCTCGGTGACGATCGGTCAAGCACAGTGCCCGATCCGGTAGTTGCCGCTGCGCACTCTTGCGGAGGACGATCCTACGTTTGCGGCCCGGGGGCGCATCAAGGGTCTCATGAGGACAAGTGCGCGGGCGTACGGTCCCAGTCTTCCGGAAGGAGCGGTACAGACCAGGACGGATCGGGCCGCCAGTCGGGCCAGCCGTCAGAGAACGGCGGGCCCCAGGCGCGGATCACGTCCACCGCTGACTGCCCCGCTTCCCTGACCTGACCTGCGAGTCGGGGTCCCATCAGCCCGTCCCGCTGGGCCTGGGCGAACTCGTCCTCGTCGAGCCAGTGCCAACTGCGGTCCGGGTGCACCGAGATGTCCAGGAAGTGGTCCTCGGAGTCCACGCCCTGGGCCCAACGCGTCAGCGGCTCCTCGAGGTTCACGTACCAGTTCTTGAACTGCCAGCCCGGTTCCCAGAACAGCCATACCGACCACGGCAGTCCGGGGCGCGCCAGCTTCAGCACCCCGGTGCCGAACCAGCGGCCCCGCTGCACGGTCCGCGGCTTGGTGTAGCGGGACTCCAGCGGCTCCGCGTGCACGGACGTGCCGTCGGCCAGCACCGGCTTCACACACTCGGTGCCCGGCGCCAGCCACACGGCGAGCAGATCCTCGTCGTCGCGTACGACGGTGACGGGGCGGACGATGTGGAAGTGCGCGCCGGAGTTCTCCCGGTAGCGCCACAGGATCTGACTCCCGGGCTCCCAGAAGGACGTCGACGTGCCCGCTTCCACCGCTCTCACCGCTCCACCGTCTGCCATGAAGAGATATTAGGTGCCATGGGCATACGACGCTGCGGCGCGCGTCACGGTTCACGCGGGGGACGGGAAAGGTTACGGCCGTGTCATCCGCAGGACATCCAGTGCCTCGTCCAACTGCTGTTCCGTCAGGTCGCCGCGCTCGACGTACCCGCTCTCCAGCACGACCTGCCGGATCGTCTTCAGCTCCGCGAGGGCCTTCTTGGCGACCTTCGCGGCCTCCTCGTACCCGATGTACTTGTTGAGCGGGGTGACCACGGAGGGCGAGGACTCGGCGTACTCCCGGGCGCGTTCGCGGTGGGCGACGATCCCGTCGACGGTCCGGTCGGCGAGCAGCCGGGAGACGTTGGCGAGCAGCCGGACCGACTCCAGGACGTTCTTCGCGATGACCGGCAGCATGACGTTGAGCTCGAAGTTGCCGGCCGCACCGGCGGTGGCGACGGTCGCGTCGTTCCCGACGACCTGCGCGGCGACCATCAGAACGGCCTCCGGGATCACCGGGTTGACCTTGCCGGGCATGATCGACGAACCGGGCTGGAGGTCGGGCAGGGAGATCTCCGCCAGGCCTGTCCGCGGGCCCGAGGACATCCACCGCAGATCATTGGCGATCTTCGTGAGTCCGACCGCGATGGTCCTGAGCTGCCCGCTGGTCTCGACGATCCCGTCCCGGGCGCCCTGCGCCTCGAAGTGGTCCCGGGCCTCGGTGAGCGGCAGCCCGGTGGTGCGGGCCACCTCCTCGATGACGGCGGCGGAGAAACCGGGCGGGGTGTTGATGCCGGTGCCGACCGCCGTGCCGCCCAGGGGGAGTTCGGCGAGCCGGGGCAGCGAGGCCTCCAGCCGCTCGACGCCGTAGCGGATCTGCGCCGCGTACCCGCCGAACTCCTGGCCCAGGGTCACCGGGGTGGCGTCCATCAGATGGGTCCGCCCGGACTTCACGACGTCCGCGAACTCCTCGGACTTGCGGCTCAGCGCGGCGGCCAGATGGCCGAGGGCGGGGATGAGATCCCGGGTCACGGCGGCGGTGGCGGCGATGTGGATGGAGGAGGGGAAGACGTCGTTGGACGACTGGGAGGCGTTGACGTGGTCGTTGGGGTGCACGGCACGGCCGAGCCGCTCGGTCGCGAGGGTGGCCACGACCTCGTTGGTGTTCATGTTGGACGAGGTGCCGGACCCGGTCTGGAAGACGTCGACGGGGAAGTGCCCGTCCCAGTCCCCGCGCGCGACCTCCTCGGCCGCGTCCTGGATCGCCTGGGCGATGTCCTTGTCGAGCACCCCCAGCTCGGCGTTCACCTTCGCCGCGGCCCCCTTGATGCGCGCGAGGGCCTCGATGTGCGCCCGCTCGATGCGCTGGCCGGAGACGGGGAAGTTCTCCACGGCCCGCTGGGTCTGGGCCCGCCACTTGGCGTCGGCGGGGACGCGTACTTCACCCATGGAGTCGTGCTCGATCCGGTATTCGCTCATACCGGGTACAGCGTGCGGGCCGGGCGCGATGTTCCCGGTCAGCGGGCCCGGAGCTGTTCGTCGAGACGTCCTAGCTCATCGAGGAGATCACTGTCACCCTGCCATCTGGTGAGGCGGGGGAGCGCCTCGACCGGGAGCCCGTGGATCTGTTCGGCGCCGGTGGCGGTGCTCTCCAGACGGGCGATGCACTGCCGCAGGAGCCGCCGGTCGAGGTCGAGAGGGGTGCCCCGGGGAACGTTCCGCACGCTCCACACGAAGTCGGTGGCCTCACTGGCCTCGCGGAGTGAGAACAGGGCGGCGAAGAAGGCGGGACCGCCGGCCCGGCCGCGCTGGAGGGCGCGGCTGAGCGTGCGGTGGCGGCGGATTTCGGCGAGGAGGACACGGATGATCATGTGGAGAGCCTTGTAGACACCTGTAGCGACCATCCATGCGACCACCGCAAGGGGAGCGGCGTATATCGCCATGAGAACGGGCCGAGGCAACGTGTATCCGCCCAGCACTTTGTCGACCAGAGCGGCGATGACACCGAACGCCGACAGGGCGGCCACGGTCAGCAGCGCGTTGCGCCAGAGTGTGCGCCATTTCCATTTCCGGGTCCTCAGCCACTCCCAGCACGGGTGATCCCTGCGGCCGAGTACGTACGGGACGACGAACAGGAGCCGTGCCCCTCGGAGGCTCCCGGCGGAATCGCCACGGTGAACGGCGTACAGCACGCTGGGTCCCCAGAGGACGGCCTGGCTCAGCAACAGACAGAAGGCGGCGGTCACAAGAGCCGGCACGATGTCGTAGGCCGCGATGCCCTGGATCATGGCTTTCAACCCTATTGCGCAGCACCCGAGAGCCATGGTGCTGACGACCCGCAGCATCGGGTCACTCTTCACATCGAGGAGGTCGGGCTCGATCAGCCCGGCGATCCTGTGTACCCGGCTCCTTCCCTTCCCATAGGAAACGGGCCTGCTGGACTGGTAGAGGCGGAAGACGATCCACGCGGGAAGGGCGAAGATCAGGAGTCCGGAGACGAGGGCCATGAGCAGACGCAGGACGTCTCCCGGCTGTTCGGTGATCGCTTGGAAGAGGGCGCCCGACCCTCCCAGCGCGACCACCCCGGCCCGGGTTCGGTCCACAACCCGCCGCAACCCGACGAAGTCGTCGTCCCCCCGAAGCCGTTGCAGGTCCACGTCCAGGGCCCGGGTCTCCGCGGGCGATGCCCGCCGCTCTCCGAGCCGGGTGATCAGCAGCCGGCGTATGGACGCCCGTACCTCCGCCGACAACACCGGGAGCGTGGCGCACTCTCGCAGCACTGTCATCCGCAGCCAGCCGCTCTCCACGGCGAAGGCATGATCGACATACGCCTGGCGGGTCTCCTCGGACAGCAGTGGCAGGCAGTCCAGTGCGAACTTTCGGTCGCTCACACTGCCCCGCTCCCATGCCGCCGCGACCAGTTCCTCGACCAGCGGTCGAACCAGCTCGTGCGGCCAGTCCGGTCTGCCTTGATAGGCGGCCGAGAGCAACTCGAGGCAGTGGACGGCCTCGGGTGACCACTCGAACCCGTCGGTGCCGGGTGCCAGGGCACGGTCCCGCTCGGCAGCCAGTACCTCGCCCAGGGCGGCCAGCAAGGGGAGGGTGACCTCGCGCGGGCCGTCCTGGAGCACGGTCACCGCGGTCTCCCGCCACCGCCCGCTGGTCGCCAGCTCGCGGGCCGGTACGGCGGACGGATGCGCGGCGACATAGCGGCCGCTGAAGTACTGGAGCACGCGACGGTGGCCGAAGAACACGGTTCGGCCGGTGGACTCCTCCGTCGAGGAGACCAGGATCCGTGACGCGGCGAGCGTCCGGAGCATGAGGTCGCGGGTCACGGAGCTGTCCGCCACCCGGGAGATCTCCTGAACATAGGTGTTCTCGTCCGCTGAGAGCCCGCCGCGGGTCGAGGTCAGCCGGTAGGCGAACTGTGCGAGGAAACCCTCCAGGACGGTACGCGCCCTGGGCTTGTCCGGTCCGGTCGGCGGCAGGGCCGCCCGCAGCCGGGACGCGGCGTACTCGGCGAACAGGGCGCTGGGCCGGTCCGGAAGGGCGCCGTTGTCGCGCACATAGGTCGCCAGCAGATGCAGGCTCAGCGGATTGCGCAACTCACCGGCGAACCCGAGGCGCGGATCCAGCAGGAGCGGCTGTACGAGCGCCAGGGCGTTGTTGTCGAGCTCCAGACCGCGCAGCAGGTCGTTCTGCTGCTGCGGGGACATCCAGAGAAGCTGGAGCCTTGTCCAGCCGGACGCGCGTGGCCCCTTGTACTCCCGTGTGGCGACCACGCACCGGCCGCCACCCCCGACGAGTTCGATGACCGTCTGGATGTACGGCGCGACCGCGGCGTCGATCGTCGGGCTGTCGAGCACGGCGGGGATCTCGTCGAACGAGTCGAGCAGCAGGGTGACCCGGCGATGGCGCAGGTCGTCCATGAAGGAGTGGGCGAGGTATGCCGCGACGTCTGCGCTGCCCCGCGGAGCCGTCTGCGCCAGGATGTACCGGCGCAGTACGTCCGTGTCGATCTCGTCCGGTCCCGCCCTGAGATCGCGGAGATTGACGTAGAGAGGCAGCGGCGCGGTGATGTTGCGCCCTTCCGCGATCTGCCGGAGTCGGGACATGGCGTGCCGGCGCAGCGCGACACTCTTGCCTGTGCCTGCACCGCCCTGGAGCAGAATGAGATCGGTCTCCGGGCGTGCCAGGACCTCGTGCAGGGGTCTTACGGCGCTGCGCCCGCGTCGACCCGGCAGGACTCGGCGGTGCGTCGGCGGGCGGCCGTCGACATCCTCGACGACTGCCGACAGATCGATCAGCTTGTTGTCCAGCCAGTGCATCTCATCGAGCGTGGCAGTCAGTTTGCGGAGCAGCAGACGGGCAAGCGACTTGCGGAATTCGGGACCCTCGGGTGGCGGAGGCGGACCAACGGCACGTGCCACCCCCACCTCGGACCGGTCTCCAGCGGCGAGGGGCAGGTGGACCTGCGCGTTGATGACGGTGTCCACGCTCCAGCGCTGCTGGTCGTAACCCGGCCGCCCCTCATCGGACCCCCGCATCGCACGGGGCCGATCAAAAGTGGTGGCCGGCCCACTGGGCCAGCGAGTCCACGGAGTTGCCCAGTTCGACAGCCGCGGTGGTGGCGCTGCCCAGGGCGCGCAGCCGCCCTGCGACACGCGCGAGACGACCAGCCACGGCATCGGCCCCCGGACGCTCTTCGGCTGCCGACTCCTCCTCGACAAGGGCCAACTCCTCGTCGAGGGCAGTGCGTTCGTCCTCCGGTACGCCGTCGAGGGCGCCGAGGTCCGCCCGTACCCGCGTCATGGCGTCGGCGAAGTCCTGGGGACCGCTCTGCTCGGTGAGGTGCAGATCACCGGCGATGTTGTAGACCCGGCTGTTGTGGAGCTGCCAGGAGGACTGGTCGAACGTCATATGCGCTCCCCGAGAGTGACCAGCACTCAGAGTAGGGCCACACCGGCCCCGTTGACATCGGGATGTGTAGGGAAAGGCGACGCGGCCGAGGACTTGGTCCGGGAGGCTCCGGAGCGGCCCTGTCGCAAATGGCGGCCGCGTCCGGCGGATCAGGGTCGATCCGGCCGACGAGCCGGTGACGCCGACGCGACGCCCTCGTTGTACGTATTCTCCGGGGCCCAGCCAGACGGACCTGGTGGGCTGGGATCTGGATACGGCGCGGACGGTGGCCCAGAGGATCAGGCTCCCCGCACGCCTCGACGCCCGTCAGGTCTGGCGACACCCCCACCGTCACCCTGTGCGTCGGCTGACCCTCCTGATCCGGTCTTGGCAGGGCCGGTGCCCGCCCCCGCCAATTCTCCCTGCCTGCAGTAGCAGGCCCCCGTGATGCCGGGGGCCTGGGAGGCTTCAGGGGCCGATTCAGGCCAGGCCAGGACCCCGCACCGGGATGCTGGTGAACGTCGGCGCCGGGGCGGGATCCTGGAAGAAGTCGTTGCCCTTGTCGTCGACCACCACGAAGGCGGGGAAGTCCTCGACCTCGATCTTCCAGACGGCCTCCATGCCGAGCTCCTCGTACTCGACGACCTCGACCTTCTTGATGCAGTCCTGCGCGAGACGGGCGGCGGGACCGCCGATGGAACCGAGGTAGAAGCCGCCGTGCGTGTCGCACGCGTCCGTGACCTGCTTGCTGCGGTTGCCCTTGGCCAGCATCACCTTGGAGCCGCCCGCCGCCTGGAACTGCTCGACGTAGGAGTCCATGCGGCCGGCCGTGGTCGGGCCGAAGGAACCGGACGCGTAGCCCTCGGGGGTCTTGGCCGGGCCCGCGTAGTACACCGGGTGGTCCTTCAGGTACTGCGGCATCTCCTCGCCCGCGTCAAGGCGTTCCTTGATCTTGGCGTGCGCGATGTCGCGGGCCACGACCAGCGGGCCGGTGAGCGAGAGCCGCGTCTTGACCGGGTACTTGGTGAGCTCCGCGAGGATGTCGTCCATCGGCTGGTTCAGGTCGATGCGGACCACGTCCGACTCGTCGAGGTGCTCGTCCGTCGTCTCCGGCAGGAACCGCGCCGGGTCCCTCTCCAGCTGCTCCAGGAAGACGCCCTCCGCGGTGATCTTCGCGACGGCCTGGCGGTCGGCGGAGCAGGACACGGCGATCGCGACCGGGCAGGACGCGCCGTGCCGGGGCAGCCGTACGACACGCACGTCATGGCAGAAGTACTTGCCGCCGAACTGCGCGCCGATCCCGATCCGCTGGGTCAGCTCGAAGACCTTCTGCTCCAGGTCCTTGTCCCGGAAGCCGTGCCCGAGCTCCGAGCCCTCGGCCGGGATCTCGTCCAGGTAGTGCGCGGAGGCGTACTTGGCGGTCTTCAGCACGTACTCGGCGGAGGTGCCGCCGACGACGATCGCCAGGTGGTACGGCGGGCAGGCGGCCGTACCCAGCGAACGGATCTTCTCCTCCAGGAACTTCATCATGGAGGCCTCGTTCAGGACGGCCTTCGTCTCCTGGTAGAGGAACGACTTGTTGGCCGAGCCGCCGCCCTTCGCCATGAACAGGAACTTGTACGCGCCGCCGTCGGTGGCGTACAGCTCGATCTGGGCGGGGAGGTTGGAGCCGGTGTTCTTCTCGTCCCACATGGTCAGCGGGGCCATCTGCGAGTAGCGCAGGTTGAGGTTCAGGTAGGCGTCGTAGATGCCCTGGGAGAGGGCCTCCTCGTCGCCGCCGGACGTCAGCACGTTCTGTCCGCGCTTGCCCATGACGATCGCCGTACCGGTGTCCTGGCACATGGGCAGGACACCCGCCGCCGCGATGTTGGCGTTCTTCAGCAGGTCCAGTGCCACGAACTTGTCGTTGCCGGAGGCCTCGGGGTCGTCGATGATCCGGCGCAGCTGCGCGAGGTGCGCGGGCCGCAGGTAGTGCTGGATGTCGTGGATGGCCTCCGCGGCGAGCTCGCGCAGCGCCTCCGGCTCCACCTTGAGGAAGGTCCGCCCGTCGGCCTCGAAGGTGGAGACACCCTCGGAGGTCACCAGCCGATAGGGGGTGGTGTCCTCTCCCATGGGGAGCAGATCGGTGTACGCGAACTCAGGCATCTCAGCCCATTCCTCACTCTGCGGACGGCCACCCGCCTCCGTCGGCGGGCCTCACCAGCCTAGAACCTGTCCAAGAGCGGCGGCCTGTGAGGTAAGGCTCAGTTGGTTGGCCAAGAGTTGTCCACAGCCCTAGTCGCGATCTATCGCGTTTCGGTACGCTGCTGCCGTGGACCTTCAGAAGCCCGATCTTCAGAAGCGCGAGGAACCCGCGCTCGCACCGGCCGACCTGCGCGCCTCGGACGCCGACCGCGACCGTGTCGCCGACATCCTGCGCGAGGCCCTCGCCGAGGGCCGGCTCACCGCGGACGAGCACGCCGAGCGGGTCGAGGGGGTGCTGAGTGCCAAGACGGCGGGCGAGCTGGAGGCCTTCATCCGGGACCTGCCCGCGGCCCACGAGCGCCGTGCCGCCCCGGCCTGGACCCCGGCCCCCAACAGGCCGACCGACGCGATACCCCACGACCCCGACGACAACGTGGTGGCGGTCTTCAGTGCCGCCGTCCGCAAGGGCCGCTGGCGCGCGGGCCGCCGCATCCACGCCTACGCGATCTTCGGCAGCGTGGAGATCGACCTCAGTGAGGCGATCTTCGAGTACCGCCAGGTCGTGATCAAGGCGTTCTCGGTCTTCGGCAGCGTCGAGGTCCGCGTCCCCGAGAACGTCTCGCTGCGCGGCACCGGCGGCGGCGTCCTCGGCAACTTCGAGGTGGACACCCTGGACTCGGCCGAGCCCGACGCACCCGTGGTGTACATCGACGGCTGGGCGGTCCTCGGCAACATCGAGGGACGGCCCAAGCGCGGCAAGCTCGTCGCGGACATCCTCGACCGGGTGCATCGCGCGGTCGACCACAAGCTGGACCGGAGTTTGCGCAAACACCTGGATCGTTGACGGTTGTGAATCCGGGCGGGTGCGAGACCGGCGGATCCGCCCCCGGTCGGCTCCCGGAGGCGCACACGACCCCCCGGAATCCAGCGGTTCGGGACTCAGTGCATAGGCGCGCGCACAGCGGGTAGGGCTTGCTGCATCGTCTCTCGCTCGCGAAGCCGTCGTCAGGAGTAGACCGTGCTGCAACCGCCGCATTCGTCCCTGCAGGTCGCTGCCGTTCCGGCCCAGCGGGTGCCAGTGCGGGACAGGGACCAAGACGCTCCATGGCACACCGAGGCGGTGTGCCGGCGCGACGAGGCCGGCCTGTTCTTCGCCCCGTCCAAGGAACCCACCGCCGCCAGGCTCTCCCGCGAGGAGGCCGCGAAGCGGGTCTGCGCCCGCTGTCCGGTGATGGTGGAGTGCCGCGAACACGCCCTGCTGCAACCCGAGCCCTACGGCGTCTGGGGCGGCCTCACGGCGGCGGAACGCCGAGTCGTCCTGGCCCGTAGGCGCCGCCGCGACATGGAACTGAAGAACGCGTCGAGGGCGGCCCGCATAGCGCAGGCCGGCTGAACCAACAGCAAAAGGCGCCCCCACCGCACCGGGGGCGCCTTTGGAACTGGGCCGAGTCGAACTGCCTGGGGGCGCGGGGAACTGCGCGACCAGCCCCCACGCACCCGCACCCGCCCAGGCTCCGAGCCATCAGGCTCTATTTGGCGCGATCGAAGTCAATCGCGCTGTACGCCCGCAGCTTGCTCAGCCGATGCTCCGAGTCGATCCGCCGCACCGTCCCCGACTTCGACCGCATCACGATCGAGTCGGTCGTCGCGGTCTCCGACCGGTAGCGCACACCGCGCAGCAGCTCCCCGTCGGTGATGCCCGTGGCGACGAAGAACACGTTCTCCCCGGACACCAGGTCGTCGGTCGTGAGCACCCGGTCCAGGTCGTGTCCGGCGTCGATCGCCCGCGCCCGCTCCTCGTCGTCCTTCGGCCACAGCTTGCCCTGGATCGTCCCGCCGAGGCACTTCACGGCGCAGGCCGAGATGATGCCCTCAGGGGTGCCGCCGATGCCCAGCAGCAGGTCCACGCCGGTGCCTTCGCGCAGCGCGTAGATCGATCCCGCCACGTCACCGTCGGAGATCAGCTTGATCCGTGCGCCCGCCTCCCGGATCTCCTTGATGATCCCTTCGTGCCGGGGCCGGTCGAGGACGACCACGGTCACGTCCTCCGGAGTGACCCGCTTGGCTTTGGCGACGCGCCGGATGTTCACGGAGACCGGGGCGTCGATGTCGACGAAGTCCGCGGCCTCCGGGCCCGTGACCAGCTTGTCCATGTAGAAGACGGCGGACGGGTCGAACATCGACCCCCGGTCGGCCGCGGCCAGGACCGCGATCGCGTTCGGCATGCCCTTGGCGTTCAGCGTCGTCCCGTCGATCGGGTCGACGGCGATGTCGCACTCGGGCCCGGTCCCGTCGCCCACGCGCTCCCCGTTGAAGAGCATCGGGGCCTCGTCCTTCTCCCCCTCGCCGATGACGACCACGCCGTTCATCGACACGGTGGAGACGAGGGACCGCATGGCGCGCACCGCGGCGCCGTCGGCTCCGTTCTTGTCGCCCCGGCCGACCCAGCGGCCCGCGGCCATCGCGGCGGCTTCGGTCACCCGGACCAGTTCCAGGGCGAGGTTGCGGTCGGGGGCCTCGGAGGGGACTTCGAGTTCGGACGGCAGATGATGATGCTCGGTCATCGGTGCGCACCTTTCTGATACGACGACGGCCGGATGAGGGTTCGACCGTCGACTCTATCGTCAGTCCGACAAAATGAGCAGGGGCCCCCACGGATGAGCGGACCGGGCACCTGCGACGATAGGGGGCGTGGCAGGTTCGAACGGCAAGCAGAAGACGGTCCGGGACATGATTCTGTCCCTGGGCCTGATCGGGATCGCGGCGGCGGTCATCTACGTGTTCATCCCGCACGACGACTCCGCTCCGGACGTCCAGAAGGTCGACTACCGCGTCGAGTTGCTCACGGCCCGGCGCGCGGCCTCCTACCCGGTGGCGGCGCCCGAAGGCCTGTCGGCCGACTGGAAGGCGACCTCTGTGCGCTTCCAGGCCGACGAGTTCGACGCCTGGCACCTGGGCTTCCAGGCCCCTGGTGGTGAGTACGTGCAGATCGAGCAGTCGACTCAGAAGCAGTCGACGTTCGCCGACGAGGCCAGCCAGGGCGGCGCGGCGACGAAGCAGACCCAGGAGATCGCGGGCCGCACCTGGACGCGGTACACCGGCGGTCGCTACGACGCCCTCGTGCACAGTGGCGACGGGGCGACGACGGTGGTCGCGGGCACGGGATCGTTCGCCCAGCTGACCGAGATGGCGAAGTCGCTCAGAACTGCGTGAACGGCGCGGGAGAACGACGAGAGGGCCCGGCTGCCAGGCAGCCGGGCCCTCTCGTGTGTCAGCGGTCTCAGACGGTGGTGACGACCTCGTCGAACGAGAGCCGCGGGGAGCGCGGGAACCAGGCGTCCTCGCCCGGCTTGCCGATGTTGACGACCATCAGCGGGGTGTGGTCGCCGTCCAGGAACTCCTTCTGGACGCCGGCGAAGTCGAGGCCGGTCATCGGACCGGCGGCGAGACCCGCGGCACGGACGCCGATGATGAAGTACGCGGCCTGGAGGGCGGCGTTCAGCCCGGCGGCACCCTCACGGGCGGGGCGCTCGGCGAAGAAGAGGTCCTTGGCCTGCGGGAAGTGCGGGAGGAGCTGCGGCAGTTCCTCGTGGAACTCGTTGTCCGCGGAGAGGATCGCGACCAGCGGGGCGGTGGCGGTCTTCGGCTGGTTGCCCTCGGCCATGTGCTTGACCAGGCGCTCGCGGGCCTCGGCGGAGCGGACCAGGGTGATGCGCAGCGGGCTCTGGTTGAAGGCGGTCGGGCCGAACTTGACCAGGTCGTAGATCGCCTGGACCTGCTCGTCGGTCACCGGCTCGTCGGTGAAGGTGTTCGCGGTGCGGGCCTCGCGGAACAGCAGGTCCTGGGCGGCGGGGTCAAGAACGAGAGACATGCGGGAACCTTCTCGGAAGTACGTGGGCCCCGGAAACGGACCGTGGACCGGTTGACGTCTCCGAAGGTACGCGAAGTAAGTTCAACTTTCAACAATGAGCTGACCCTAGTGATCCGCTTCACAGTCGGTCCGGTGGATCGCCCGGCAGCCGCTACTCGGCGTCGCCCTCGCCGGCCGTCACTTCCTGCTCGGCCAGCGCCGCGTCCAGCCGCTGCCGCGCCCCGTCCAGCCAGCGCCGGCACACCTTCGCCAGCTCCTCGCCCCGCTCCCAGAGAGCCAGGGACTCCTCCAGCGTCGTACCGCCGGCCTCCAGCCGCCGTACGACCTCGATCAGCTCGTCCCGCGCCTGCTCGTACCCGAGCGTCTCTTCCGCCACCTTGCTGGTCATCCGCCCACCCTATGCATCGACTCGGACAGTGAACTCACCCTCGGCCACCCGCGCCCGCAGGGTCTCCTCCCCTGCCACCTCGTCCGGCGCCCGCACCACATGCCCGTCGGCCTTCTGCAGCACCGCGTACCCGCGCTGCAGGGTCGCGGCGGGGGAGAGGGCCACCACGCGTGCGTGCGTGTGCGTCAGCTCGGAGTCGGCGCGGTCCAGCAGATGCCCCAGGGTGCGGCGGCCGCGGTCGGTCAGGGAGGCCACATGGTCCGCGCGCTCGTCGATCATCCGGTGCGGATCCTCTATCGACGGCCGCGCGAGCGCGTGCGCCAGGCCGCGCTCCTCCCGCTGCAGGAACGCCTCCACACAGCGCCGCGCGCGGTCCCGCAGCGACCGCACCCGCTCGTACTCCTCCCCGACGTCCGGTACGACCTTCTTGGCGGCGTCCGTAGGCGTGGACGCCCGCACGTCGGCGACATAGTCGAGCAGCGGGGTGTCCGGCTCGTGCCCGATCGCGGAGACGACCGGAGTACGACAGGACGCGACCGCCCGCACCAACTGCTCGTCGGAGAACGGCAGCAGATCCTCCACGCTGCCCCCGCCGCGCGCCACGATGATCACGTCCACGCCGTCCAGCGCGTCGAGCTCCTTGACCGCCTGCACGACCTGCGGGACGGCGTGCACCCCCTGCACCGGGACGTTGCGCACCTCGAAGCGGACGGCCGGCCAGCGATGCCTGGCGTTCTCCAGGACGTCCCGCTCGGCGGCCGAGGCACGCCCGCAGACCAGCCCGATCAACTGCGGCAGGAACGGCAGCGGCTTCTTGCGCTCCGGCGCGAACAGCCCCTCCGCGGCGAGGGACTTCTTCAGCTGCTCCAGCCGCGCGAGCAGCTCACCGACCCCGACGGGCCTTATCTCGGTGGCCCGCAGCGAGAGCTGCCCCCGCGGCGCGTACCACTCCGGCTTCGCGAGTACGACGACCCGGGCGCCCTCGGTGACGACATCGGCGACGTCGTCGAAGACCTGGCGGAAGCAGGTCACGCCCACCGAGATGTCGTGCGACGGATCGCGCAGTGTGAGGAACACGACGCCCGCGCCCGGACGCCGGGAGAGCTGGGTGATCTGCCCCTCGACCCACACGGCGCCGAGGCGCTCGATCCAGCCGCCGATGAGCCGCGACACCTCGCCGACGGGCAGGGGCGCTTCGGGAGTCGAGTTCACAGCCATGCCGCGAGCGTAACGTCCGGGTACGACAACACACCGTCACCGCAGGGGAACCAGGGCCGGTCCTTGTCCGGCGGAGCGCGCCGGCGCCGCGGGGTCTGGGCGTGGGTTCGGGGTGGAGGCCCGGGGCGCGTGGCCCGAGGCCCGGGGTGCGAGGTCCGGCGCGCTCTCACGCTCGACTTCGTTCGCGGGAGGGCACGGTCGTGCCCGGCCCTGCCGACCCGCCCGACTCCGGCCGGTCGGCGCAGTTCCCTACAGTCGGCCTGACCCGCCTGACCCGCCTGACCCGCCTGACCCGCCTGACCCGCCTGACCCGCCTGACCCGCCTGACCCGGCGGAGATGCCCTGACGGCCGCGCTGGGCGAACAGGACCGCGAGTCCGGCCGCCAGCCACACCGCGCCCACCACTTGAGCCGCCCCCGACGCCTCCACGATCACCGCCAGAGTGATCGCCGCCCCGACCACGGGCACCAGCACATGCCGCCACCCGATCACCGGTCCGCCACGCTTGTGGACCGCGAACCACCCGACCACGCTCGCGTGCAGCAGCGTGAAGGCCGTCAGGGCGCCGATGTCGACCACGGACACCAGGTGGTCCATGCCGTCGTCGCGGCGTGCCGCCCACACCGCCGCGACCAGGGTGATCACGGCCGCACACAGCAACGCCACGCGCGGCACGCCGGAGTCCGTCTTCGCCAGCGCACGCGGAAGGCGCCGGTCGCGGCCCATCGCGAACAGCAGCCGCCCGGCCGCCGCCTGGCCCGCCAGCGCCGCAAAGGCCGCGCCGATCGCCTTGCTGACGGCCACCAGATCGTGCAGCCAGGTACCGGCCGCGGTGTCGACGGCGTCGTAGAAGGCGGATCCCTGCCGGCCCGGGTCCGCCGCGTACTGGGCCGAGGTCGTCGGGTCCAGGAGGGCCACCAGGTAGGTCTGCGCCACGAACAGCACACCCGCGAGCGCCAGACAGAACAGCACCGCGCGGGCGACCTTCTCCGAACCGCCCGTGACCTCCTCCGCGAACGAGGCGATCGCGTCGAAGCCCAGGTACGACAGAACGGCCACCGACACCGCGCCGATCACCGCCGACAGCGCGAACGAGCCCTGGGTGCCGTCCCCGGACAGCGGCGACAGCCAGCCGCGTTCGGCGCCGCCCCGCGCGAGGACGACGATCGCGGACACGGCGAAGACCAGCAGGACCACGATCTCCATCGCCAGCACCAGGAAGCCCACCCGGGCCGCGGCCCGGACGCCCCACAGGTTCAGCAGGGTCGTCAGGAGGACCGCGAGCGCCGTCCACACCCAGCGGGAGACCTCCGGGACCAGGGAGTTCATCGCGATACCGGAGAACAGGTACGCCACGGCCGGGATCAGCAAATAGTCCAGCATCGCCATCCAGCCCGCGACGAACCCGGCCTCCCTGCCGAGCCCCGCGCGCGCGTAGGCGAACACCGACCCCGCCTGGGGGACCACCCGCACCATCTGCGCGTAACTGAACGCGGTGAACGCCATCGCCACGGTGGCGAACACGTAGACGAGGGCGACCGCCCCGTGCGACTTGGCGTCCAGGGTGCCGTAGACCCCGACGGGGGCCATGGGGGCGATGAACAGCAGCCCGTAGACGACGAGATCCCGGAAGCCGAGGCTGCGCCTCAGGTCGCCGTGTTCCTCCACGGCCGCGGGATCCGCCGTGCCGGTACCGGACATCATGCCTCCACCTGCGCCTCGCCCGTCCCGCCCCTCACGTCTGTGGGTCAGTCTTCCCGGGAAGGTCACCCGCACGCGATCTTTGACCGGCCGAACGCGGCCTTACGATGGGAGGCATGACTGCTTCGCCTGGCCGCCGTGTCCTGCTCGCCGCCCCCCGGGGCTACTGCGCGGGCGTGGACCGCGCCGTGATCGCCGTCGAGAAAGCCCTGGAGCAGTACGGCGCTCCGGTGTACGTCCGGCACGAGATCGTCCACAACAAGTACGTCGTGCAGACCCTGGAGAAGAAGGGCGCCATCTTCGTCGAGCGGACGGAGGAGGTCCCCGAGGGGAACATCGTCATGTTCTCCGCGCACGGCGTCGCCCCCGTCGTCCACGAGGAGGCCGCGCGCGGCAGGCTCGCCACCATCGACGCGACCTGCCCGCTGGTCACCAAGGTCCACAAGGAAGCCGTCCGCTTCGCCAGCGAGGACTACGACATCCTCCTGATCGGGCACGAGGGCCACGAAGAGGTCATCGGCACCTCGGGCGAGGCCCCCGACCACATCACGCTCGTCGACGGTCCGGCCGATGTCGCCAAGGTCGAGGTCCGTGACCCGTCGAAGATCGTGTGGCTGTCCCAGACGACCCTGAGCGTGGACGAGACGATGGAGACCGTCGACGCCCTCAAGGAGAAGTTCCCGCAGCTCATCTCCCCGCCCAGCGACGACATCTGCTACGCCACGCAGAACCGTCAGCTCGCGGTGAAGCAGATGGGCGCCGAGGCCGAACTCGTCATCGTGGTCGGCTCCCGCAACTCCTCCAACTCGGTGCGGCTCGTCGAGGTCGCCAAGCTGGCCGGCGCCCGCGAGGCCTACCTCGTGGACTTCGCGCGCGAGATCGACGAGGCCTGGCTGGAGGGCGTGACCACGGTCGGCGTGACCTCGGGCGCCTCGGTGCCGGAGGTGCTGGTCGAGGAGGTCCTGGAGTGGCTGTCGCAGCGCGGCTACGGCGACGTGGAACTCGTCAAGGCGGCCGAGGAGTCCATCACCTTCTCGCTGCCGAAGGAGTTGCGCCGCGACCTGCGCGAGGAGGCGGCGGCACTGGTCGCGGCGCGTACGGGGGTCTCCGGTGCCTCGGTCGCCCCGGGTACCTCGGAGGAGTGACTGTCAGTCCGTCGTCGTAACGTAGGGCCATGCAGATCTTCGGCTTGGACATCGGCGGATCCGGGATCAAGGGCGCCCCTGTGGACCTGGACAAGGGCGACCTGGCCCTGGAGCGCCACAAGGTGCTCACCCCGCACCCGGCCACGCCCGACAGCGTGGCCGACGGGGTGAAACAGGTCGTGGACCACTTCGGGTGGACGGGACCGGTCGGGCTGACCTTCCCGGGCGTGGTCACCGGCGGATCGCACATCCGTACGGCGGCCAACGTCGACAAGGCCTGGATCGACACCGACGCGCGGGCGTTGTTCAGCGAGCGGCTCGGCGGGCTCCCCGTGACCGTGGTCAACGACGCGGACGCGGCGGGCGTCGCCGAGATGAACTTCGGCGCGGGCAAGGACCGCAAGGGCACCGTCATCCTGCTCACCCTCGGCACCGGCATCGGCAGCGCGGTCTTCGTCGACGGCGTCCTCGTGCCCAACACCGAACTGGGCCACCTGGAACTGCACGGCCACGACGCCGAGAAGCGGGCCTCCAGCAAGGCCAGGGAGGACGAGGAGCTCACCTGGGAGCACTGGGCCCGCCGCGTCCAGAAGTACCTAGCCCATGTCGAGATGCTGTTCTCGCCGGAGCTGTTCATCATCGGCGGCGGCGTCAGCCGCAAGTCCGAGAAGTTCCTGCCCCACATCGAGGGCATCAAGGCCGAGATCGTCCCGGCGCAGCTGCAGAACAACGCGGGGATCGTGGGAGCGGCGATGCGGGCGGTCCAGGCGTAGGGAGCCTGCGGGGGCACCCGGCGCAGGGCGCCCCCGAGGGGACCGGCTCCCGTCGGTCGGTGAGCGGCCCGCGTCAGCGCGTGCGGCGTCGTACCAGGCGGATCCGGCGGACCAGCGCGATGAGGCCGGTGGCCAGGGTGCCGGCGTAGAGCCAGCCCGCCTGGGTGGCGAGGGCGGTGAACAGGCCCATCAGGTGGCCCGACGTGCCCTCGCCGGTGTCGGCGACGGGAAGCAGTCCGACGGCGAAGGCGATCGGCACGATGACGGGTGCGGTCAGCAGGTCGGCCCGGCGGATCCAGACCGCCGTCAGTACGCACACCGGCAGGAACAGCACGCCGTAGACCGTCAGCGCGGGACCGAGCAACAGCGAGACCAGACCTCCGAGCACGAACATCACCGCCGTGCAGAACAGCCCGCCGCCGAGCCCGGTGAGCCGTGGATTGGGCAGTCTCCGCAGTGTCCGGACCACGGGAGGCACGGGTCGGCGGTCCACCGGCGGCCGGCGTTCACCGCGTGCCTGCGCGGGCAGCGGCGCTGCCGGTACTCCCGGTGCTCCACGTCGTGTTCCGTTGTGCGGGGGTCGTGTCCTGTGTTGCTCCACTGGACCAACTTAGGTCCGTTCATGTGCGCGATCATGTCTCGGACACGCCGTGGGAAAGACCTTGGCCATGCGTTCGAGAGGCCCGCCGGAGCGGGCCCGGACAGCCCGTAAACTGGGGGATCGGCCGGCCCGCCGGCCCCTGGTCCGCCCAGGACGGGTACTGGCCCCCTGGCCCTCTCACTACGGGAAGTCGCAACGTGTCGCTCACGATCGGAATCGTCGGTCTGCCGAATGTCGGCAAGTCGACCCTGTTCAACGCCCTGACCAAGAACGACGTGCTGGCGGCCAACTACCCGTTCGCCACGATCGAGCCGAACGTCGGCGTGGTGGGTGTCCCGGACCCGCGCCTGACGAAACTGGCCGAGATCTTCTCCTCCCAGAAGATCCTCCCGGCGACCGTCGACTTCGTCGACATCGCGGGCATCGTGAAGGGCGCCTCGGAGGGCGAGGGCCTGGGCAACAAGTTCCTCGCGAACATCCGCGAGTCCGACGCGATCTGCCAGGTCATCCGCGCCTTCCAGGACGAGAACGTCGTACACGTCGACGGCAAGGTCTCGCCGAAGGACGACATCGAGACGATCAACACCGAGCTGATCCTCGCCGACCTCCAGACGATCGAGAAGGTCCTGCCGCGCCTCCAGCGGGAGTCGCGCATCAAGAAGGACATCGGGCCGAAGGTCGCGGCGGTCGAGGCGGCGAAGGAGATCCTGGAGAAGGGCGACACCCTGTTCTCCGCGGGCATCGTCCAGGGCTCCGGCAACGAGGAACTCCTCCACGACCTGCACCTCCTCACCACCAAGCCCTTCCTCTACGTCTTCAATGTCGACGAGGACGAACTGGTCGACGAGGACTTCAAGACCGAGCAGCGCGCCCTGGTCGCCCCCGCGGAGGCGATCTTCCTCAACGCGAAGCTGGAGGCGGACCTCGCCGAGCTCGACGACGAGGAAGCGATGGAGCTCCTGGAGTCGGTCGGCGTCGAGGAGCCCGGCATGGCCACCCTGGCCCGCGTCGGCTTCGACACCCTGGGCCTGCAGACCTACCTCACGGCCGGCCCCAAGGAGTCCCGCGCCTGGACCATCAAGAAGGGCGCCACCGCCCCCGAGGCCGCCGGAGTCATCCACACCGACTTCCAGAAGGGCTTCATCAAGGCGGAGGTCATCTCCTTCGACGACCTGGTGGAAACAGGCTCGGTCGCCGAGGCCCGCGCGAAGGGCAAGGCGCGCATGGAGGGCAAGGAGTATGTGATGCAGGACGGGGATGTGGTGGAGTTCAGGTTCAACGTGTAGCGGGTGACGCACCACCGCATTGCTGATCTGGCACAGGTACAGGTCAGAAGGGGTCCGGCTCTTCGGGGTCGGGCCTCTGGGTTTTCCCGTGCCGCCGCGAGGAAGCCGGACATGAGCCTGTCAGGGAAGCCCACGAGGAACTCACGGACCGGGGCTGAACCGGCGGGATCGGTGCGGGCGTCGGCGAAGGGTGGCCAGCAGGAGCAGGATGTCGGCCACGACTGTCACGACCAGCAGCACCGCGCAGCATCCGAAGCCGATCAGCCCGGCCTCCAGCCAGGGGACCGGGCGCGAGTCCATGCACTGGACCTGTTCGCGGGTGCAGCCGCTGTTCGGAGGGAGGGGCGGCACCGGGAGCGCGAACCCCGTGACGACGACGAGCACGGAGACGACGATCCCGGCGAACAGCAGACCCCACCGGATCCACCGTGCTCCCCACCACGACAGGATCCAGCCGACCACCGTCACCGTCGGCAGGATCCACAGCGAGACACTGATCATTTCCACACCCCATCGAGCCGTCGTCGGGTGACGTGGTAGCCCGCGTCGACGACCCTACTCAGGGGCCTTCGACCGTCGATGGGCCGCCCGCCGCCACCGCCTTGAGGCTGGGCCCGTCCGGCCGGTGGGAGGATGCGAGGAAGGTGAGCGAGGGGCGGGAAACGTGGGGCGTGGGGAGCGGGACGCGGTCGCGAGGGGAGCGCGGCTGTGTGAGGCGGCTCAAGGGGTGGTCGCTGATCACGAGAGGGCGGTGGAGGCGGTACGGGCGGCGCTGAGGCCGCTCCACGAGGCCGCGGTGAAGCAGGAACTCGACGCCATCCCCGTCGCCCGGCTGCAGGACGTCACCGAGGGGCGGCTGCGTCTCGGGAGCGTCGAGAAGAGCGGACTGCGCACCTTGAGCGATGTTCTCGAGGCGGGCCCCTACCGGTTGCGGCAGATCCCCGGCGTTGGGCAGCGCACCGCCGACCAGATGCTCGCCGCCGCCCACCGGCTCTCCGAGGCGGTGCACGAGACCGTGGCCGTCCACATAGACGTCGACCGGCCGGAACCGGGCACCACCGCACTCGTCATGGCCCTGCACGTACTCGTGGAAGCCGGCCCGGACGCCCGGCGTGCGGTCGACAGGGCCGCCGAACTGTCGGACCGCCTCGGCCCGTCGCTCGCCGAGGCCAGGCCCGCCACCGGACGGGTCCGGATGCTGCTGGCGGGGCAGGAGAAGAAGGCCCGCGTGCTGGCGGCGGTCGCCGACATCCGGTCGCTGGTCGACGAGGCGGAGCGGGCGGCACTGCCCGGGCTGTTCGCCCAGGCGTCGGTGGACCTGCTCCGGGGACCCTCGTCCGACGTCGCGGCCTGGGTGGACTTCGAACTCCGCAGCGCCGAGTACTACAGCCTGCTCGCCGAGATCTCCGGGCGGCTGCCGGACACCGCCGCCGCCCAGGGCTTCCTGCCCGACGAGGTCGCCGAGCGGGTCCGGACCCAGCACCTCGACGACGCGCACCGGCGGGTCTCCCTGCGCGGTTACCAGGCGTTCGGCGCCCGGTTCGCGCTCGCGCAGCGCAAGGTGATCCTCGGCGACGAGATGGGGCTCGGGAAGACGATCCAGGCGATCGCCGTGCTGGCACACCTGGCGGCCGAGGGGCAGCGCCACTTCCTGGTCGTGTGCCCGGCGAGCGTCCTCGTGAACTGGACACGGGAGATCGAGGCCCGCAGCGCCCTGCCGGTCAGGGTGCTCCACGGCCCCGAACGACGGCATGCGTTCGCCGACTGGAAGGACCGGGGCGGGGTCGGGGTGACCACCTTCGACGCGCTACGGGGCTTTCCCGCGCCGGGCGGTGGGGAGGTCGGTCTGCTCGTCGTCGACGAGGCGCACTCCGTGAAGAACCCCAAGACCAAGCGGTCCCAGGCGGTCGCCCTGTGGACGCAGAAGTGCGGGCGCACTCTCTTCATGACCGGAACCCCGATGGAGAACAGGGTCGCGGAGTTCCGCAACCTGGTCCGGATGCTCGACGCCGACATCGCCGACTCGCTCGGTGAACGGGACGCGCTGGCCGGTTCGGTCGCCTTCCGCAAAGCCGTGGCCCCGGTCTACCTGCGGCGCAACCAGGAGGACGTACTGACGGAACTCCCGAGCCTCCAGCAGACCGACGAGTGGGAGGAGCTGAGCGCGTCGGACGAGGAGGCCTACCGCGACGCCGTACGGGCGGGCAACTTCATGGCGATGCGCAGGGCCGCGTACACGCGTCCCGAGAAGTCGGCCAAGCTGGGACGACTGCGGGAGATCGTTCGGGAGGCCGGCGAGAACGGGCAGAAGACGGTGGTCTTCTCCCAGTTCAGGGACGTACTGAGGGTGGTGGAGGAAGCACTCGCGAGCGGAGCGTCCGAGGTAACTCCACTGTTCGGTCCGCTCACCGGAAGCGTTCCGGCCGGCCGGCGACAGCAGATCGTCGACGACTTCGCCGGTGTTCAGGGACCCGCCGTGCTCCTGGCGCAGATCCAGGCCGCGGGCGTCGGCCTCAACCTGCAGGCCGCGTCCGTCGTCGTCCTGTGCGAACCGCAGATCAAGCCGACCGCCGAACACCAGGCGGTGGCCCGGGCCCACCGTATGGGGCAGGTCAGGCCGGTCCGCGTCCACCGTCTCCTCGCCACCGGGGGCGTGGACGAACGCATGGTCAAGAAGCTGGAGGCCAAGACCCGCCTCTTCGACGCCTACGCCCGCCGCAGCGCCGTGGCCGAGGCCACCCCGGACGCGGTCGACGTGTCGGACATCGAGCTGGCCCGCAGGATCGTCGAGGAGGAACAAGAGCGGCTGGGGATGGCCGACGAGAGGGTCCCGGCGGCGGAGTGACCCGGCCCGAGGCGAACGCACCGGTGCCCGGGGCCGGTCGCCCCGCGGCTCACACCGTGCCGGGCGGATCGTGGGGGTCTTGCCGGTGCTGTCGACCGCCGTGGTCACGGCTGTCTGCGGGCTTGCCCTCGGCGCCTCGGGACGCGATCGCCATCCGCGCGTCCAGCTCGCCCCTCCCCACAGCCGGACCAAGCTGCTGATGGGGCGCCGCGCCGGTCCGGTCGGTGGGGTGGCGCTGGGCCTAGGGCAGGGTCTGGTGGCCGCCCTGGGAGCAGCCGTCGAAGTCACCCCCGCACATCGTGGTACGCCCGGTCGCCGAGCGCGTTGTCGGCGTTTCGCCACCTCCGCTTGTCGTCACTCTGTGCGTGGGGGCGTACGACGTCGGCGTCTGCGCCAGTCCAGCACGCAGAGCAGGAGCTGACCGGGACCTCTGGTCCGGCGTGGATGCCTGGTGGCCAACCCCTACGGGGTCGCCGCGGAGCGATCGTCAACAAGCTCACCGCGCTCGGCAAGCCCCTGGCCGAGAAATTCGGCCGGCGAGGCATACGCGTGAACACCGTCTCCCGCTACGAGGAGGTCGTGATGCCGCACACACCCCGGCCGAGATCCCCACCGCCAACCCGGCGTCCTCGAGCACCGTGGCACCCTCATCGGCGTGGACCTGTCCCACACCCACCGGCTCGTCGAGGAGCCCCTCGAATATCTGCGTTCGAAGATCCCGGACGAGGAGTCGGAGCGTGAAACCCGGCCGTCGACGCCACTGGATCAGCCCGTCGATCGCGCGGTAAGGACCGCTGACCTGCTGGGCACCCCATCGCCCGAAGGCTTCGGCGGAAGTCCTGCGCAGGGCGTTCATGGATTGTTACGCTCCACGCCAAGATCCATGGGGGAGGTTCGGTTGGGCGCTGCTCAGTCGCAGACCGCGGACTACGAACGCGTCCTCGACGCGGTGACGGTTCCGGTGACAGAGGCCTATTACGCTCAGCGAGTTCAGTCGGGTTTGAACGCACGGCTCAGGGCACAGGCGGCACAGTCCACCATCACCCTGTTCGCCGGTGGTCTCTTCGCCACCCTGACGTTCACGGCCTTGGCGGACCGAGGCAAGCTGACCCAGATCGTCGCGGTCGCCGCGGTCGCTCTGTGGTTGATCGCGGCCCTGCTCTACATGAGTGCGGTCGCGTTACCCGTGGCGGACTCCCCGGGGCCCGACTTCGTCAAGACCCGTGAGGCACTGGTCAAAAGCGTTCTGGACAAGGCCAAACACGAGGCCGAGGAGATCGACAGACGGCAGGCGCGCGCCAACCGGGTCGCGGGGGCGGCCGTCGTCATGAGCGTGGTCACCTTCGGTCTCGGGGTGTTGTTGGAGCCCGAGGAGAAGACCGGCGCGGGGATCGTGGTCGTCGACCCGTCCTATCGGACGACCCTGGCCGCCCTGTGTGGCAAGGGGCTCGACCGTGTTACGGGAACGATCGTCAACGGATCGCTGAGCGCGCAGTTCATCGAGGTGAAGCCTGACAGAGGCAGCTGTGCGGGACAGGACGACGTCCTACGGATTCCTCGGTCTGCGGTCGAGGGAGTGAGGTTGAGCGATGGCTGACCCGGAAACATCGGCGCACTTTCTCTGCGTAGGGCCTCTGCCGGGGGCCAGGGAAGAGCTCGACCTCACCGTGGAGTCCGTGATCAGGGATCTGAGGAGCCTCCACGACACCGGGAAGCGGCTGGACGGGCTGTTCGTCCTCGGCACCCGGGGAGAGCTGCCCGGCGGCGGATATCCGGCCGCCCGGGACCTGGTCGACACACTGCTGCTGGAATGCATGAGCCATGCGCCGGATTCCACGCCGGTGGTCCTCGCGGCTCCCGGTGTGGGAGACCGCCGTACGGACGGGGCTGCCGGCCGGAGGCTCGTTCGCCGCGCTCTGACGGACATGTGGGACGGCTACGCCGAGGAGTTCTGGCGCGGTGACCTCGACGACGAGGTGGCACAACCGCTACGGACGGACGTGTTCGGCGGGTTCGAGGAATGGAACAACCGCGTTGGCCAGGCCGGCTCCGGGGCACACACCGGAGTGCTGGCCGGTGACCGGTCGTCGAGCATCGACCTGGAAGGCCGACGCATCGGCCTGGTCACGGTCAACACTGTCTTCCGCATGGTCGCCGAGGGCGCCCCTGTGACCCTCGCGGGCTGCTACGACAAGCAACTGACGAGCGCGGTCGGTGCGGACTTCTCGGCCTGGACCGAGGACAAGGCGCTCACGTTCCTCCTCGCCGGCCACACCGGAAGCCTTCCCGACCTCTCCGCGGTCCCCACGCCCGTGCTCGCCCTGGCAGGAGAGGGAGAGGCGGGCCGCGGCTGGCAGGTGGTGTCCCGGTCTCCCGGGCAGGCGCACCGGCTGCTACGGGTGGACCTGCGGGACCACGGCCTCGAAGTGGTGGACGTCGAATCCCGGCGCCCCCTGTCGCTGATGTCATCCGGTTCCTCCGCGTCGGAGAGCGCACCCGCGCCGAGGGTCAGCGGCGGGGCGCGCGAGGAAGCCGGCCAGGCGGAGCTGCTCCAGAGCTTCTACCAGCAGGCCGCCACCGGGCGCATGGTGCTGGCGGTGGTGTCAGGGCCAGAAGCCGACAGCGCGGCCCTGGGGACGGACGAGCTGAACGAACGGCTGGCTCGGCTGGTGTACGGCTCCGCTCCGACCCCCTTGCCTTCGCTCATGGAAACCTGGGACGCCGCTCGCGAGGAACTGCCCGCAGGACAACTCGAGCAGCAGGTCAAGGCGTTGCAGTGCCCGCCCGACGCGAATCCCCGAGCCGCGCACCGGCTACTGAAATCTCCCTGGTGGCGCGTCTACGACTTCACCGGGTCCGACACCTTCGCCGTCGCGGTCGGCCGAGATCCGCAACTCGCCGACACCGTCGCCCTGATCAACGGGGTTCAGGAGGTGCCCGGGAAGAAGAAGAACGTCATCGAAGTCGTGTCGATGAACGGCACGGTGGGCGAAGCGGGAGGAATCGACTTCGGGACGGTGCCCGCAGAGGACAGCGACCCCCGCAACCTGTGGCGGCGGCAGTTCCAGACCGAACTGCTCACTCGACCGGTGCTGTTCATGGCGCTCTCTCCCGACAGCCCGGGCCTGTGGGACACCCTCGCGCTGACAGACAGGCACTTCGGAGCCGGGGGCGGTTACCCGGGCTTCATCGTCACTCCCGAGGGATCCGACGCCAACCGCTCCAGACTGCGAAGGGCGAGTCTGGGCCATATCACGGAGACCCCCTTCGATTTCGCGACCGGGAGACTGAACCCCGGTCACGGTGATCTGATCGAGGGGATGCGGTCGCTCTCGCAATCCCACGCGGGTGAACGCAGGGGAACCGGTGCCGTACACGTGGCGTCCCTGGTCGGCGATGCGCCGAAGAGGGGCCGTGCCTTTCTGGAGGGCAGCGATCCCACGTGGGGCGACGTCGTCCACCACGTTGCCGCGGACCTGTCGATGGTGGAGGCGCTGGAGCGGGCGGCACAGCGTCCCGAGACCGGCCGGGCGCCCATCGTCCTGCTCCAGGGAAGCGCCGGCTCGGGCAAGACGACAGCATTGATGCAGTGCGCGTACCGCTTCCACATGCGGGGCGAGAAGGTCTGCTGGGTGGACCGTGACGCTTCGGTCCCCCGCCGGACCATCGAGGACCAGATCCTGGAGCAGAAGGTCGGTGCCGTCTTCGTCGATGACGTCGACATGTTCGGCAGCCAGGCGGCGACGATGCTCAAGACTCTGAACAGGGGTGGCGAGACGGTCGTGATCGCAGCCATCCGCGCGACGCGCGTTTCCGTCCTGGATGCCACTTTCGACCCCACTGTGGTGCGATCGGACGAGCCGCTCACCGACCCGGATCTGAAGAACCTCATCAAGGCACTGAAGAACCAGGGGCTGCTGGGCGAGCTGAAGAAGCACCGCCTGCCGCACCAACGTCTCAACGCGATGCGCGCCATCTGTGAACGGGGCCTGCTCGCGGCGATGATCAAGGTGGTGACCGGCAAGGACTTCGAAGACAAAGTCCGCAGCGAGTTCCAGCAGTTGGGCAACGAGGAGCGGGCGGCGTACTCGACCGTCTGCCTCTTCGAGTCGGCGCTCGTCTACAAGCAGCGCGGCATCGACGAGGAAGATCTGCTGTTGATCATCGCGGGTGGCAGGGCACCGACGCGCGGCCTGCGCGAGGCTGTCTCGAGACTCGTCAGCATGGGGATACTGGTGCGGTCCGGCGACGGCCGGATCCGGTGCCGTCAGCGTGCCATCGCGGACAGCGTGGTCGATTCGGTGCTCAGGAACAACGTCGACCAGTTGTCGTCGGTGGTGAAGTACCTGCTCGCCTTCTATGCCGCGAGGGCACGCAACATCCAGGACAACGATCACCCCCAGCGCAGAGCAATGATCAAGCTGCTGAGCCATTCACTGATGAACGATCTGAAGCTGCCGGCTCCCGTCGTGCGGGACATCTACGACAGGGTGCTTCATTCACTTCAGGATGATCGCCACTACTGGCTCCAGCGGGGCCAGTTCGAACTGGAGAAAGGAGAACTCGGGATCGCCCGCAACCACCTGCAGACGGCCAAGGGGTGCGACGGGGGAGAGCAGGACGCCTTCGTACGCACTGCCAGCAGCGCCATCGACCTGAAGGCGGCGACCAAGGCGCCGCGCAGACCCGACCTCGAAAAGGCGGCCGTCAACGCGGTCCAGGAACTCTACGCCGTCACGCGCGAACGCGGCGGAGACGCTCCGCACAGCTACACCATCCTGGCCCGGGAAGGCAGTCGATGGCTGGAGGCGTGTGCCGAGACCCTGGACGCCCAGACGTTTCTGGACAAGCAGACCCTGATTCTGCAGATCATCGCGGAAGGCAAGAAATTCTGCCGCGGCAACCGTCAGTTCCTGTCGGTCGCTGACACATATGAGCCGTTCCTCAAGAAGCTTCAGCCGAAAGGGCCTGGAGTTCCCCTGTAGGGCGATCACTGTCACGCCCCCGCCACCGCCCGACACGCCTCCGCATACCCCCGCACCAACGGCCACTCCCCGTCCTCCGCGCGCCAGGCCAGGACGTACCTGCTCGGCCCGATGTCCCGCACCGGCCGGGTGACCACACCGCAAGGTGAGCAGCGGCACGTTCCCGGCGCCACGAGGCAGATGCCCAGACCGGCGACGAGGGCTTCGTACGTCTCCTCCGTGCCGGCGATCTCCGCGCCGACGCGGGGCGGGCGGCCGGACCGCTTGTCGAGGGCGAGCCAGAAGTCGCGCAGCGGGCCCGCGCTGGGCGGCAGAGCGAGGAACGGCTCGTCGGCCAGATCGGCGAAGTCGGCCATCTCGCGGGCGGCGAGTGGGTGGGTGTCCGTGCGGGCGACCAGGCGGGGTTCCTCGGCGACCACGGTCCACGTGTAGCGCTCCTCGCCGGGCAGCGGCAGCCAGACGAACGCGGTCTCCGTCGCCCCGTCCGCCAGGCCCGCGGTCGGATCCTGCCAGTTCATCTGCCGCAGTCGCACGACTGCCTCCGGATGGTCGGCCGTGAAGCGCGAGCGGATCGCCGGGAGCAGCCCACTGCGGCCGGGGCTGGTGCTCATGCCCACCACCAGCGTGCCGCGCCGCGCCGCCTGGGCCGCCGCCATCGCGCCGTCCGCCGCGGCCCAGTCCGCCGGCACCCGCCGGGCATGCGGCAGCAGCGCCTCACCAGCCTCGGCGAGCAGTACACCGTGCCGGTCGCGCCGGAACAGCTCCACGCCCAACTGCCGCTCCAGCGCCCGGATCTGCTTGCTCCACGCGGGCTGCGACACGTACAGCCGCTCGGCAGCCGTACGAACCGACGTGACCGTCTGGGAGAAGAGCACCCGGGCCACGGGTCTCGATGACTGAGTGCCGGCTCAGGACAGGTCGAGCCGGATCGTGGCGCCGTCCGGGGCGCCGTGGACCTGCTGGGCGATCGGCCCGCGGATCCGCATCGCGGTGACCGCGTCCTTGACCGCGAAGTTGTCGAAGTCGTAGCTGCCGCCGCCGACGAGGAACTGCAGCGGCACCAGCCGTTCGTTCGGCTCCAGCGCGCCGTTCTCGCGCTGGAAGGCGTAGGCGAAGGAAGCCGCGGCGTTGACGTCGGGATCGGCGAGCAGCCAGGCCGCCCAGGACTCCAGGCTGTCGCCGAGCTCGGTGACATCGGCGGTCTCGGGGTCGAAGCGGACCACCTTCTCGCCGCCGACCACGGCGAACTGGGTGCCGAAGATGTCCTGGCCGAAGCAGAACTGGTCGTCGGCCAGCCCGCCGTAGGTGTCCTTCCAGGCGTCGTCGGTGTTCCAGTGGAGCATGTCGTGGCCGAGGCCCTCCTCGCCGACCCGGAAGACCTGCACCCCGGCGTTGAACAAGAAGAAGCCGTTCATCCGGGAGATCACTCGGCCCAGCTCCGCCAGCGGGCCGGTCTCGAAGCCGAAGTCGAGGTCGATCGCCGGGCCCAGCGGGCCGCGGGCCCGGCCCAGGAGCTGCTCCAGTGCGCTGTCGGTGGTCATGCGTTCGTCTCCGCTGCCTCGGGGCCGATCGGTCGGGTCAGATAGTGGGCGCGTACCCGCTCGGTGGCGACCGACCGCAGAGCGGGCTGGAGCACGGGAGCATCGGGGACCGCGTCCCACTTCGCGTACGGCCACCACCGGCCGTGCGCCGCCAGCAGCATGCTCTCACCTCGCGCGATGTCCCCCCGCGTGCCGTACCAGCCCGCCAGCCAGGTGCAGACAGCGAACTGCTCGGGCGTCTCACCGCTCGCCTCGGCCAGCTCGTGGGCGCGCTCGAAGTCGTTGACCTTGGCCAGGGCCTGCCAGACCAGCCGCTTCTGCCCCGCGTCCAGCGTGCCGAAGTCCCGCTCGACCAGGTCGGCGCCGCTGACACCGTCCAGCGGGCGGGCCGGGCCGCCCCAGTCCGCGTGGTTCGGCAGCAGCTCCTCGACCGGCCGCCCAGGTACCTCCTCGGCCAGCCACAGCAGGTCGTCGCCCAGTACCCGCCCCTCCGGGACCAGCGCGGCCGCCGCCGTCAGACGCGGCCCGGCCGGGACGCCGGCATGGGCCTGGGCGGCCAGGAAGGCCACCCCGAACGGCATGTCCTGGTCGCACAGCTCACCGCCGAGCGGCCCGTCCCGGGTGATCAGGGCCTCGGCGAGCTCGGCCGCCTCGGCGAAACGGTCGTACCAGAAAAGGATCTGCACGGCGGCGGCGGTGGCCTCCCAGGCGTCCGCGGTCCCGGCCGCGGCCGAGCCGGTGGCCAGCTCCTGGAGCCGGGGCAGAAGTTCGCCGAACCTGCCCTGCCGGGCCTGGGCGATCAGCTCCTCGGCCGCGTTCATGGGACTCGCTCCTGTCGTGCCGGTGGTACCTGGGGGCCTATCTGATGGTGATCTTGATTCTGGTCCCGTCCGGGAGTCCGCGCAGGGCACTGCCCATACTCGATCCCGAACCACCATTATCAGGCTGCGGAATGTACTTCACGCTGGCCCCGGTACCGCCCTCCTTGAACATGGCCGGCGGGTACTCGTCGCGGTCGTCCGGCGGCCGGGTGTCGATGCCGCGCAGGGAGTTCGCACGGTTGTCGTCCGCGGTGGGCTTGTCGATGGTCAGGACGGACGGCTTGGGGCGGCCCTGGCGGTAGGTGTCGCCGCGCCAGATCTGGCCGCTCTGGGCCTCCTCGATGTGCGCGGCCGACTCCGGGTACTTGGTGCGGTTCACCACCAGTTCGGCGTCGTAGTCACCCCGCACGCCGACGGCGTTCGACAGCTCGGTGCGGGCATCGGCCTGCTGGACGAGCCGCTTGCGGGAACCCGGCCCGGTCTCGCCGTGGTTCTTGGCGATCTTCTCGGCGAGTGCGGTGATCTCCTTCTTGTGGGCGTCGTCGGCGTCGGTGATGTTCTTGACCACCTTCTCCGTGCCCTTGCCGGCCTGCCGGTACATGTCGCTGACGGCGTGCGCGGCCTCCTTGCTCAGCTTGACGCCGATCTTCTGTGCCGCTTCCTCCAGCGCCTTGGCTATGGGATGGCTCAACTGAACGACACCCCCGCCGTCGCCCTGGCCATCACATCGGCGTGTCCGGCGACGTCGTCCGCGTGCGCGTGCAGTTTGGCCGCCATCTGCCGCATGCCTTCCGGATGTACCTGGAAGTAGTTGCCGGCGCCGGTGCCGGACGCGCCTCCCAGCGCCGCGTCGACCCCCTCGAAGACCAGGCCGCGAAGGGCCCGTTCGACCACCGTCTCCAGGGGTGCGACCGCCTTGGCCGTGAGGTCCGCGACGAGCCGCCCCTCCAGCTCCTGGAGGATCCCGTTGACGACTCTCTTCGTCGCCTCGATCAGCACGACCTCGGCGGCCTCGGCAGCGCCGAACGTCAGGACGGCCGCGGCCTGGTCGGCGACGAACTCGGCCGCCATGACGCCCAGTTCGACGAGTACGGCGGTCTTGGCGGCGACGACGGCATCGGCGGCGACCTCCAGCGCGACCGCCACGGCACCGCAGACCTGGACCATCTCGGTCATGTGGTCCGAGGACATCGCGGTCCACCGCGCGGCCAACTGCCGGTAGGAGTCGGCGTCGTAGTGCTCGGCCAGCTCGCGCACGGTCGCCGTGGCCGCCTGGTGCGAGCTGTCGATGTTGCCGGCGAAGGTCCGCACGTGCCCGGCGAACTCGCGCACCTTGTCCTCGTTCACCTGAGGCCAGTTGACGCCGATCAGGTTCATCACCCAGACCAGCTCGTCGGGCAACTCGATGGCCACACATACCCCGTTCGCCTGCGTGCCGACAGCAAACAAAAACTGTAGCGGTCACCGAACTGGATTACGTTTGGCGAACTTATGGTCCGAGCAAAGGAATTATTACCTTGCGCAACGCCGGTCCGGCGCGACTGCCGGATCCCCGCCGAGCACCCTGTGCGCTTCGCCAGGCAGCGCGGGGGCCGCGCCTCGTCGGACGAGTAGGCACACCCCGGCCGCACTCCGGCCGCACCCCGGTCGCCGAGGACGCTGTCCGCCCGGCAGACCCGTCGCTCACCGTGCCGTATGCCCGTTCAGTGCCCGTGGCCTCGTACCCGTCACCGGCGTTCCGCCCCGCCCGCCCCACGCATACCATGCGCCCTGTCGTACATCAGTTCCCCGCCACTGCTGAACCAGGAGCACGGTACCCGTGTCCATACCCCCGCCCCCTGGGCCGCACCAGCCCGGTCCCGCCCAGGGGCCGACCCCGGCTCCGGACCCGTTCGCGCCGCCGCCACAGGGACCGCCGCCGCATGGACCGCAGCCGTACGGGCCGCCGCCGCATGGATCCCAGCCGTACGGATCCCAGCCGTACGGACAGCCCTACGGCCCGCCGTACCAGGGCTGGGGCCAGGGCTACAGCCCCCAGGCCCGCCCCGCGTCGGTCAACGGCCTCGCCGTCGCCTCCCTGGTGCTCGGCGTCCTGTGCTGCTTCCCGGCCGTGGGGCTGCTGCTGGGCGTGATCGCGCTGGTGCAGATCAAGAGGAAGGGGCAGTCCGGAAAGGGGCTGGCGATCGCCGGGTCGATCCTGTCGTCGCTGGGACTCGCCCTGTGGGTGGCGGTGCTCGCCACCGGCGGACTGTCCGATGCGTGGGACGAGTTCAAGAAGGGCGCGACGGAGGGCACGGCCTTCTCGGTGGTGAAGGGGCACTGCTTCGACGCGCCGGGGGAGTCCCTCGAGGATCTCACCTACGACGTCGACGAGGTGCCCTGCGCGGGCGCACACGAGGGAGAGGTGTTCGGCGAGTTCAGGATGACCGGCTCCGCCTTCCCCGGGGACAGCGGGGTCTCCGACGCCGTCAGCGAGAAGTGCTACCAGCTCCAGGACGCCTATGTCATGGACACCTGGGCGCTCCCCGAGGACGTCGACGTGTACTACTTCGGCCCCACCCGGCAGAGCTGGCGCCTGGGCGACCGCGAGGTCACCTGCATCTTCGGCAACACCGACGGGGTCGGCACCCTGACCGGCTCGCTGCGTGCCGACGCCACGACGCTCGACGCGGACCAGGTGGCCCTCCTGAAGTCCCTCAACGCCATGGACACCGTGCTGTGGGAGGAGCCCGAGGACTACCCGGAGGACGACCTGCCGGGCTACCGGAAGTGGTCGCAGGACGTCCATGACGACCTCGACAAGCAGGTCGATGCCCTGCACGCGCACTCGTGGTCGGCCGGGGCGGACAAGCCGGTCGCGGCCCTGGTGAAGGACATGGAGGATGCGCGCGGCGAGTGGGCGAAGGCGGCGGCCGCGGCCGCGGACGACGACGTGGACACCTTCTACATCCACTACGACAAGGGCTACGAGTACGTCGACGGCGCCGCGACGGTCACCGCTCGCAAGGCTCTGGGGCTGGCCACCAAGCGGCCGGTGTACGACGAGAACGAGGACGACGCGAGCGCCGACCCGCGTGATGGCGGACTCGATGTGTGATCGCCCCCATAGCGGGGAGAAAGTGCCTGCGTAAAGACCACCACGGGAACATGTCATCACATCGAGTGATTCTCTGGCCTTTGCTTGCATGGCCGAACCCACGGTTGCCAGGCTGTTGCTGTCTGTACAACCTGATGGGAGCGGCCAGTGACATTCGGTGAGCAGCCGGCGTACCTGCGTGTCGCGGGTGATCTCCGCCAGAAGATCACCGACGGTTCGCTGCCGCCACACACCCGCCTGCCGTCCCAGGCGAGGATCCGCGAGGAGTACGGCGTCTCGGACACCGTCGCGCTGGAGGCGCGCAAGGTGCTGATGGCCGAGGGGCTGGTCGAGGGCCGTTCCGGCTCCGGGACGTACGTCCGCGAGCAGCCCGTGCCCCGTCGGATCGCCCGCTCCGGCTACCGCCCGGCCTCCGGCGCCACCCCCTTCCGGCAGGAGCAGGCCGACGGGGAGGGGCGCGGCACCTGGGAGTCGAGCAGCGCGCAGACCGAGGCTTCCGGCGTCATCGCCGAGCGGCTCGCACTCCGGCCCGGCGACCGCGTGATGTGCACGAAGTACGTCTTCCGGGAGGCCGGTGAGCCGATCATGCTCTCCACCTCGTGGGAGCCCCTCGAGGTCACCGGGCGCACCCCCGTGATGCTCCCCGAGGAGGGCCCGCTCGGTGGCATGGGCGTCGTCGAGCGCATGGCCGCCATCGACATCGTCGTGGACAACGTCACCGAGGAGGTCGGCGCCCGTCCCGGCCTCGCCGAGGAACTGCTCGCGCTCGGCGGTGTCCCCGGTCATGTCGTCCTCGTGGTCCACCGCACGTACTACGCGTCGGGCCGCCCGGTGGAGACGGCCGACGTGGTGATTCCGGCCGACCGTTACCAGGTCGCGTACCACCTTCCGGTGAAGTAGCGCGCGCCCCGGGGAAGTTGCCCCGGGCGAACACTCAACCGGCCTGCAGGGGAACGTCGTTCGAATTCGGCCGTTCTCGCAGGTCGACACAGCCGTTGCCGAGCCGCCCCTGACGGGACACATCGCCCTCCATCGGGGGCGTGTTCACCGCTGTGCGCCCCCTGTCTACGGAGTCCGTCCTGGCTGGTTGCGTACCTCTTTGTGAAAACGCGTGTTCGCTGCGTGAAGGTAGGGCGTAGGCTCGGGCATATGCGGATTGCGGTTTCCTTATCGGGTGGGGCTCGACGCAGGTCGGGAAGGGGCGGTGGGGCGCTATGAACGACGGCACGATCACGCTTCCCTGGCTCGTCATACGACAGGACGACAACGGCAATCGCTACCGCGTGGGCCGGTACGCGACCCGCTCGGAGGCCCAGAAGATCGCGGACAGCCTGGATTCCCGCGGCCATCGACAGCTCTACTGGGTCGAGCGCGTCGGCGCGAACGGCGCGAGTTCCGTCGACTGAGCCCACTCCGGCCCGGAGCCCGCGGCTCCCGTAGGCTCCGGCGCATGACGGAACGGATCGTGGTGGTGGCGGCCGCCCTGTACGACGGCGACCGCCTCCTCGCGGCCCGCCGCAGCGCGCCCCCCGAACTGGCCGGCCGCTGGGAGCTGCCCGGCGGCAAGGTGGAGCAGGGGGAGGCGCCGGAGGCGGCGCTCGTACGCGAGCTCCGGGAGGAACTCGGCGTGGAGACGGAGGTCATGGACCGCGTCCCGGGCGAGTGGCCCCTGAAGGCCCCGTACATCCTCCAGGCCTGGACCGCCCGACTCCTCCCGGACTCCCCGCCCCCCAAGGCCCTGCAGGACCACGACGAACTCCGCTGGCTGACACCGCAGGAGATCTGGACCGTGAACTGGCTGGACCAGGATGTGGAAGCGATCGGTGCGCTGAAGGATCTTTAGGGGCGAGGGCCTCCGGTCGATCCACGGCTCGCTGTCACCGCCACGCCGACGCGACCAGCCACCCCGAACGGCGAACCCGAGCCCACGGCAGCGTGCCCGCACTCCGCGGCAGTGAATCCGAGCCCGCGGCAGCGAGCCTGCACTCCGCGCCAGCGAATCCCCGACCGCTGCGTGGACCTGCACTCTGCGGCGGCGAGCCCGCACTCCGCGCCAGCGAATCCTCGTCCGCCGCGTGGACCTGCACTCTGCGGCGGCGTGCCCGCACTCCGCGGCAGCGAATCCGAGCCCGCGGCAGCGAGCCTGCACTCCGCGCCAGCGAGTCCTCGTCCGCCGCGTGGACCTGCACTCTGCGGCGGCGAGCCTGCACTCCGTGGGAGCGAGTCCTCGTCCGCTGCGTGGACCCGCACTCCGCGGCAGTTCGCCCGCCACTCCGCGAGAGCGAATCCGAGCCCGCGCCAGCGAGCCTGCACTCCGCGCCAGCGAGTCCTCGTCCGCCGCGTAAACCCGCACTCCGCGGCAGCGAGCCTGCACTCCGCGCCAGCGAATCCCCGTCCGTCACGTGGACCCGCACTCCGTGGCAACGGGCCCGCGCCCCGTCTCGGTGCCCCGCCCCCGCGCGACAGCGCACCCGCCCCCGCCACCACCCCGCCGACCCCGAACTGCCAGGCGCCCCGGCTTAAGCCATTCGGCACGGTACCGCACCCCTGATATCGGGTATGTGCCCCTTAACCCCAAGAAAGTGGACATGGGCTGGCCCGGGATGTGATCGGCGTGATCGACACCGAAGGCGACTGTGCCGAGTGGACCTTCCCCGCGGATCCCGGCGCCGTGCGCGCCGCCCGTGCGGCGGTCCGCGAGAGGCTGCGCGGCTGGGGCCTCGACGGTCTCGCCGACATCGCCGCCCTGCTGGTCAGCGAGCTGGTGACCAACTCCCTGCGGCACGCCACCGGCCCCATCGGTGTCCGTCTGGTCCGTCCGCACGACACCGACGGCGTTCTCCTCGTGGAGGTCTCCGACCCGCTCCCCGATCCACCCCGCGAGCGCGTCGCCCGGCCCGAGGACGAGAGCGGCCGCGGTCTGCAACTGGTCGCCCATGCCGCCCGCCGCTGGGGTACCCGACCCGGCGCGGCGGGCAAGACGGTGTGGTTCGAACTCGCCCTGCCGTGACTGACAGGGCGTGCGGAAGGGAACCTGATCGCGATGGAGAACGCCTGTACGAGACCCATCCCGCTGTCCAGTGACTGGTTCAGGCCAGTGGCAGTTGTCGGCAGACGTGATTCGACGCGGTGTCCGCTGGTTAGAAGACTGGAAGTGTTGTCGCAGCCCGGACCGAAAACCGTCGGGATCGTGCTGTGATCGTGAACACCGTGTTGTGCGGCGCCGTAGTGCTGGATACTGCGGGCAGCCGCCCCCGGTGACCGGTGCCGGACGCGGTGAGCTGGAGGGGACGGTTCGCGTGAGCGAGATACCAGCGAAGGCCACGGAGTCGAAGGACCCGTCGGGCGGCGCGAGGACGGAGGCCGTGGATGATGCCGTGGCGCATGTCCACCGCGGCGAGGCGCCCTCGGGCGACGCCATGTGGCAGAGCAGCCCGCCCGGCTCGATCTACGACTACATCAAGGTCGCGTCCTTCTCCATAGGCCCCGACGGCCTCGTCGACCAGTGGAGTCTGCGCGCCGAGCAGCTCTTCGGTATCACCGCCGGGCGCGCGGTCGGCATGGATCCCATCGAGGCGTTCATCGACCCCGACCTGCACGAGCAGGGTCAGCGCAAGATGGCCGAGATCCTGGACGGCCGCGAGTGGACCGGCGTGGTCCCCTTCCGGGCCCCCGACACGGCGGACGGCGAGCGCGGCCGGGAGGGCCTCGCCGAGGTCTACGTCATGCCCACGCGGACCGAGGAGGGCGAGAAGGCCGCCGTCTGCATCGTCGTCGACGTACGCACGCTGCGCAGCATCGAGACCGACCTCGCCGCCTCGCAGGCGATTTTCGGTCAATCTCCCTTCGGATTCGTACTGATCGACCCCGACCTGCGGGTTCGCCGCGTCAACTACCGTTTCGCCTCCCTCTTCGGCGGCAGCCCGGACGACCACCGGGGCAAGGGCGTCCACGACTACCTGCCGCGCCCCGAGGCCGAGCGGGTCTCCGCGACCCTGCGCCGCGTCCTGGAGACCGGCGACTCCATCACGGACATGCACGTCACCGGTTTCCTGCCGGGCTCGGACGAGCGACGCCACTGGTCCATCAACCTGTACCGGGTGCGCAGCGGCTCCGGCCGCCCTATCGGCATCGCCTGGCTGGGAACCGACATCACCGCGCGCCGCGCCGCCGCCCGCGAGGCCGCCGCCGCCCGGCGCAATCTGGCCCTCCTCAACGAGGCCGGCGCCCGCATAGGCAATTCCCTTGACCTGGAGACCACGGCCCGCGAGCTCCTCGACGTCGTCGTCCCCGGCTTCTGCGACCTGGCCACCGTCGACCTCTACCAGGGCCTCCTGGCCGGCGACGAGACCCCGCCCGGCCTCGCCGACGGCAGCGCCGAACTGCGCCGGGTCGCCTTCGCCAGTGCGGTCTCCGACGCCCCCCTGATCGGCTCCGGCGACCCCGTCGCGGTCGGCGCGGTCCACCACTACCCGTTCAACTCGCCCTGCGCGGACGCCCTGCGCACCGCACGCCCGCAGTACATCCCCGCCGAGGAGGGCGGCCCCGTCCAGTCCACCCTCGCCGTGCCGATGGTCGCCCACGACACCGTCGTAGGACTGGCGCAGTTCGCCCGGACGAAGGGCAGCGAGCCGTTCGGCGACCGGGACCGGGACCTGGCGGTGGAGCTGGCGGCCCGCGCCGCGGTCTGTATCGACAACGCGCGCCTGTACCGGCGGGAGCACGAACGGGCCCTGATACTGCAGCGGTCCCTGCTGCCGCCCGGCGACCCGGTGGCCTCCGGCCTGGACATCGCCTGCCGCTACCTGCCGGGCAGCTCCTCCTCGGACCGCCCCAGCGAGGTGGGCGGGGACTGGTTCGACGTCATCGAACTGCCGGGACACCGTACGGCGTTGGTGGTCGGGGACGTGATGGGCCGCGGTCTGCGCGCGGCGGTGGCGATGGGCGAACTGCGGTCCGCGGTGCGGACGCTGGCCCTGCTGGACCTCGAACCGGCCGAAGTGCTCTCCGCGTTGGACGAGATCGCCCGAGGCCTCGGTGCTCCCGGCGGCGTCCAGCAGGCCACCCGCGCGGCCCGCCGCCCCCGCGAGGCGGACCTCCTGGAGGTGTACCTCGCGACCTGCGTCTACGCCGTCTACGACTCGGTGACCCGCCGCTGCACCTTCGCCAACGCGGGCCACCTCCCGCCCGTCCTGGTCGAGCCGGGCGAGGACGCGCTGATGCTCGACGTGCCGCCCGGCATGCCGCTCGGCGTCGGCGGCGAGCCCTTCGAGGAGGTCGAGGTCGAACTACCCGAAGGCGCCCTGCTCGCGCTCTACACGGATGGACTGGTCGAAAGCCGCGATCACCCCCTCGACGAAGGACTCCAGGCGTTCGTAGGAGCGCTCACCGACCCCTCCGCGCCCCTGGAGGACGTCTGCGACCACGTCCTCAACACCCTCGACACCCACCACGGCGAGGACGACATCGCCCTGCTCATGGCGCGTGTGCAGGGCCTGCCCGCCGGATCCGTCGGCGACTGGACGCTCCCGCGGGAGCCGCGCAGCGTCGGCCGGGCCAGGGAGTACGCCCGCGGCCAGCTGCTCAGCTGGGACCTGGAGCCCCTGGTCGACACCACCGAACTCCTGGTCAGCGAACTGGTCACCAACGCCCTGCGCTACGGCGAGGGCGAGATCAGACTCCGACTGCTCCTGGACCGCACCCTGGTCTGCGAGGTCTGGGACTCCGGTCTCGTCCAGCCGCGCCGCCGCCGCGCGCGCGACACGGACGAGGGCGGCCGGGGTCTGCAGCTCGTCGGCCTCCTCAGCGCGGCCTGGGGCTCCCGCCGCACGCCACTCGGCAAGACGGTGTGGTTCGAACTGCCGCTCCCGGACGGCGAGAACGGCATGGTGGACCCGGCGGAGGCCTTGCTGAGCCTGTTCTAGGAGGCCAGGGCCCTGTCGGCTAGGCGGGGTGCCCGCGCAGGCGCACGTCCTGTTCCGCGAGGTCACGGGACTCGCGGGCCAGGGCGTCCGCCCGTGGGAGGTCGTCGGTCCGCCGTGCCTCCGACAGGAGGACACGGGCCGCCGCGCCGACCGCCTCGCGGTGAACGGTGACGTAGTCGTCCGCCGCGGCCACGGACTCCGTGGCGACCAGCAGCGCGGCGGCTGGGAGCACTCCGGACCGGCCCGTCGCGAGGGGTGCCACCGCCAGGACGATCCGACGCAGGACACCGAGCGGGTCGTACGGATGCCCGGAGGTCAGTTCCTGTCGTACGGCGGCCAGGACCGCGTCGGCGTGCAGGAGCCGGGCACGGGTCCCGTTCCCGGCGCTGTCACGGACGGGCGCCAGTTCCGCCTCCGCGCCCGTGAGAGCGGGTGGGATCAGGCGGGCGCACTCGGCGAGCACCGAGTCCAGCCGGGCCACGGCCCTCACCAGCACGTCCGCCCGGGAGATCGCGGCCTCCGCCGCGCGGAGCCGCTGGGCCGCCTCATCGGCCTGGTCGGAGGCGATGGCCTGGTGGGTCCGGTTGAGGTGGACGGTGGCGGTGACCAGGCTGTCCTTGGCCAACTCGACGTACCCGGTGACGGAGTCGCCCAGGTGCGTGCTCTCCGCCCCGGCCGTGCGGGAGGTCAGTTCACGGAAGCGGGTCTCGGCCGCCGTCAGGGCCGCGGCGGGATCCTCCTCCAGCGCCCGCAGGGTGCGCATGCTGTCCGCGGCGGAGGTCAGCCGTCGCCCGGCCTCCTCGCAACGGCCCACGACTCCGGCGAGCGCCGCGGCTTCTTCCGGTACGCCCTCGTCGTACCGCCGCCGTATCGCGCACGCGGCCGACAGCTCGGCCTGCGCCGCCTCGGCCGCCCGGACGAACGGGACCAGCGCCTCGGATCCGAACCCTGCCTCCACGAACGGCAGTTCCTCGCGGAGGGCACGGAGGCGGTTGTCGGCGTCGACGAGTGCGGTCCGGGAGCGGTCGTCGAGGTCGGCCGACGCGGGTGCGACCGCGGCGGGGACGTACGCGCCGACGTGGGTCGTGCCGGGGGCGGCAGGTGTCGTACGGCTGCGGGTGCGGCGGATCCGGCGCAGTGAGCCGTAGGCGGCGAGGACCACCACCACGGCGAGCACGGCGCCCGGCAGGACGAGGTCGCTGGTGGAGGAGTCGTCCTCCTCGGCCACCGCGGCACTCGCACGGGTGCTCGCAACCGGAGCGTCGTCATTGATCGTCATCCATGGCAGCACCAGCCACACGAGCCCGGCCACCGCACCCAGCAGGGCATGCGCCACCCGCACGGATATGTGCGAGCGGCTCCGCCGCGGTCGGCCCCGCACCAAGGATGACGTCACGTTTCGGAGCGTATGGGCCGGAATGCGAGGGCGCGAGCGGGACGGGGTGGCCGGGGTACGGCAAGGGGACGAGGAGCGGATGACGGACGGGCAGAACGCACAGGCCGACACGGCCGACAGGGCGGACGAGGGCGTGAAGGCCGTGCCCGTGCCGAAGCCGGGACGCCGCCGGTGGATCCGCCGGGGCGCCATCGGACTCGTCCTCGCCGTCCTGCTCCCCCTCCTCACCGTCGCCGCCGCCCTCCGCCTCAACTACACCGGCGACCTCGCCGACGGCACCCGCACCCGCGGCAAGGACGCGGTCTGGCTCGGCCACGCCTGGGTCGACGGCCGCAAGACGGACGCCGACGTCACCGCCCTCGCCCGCCGCCTCCGGGACACCGGCATCCGGGACCTGTACGTCCACGCGGGCCCCCTGGAGCACGACGGGACGCTGCCCGGATCGGCGTACCCGAGGGCGCGTTGGCTCATCGGCGCCGTGCACAAGGCGGCCCCCGGCATCCGCGTCCAGGCCTGGCTCGGCGACAAGCTCGCCACCGAGAGCCCCGACGGCATGCGCCTGACCGACGCGGACACCCGTGCCGCCGTCGTCCGGTCCACCCGCGAGATCCTCGCCGCCGGGTTCGACGGCGCCCACTTCGACCTGGAGCCCCTGCACTCCGGCGACAAGAACTACCTCGCCCTCCTGGACACCCTCCACGAGGTGACGCGGGCGCACGGAGTGCCCCTCTCCGTCGCCGCCCCCCAGATCGACCCGCTGCCCGGCCTGCACTCCGTCGCGGGCACCCTCTCCGGGCACCCCAAGTGGTGGTCGCAGGCCTACTTCGGCCAGGTCGCGCGCCGGGTCGACCAGATCGCGGTGATGTCGTACGACACGTCCACCCCGTTGCAGAGCCTCTACGGCGGCTATGTCGCCCAGCAGACCTCGCTGGCGCTGGAGGTCACCCCCGACTCCACCGACCTTCTGATGGGCCTGCCCTTCTACCAGGAGAACAACTTCGACCACTGGTCCTTCGCCGAGACCGTCCCCGCCGCCGTCCGCGGCGTCCGCCTCGGCCTCTCCCGCACGGACGCGGACCGCGCGAACTTCGGCGTCGCCCTGTACGTCGACTTCGCGGCGACGGAGGGGGACTGGACGGCGTACGAGCGGGACTGGGTCCGCTAGAAAACCACCTGCGCCCCGAGGAGCCGCACTGCGACGATCTGCCGAATGACCACCACCCGCAGACACCTCACCCGCGACGACCTCGCCCCCCTCGCCCGCGCCGCGACCGGCCGGACCCTCGCCGCCGTCACCCGGCTGCGCGGCGGCACCAAGAAGGGCGTCTACCGGCTCGCCCTCGACGACGACACGACCGTCGTCGCCTACGTCTGGTCGCCGGACGAGGACTACTGGGACGCCGGCCCCTCCGACCTCCGCGATCCTTTCTCGGCCGGCACGAGCCGCGAGGTGTTCACCGCCGCCCACGACCGGCTGGCCACAGCGGGCGTCCGCACCCCGCGCCTCCTGTACGCCGACACCGCCATGGACGCCGTAGTCGTCGAGGACATGCGTGGCGGCAGTCTGGAGGAGTTCCTGGAACGGGACCCGGTCGCCGGCCGCGTCGCCCTGGAGCAGCTCGCCGCCGAGCTCGCGACCCTGCACGCCCAGGAGGGCCCCGCCTTCGGCAAGGTCGGGCTCGTCGACAACGGCGGTACCTCGACGGCGAGTTCGGCGGCCCGGCGCATCACCGAGGGCGCCCTGCGACACATCGAGCAGGCCGCCGTCCGGGACGAGCGGATCGCCGGTGTGCGGGAGGAGCTCGAAGAGACCGTGCGGCGGCTCGCCGCGGCCGTCCGGCCTCGCGACCGGCACACCCTCATCCACGGCGAACTCGGCGCCGACCACGTCCTGTTGGACGACCGGGGGCGGCCGGCTCTGATCGACATCGAGGGCCTGATGTACTTCGACGTGGAATGGGAGCACGTCTTCCTGCGGATCCGCTTCGGCCCTCACTACGACGCCCTGCGCGGCGCCGGCCTGTCCGTCGATCTGGACGAGGACCGGATGCGGCTCTACCGCCTCGCCATGCACGTGTCCCTGGTCGCGGGCCCGCTCCGCCTCGTCGAGGGCGACTTCCCGAACCCGGAGTGGATGCGGGAGATCGCGGAATCCAACCTGGTCAGGGTGCTGGAGCTTGTGTCACGATGATCGGCGTGCACGAGACTCTGGTGGTCCTGGCGGTCCTGGTCCTGACGGTCGGCGCGGTGCTCTCCGCGGCCGCGATCACCGTCGGCTGGATCGCGCCGGGCCCGGGGCGCGCCAAGGTGCTGCGGCCCCGGGTGTGGGGCTACGGCACCCTGGTCGCCATGGCCGGGATCGGCACGTTCCTGTTCGTCGGTCCGCTTCATGGGCCGGACATGGACAACTTCCCGGTCGCGATGAGCGGCATGGCCGTGTTCGCCGCCGGACTGTACGTCAAGCAGCAGGCCATGAAGCCCGCCAGGGCTAGGAAGACCGCCTCCTGATCTTCGACCCCAGCCACACCAGCGGGTCGTACTTGCGGTCGACGGCCCGTTCCTTCAGGGGGATCAGCGCGTTGTCCGTGATCTTGATGCCCTCGGGGCAGACCTCCGTGCAGCACTTGGTGATGTTGCAGTAGCCGAGGCCGTGTTCGTCCTGGGCCGTCTTCTTGCGGTCCAGGCCGGACTCCTGCGCCGCGTCCAGGGGATGCATGTCCAACTCCGCCACCCGCATCAGGAAACGCGGGCCCGCGAACGCCGGCTTGTTCTCCTCGTGGTCGCGGACGACATGGCAGGTGTCCTGGCACAGGAAGCACTCGATGCACTTGCGGAACTCCTGCGAGCGGTCCACGTCCTCCTGCATCATCCGGTACTCGCCGGGACCGAGATCGGCGGGCGGCACGAACGCGGGGACCTCGCGCGCCTTCTGGTAGTTGAAGCCGACGTTCGTGACCAGGTCCCGGACGACCGGGAAGGCCCGCAGCGGAGTGACGGTGATCGTCTCCTCCTTGGTGAACACCGACATCCGGGTCATGCACAGCAGCCGGGGCCGCCCGTTGATCTCCGCCGAGCACGAACCGCACTTGCCCGCCTTGCAGTTCCAGCGGACGGCGAGATCGGGTGCCTGGGTGGCCTGGAGGCGGTGGACGATGTCGAGGACGACCTCGCCCTCGTTGACCTCGACCTCGAAGTCCTTGAGTCCACCACCCTTCACATCACCCCGCCACACCTTGAAGTGGGCCGTGTAGCCGCTCATTCGTACAGCTCCTCTTCGGCGAGGTACTTGACCAGCTCCTCCTTGTCGAAGAGGGCGAGCAGGTCGGCGCGGATGGGGTCGGTGGTCTCACGGGTGAGGTCGATCTGGCCCCGGACCGGGTCCGTGGCCGCCAACCCGCCTGTCGGGTCGACGAGTTGGCACAGCAGATTGACGCGGCGCCACTTGCGGTCCATCACCGGATGGTCCTCGCGGGTGTGTCCGCCGCGTGACTCGGTGCGTTCCAGGGCCGCCCGCGCCACGCACTCGCTGACCAGCAGCATGTTCCTGAGGTCCAGGGAGAGGTGCCAGCCCGGGTTGAACTGCCGGTGTCCCTCGACCCCGGCCCGCCGGGCCCGTACCCGCAGATCCGCGAGCTTCTCCAGCGCCTGCTCCATCTCGCCCTCGCGGCGGATGATGCCGACCAGGTCGTTCATCGCCTGCTGAAGCTCCTGGTGCAGGGTGTACGGGTTCTCCGGAGGCCCTACGGCGGGTTCCAGGCCCTCCGCCGAGAACGGCCGCAGTGCCTCGGCCGCCGCCGCGTCGATCTGGACCTCGTCCACCGGTGGGCGGCCCTCGCTCAGGTCCGCCACGTATGCGGCCGCGTGCAGACCCGCCCGGCGTCCGAACACCAGCAGGTCGGAGAGGGAGTTGCCGCCGAGGCGGTTCGAGCCGTGCATACCGCCCGCGACCTCACCGGCGGCGAACAGCCCCGGCACCCCGCGTGCGGCCGCCGTGTCGGACTCGACGGCGATACCGCCCATCACGTAGTGACAGGTCGGCCCGACCTCCATCGGCTCGGCCGTGATGTCCACGTCCGCCAGCTCCTTGAACTGGTGGTACATGGACGGCAGCCGGCGCCGGATGACCTCGGCGGGCATACGCGTGGACACGTCCAGGAAGACCCCGCCGTGCGGGGAGCCCCGGTTCGCCTTCACCTCGGAGTTGATGGCCCGCGCCACCTCGTCACGGGGGAGCAGCTCCGGTGGCCGCCGGTTGTTGTCCGGGTCCTCGTACCAGCGGTCGCCCTCCTCCTCCGACTCGGCGTACTTCTCCTTGAAGACGTCCGGGACGTAGTCGAACATGAACCGCTTGCCCTCGGAGTTGCGCAGCACCCCGCCGTCGCCGCGCACCGACTCGGTGACGAGGATGCCCTTCACCGAGGGGGGCCAGACCATGCCGGTCGGGTGGAACTGCACGAACTCCATGTTCAGCAGGGGCGCGCCCGCGAGCAGCGCCAGCGCGTGCCCGTCGCCGGTGTACTCCCACGAGTTCGACGTCACCTTGAACGACTTGCCGATGCCACCGGTGGCGATGACCACGGCAGGCGCTTCGAGGACGAAGAAACGGCCGGTCTCACGGTCGTAGGCGAAGACACCGGAGACCCGCGAGCCGTCTTTGAGGACCCGCGTGACCGTGCACTCCTGGTAGACCTTCAGGCGCGACTCGTACTCCCCGGTCTCGCGATGGTCCTCCTGCTGCAGGGACACGATCTTCTGCTGGAGGGTGCGGATCAGTTCGAGGCCGGTGCGGTCGCCGACGTGGGCGAGGCGCGGGTACTCGTGGCCGCCGAAGTTGCGCTGGGAGATCCGGCCGTCCTTCGTACGGTCGAACAGGGCGCCCCAGGTCTCCAGCTCCCAGACCCGGTCCGGGGCCTCCTGGGCGTGCAGTTCGGCCATCCGCCACTGGTTGAGGAACTTGCCGCCGCGCATGGTGTCGCGGAAGTGGACCTGCCAGCTGTCGTTGGAGTTGGCGTTGCCCATGCTGGCCGCGATGCCGCCCTCGGCCATCACGGTGTGCGCCTTGCCGAACAGCGACTTGCAGATCACGGCCGTACGGGCACCGCGCTCGCGGGCCTCGATGGCGGCACGGAGACCGGCACCGCCCGCGCCGACCACGACGACGTCCCATTCCTGCCGGTCGACCACGGACATCAGAAAAACCTCGGATCGTCGAAAGCGCCGGAGGCGACCAGGAACACGTAGAAGTCGGCGAGCGCCACGCTCACCAGCGACGCCCAGGCCAGCTGCATGTGCCGGGCGTTGAGCTTCCCGACGAACTGCCAGGCCCGGTAGCGCACGGGATGTTTGGAGAAGTGCTTGAGCTTGCCGCCGACGATGTGCCGGCAGGAGTGGCAGGAGAGGGTGTACGCCCAGATCAGCGCGATGTTGGCCAGGAACACCAGACTGCCGAGGCCCATGTGACCCCACTCGTACTTCTCGTTGCGGAACGAGAGCACGGTGTCGTAGGTCAGGATGCAGGCGACCAGGATCGCGGCGTAGAAGAAGTACCGGTGGATGTTCTGCAGGACCAGCGGGAAGCGGGTCTCACCGGTGTACTTCTTGTGCGGCTCGGCCACCGCGCAGGCCGGCGGGGACGCCCAGAAGCCCCGGTAGTAGGCCTTGCGGTAGTAGTAGCAGGTCAGGCGGAAGCCGAGCGGGAAGATCAGGATGATGATCGCGGGCGAGATGCCCCACCAGCCGCCGAGGATCTCCCAGTTGGGGCCGTGGCGCATGGTCTCGCAGCGCTCGGCGAGACAGGGCGAGTAGAACGGCGAGACGTACGGGGCCGCGTAGTAGTCCGTGTCGGCGAAGGCCCGCCAGGTCGAGTAGACGATGAAGGCGAGCAGCCCGGCGGCGGTGGCCGCCGGCGCCAGCCACCAGCGGTCGGTGCGCAGGTGCGGGGCGTCGATCGCGGCGCGCGTACCGGTTCTGACGCCGCCGCGCACGGTATGGGATTCGGTGTCGGGAGGTTCCGTACCAGTGGCCAACTCTTGACTCCGGTCGGGTTCAGGGGGCTCGGCGGTCGCGGGCCCCCAGACCCTCGTCGTCCGAGTCCGTCCACAGGCTGTTGTCGTACGGGGTGTCAGAGATGGAGACCAGGTCGGGGCGCCGGGCTTTGGCGAGCTCCGGGTCGGTCTCCCTGAGCAGCGCGAGGCTTTCGCGCAGCCGGTCGGCGTCCATCCGGACGCGGCGCATCTCCAGCCCGCCGCTGCCCAACTGCTGCTCCAGGCGTTTCACGTACCGGAGCACTTCGTCGAGCGAGCGCTGAGCCGATGCCAGTTCGTCGTGCATGGACATGACGTGACCTCACTTCCGCGGGCGCGGTCGCCCTGGGCAGGAACGGTCATGCGCCTGCGAGTGTTGCGCGTCACACCTGCCGGTGGGAAGCCGTGTGCATGGATTGGCGGATCGTGAGCCTCCGTGCGCGCCCCCCGCGCGCTGTCCATTGCGCCGCACGGGTGGGCTTCCGCACCGTTTCCGCCGTGTCGCTCCCCGGTGCCGAACCCTTTCCTCTTCAGTGGCGGCATACATCTGATCAACTCCATATACCGCCAAACGTGATCAAAACCAGGCGGCGCACCCACGGAGGTAACCGGCATGTCCCACCACGCCGTCGGACTGCGCGCGGTCATGCGCTCGGTCGCCTTCCTCACCGCGGGCGCGCTCGCGGTCCCCGCGCTCGCCGCGTGCGGTTCCGGAGAGAAGCCGAGCAAGCCGCTCGCGGAACAGGACATCGCACCCGCCCCCCGCCATCTGATCGCCGACGGCGGCACCCTGCACTGGGCCGCGGACACGGTGCCGGAGACCCTCAACACGTTCCAGTCGGACGCGGACGCGACCACCACCACCGTCGCCCAGGCGGTCCTGCCGTCCATGTACCGGCTCGACGCCGAAGGAAGTCCGCAGGTCAACCCCGACTACCTGGAGTCGGCGAAGGTCGTGGAGACCGAGCCGAAGCAGGTCGTGCTGTACAAGCTGAACCAGCAGGCCGTGTGGAGCGACGGCCGGGAGATCGGCGCCGCCGACTTCGCCGCCCAGTGGCGCGCCCTGTCCGGCAAGGACTCCGCGTACTGGACCGCCCGCAACGCCGGGTACGACCGCATCGAGAAGATCCAGCGCGGGGCCAACGACCTGGAGGTCCGGGTCACCTTCGCGCGGCCGTACGCCGACTGGCGTTCGCTGTTCTCGCCGCTGTACCCGAAGGACGTCATGGGCACCCCGGACTCCTTCAACGACTCCGCGCGCAAGAAGCTCAAGGTCACCGCCGGTCCGTTCCAGGTGAAGAAGGTCGACCGCAAGGACGACGAGATCGTCCTCACCCGCAGTCCGCGCTGGTGGGGGCACCCCGCCAAGCTGGACGAGATCGTGCTGCGCGCCGTGCCGCGCGACAAGCGGGCCGCCGCGCTGGCCGCCGGCGAGATCGACCTCGCCGAGATCGACCCCGAGGCCCTCGGACGCATCAGCCTCGCCGCGCGTGCGGGCGCCAAGGCCGGCAGCACTCCGCTCGCCGGCCCGGGCGGCCTCCCTGCCCACGGCCCCGGCAGCAACCTCGGCGCCTCCGACGCGCTGCGCTCCTGGGCCGTCGCCCACGGGGACGACGAAGAGGCGGCCGACGACGAGATCAGCGCCCGCGAGAAGGAGCGCAGGGCGGTCGCCTCGTACGAGCGCGAGCAGACGGCCCTGAAGGGCTTCGAGGTCCGCAGGTCGCTGGAGCCCGCCTACACCCAGCTCGCCCTCAACGGCGCCGCGGGCCCGCTCTCCGACGAGCGGGTGCGCCGGGCCGTGGCCCGCGCCCTCGACCGCAAGGCACTGGCCGGTGTCGTCCTCACCCCGCTCGGCCTGCCCGCCGTACCCGTCGGCAGTCACCTCGCGCTCTCCGGCCAGGACGCCTACGCCGACAGCAGCGGTGCGCTCGGCGGCCAGGACACCAAGGAGGCGTCGGCACTGCTGGCCGACGCGGGCTGGGTGCCCGGGGGACCGGTGGAGAAGAAGAAGGAGAAGGAGGAGAAGGCCGCCGGCGCCAACGGCAAGAAGGCCGGCAAGGCCGGCAAAGACTCCGACGACGGGGACGGGGACGGCGCGGACACCGTCGGCGAGGACGACAAGAGCGACGACAAGGACCCCAAGGACCACGCGAAGAAGAGCGACGCCGGTTCGCGGCACCTCGCGCAGGACGGGAAGCAGTACGCCAACAAGCTGAAGCAGGGCGGGGCGCCGGCGGGGGCGTACGCGCCCAAGGGCACGCCCGCTCCGGCCGGTGCCGCGTCGAAGGTGCTGGCCAAGGACGGCAAGGCGCTCACCCTGCGGTTCGTGCTGCCGTCGGGTCCGGGGTCCGAAACGCTGCGGACCGTGGCCGGGCGGATCTCCTCGATGCTGGAGAAGATCGGCATCCGGACCGAGATCTCCAAGGTGTCCGACGAGAGCTACTTCAAGGACCACATCGCGTCCGGACAGTACGACCTCGCGCTGTACTCCTGGCCCGCGTCCGCGTTCCCCGCCACCGACGCCCAGCCGATCTTCGCCAAGCCGGTGCCGGCCGCCGACGGGTCGCTGAACGTGGAGCAGAACTACACCCGGGTCGGTACCGACCAGGTGGACCAGCTCTTCGACCAGGCCGTCAGCACGCTGGACGAGGGCAGGAGCCGGAGCCTGATCCGCAAGGCGGACTCCCGGATCTGGGCGGCCGCGGGGTCCATCCCGCTGTACCAGCGGCCCCAGCTGACAGCCGCGAAGAAGGACCTGGTGAACGCCGGTGCCTTCGGGTTCCAGACGCCGCTCTACGAGGACATGGGCTTCCTGAAGAAGGGCGCCAAGGTCCCCGCCGGGCCCGCGGGCGACTGAGCCCGGGGAGCCCCGGGCGCACGGGCAACGTACGATGGGGTAAGGCCGTGGCGTGTTCAGCCCGGCAGGGTCCGCGTAACACAGAAGTACGCGTCGGCCTTCCTCACACTCCAGGAGTACGCCTTCATGGCCACGCGCCACGACATCCGCAACGTCGCCATCGTCGCCCACGTCGACCACGGCAAGACGACCCTCGTCGACGCCATGCTGAAGCAGGCCGGTGCCTTCGCAGCGCACGCCGCCGAGTCGCTCGACGACCGAATGATGGACTCGAACGACCTGGAGCGTGAGAAGGGCATCACGATCCTGGCCAAGAACACGGCAGTGAAGTACCACCCCAAGGATGGCAGCGATGTCATCACCATCAACATCATCGACACCCCCGGCCACGCCGACTTCGGTGGTGAGGTCGAGCGCGGCCTGTCGATGGTGGACGCGGTGGTGCTGCTCGTCGACGCCTCCGAGGGCCCGCTGCCGCAGACCCGCTTCGTGCTGCGCAAGGCGCTCCAGCAGCGGCTGCCCGTCATCCTGTGCATCAACAAGACGGACCGGCCCGACTCCCGTATCGACGAGGTCGTCAACGAGACCTACGACCTCTTCCTCGACCTGGACGCCGACGAGGAGCAGATCGAGTTCCCGATCGTCTACGCGTGTGCGCGTGCCGGTGTCGCGTCGCTGACCAAGCCGGAGAACGGCACGGTCCCGGCCGACAGCGACAACCTGGAGCCGTTCTTCTCCACGATCCTGTCGCACGTCCCGGCCCCGCAGTACGACGAGGAGGCCCCGCTCCAGGCGCACGTCACCAACCTGGACGCGGACAACTTCCTCGGCCGTATCGCGCTGCTCCGCGTCGAGCAGGGCGAGCTGCGCAAGGGCCAGACCGTCACGTGGATCAAGCGTGACGGCACCATGTCCAACGTCCGCATCACCGAGCTGATGATGACCGAGGCGCTCACCCGCAAGCCCGCCGAGATGGCCGGCCCCGGTGACATCTGTGCCGTCGCCGGTATCGCGGACATCATGATCGGCGAGACCCTCGCCGACCCCGAGAACCCGATCCCGCTGCCGTTGATCACGGTGGACGAGCCCGCGATCTCCATGACCATCGGCACCAACACCTCGCCGCTGGTCGGCCGTGGCGGCACCGGCAAGGGCGCCGAGAACAAGGCGGCCGTCAAGGACCGCAAGGTGACCGCGCGTCAGGTCAAGGACCGCCTCGACCGCGAGCTGATCGGTAACGTCTCGCTGCGCGTCCTGGACACCGAGCGTCCCGACGCCTGGGAGGTGCAGGGCCGTGGTGAGTTGGCGCTGGCCATCCTGGTCGAGCAGATGCGCCGCGAGGGCTTCGAGCTGACCATCGGCAAGCCGCAGGTCGTCACCAAGGACGTCGACGGCAAGGTCTACGAGCCGGTCGAGCGCATGACGATCGACGTGCCCGAGGAGCACATGGGCGCGGTCACGCAGCTCATGGGCGTCCGCAAGGGCCGGATGGACAACATGTCCAACCACGGCTCCGGCTGGGTCCGTCTGGAGTTCGTCGTCCCCTCCCGCGGTCTCATCGGCTTCCGTACGGAGTTCCTGACCGGCACGCGCGGTACGGGTATCGCCCACTCCATCCACGAGGGCCACGAGCCCTGGTTCGGCGTGCTGACGACCCGTAACAACGGCTCGCTGGTCGCCGACCGTTCCGGCGCCGTCACCGCGTTCGCGATGACCAACCTGCAGGAGCGCGGCGTGCTGTTCACCGAGCCGGGCACCGAGGTGTACGAGGGCATGATCGTCGGCGAGAACTCGCGTTCCGACGACATGGACGTGAACATCACCAAGGAGAAGAAGCTCACCAACATGCGCTCGGCCGCCGCCGACACGTTCGAGGCGATCGTGCCGCCGCGCAAGCTCTCCCTGGAGCAGTCCCTGGAGTTCTGCCGCGACGACGAGTGCGTCGAGGTGACCCCGGAGGCGGTGCGCATCCGCAAGGTCAAGCTGGACGGCCGTGAGCGCGCCCGCGCCGCGAGCCGCGCCAAGCACGGCTGACGCACACCGTTCCACCAGGCTGCCGGGCACTCCGCGACGCGGGGTGCCCGGTCCTTGTTGCGCCGCGGCGGAGGTTGAGGGTAGGGGAAACCCTTGCTCTCGTTCTGGATCCGTAAAGGCGCCTCTCAGCGCACTACGCTCCTGCCACCGTGGCTTCTGTGACGGATCGTGGGCCCTGGCACAACAGCGGCAGATCCGCAAGCCAATTTTCACACGCACTGCGTTCGGTATACGGACATGCAGGTCCGATAGGTGTGTAACAAGTCCGTTTCGCAGGGATCTTTCAGCAAACCCTTTGTCCGGATTTTGGAAGATGTACGCACAAGGTGTGATCGAACCGAGACCTCGTGAGTGTGGTTCGGTAATGACACATGGCAGATAGTTAGGCGCGTAGAGCTCGGGTGAACGGGGCGCGTGCTGCAGGTGGCGCCGACTCGCGAGCGTGGGGGCACGTGACCATTCAGGTACCGGCGACGGTGGCGTCATGTGCTCCCTCATGCGATGAATCAATGGACTCATGAGGAGGAGCCCCATGCGTGGTGCCAAGAGCGCCAAGTGGGTTGCGATAGCCGCCGTTGTGGCGCTGGGTGCAACAGCCTGTGGCGGTGGCGGGGACGACGGCAGCTCGGGCAGCGGCAAGGGCAACGGCGTCGTTTCGGTGGAGATCGGTGAACCCCAGAACAGCCTGGTTCCCACCAACACGTACGAGACCGAGGGCGGCCAGGTCATCAACGCCCTCTTCACGGGTCTGACCAAGCTCGACGCCAGCAACAAGGTCGTCGACGCCATGGCGCAGTCGATCGAGACCACGGACAACAAGGTCTGGACGATCAAGCTCAAGCCGGGCTACACCTTCCACAACGGCGAGAAGGTCACCGCCCAGTCCTTCATCGACGCCTGGAACTACGGCGCCGACCAGACCAACGCCCAGCAGACCAACCCGCTGTTCAGCCACATCCAGGGCTACAGCGACCTGAACCCGGGTGAGGGCAAGAAGCCCACGACCGACAAGATGTCCGGTCTGAAGGCGGTTGACGACAACACGCTCCAGGTCACCCTCACCGCCCCGTTCGCGGCGTTCACCTCGCAGCTGTCGTTCACGGCGTTCGTGCCGCTGCCCAAGGCGTTCTTCAAGGACCCGAAGGGCTTCGGCGAGGCCCCGATCGGCAACGGCCCCTTCAAGATGTCGGGCAAGTTCAAGCACAACGAGGCGATCAACACCACGAAGTACGACAAGTACCCGGACGCCTCGAAGATCGAGGTCAAGGGTGTCGACTTCAAGATCTACTCGAACCCGGACACGGCCTACAAGGACCTCGTCGCCGGCAACCTCGACTCGCTGCTGACGATCCCGACCTCGGGCCTGCCGACGTACAAGAAGGACCTGCCGGGTCGCACGATCGACGAGGCCGACTCGGCCGTCGGTTACATCGGCTTCCCGATCAAGTACAACAAGGCCTTCCAGAACGCGGACCTCCGCAAGGCCATCTCCATGGCGATCGACCGGAAGACGATCTCGGAGAAGGTCTTCCTCGGTGCGCGTACGCCGGCCGACGACTACATCAGCCCGATCATCGACGGCTACCGCAAGGGCGCCTGCGGTGACGCCTGCACGCTGAACGTGGCCAAGGCCAAGGAGCTCTACAAGAAGAGCGGCGGCCTGCCGGGCAACAAGCTGGAGCTCGGCTACAACGCCGACGGCGGCCACAAGGAGTGGATCGAGGCGGTCGCCAACCAGCTCCAGCAGAACCTGGGCCTGAAGGTGACGGCCAAGCCGTTCGAGCAGTTCCAGACCATCCTGAACGACCTGGACGCCAAGAAGTACCAGGGCGCGTTCCGTATGGCGTGGAGCATGGACTACCCGGACATGGAGGACTACCTCCGCCCGGTCTTCTCGAAGGAAGCCATCGCCAACGGCTCCAACTACTCGGGCTACGTGAACGAGGACTTCGAGAAGCTCCTCGCCGCGGGCGACAAGGCCCCGACGCACGAGGAAGCGATCAAGACCTACCAGCAGGCGGACGACATCCTGCTGAAGGACCTGCCGTACATCCCCGTGTACTTCTACACGCTGAACGCGGGCTTCAGCGACAAGATCAAGTCCATGTCGGTCGCCGGTCACCAGATCCTCTGGGACACGGTCAAGCTCAGCTGATCCGTAACTGAGCAGGTCCGTTCCGACGGACACCGGGTGAGCAGGGGGAAAGGCTCGTAGCCCTCCCCTGCTCACCCCTTCTGCCGTTTCCCGTCCGACAGTGCCGTCCCCCCGGCCACGGGCGGTTCGAGCACCCCCTCTGGAGTACCGATGGGCCGATACGTCGTGCGCCGTCTCCTGCAGGTGATCCCTGTAGCGATAGGCGTCACGTTCATCATCTTCTGCCTGGTCTTCGCTCTGCCCGGCGATCCGATCCAGGCACTGGCCGGCGACAAGCGCGCCGACCCGAACATCGCGGCGATCCTTCGCGATCACTACCACCTCAACGAGCCGCTGTACCAGCAGTACTGGCACTACATCAGCGGCGTCTTCACCGGTGACCTCGGTGAGACGTACAACGGCCGGGCCATCTCGGACATCGTCTCCGAGCGGTTCCCCATCACGCTGAAGCTGGGACTGACCGCCTTCGCCATCGAGGCCGTCATCGGCATCCTGGCGGGCATCATGTCGGCGCTGAAGAAGGGCAAGTTCCTCGACAACGTGGTGCTGGTCGCCACGCTCGTGCTGATCTCGGTCCCGGTCTTCGTGCTCGGCGCGGTGCTCCAGCTGGAGTTCGGCGTGAACCTCAAGATCACGCCCGTCGCCGGCATCGAGAAGGGCTGGCCGCAGAGCTACATCCTTCCGGCCGTCGTGCTCGCCTCGACCTCCATGGCCTACATCGCACGGCTGGTGCGCACGAGCATGGCGGAGTCGATCCGCGCCGACTACGTCCGTACGGCGATCGCCAAGGGTCTGCCCCGGCGCCGGGTCATCGGCGTGCACGCCCTGCGCAACTCCATGATCCCGGTCGTCACGTTCCTGGGCTTCGACCTGGGCGCCCTCATGGGCGGTGCCATCATCACCGAGCGCGTGTTCAACATGCCCGGCATCGGTGGCCAGCTGGCCCAGTCCGTATATCTGCGTGAGCGGCCCGTCGTGGTCGGTCTGGTGACCCTGCTGGTGCTGATCTACCTGGTCGCCAACCTCCTCGTAGACCTGCTGTACGCCGTGCTCGACCCGAGGATCCGTTATGAGTGAGAAGACGATAGAGAGGCCCACCACCGACGAGGACGCCCTCGCCAAGGAGATCGAGGCCGAGGAGAAGGCCGCGGCCCGTCAGGCGAGCCTCCTCAGGGACGGCTGGGCGGACCTGCGCAAGCGGCCCATGTTCATCGTGACGGCCCTGGTCATCGTGGGGCTGCTCGCGCTGGCGATCGCGCCGAGTCTGTTCACGGCGCGCTCCCCGTTCTCGGGCGGGTTCTGCCAGCTGCAGAACTCCATGAACGGGCCCTCCTCGGGGCACCTGTTCGGCTTCGACGTGCAGGGCTGCGACATCTACACGCGCACCGTGTACGGCACCCGCAACTCGATCGTCGTCGGGGTCGTGACCACCATCGCCACCACCCTGATCGGCGGACTGGTGGGCATGCTGGCCGGCCTGATCGGCGGCTGGACCGACGCTCTCCTGTCCCGGGTCACCGAGGTGTTCGCGGGCCTGCCGCTCATCGTCGGCGGTCTGCTGATCATGTCGATCTGGGGCGGCGGCGACGTCTGGTCGGTCTCGCTCATCATGGCGATCCTCGGCTGGCCGCAGGTCTTCCGGATCATGCGTGGCGAGGTCATCGCGAACAAGTACAACGACTACGTGACGGCCGCCCGGGCACTGGGCGCGGACTCGTGGCGGATCGCCTTCCGGCACATCCTGCCGAACACGCTCGCCCCCGTCATCGTCATCACCACCATGAACCTCGGGGTGTACATCGGTGCCGAGGCCGCGCTGTCCTACCTCGGCATCGGCATCCAGTACCCGAACATCTCCTGGGGTGTGATGATCAGTGACGCCCAGGACAGGTTCCTGACCTCGCCGCACGCGCTGTTGTTCCCGGCCGGTGCCCTGAGCCTCACCGTGCTGGCGTTCATCATGCTCGGCGACGTGGTTCGCGACGCCTTCGACCCCAAGATGCGCTGAGGGAGGCGTACGTGACCATCATCGACCCGACAGACGCCATCCCGGCTCCGCGCGACGGCGAGAAGACCGCCCCGCTGCTCGAAGTGCGGGACCTGCACGTGGAGTTCAACACCCGCGAGGGCGTGGTCCGCGCCGTCAACGGCGTGAACTACACCGTGGAGTCCGGCCAGACCCTCGCCGTCCTCGGCGAGTCCGGCTCCGGCAAGTCCGTGACCGCGCAGGCGATCATGGGCATCCTCGACATGCCGCCCGCCCGTATCCCCCAGGGTGAGATCCGCTTCCGCGGCCAGGACATGCTCGCGATGTCCGAGGAGGAGCGGCGCAAGCTGCGCGGTGCGCGCATCGCGATGATCTTCCAGGACGCGCTCTCCTCGCTCAACCCCGTGCTCAGCGTGGGGTTCCAGCTCGGTGAGATGTTCCGGGTGCACCAGGGAGCGTCGCGCAAGGAGGCCAAGGCCAAGGCCATCGAGCTGATGGACCGGGTGAAGATCCCGGCCGCCGCGGCCCGGGTGAGCGACTACCCGCACCAGTTCTCCGGCGGTATGCGCCAGCGCATCATGATCGCCATGGCGCTCGCCCTCGAGCCGGACCTGATCATCGCCGACGAGCCCACCACGGCCCTCGACGTGACCGTCCAGGCCCAGGTGATGGACCTGCTGGCGGAGTTGCAGCGCGAGTACCAGATGGGCCTCATCCTCATCACCCACGACCTGGGAGTGGTCGCGGACGTCGCCGACAAGATCGCGGTGATGTACGCGGGCCGGATCGTGGAGACGGCGCCGGTGCACGAGCTGTACAAGCGCCCCGCGCACCCCTACACCCGAGGTCTGCTCGACTCGATCCCGCGTCTGGACCAGAAGGGCCAGGACCTCTACGCGATCAAGGGTCTGCCGCCCAACCTGCTCAAGGTGCCACAGGGCTGTGCCTTCAACCCGCGGTGCGAGAAGGCACAGGACATCTGCCGTACCGATTTCCCGCCGCTGGTTCCGGTGACGGAGCGGGACGGAACGGAACTGCCCGGCCGCGCCAGCGCGTGCCACTTCTGGAAGGAGACGATCCATGGCTGAGCCGACCGAGGCAGCCGAGCCTCAGGACGTGACGCCCAACGTCTCCGACGTGGAGATCGCCGACGTGCACTCGGAGGACGAGGCGGTCGCCGCCCTCGACACGCCCGTCGAGCGGGGCGAGCCGATCCTGCAGGTGCGCAACCTGGTGAAGCACTTCCCGCTGACCATGGGCATCGTCTTCAAGCGCCAGATCGGCGCCGTGAAGGCCGTCGACGGCATCTCCTTCGACCTGTACCAGGGCGAGACCCTGGGCATCGTGGGCGAGTCCGGCTGCGGCAAGTCGACGGTCGCCAAGCTCCTGATGAGCCTGGAGCAGGCGACCGCGGGCGAGGTCTTCTACAAGGGCCAGGACATCACCAGGCTGTCCGGCAAGGCCCTGAAGGCGGTCCGCCGGAACATCCAGATGATCTTCCAGGACCCGTACACCTCGCTCAACCCGCGTATGACGGTGGGCGACATCATCGGTGAGCCCTTCGACATCCACCCCGAGGTGGCTCCGAAGGGCGACCGGCGGCGCAAGGTCAAGGATCTGCTGGACGTCGTCGGCCTCAACCCCGAGTACATCAACCGCTACCCGCACCAGTTCTCCGGCGGTCAGCGTCAGCGCATCGGCATCGCCCGAGGCCTGGCCCTGAACCCCGAGATCATCATCTGCGACGAGCCGGTCTCCGCCCTGGACGTCTCCGTCCAGGCGCAGGTCATCAACCTGATGGAGGGACTGCAGGACGAGTTCAACCTGTCCTACATCTTCATCGCGCACGACCTGTCGATCGTCCGGCACATCTCGGACCGGGTGGGCGTGATGTACCTCGGCAAGATGGCCGAGATCGGCACGGACCAGCAGATCTACGAGCACCCGACGCACCCCTACACCCAGGCGCTGCTGTCGGCGGTCCCCGTTCCGGACCCGGAGGCCCGCGCGCACCGCGAGCGGATCATCCTGACCGGTGACGTGCCGTCCCCGGCCAACCCGCCGTCCGGCTGCAGTTTCCGCACCCGGTGCTGGAAGGCGCAGGACAAGTGCGCCGAGGAGACGCCGCTCCTGGCGATCCCCGAGCGTTTCAAGAGCTCGGACTCCCCGGCCGCGCACGAGTCGGCCTGCCACTTCGCGGAGGACAAGGACATCGTGCACGCGGCCTGACGCCCGCGAGCACACCGTCACGGTTCCCGGCACCCCGCGAGGGTGCCGGGAACCGGCGTTTCGCGTCAGGTGGAGACCCGTGCCCGCGCCCAGTGGCAGGCGACCTGTGTCTCGTCCCCGCCCCGCAGTACCTCCAGGTCCTCGGTACGGCACGCGGCCGCGACGCCCGCCCGCTCCGCCTCCCCCGAGGCCAGGACCTGGCAGCGGGCGTGGAAACGGCACCCGGAGGGGATCCGGGACGGGTCCGGAGGCTCACCGGTCAGCACCACCGGCTCGTCCGGCGCCTCCGGCAGCACCGACAACAGCGCCTGGGTGTACGGGTGCCGGGGCGCCGTCAGGACCTGCTCCACCGTGCCGGTCTCCACGATCCGGCCGAGGTACATCACCGCGACGCGGTCGGCGACGTTCCAGGCCAGGCCCAGGTCGTGGGTCACCACCAGGGCGGACAGGCCCAGTTCGGTGCGCAGGCGCAGCAGCAGGGCGAGGATCTCGCCGCGTACGGAGGCGTCCAGGGAGGCCACCGGCTCGTCGGCGACGATGAGTTCGGGCTGCAGGACCAGCGCACCCGCGATGACGACCCGTTGACGCTGGCCCCCGGACAGCTCGTGCGGATAGCGCAGGAAGAAGCGCTCGGGCGGACGCAGACCTGCCCGGGAGAGGGCCTCGGCGACCGCCGCCCGCTCGTCGCCCCCGGTTCCGTGGATCCGCAGTCCCTCGGCCACCGCGTCGTACACCGTGTGCCGGGGGTTCAGGGAGCCGCTGGGGTCCTGCAGCACCAGCTGGACGCGTCTGCGGTAGGCCTTCAGCGCCCGGGAGGAGTACACCAGGGGCTGCCCGTCGAAGCGGACGCTCCCGGAGGTCGGCGGGACCAGGCCCAGCAGCGAGCGCGCCAGTGTCGTCTTGCCGCATCCCGACTCGCCGACCAGCGCCACGATCTCCCCGGCGCCGATGTCGAGTTCGACGCCGTCCACGGCGCGGGCCGGCGGGGAGCCGTGGCGTCCGGGGAAGGTGATGTGCAGGCCCTGGGCGCTGAGCAGGGGCGGGGGAGTCGTCGTCATGTGCTGGTCCTCACGTCCTGGGCGGGACCACCGGCCGGAGGCGGCACCGGCGGGCCCACGTGCACGCACGCCGCCCGCCGTCCCTGCCCCGCCTCGCGCAGTGCCTGGTCCTGGGTGGCGCAGATGTCCAGGGCCCGGTGGCAGCGCGGGTGGAAGGTGCAGCCGGACGGCAGGTCGGAGGGGTCGGGCGGGTCGCCGGCCAGGCCGCGCGGGGCGAACCGGGAGGCCGGGTCGCCGATGCGGGGGAAGGCCGCCGACAGGGCGCCGCCGTACGGGTGCAGGGCGTTCTCGTAGACGGTTCGCGCGGGGCCCTCCTCGACCACCCGGCCCGCGTACATCAGCGCCAGCCGGTCGCAGGTGTCGGCCAGCACCGCCAGGTCGTGGCTGATCATGATCAGGCCCAACTCCTGCTCGGAGACGAGCTGTTCGATCAGACGGAGGATCTGCGCCTGGATCATCACGTCCAGCGCGGTGGTCGGCTCGTCGGCGATGACGAGCCGCGGGCCGCAGGCCAGCGCCATGGCGATCATGACGCGCTGGCGCTGACCACCGGAGAGCTCGTGCGGATACGCCCGCGCCCGCGAGGCCGGCAGGCCGACCTGCTCCAGCAGCTCGCCGGTGCGTTTCCGCGCCGCCGCCGGGGTCGCCCCGCCGTGCAGCAGGATCGGCTCGGCGATCTGGTCGCCGACCCGGTGCACGGGGTTGAGCGAGTGCATGGCCCCCTGGAAGACGATCGAGGCGCCTGCCCAGCGCACCGCGCGGACCCGCCCCCACCGCATGGCCAGGACGTCCTCGCCGTCGAGCAGGATCTGCCCGCCGACCTCGGTACCGGCCGGCAGCAGCCGCAGCAGGGCCAGCGCCAGCGTGGACTTGCCGCAGCCGGACTCGCCCGCGACACCGAGCTTGCGACCGGCCTCGACGGACAGGTCCACGCCCCGCACGGCGGCGGCCCCGCCCGGGTACGTCACGGTCAGGTCCCGGACCTCCAGCAGCGTCAACGGGCCACCCCCAGTCTGGGATTGAGCACGGACTCGACCGCCCGCCCGCAGAGCGTGAACGCCAGCGCGACCAGGGCGATCGCGATGCCGGGCGGCACCAGGTACCACCAGTCGCCGGCGCTCACCGCGCCCGCCTCGCGCGCGTCCTGCAGCAGCCCGCCCCATGAGATGACCGTCGGATCGCCGAGACCGAGGAAGGCCAGCGTCGCCTCCGCGAGCACCGAGGAGGAGATCATCAGCGTGGTCTGGGCGAGGACCAGCGGCGTCACGTTGGGCAGCACGTGCCGGGTCATGATGTGCCAGTGGCCGCCGCCGAGCGCCTTGGCCCGTTCGATGTACGGCCGTGACTCCACCGCCAGCGTCTGGGCGCGCACCAGCCGGGCCGTGGTCGGCCAGGAGGTGACACCGATCGCGAGGATCACCGTGCCGAGCGAGCGGGACATCACGGTGGCCAGCGCGATGGCGAGCACCAGGGTCGGCATCACCAGGAACCAGTCCGTGATCCGCATCAGCACGGTTGCGTACGCGCCCTTGAAGTGCCCGGCGGTGATGCCCACGACCGCGCCGATCGCCACCGACAGCACGGCCGCGAGCAGCCCGACGAGCAGCGAGACCCGCGAACCCCACACCACCAGGCCCAGCAGGTCGCGCCCGAACTGGTCGGTGCCCAGCGGGAACTCGGCGCTCGGCGACTGCAGGGGACGGCCCGGGGCGTCGGTCACGCCGGCCACGTCCGAGCCGACCGTCAGCGGCGCGGTCAGCGCGACCAGGGCGAACAGGACGAGCGCGCCCAGACCGAGCAGCCCGGCACCGTGGGTGCGGTAGCTGCGCCAGAACCGTACGGCGGAGCGGCGGCGGCGCTGCCGGGCGAGCGCGCGTGGTCCGGCGGTCCCGGCCTCGCCCGTCATCGGCCCACCCGCGGGTCGAGCAGCGGATAGACCAGGTCGGCCAGCGTGTTCATGACGATCACCGCCGAGGCGAAGAAGAGGAACAGCCCCTGCACCAGGGGCAGATCGGGCACGCTCAGGGCCTGGTAGAACAGTCCGCCCAGGCCCGGCCAGGAGAAGACGGTCTCGACCAGGATGACGCCGGCGACGGTCCGGCCGAGGTTGACGAAGACCAGGGTGACGGTGGGCAGCAGCGCGTTGGGCACGGCGTGCCGGCGCCGCACCAGGTCGTCGCGCAGTCCCTTGGCGCGGGCGGTCGTCAGATAGTCGCTGCCCATCTCGTCCAGCAGCGCGGAGCGGGTGACCAGCAGCGTCTGGCCGTACTCGACCGCGACCAGGGTGAGCACGGGGAGTACGAGGTGGTGGGCGACGTCGAGGACGTAGGCCAGGCCCTCCTCGCCGCCCGATTCCATGCCGCCGGTCGGGAACAGCCCGGGGACGGGGCCGAGGCCCACGCCGAAGACGATGATGAGCAGCAGGCCGAGCCAGAACGACGGGACGGAGTACAGGGTCAGCGCCAGACCGGTGTTCAGACGGTCGCCGAGCCGGCCCTGCCGCCAGGCCGAGCGGATCCCGAGGACCATGCCGAGCGCGGTGTAGAGGACGAAGGCGGTGCCGGTCAGCAGGAGGGTGTTCGGCAGTGCCTCGGTGATCTTGTCGATGACCGGGGTGCGGAACTGGTACGACATGCCCAGGTCACCGGTGAGTGCCTTGCGGCAGTAGTCGGTGAACTGCTCCCACAGGGGCAGGTCGAGCCCGAACTGCCTGCGGTACTCGGCGAGCTGGGCCGCCGATACGGGCCGGCCGCCCGTCATGGTCTTGACCGGGTCACCGGGGATCAGCCGGAACAGGAAGAAGCCGGTGACGAGGACGGCCAGCAGCGAGACGACGGCACCGCCCGCCTTGCCGGCCACGTACCTCGGATACGTGCTGCCGGAGCCGGTCCGTCTCGCCCTGGCGACGGGTGCGGATACCGCGTCGGAGACCATGGACCGCCTACTCGCGGTCGTCGGCGGTGGTGCGGCGGCGCATCGCGAGGAACACCCCGGCACCGGCGAGGATCACGACCCCGGCGACGACACCGACGATCACCCCGGTCGAGGAGCCCCCGGAGGACGAGCCGGAGTCCGCCGGAACGGCCGACCACCAGCCCCAGTAGCCGTCCTGGCCGTAGATGTTGCCGGCGGCCCTGGGCATCGTCTCGATCGACTTGATCTGGTCGGTGCGGTAGGCCTCGACCGCGTTCGGGTATGCCATGACGTTCATGTACCCCAGGTCGTACAGCCGCGACTCCATCTGCTGGACGATGGTGGCCCGTTTGGCGGAGTCGTACTCGGCGAGCTGCTTGGCGTACAGCTCGTCGTAGGTCTTGTCGCAGATGAAGTTGTCGGTCGCGCCGGTGTCCTTCGGGGTCGCGGGCAGGGCCGCGCAGGTGTGGATCGACAGGACGAAGTCCGGGTCGGGGTTGACCGACCAGCCGTCGAAGGCGAGGTCGTACTTGCCCGCGAGCCAGGGGTCGGTGACGTTGTCCAGGCAGTCCAGCGTCATGCCGATGCCGAGCTTGCCCCACCACTCCTTGAGGTACTGGCCGACCGCCTTGTCGTTCGGGTCGGTGGCGTGGCACAGGACGCGGTAGTCCAGCGGTTTGCCGTCCTTGCCGACCCGCTTGCCCGCGGCGTTCTTCTTGTAGCCCGCCTGGTCCAGGAGCCGGGCGGCCTTCGCGGGGTCGTAGGCGAGCGTCTGGCTCGCGGACGGTTTCCAGAAGTACGTCGAGAAGCGCGGCGGGATGTAGCCCTGGCCCTCGACCGCGTGGCCCTGGAAGACCCTGTCGATGAGGGTCTTGCGGTCCACGGCCAGGAACAGGGCGTTGCGCACCCGCTGGTCCAGCAGGGAGGGGTCGCCGTCGCCGAACTTCTGGCCGTTCTTCGCCCTGGCGCCGGGGTTGGTGGCGAGGGCGTAGAAGCGGCGGCCGGGCGCGTCGTTGACGCGGATGTCCTTCTGGCCCTTGAGCGAGGCGGCCTGAGCGGGCGTCAGGGCCGGCTGGCCGGCCACGAAGGACACCTCGCCCTTGCGCAGGGCGGCCACCGCCGCGTCCTGGTCCTTGTAGTACTTGAAGACCAGTTCGTCGAACTTCGGTGCCCCGCGCCAGAAGTCCTTGTTGGCCTTGAGCCGGACGTAGCTGTCCGCCTTGTACTCGGTGAGGACGAAGGGGCCGTCACCGACGACGGGGAAGCTCTTGTCGTTGTTGAACTTCGAGAAGTCCTTGACGTCCTTCCAGACGTGCTCGGGCACGATCGGCACGTCCAGGGCGGTCATCGTCGCCTGCGGCTTCTTCAGCTGGATGACCAACTGGGTGGGGCTCGGGGCCGTCACCTTGCTGAAGTTGGTGACGAAGCTGCCGTTGGCGGTGGCGGCCGCCTGGTCGGTCATCAGCTTGTTGAACGTCCACGCGGCGTCCTGGGCGGTCACCTGCTGCCCGTCCGACCACTTGGCGTCGGAACGGATGGTGTAGGTCCAGGTGAGCTTGTCCGGGGACGGCTTCCAGCTGGTCGCGAGGCCCGGGACCGGGTGGGCGTCCCCGGGGTCGTAGTCGGTCAGGTACTCGTACGTGAGCCGCAGGATGCTCGTGCTGACCAGCCGTACGGCCAGGAAGGGGCTCAGCGAGTCGACGCTCTGTGCGACCGCGACGGTGAGGGTCTTGTCGCCGTCGGCGGCCTGGGCCGTCCGGGGCGCCGGGTTCAGCGGGGTCGCGAGGACCGCCGAGACGGTCAGGGCGAGGGCGCCGGCGGCCGCGACGAGCCGGGGTGTGCGAGGGCGCGGGGCTCTCGGGTGTGAACGCCTTGTGCCGTGCTGGTCTTGTGGACTCATGGGTCGTGACCTCACGTCATCGCTCGCACAGGGACGGCTTGTTCGGAACGTCGGTGCCGGGAACTTGTCTGTGACGCCAGCTGGGTGATGAGAGTGTCTACCAGCGGCGGTCTGCACCCGTCAACGGCGCGCGTAGCCCGTTTGGCCTGCGGAAACGACGAATTGGTGTCGCTTCGCTCCGATATTGGTCCAGACCGGTGAAGGGGTCCTGGTGGAGCGCTGGCACCGTCAGCGGGCGGAGTCCGCCGCCGTGATGATCTCGTGACTCCCGGACACCGCCGGGTGCCGGCGCAGGGTCGTTCCGCCACGTGAAGTCCCTTCTCGCGTGAGGAGCGTGACGGGGCGTCGGGCCGGGGAGGCGCAAGGCGGACCGGATGACCCGCGCCCGGGTCCGGGGAAGCGCTGCCGGCGTCGGCCCGCCGGAGTAACACGGAGGCAACGCGGCCGACCCGTTTCCGATATACGGACGCGCCACTCTGAGGAACGTACGGCCGTGCGGGTGCCGTAAACGGGCCGGGACGCGCCATGTCGTCCCGGCCCGTTGCCTTTCGTGATTCGCATCGAACGGACTGTGGCATCGGGAATCGCGGGGCCATGACCTGCGGCGCGACGGTCGCCGAGACGGCCGGTCCCGGTAGGACGGTCCGCCCCTGGCTCCGGAGGGCCCACGGTCGCGTGAACCTGTGGCTGTGCTCCACTTTCGCCACGTCCGGCGTGTGGCTCCGGTGCCCCTGAGCCCGCCCGCTTCTTCGAGTGACTGCTCACCGCGCCATCGCGAGGCGAGGTGAGCAGTCGCGCGTCCACCTCCGTCTCGATCTTCATCCGCGGGGCGGCGCGACCGCACATGATTCGCAGCAGCACACCACGCACGGTGGTGACGACTTCACGGGCGGGGCCGGCCGCGGGGTGGAAGTCTCCGCTCAGCCCAGTTCGAGAGCGCGCCGAAGGAAGTCCAGCTGGAGCCGCGGCAGGTTCTCGGCGACCGTCTCCTGCGGCGTCATGTGGGTCACCCCGGACAGCGGGAGCACCTCGTGCGGGCGGCCGGCGGCCAGCAGGGCCGAGGACAGGCGCAGGGAGTGGGCGACGACCACGTTGTCGTCCGCCAGCCCGTGGATGATCATCATCGGGCGGTGCGGCCCGACCGCGTCGACGAGGCCCTCGTCGTCGACCAGCGAGTTGCGGCGGTAGACCTCCGGCTGTTCGTCCGGGTGGCCGAGGTAGCGCTCCTGGTAGTGGGTGTCGTACAGGCGCAGGTCGGTGACCGGGGCGCCGACCACGGCCGCGTGGAAGACGTCGGGCCGGCGCAGCACCGCGAGCGCGGCCAGGTAGCCGCCGAAGGACCAGCCGCGGATCGCGACCCGGGAGAGGTCCAGCGGGAAGTCCTCGGCGAGTGCCTGGAGCGCGTCGACCTGGTCCTGGAGCACCACCGCCGCGAGGTCGTCGCGGACCGCCTTCTCCCAGGCGGGGGAGTGCCCGGGGGTGCCCCGGCCGTCGGCCACGACCACCGCGAAACCCTGGTCGGCGAACCACTGCGAGGTGAGGTGCGGGTTGTGGGCGGCGACCACCCGCTGCCCGTGCGGACCGCCGTACGGGTCCAGCAAAACCGGAAGCGGGGTGTCACCGGTGTAGTCCTGCGGCAAGAGCACGGCGCACGGGATCTTTCGTGCGCCCCCCTCGGTGAGGGTCACGCGCGGGGTCAAACCGGGATCTTCGGCGTACGACGTGACAGTCGCCGTCTCCTTGCCGCCGCGCAGCACTCGCGCGCGGGTGCCCGGCCGGTCCGGAGTCGCGGAGACCAGCACGGTCACGCCCCCGGCGCGCACCGCCGAGTGCACGCCCGGTTCCTGCGACACGCGCTCCATTCCGAGCTCGTTCACCCGGTAGACGTGCACCTCGCCGGTCGCCGGGGACTCGGCCTCCGCACCGGCCGACGCCGAGACCAGGACGTCGTCCCGGCCGACGTCCAGAACCGCGCGGACGTGCAACTGCGGTCCGGTCAGCGGGCGTTCGCCGACCGCCAGCACCCGCGCCCCGCCCTCGTCGGCGATGCGCACGAGCTGCCCCGAAGGGCTCCAGCAGGGCACCCCGGGGAAAAGATCCAGCCAAGTTGGATCTTCGTCCGCGTGCACCATCCGGGTCGCGCCGGTCTCCGGGTCCACCGCGAGAAACAGCTGGCTGCGCTGGTCGCGCGCCTGTACGAGCAGCAGGGGAGCGCCCGCCGCTGACCAGTGCACATGGGCCAGATACGGATAGCGCCCACGGTCCCAGGTGACCTCCGTGCGCAGCCCGTCCAGGGTGACCACGAACAGCCGCACGTCCGCGTTGGCGGTGCCCGCCGCCGGGTACGGGATGTGTTGTGGATCACGCTCCGGATGGGCCGGATCGGAGATCCACCAGCGCTGCACGGGCGTGTCGTCCACACGCGCGACCAGCAGCCGGTCCGACTCCGGCGACCACCAGAAGCCCCGTGAGCGGCCCATCTCCTCGGCCGCGACGAACTCCGCGAGGCCCCACGTGACCTGGTCCGCGTCCGGCTCGACGAGCGCCCGGTCGCCTTCACCTCCGGCGTCCACGACTCTCAGGGCGCCCCGGGCGACGTACGCGATGTGCCGTCCGTCGGGAGCCGGGCGCGGGTCGATCACCGGCCCGGGGACGGGGAGTTCACGTGCCGTGCCGACTCGGAGTTCCGCTGTGAAAAGCCGCCCTGACAACGCGAAAGAGGCCAACTCGACGGCTGCGTCGGTGACGTAGCCGACGATGCCCGCGCCACCCTCACGGCTGCGCTCACGCCGGGCCCGCTCCTCGGGGGAGAGGCGCTCCACCGCGCCGCCGAGGAGGGTGCTCGGGTCGGCCGCCAGGCGCTCCCCGCCGTCCGCCGTGTCGAGCACCCACAGTGAATTGGCCCGGTCCGTGCCGGAGTTCGAGCGCAGATACACGACACGCGACCCGTCGGGCGCCACGGTGAACGCGCGCGGCGCGCCGAGCGTGAAGCGCTGGGTACGGGCGTGCCGTCGGGGAAAGGAGTCAGGCTCGGTCGTCATGCCCCGACCATATTGGCCATGCGCCCCCTTGTGCGGCCGTGCGCCGACGGATGCGCAGGTGCGGATAGTTATGATCACTACCGCATAGTGGGTATGAACCTGCTGGCTGACGTATGGATTTATCTGCCCCCCTGGTCCGACCCCGCGTCCCTGGGATCTTTGGAGGTGAACCGCCGTGGCACTCTCGATTTCGGCGGTGGTGCTGCTGGCGATCGTCGTCTTCTTGCTGATCAAGAAGTCGGGATTGAAGGGCGGGCACGCGGTCGTGTGCATCCTGCTCGGGTTCTATCTTGCCGCCTCCTCGATCGCACCGACGATCAGCGAGCTCACGACGAACATCGCGGGCATGATCGGCAGCATCAAGTTCTGACCCCGCTCCGGCGACGCCGACGGCCCTGACGACCTCGGCGACCAGGGCGTCCCCGGCGACCCCGGCTGCGCGGGACTGTCAGTGGCTCCTCGTAGGCTGGGGCCATGACGGAACAGCCCGCCCGGCGACTTCTCCTGGTGCACGCGCACCCGGACGACGAGTCGATCAACAACGGCGCGACCATGGCCAGGTACACGGCCGAGGGTGCCCGGGTGACCCTTGTCACCTGCACCCTCGGCGAACTCGGCGAGGTCATCCCGCCGGGGCTGCGGCACCTGACCGGCGCCGCCCTGGGCGAGCACCGGCGGGGCGAGCTCACCGCGGCCCTGCGCGCACTCGGCGTCGAGGACTTCCGCCTGCTCGGCGGCGCCGGGCGCTACCAGGACTCCGGAATGATGGGCCTCCCGGACAACGGCGACCCGGCCTGCTTCTGGCGGGCCGACGTCGACCAGGCCGCCGCGTATCTCGCCGAGGTGATCCTGGAGGTCCGTCCCCAGGTCCTCGTCACCTACGACGACCACGGCGGGTACGGCCACCCCGACCACATCCAGGCCCACCGGGTCGCCATGCGTGCGGTCGATCTCGCCGCCGACGCGGGCTGGCGGATCGAGAAGGTCTACTGGAACCGCGTACCGCGCACGGTCGGCGAGCAGGCCTTCGCCCGGCTCCACGCCGACCTGCCCGGCCTCCCCTTCGCCAAGGCCGGCGTCCTCGGCGACGTACCCGGTGTCGTGGACGACGAGCGGATCACCACGGAGATCGACGGCACGGCGTACGCCGCCGCCAAGGGCGCCGCGATGACCGCGCACGCCACCCAGATCGACGTATCGGGGGCGTACTTCGCGCTCTCCAACGAACTCGCGCAACCCCTCTTCACCACCGAGTACTACGAATTGGTAAGAGGGGAACACGGGGGCACGAGGGAGACCGACCTGTTCTCCGGGATCGAGGGCGCGTCATGAGCGACCGTACGTCGATGCTCGCCCAGCCTCTGCAGCGCCCGACCGCGGGAAGAGCCGCCGCCTACCTCGGCCTCCTCGTGCTCGGCGCGGTGGTGGGGCTCGCAGGCTCGCTGGTGCAGGGCAGTTGGTTCCCGGGCGGACTGCTGCTCGCGCTGCTGGCCGAGGCCGGACTGCTGCTCGGCGGGGCACGCGCCGCCGACAGTCGTGCCGGAGCCGTGGCGCCGGCCGCCGGCTGGGTGATCGCCGTCATCTTCCTCACCGCCGGCCGTCCGGAAGGCGACTTCGTCTTCGCCGCAGGAAGTGGCTCCTATCTCTTCCTGCTCGGTGGCATGGCTGTGGCTGTGATCTGCGCCACCCTTGGACAGGGGCGGCAACCAGGCGGCGCCGCCGTCCGACTTGGCAAGTGACGTACCACTTCTCCGCATCGCCGGCGTGCGAGTCCCGTGTGGGTTTCCCCGGCGGTCGTGGGATACGGGCCAGAAGTGGCCAGTATGGTGGTGCGCGCCGCCGAGCTTCCTCCAGCCTCGCACCACCAGGGCCGGAGGACCCCCACCCGCAGTGAAGGTCGAAACGGGCGGTGGAGCCAACCGGGAGAACCTGCCTTGAGTCGTGAAACTGACAGTCCGTCCTCCGGGCCCAACGGGCGCGGCGGAGCCGCCTACCCCTCGGGTACGCCGCCGTACGGGACGCCCATGGCTTCCGACGGCGGTCCGGACGCGGGCCGTTCGGCCGCGCAGCCGGAGGAGCGCAAGACCGAGACCACGCTGACGACCCGGATCCGGATCAACATCCCCGGATCGCGGCCCATTCCGCCGGTCGTCGTGCGCCAGCCCGTCGGCGAGACGCCGAACTCCGCCGACAGCGGCCCGGTCGTCGAGGCGGTGGATCCGAGTCCCTCCTCGACCACGGGCACCGTCGAACTGCCCCCCGAACCGGCCGGGCCCGGCGCCGACGAGAAGACGAGCGACTGGTTCGCGCCCCGCAAGTCCGGCCCCGCCAAGGGCGGTCAGGGTGGCGGCGCCACCAACGGTGCCGGTCTGCCGGGCGGTTCGGCCGCGGGCGGCGGCGCCGGTGCGCATGCGGGTGCCAGTGCCAGTGGCTCCGGTGGTGCCGCTGCGCCCGGTCCCCGTCACGGTGCTCCGGGCGCGGCCCCCTCCGGCGGCGCCCGTCCCGGCACCGGCCGGCCCGGTGGCGTGGTCGGTTCGATGAGTGTGCCGGGCGGCGCCCGTCCCGGCGGTACGAACGGCGCCGGGCTGCCGGGTGCCACCGGCGGCCCCGTGGCCCCCGGCCACGGCGGCGGCACAGGCTCCTTCGACGTCACCGAGGCCCTGAACGCCGGCCCGCGCGGTGCGGAGCCCCGCCGCGACGACCTCCCGTACTTCACGGAGAACGGCAACGGCACCGGAGGCCCGAACAGCCAGGGCGGCCAGAGCGGATTCGGCGCCCAAGGCACGCAAGGCGGCCAGGGCGGGCCCGGCGACCCGGGCGGGCAGAACGGCCGGATCGACTACGGCGGCCAGGGCGGCCAGGGCGGCCGGATCGACTACGGCGGCGGCTTCGGCGGGCCGCAGGGTCCCGGCGGCCCGGGTGGACCCCAGGGCCCCGCAGGCCCGACAGGCGGCCCCGTCACAGGTGACGGCCCGGCCGTCCCGCCGGCAGGACAGGACCCCTTCGCCAGGGCCGAGGCCTTCGGCGGCGAACCCTTCAACAGCCCCGGCGGTCCCCGTGGCCAGAGCGGTCCCGGAGGCCAGAGCGGTCCGGGTGCTCCCGGAGCCCCCGGTGCCTTCGGCGGGTCCGGTGTCCCCGGTATCTCCGGCGGTCAGCCCGCTCCGGGCGGCCCCGGTGCCCTCGGTCGTCCGGGCGGCCCCGGTGCCCCCGGGCCCGGCGGTGGTCCCGGCACCGGATTCGGGCCCGGCGGCGGTCTGAGCGACGACACCGCGATCCTCACCCCGCAGAAGCCGGCCCCCGAACCGGGCACCCCCGGCTACGGCGCTCAGGACAACGTCTCCGGGCACACCGTCACCAGCGGTATCCCGGTCGTGCCCCCCGGCGCCCAGCGCCCCGGCACCGACGGCCCGCGCACGGCCCCGAAGCTGCCCGACACCGCGTCGCAGGACGCGCCGGCCGCCTCGAAGAAGAAGCAAAAGAAGAAGAAGGGCCGAAGCAAGCTGGCCTTGGCCGGCGGCACCGTGGTCCTCCTCGGCGTCTGTGCCTACGGCGCCGGACTGCTGATGAACCGCTCCGACGTGCCCAAGGGCACCACCGTGCTCGGCGTCGACATCGGCGGCGGCACCCGTGACGACGCCGTCAAGAAGCTCGACGACTCCCTCGGGGACCGGGTCAGCAAGGCGCTGAAGCTGTCGGTCGGCGGCAGGACCGTCGAGCTCAAGCCGGATCAGGCAGGGCTCCAGCTCGACGACCAGGCCACGGTCGCCGCGGCCGCGAAGAGCGACTACAACCCGGTCTCGGTCATCGGCTCCCTCCTCGGCAACCACCGGATCGTCGACCCGGTCATGCCGGTCGACGAGGAGAAGCTCCAGGCGGCCCTCAAGGACGTCTCGGGCGGCTCCGGCTCGGCTACCGACGGCACGATCAAGTTCCAGAACGGCAAGGCCGTCGCCGTGTACGGCAAGGCCGGCAAGGGCGTCGACGTGCCCTCCTCGACCACCGCGGTGGAGGAGGCGTACCGCACCCAGGTCGAGACCGGCACGGCCGGTTCGGTGACGCTGCCGACGACCACCAAGCAGCCGACGATCTCGAACGCCGAGGTCGACCGGATGATGAAGGAGTTCGCGGAGCCCGCGATGTCCGGCCTCGTCACGATCCGGACCGACGCGACGCACAGCATCGACTTCGGCTCGGTGTCCCTGCCGAAGATCCTCGGCTTCAAGGCGGTCGACGGCAAGCTCGTGGAGACGTACGACCTCGAAGCGCTCAAGGAGGCGTACGGCACCACCTTCGACGGCGTGCAGATCAACGGCGCGAGCGGCAAGCGCGACGTGCTGCCGCAGGACGTGGCCTCCGCATTGGGCAAGGCATTGCGCGGCAAGACGACGGCGGCTCGCACCGTGGTCATCGACACCGACCCGAGCTGATCCGCGCGGAGTGCCGTATGACATCTGTCATGCGGCACTCCGGACGGCCGACACTGCCCGCCGCCACGCCCGCGAGGCCACCATGGCCGTATGACAACGACAGCCCCGGTGGTCGCGTTCGACCAGGTGAGCAAGGCATACGGCGAGGTACGGGCCGTGGACGGACTGTCCCTGACCCTGCGGCCGGGGGAGACCGTGGCGCTGCTGGGTCCCAACGGGGCCGGCAAGTCCACCACGCTCGATCTGCTGCTCGGCCTCAAGCAGGCCGACAGCGGCACCGTACGGCTCTTCGGCACCACCCCGCGTGAGGCGATCGTCGCCGGGCAGGTCGGCGCGATGCTGCAGAGCGGCGGCCTGATGGACGAGGTCACGGTCGTCGAGCTGGTGAAGCTCGCCTGCGCCCTGCACCCGAAGCCGTACCCGGTCGGCGACGTCCTCGCCCGGGCCGGTGTCTCCAAGATCGCCGACCGCAAGGTCAACAAGCTCTCGGGCGGCCAGGCCCAGCGCGTCCGCTTCGCCCTCGCCACGGCCGGCGACAGCGACCTGATCGTCCTGGACGAGCCGACGACCGGCATGGACGTCACCACCCGCCAGGCCTTCTGGGCCACCATGCGCGAACAGGCGGACCAGGGCCGTACGGTCCTCTTCGCCACCCACTACCTCGAAGAGGCCGACGCCATCGCCGACCGGGTGCTGGTCCTGCACCGGGGCCGCCTCCTCGCCGACGGCACCGCCGCCGAGATCAAGGCCAAGGCGGGCGCCCGCAGGATCGCCTTCGACCTGGAGGGAGTCATCGACGAGGGGCCGCTGCGGAACCTGCCCTTCCTCAGCACGGTCGACATCTCGGGCCAGACCGTCCGCATCCAGTCCACCGACGCCGACGCGACCGTCCACGCCCTCTACGGCCTCGGCGTCTACCCCCGCAACCTGGAAGTCGCCGGGCTCGGCCTGGAGCAGGCGTTCGTCGCGATCACCGAGGCCGAGGAGGCCAAGCAGTCATGCTGAATACATTTGCTTCGCGGGGCCTGATCAAGCTGGAACTCACGCGCGCCCTGCGCAACCGCAAGTTCCTGTTCTTCTCGGTGATGTACCCGTCGCTGCTGTTCCTGATCATCGCGGGCAACTCCAGGACGACCGACCGGGTCGAGGGCACGGGCCTGACGGTCGCGACCTACATGATGGTCTCGATGGCCTCCTTCGGCGCCCTGACCGCCGTCCTGATGGGCAACAGCGAGCGCATCGCGAAGGAGCGGGAGGGCGGCTGGGTACGGCAGTTGAGACTGACCACGCTCCCGGGGCGCGGCTATGTCCTCGCCAAGACCGCGAGCGCCGCCGTGGTGAGCCTGCCCTCGATCGTGGTCGTGTTCGTCGTCGCCGCGGTCGTGAAGGACGTACGTCTGGACGCCTGGCAGTGGCTCGCCCTGACCGGCGCGATCTGGGCCGGAAGCCTCGTCTTCGCCGCGCTCGGCGTGGCCATCGGCTACCTCGCGACCGGGGACGCGGTCCGCCCGATCACGATGATCACCTACTTCGGCCTGTCGATACTGGGCGGCCTGTGGATGCCCACGACGACCTTCCCGCAGTGGCTGCAGGACATCGCCAAGTGGCTGCCCACGCACGCGTACGCTGCCCTCGGGCGGGCGATCGAACAGAGCCGCGCCCCGCACGCACAGGACATCGCCGTCCTGGCCGTCTACTTCGCCCTGTTCGCGGGCGGCGCGGCCTGGCTGTACCGGAAGGACACGTTGAAGGCGTGAGCGGCACCGGAGTCGGTATCGGGCAGCGCCCCGAGACCCGCAAGCAGGCGATGGTCAAGATGCTGTGGACCGGCATCTGGCTGGTCTACCTGGGCGCACCCGTCTCGGACCTGCTGCACGGCGGCCACGGGGTCGTGGCCGTCGTCCTCGGCTGGCTCGGCCTCGCGGGCTTCGTCGGCTGGTACCTGGTCCTGCTGTTCAGGACCGGCCGCCGCAACGCCCAGGACTTCGTGCTCGCCTCACTCGCGGTCCTCTCCGCCGAGTCGACCGTGCTCGTCCTGACCCTGGGCCGCGAGTGGCTCGTCCTCTTCGTGTACGTGTCGATCGCGTCCGGCGCGGCCCTGCCGCTGCGGCTCGCCCGCCTGACCGTCCCGGCCGCGTCCGCCCTGATGGCGGGCCTCGCCCTGATCGTCGCCGACGGCACGGACTACATCGGCGCCCTGCTCATCCCGGCGCTGCTCGGCGGCTTCGCGATGACCGGCGTACGCGAACTCGTCCGTACGACCGTCGAGTTGCGGGAGGCCAGGGCCCGGGTCGCCCAGCTCGCCGCCAACGAGGAGCGCCTGCGCCTGGCCAGGGACCTGCACGACCTCCTCGGCCACTCCCTGTCCCTCATCACGCTGAAGAGCGAACTGGCGGGCAGGATGCTCCCCGCCCACCCCGACAAGGCGGCCCAGCAGGTCGCCGACATCGAACAGGTCAGCCGCCAGGCCATGGTGGACGTCCGGGAGGCCGTCACCGGCTACCGGCGCGCCCGCCTGGCCACGGAACTCGCGGGCGCCCAGGTCGCGTTGACGGCCGCCGGAGTCACCGCGTCCCTCCCCTCCGAACCGGATCTCACCGGCGTCCCCGAGGAGAGCGAGTCGGCCCTCGCCTGGGCGCTGCGCGAGGCGGTCACCAACGTCGTACGGCACAGCGGCGCCCGCGCCTGCACGGTGGAGCTGCTCCGCTGCCAGACCCTGGACGGGGCCCGGCTCGAACTCCGCGTCGAGGACGACGGGTCCGGCGGCGCGGGCAACGGTCCCGGCAACGGTCTCACCGGCCTCACCGAACGCCTGGAGAAGGCCGGCGGCACCCTGGAGGTCACCGGTACCCGCAACGGCTTCCGCCTGGTCGCCCGCGTGCCCGCCGGTTCCGCGGCGGACGTAGGATCCGCCTCATGACGAGCCGCACGATCAAGGTCCTGCTCGCCGAGGACCAGTCGATGGTCCGCGAGGCCCTGGCCGCCCTCCTCGGCCTGGAGGACGACATCGAGGTCGTCGCCCAAGTGGCCCGCGGCGACGAGGTCCTGGCGGCGGCCCGCGCCCACGACGTCGACGTGGCCCTGATGGACATCGAGATGCCGGGCGCGACGGGCATAGAGGCGGCGGCCCAGCTCCACAAGGAACTCCCGTCGGTGAAGCTCGTGATCCTCACGACCTTCGGCCGCCCCGGTTACCTGCGCAGCGCGATGGAAGCGGGTGCCGACGCCTTCCTCGTCAAGGACGCCCCCGCGGCCCAACTGGCAGCGGCCGTACGCAAGGTACTGGCGGGGGAGCGGGTCATCGACCCCACCCTGGCGGCAGCGGCCCTCGCGGAGGGCGCGAACCCGCTGACGGACCGGGAGCGGGAGGTTCTGCGAGCAGCGGCCGACGGCTCCACAAATGCCGAGCTGGCCAAGGCACTTCACCTCTCCCAGGGCACGGTCCGCAACTACCTCTCCACGGCGATCCAGAAACTGGCGGTACGGAACAGGGCGGAGGCGGTGAGGATCGCAAGAGAGAAGGGCTGGCTGTGAGAGCCCCTTGTTTTTAGGGGCGCGGGGAACTGCGCGACCAGCCACGACGCACCTGTAGACGCTACGACGGCCTTAGTTCAACATCGCTCGCGCGGCATGAGCCTGCTGTCGCACCTTGGCCGCCGCCCCCTCATCCACCGCGGCCACCACCCCCGCATACGCCTCCAACTCCCCGGCCCCCTCGACGAAGTCACCCCGCTGCACCAGCAACTGCGCCCGCTCGTACCGCAACCGGGCCGGATGAGAAGGCATCAGCAACGCCAGCTCGACAGCCCACAACGCCACATCCGACCGCTCGGGCCGAGCCGTGGCCCAGGCCCGGACGTTGTTCAGGATCCGCTGCACCACGTCCAGCGGATCCGCCGGACTCAGCATCGACGCATCCAGCGAACCCCCTGTCGCCCCGGCGACCAGCAACTCCGCGTCGCCCCCGTTCAACACCCGCCCCCCGTCGAACGGATCCGCCAGCACCTGCTCCTCCGGCGGCCCGAACCCCACGACGAAATGCCCCGGCAGCGCGACCCCGTACACGGGAGCTCCCGCCCGCCGGGCCACCTCCATCCACACCACCGACAACAGGATCGGCAGCCCCCGCCGCCGCGCCAGCACCTCGTGCAGCAGCGAGGACTCCAGCCGCTGGTAGTCCACCGGCGCCCCGTGGAACCCGCACCGGTCCCCGAGCAGCTCCCGCAGGGACACCGCCCACGACCGCGGCCCACCCGGCCGGAACGGCAACTGCCCGGCCAGCCGGTCCAGTTCGACCTGCGCCGCGTCGATGCCGGTCTCGTCCAGGGCCGCGTCCGCCTGCGCCCCCACCAGCAGACACAGCGCGGACAGATCGGGCCGCTCCGACCGCGCCTCTTCGGCGAACCGCCTCCGGAGCTCGGCGGACCGTTCGGGCGGGGGCGGATACGGCGGACGCATAGCTGGCTCGTGCCCTTTCGCGGAGATCGCTACTGCCGCGCGCCGCCGGAGACGTCCGGCTCGCGGTAGTGGTGGTAGGCGTGGTGCGCGGCGAACCCCATCCGCTCGTACAGCGCCCGCGCACCGGCGTTGTCCGCCTCGACCTGGAGCCACGCGGCCGACGCCCCCTCGTCCAGCGCCCGCCGGGCCAGTGCGGCCATCACGGTGGAGGCCAGCCCCCGTCGCCGTAGCGAGGGGTCCACTTCGACCGCGGCGAACCCGGCCCACCGCCCGTCGACGACACACCGCCCGATCGCAGCCGGCGCCTCCTCACCGGGAACGGTGGCGAACCACACTGAGGGGCCGCTGCCCAACACGCGCAACGCCACGTCGCTCACCCCCTTGCGCTGATAGCGCGCCAGCCAGTCCGCGTCGGCCTCCCGGGACAGGACCACACCGTCACCGGACCGGTCGGCGACCGGTGCCAGCGCCCCGGTCCACAACTCCGCCGTCACCTCCCGCGTCCAGCCCCGCGCCTCCAGCTCCGCGCACAGCGCCTCCTGGGTGCCGGCGGCGCCGGTCGCGGTCTGTATGTACGCGGGCAGCCCGCGGTCGCCGTACCAGCGTCGTACGGCGGTCAGGGCCTCGTCGAGCGGTACGCCGGGGTCGCCGACCGGGAGGACGGAGTTGGCGCGGCGGGTGTAGCCGGAGGCGGCACGCAGCTCCCACTCGCCGAGCGGCTCGCTCTCCACCGGCTGCCAGCCCCGCGCGGCGATCCGGGCCAGTTCCGGGTACGAGGCGGCGGGGCCCCGTCGGCGGGCCGGCTCCGCGGGCACGACCTTGCCCGCCACCAGCGCGGATTCCGGAATGCGGACGCTCCGACCGTCCCGGCACGTGATCATCAGCACACCGTCGTCCCATGATGTGAGAACACCCACCGTGTCGGTGAACTTCTCCTGTGTGACGCCGGTTTCGTCCAGACGCCGCACGGATACCCGTTTGCCCACGTCAGCTGCGGAGATGCGGACGACGAGACGTCCGCCGGCAGAGATTTCCACAGGTCAGTTCACCCCTCCTGTTCGGATCATGCCCAAGAACGGAGATACTAGGGGCGGGCATCGACGACGCCGCGCTCCCGCGCGCCAGGCGGCGGAGCCTGAGGAGGCCCGCCAGCGCCCTATGGAGGAGGAACGACAGCGTGACCTACGTCATCGCGCAGCCTTGTGTCGACGTGAAGGACAAGGCGTGCATCGAAGAGTGCCCGGTCGACTGCATCTACGAGGGCTCCCGGTCCTTGTACATCCACCCGGACGAATGCGTCGACTGCGGTGCCTGTGAGCCGGTCTGCCCGGTCGAGGCGATCTTCTACGAGGACGACACTCCGGACGAGTGGAAGGACTACTACAAGGCGAACGTCGAGTTCTTCGACGAGCTCGGCTCGCCCGGCGGCGCCAGCAAGCTGGGCCTGATCGAGCGGGACCACCCGTTCATCGCCGCGCTGCCGCCGCAGGCCTGATCAGCCGGCACCTTTCCGTGCCGCCTCGGTCCCGTACGGCCTGATCGTCTCCCCGATCGTGGCCTGCGGGACCGAAGTGTTTCCGTGCGACGGTGTCTTCCGTACGACCCGAAAGCGAGCCGAACGCCGTGTCCGCAGTCTCCGACCGCCTTCCCGCCTTCCCCTGGGACAAGCTGGAGCCGTACAAGAAGACGGCCGCCGCGCACCCCGGAGGCATCGTCGACCTGTCGGTCGGCACGCCCGTCGACCCGGTCCCCGACCTCGTCCAGAAGGCCCTGATCGACGCGGCCGACTCCCCGGGCTACCCGACGGTCTGGGGCACCCCGGCCCTGCGCGACGCGATCACCGGCTGGGTCGAGCGCCGCCTGGGCGCCCGCGATGTCACCCACCGCCACGTCCTGCCGATCGTCGGCTCCAAGGAACTCGTCGCCTGGCTCCCCACCCAGCTGGGCCTCGGCCCCGGCGACCGGGTCGCCTACCCGCGCCTGGCCTACCCGACGTACGAGGTCGGCGCACGCCTGGCCCGGGCCGGGTACGAGGTGTACGACGACCCGACCGAGCTGGACCCGGCGGGCCTGAAGCTCCTGTGGCTCAACTCCCCGTCGAACCCGACCGGCCAGGTGCTGTCCAAGGACGAGCTGACCAGGATCGTCGCCTGGGCCCGGTCGCACGGCATCCTGATCTTCTCCGACGAGTGCTACCTGGAGCTGGGCTGGGAGGCCGACCCGGTCTCGGTCCTGCACCCGGACGTCAACGGCGGCTCCTACGACGGCCTCGTGGCCGTGCACTCGCTGTCGAAGCGGTCCAACCTCGCGGGCTACCGCGCGGCCTTCCTGGCGGGTGACCCGGCCGTCCTCGCGCCCCTCCTGGAGATCCGCAAGCACGGCGGCATGATGACACCGGCGCCGACCCAGGCCGCGGTGGTGGCGGCCCTGGGCGACGACACCCACGTCCGTGAGCAGCGGGAGCGGTACACGGCACGCAGGGCGCAGCTGCGCGAGGCTCTGCTGGGGCACGGCTTCCGCATCGAGCACAGCGAGGCCAGCCTCTACCTCTGGGCGACGCGGGACGAGTCCTGCTGGTCGACCGTCGCCCACCTGGCCGACCTGGGCATCCTGGTGGCGCCGGGGGACTTCTACGGCGAGGCGGGGGAGAACTTCGTCCGCGTGGCCCTGACGGCGACGGACGAGCGCGTGCGGGCGGCCGTCGAGCGTCTGGCGTAGATCCTGTACGGGTACGGCGAAGGGGCCCAGGAATTCACCTGGGCCCCTTCGCCGTGTGCGGGAGCTGCTAGCCGAGCGGCAGGCTCTTCACCGGCAGGGTGTCCGCCGCCGGCAGACCGCCGCCCTTGGTGAGCGAGTCGGTCGGCAGGCCGCCCTTCGTCGCGGTGGACGTCGTGTCCCCGAGGAGGCCCCCGGCGGAACCGGCGGCCTCGCCCGCCGTCTTCTGCGCGGCCGGCGCCGCCTTCTTCACAGCCTTGCCGCCGGTCTTGCCCGCGGACGGCACCGCCTTCTCGACCGTCTTTCCACCGGTCTTGCCCGCGGTCCCGGTCAGGTTCTGCGTCGCACCGTCCACGGTGTTGCCGACGTGCGCCCCGTCCATGGCGGTCAGGCCGCCGAGGTTCGGGGTGGCGGGCAGCGTGGCGGGGGCCGCACTGGCGGAGCCGGCCGCACCGACCCCGGCTGCCGCTCCCGCAGCGACGAGCAGCGCGGCGCGGGCGATCCTGCGGGTCAGGGGGAGGGACATGTTGCTCCTTCGACGGAGGAAACGTTGCTCGGACGCCGTGACTACCGCTCGAAGCCGTCGAAGGTTGCGGAGGCATAACGTAAAGAGTTCGTAATGCGTCGCATTATCACCTGCGGATAAAAACGGGCAAAAAGCCACCGGTCTGAAAGTCCGCCGAATCCTTGCAGCCCTTTGTTCTCAAGGGTTTTGACCGATACGGGAGTGACGTGACGAAAACCTGCGCACACCCGCTCGGACAGCGGACGGACGTGACCCTTCCAGGTGATCTTCCGAACTACCGTGCCGTCAGTATCCGTACGGTCCCCGTGGCCGCCTCGCTGCCCGCCGACCGCCACTCGCTGTCCGTGTTCCCGGCGGTCCACTGCCGCCCCGCGTACGAGACCCGCTCGATGTGCAGCGCGGAGGAGTTGGCGACGGCCCAGTGCGCGAGCTGCCAGCCGCGTTCGGTGAGGGTCCGGCCGGAACCCGGACCGGTGTCCTTCCGGACGGGAAGGGTCACAAGGCGCGGGTCGGTCGTGGTCGGCGTCGGGCTCGGTGACGCCTTGCCGCCCACCTCCGCTGCGGTCGTCTCCAGCGCGTCCCGGCCGAAGTCCCGTACGAGAGCCGACCGCACCGCGTCCGGGCCCGTGGCGGCGGCCTGGGCGCTGCCCTGGGTGCTCTCCTGGCGGCCGTCACAGGTCAGGGTGGCCGCCGAGGTGCCGGTGAGGGCGGCGGCGAGCAGCGTGGCGTCCGGCTCGTGCTTGGCGTACGCCTCCGGGTAGCCGCTGCGCTGCACGCGCTGCGCGGCCTCGGTCAGCGGGAGGTTCTGGTAGCCGTCCACCTTGACCAGGTGCTTGTAGAACTCGCCCGCCGCGTACGTCGGGTCGAGGATCTCCTTCGGCGTGCCCCAGCCCTGCGAGGGCCGCTGCTGGAACAGACCGAGCGAGTCACGGTCGCCGTGCGAGATGTTGCGCAGCCCCGACTCCTGGATCGCGGTGGCGAGCGCGATGGCCACGGCCCGCTCGGGCAGCCCGCGCCCGGTGCCGACGGCGGTGATCGTCGCCGCGTTCACCGCCTGCTCCGGCGTGAACTCATAGGACGGCCCGTCCGCCTTGCCCGAGACCACCGTGCAGCGCGGCCCGTGGGCGCCTCCGGTGACGTACTGCACCACGAGGTATCCGGCGACCGCGCACAGGACCACGAGGGCCGCCCCGAAACGGAGGAGGCGGCGGCCACGGCGCTTGCGAGGAGGGGGCAACGGCTCTGGCATCCGGACAAGATACTGGAGAGTACTGAGACCTCTGCGCCCGGCGGGGACAGTGGGGGCCGCCGGAGGGGGCGTTAGGGTCGGGAGCATGGCCGACATCCCACTTGACCTTTCGCTGGACGCAGCCCGGCTCACCGCGCAGCTCGTCGACTTCCCCTCCGAGAGCGGCACCGAGAAGCCCCTCGCGGACGCGATCGAGAACGCCCTGCGCGCGCTTCCGCACCTGACGGTCGACCGCCACGGCAACAACGTCGTGGCCCGCACGGACCTCGGCCGCTCGGAACGCGTCATCCTCGCCGGCCACATCGACACCGTGCCCATCGCGGGCAACGTCCCCTCCCGCCTCGACGACGAGGGCTACCTCTGGGGCTGCGGCACCTGCGACATGAAGTCCGGGGTCGCGGTCCAACTGCGCATCGCGGCCACGGTCCCCGAGCCCAACCGCGACCTCACCTTCATCTTCTACGACAACGAAGAGGTCGCCGCCCACCTCAACGGCCTGGGACATGTGGCCGAGGCCCACCCCGAGTGGCTGGAGGGCGACTTCGCGGTCCTGCTGGAGCCGACGGACAACCAGGTCGAGGGCGGCTGCCAGGGAACCCTGCGGATGCTGCTGACGTTCAAGGGAGAGCGGGCGCACTCCGCGCGCGCGTGGATGGGCTCCAACGCGATCCACAAGGCCGCCCCGGCCCTCGCGAAGCTGGCGGCCTACGAGCCGCGCAGGCCGGTCGTGGACGGCCTGGAGTTCCACGAGGGCCTCAACGCGGTCGGCGTGCAGGGCGGCGTGGCCACGAACGTCATCCCCGACTCCTGCGTCCTGACCGTCAACTTCCGCTACGCGCCCGACCGCAGCGAGGCCGAGGCGGAGGCGTTCGTCCGGGACTTCTTCGCGGACTGCGGGGTCGACGAGTTCGTCGTCGACGACCACACCGGCGGCGCCCGCCCCGGCCTCACCCACCCCGTCGCGCAGGCCTTCATGGCCGCGGTCGGCGGCGTGGCCCGCCCCAAGTTCGGCTGGACGGACGTGTCCCGCTTCAGCGCGCTCGGCGTGCCCGCGGTGAACTACAGCCCCGGTGAACCGCTGCTCGCGCACAAGGTCGACGAGCGGGTCAAGGTGTCGCAGATCCCTGAGGCGGAGTCGCGGCTGCGGGCCTGGCTGACGTCGTAGCAAGGCGGCGCGCCGGTGGCGGTTCATGGCGGACACGCCTACGTCCCCCCGCCGTAACCCGCGTAGATCTACGCTGAGATGGAAAGACCAGGCAAGCGGAGGGAGCGCACATGGCTACCGGGAACCCCGAGGGCAAGAAGCAGCCGCCGGAGGAGCAGCGCCTGGGACCTGTCCTCCGCAGGCGGGGACAGGTCACGGCGAGCACGACCGACCAGCGCCTGCTGGACGCGGGCGGTCCCTCGGACTGGGTCCACACCGACCCCTGGCGCGTGCTGCGCATCCAGTCGGAGTTCATCGAGGGCTTCGGCACACTCGCCGAACTCCCGCCCGCGATCAGCGTGTTCGGCTCGGCACGGACGCCCGCGGACTCCCCGGAGTACGAGGCCGGGGTGCGGCTGGGCCGAGGCCTCGTGGAGGCCGGCTTCGCCGTGATCACCGGCGGCGGCCCGGGCGCCATGGAGGCGGCCAACAAGGGCGCCTGCGAGGCGAAGGGCACCTCCGTCGGCCTCGGCATCGAGCTCCCCTTCGAGCAGGGGCTCAACCCCTACGTCGACATCGGCCTCAACTTCCGCTACTTCTTCGTCCGCAAGATGATGTTCGTGAAGTACGCGCAGGGGTTCGTGGTCCTGCCCGGCGGCCTCGGCACCCTGGACGAGCTCTTCGAGGCGCTGACCCTCGTCCAGACCCAGAAGGTCACCCGCTTCCCGATCGTCCTCTTCGGCAGCGAGTACTGGGGCGGACTGATCGACTGGATCAAGAACACGCTGGTCGCGCAGGGCAAGGCGTCGGAGAAGGACCTGCTGCTGTTCCACGTGACGGACGACGTGGACGAGGCGGTGGCCCTGGTGTCGAAGGAAGCGGGCCGCTGAGCCTCAGCCCCTCCGGCGTCTGCTGAACCTCAGCCCCTCCGGCGTTTGAGGAGCGGGGGTCAAGGGGGCGGAGCCCCCTGAAGGACGGGACGGGTAGGGGCGGCGGGGGCGAGAGAAGCCCACGCCGGCCCCTACGCCAGCCCCCGCCGGGCGACCGCCGGCGGCCGGTGCCCAGCGATCGACGCCACCATGTCCAGCACCTGCCGCGTCTCCGCGACCTCGTGCACCCGGTACACCTGAGCCCCCAGCCACGCCGACACCGCGGTGGTCGCAAGCGTCCCCACCACCCGCTCCTTCACCGGCTTGTCCAGGGTCTCGCCCACGAAGTCCTTGTTGGACAACGACACCAGCACGGGCCAGCCCGTCCCGACCATCTCCCCGAGCCGCCGAGTCGCCTCGAGGCTGTGCCGCGTGTTCTTCCCGAAGTCGTGCCCGGGATCGATCATCACGGACTCCCGGGGCACCCCCAGAGCGACCGCCCGCTCCGCGAGCCCCACGGTCACCCGCAGAATGTCGGCCACTACGTCGTCGTACGTCACCCGATGCGGCCGCGTACGGGGCTCCGCACCCCCGGCGTGCGTGCACACCAGCCCCACGCCGTACCGCGCGGCGACCTCCGCGAGCCCCGGATCGACCCCGCCCCACGCGTCGTTGAGCAGATCCGCGCCCGCCTCGCAGACGGCCTCGCCGACCGACGCCCGCCAGGTGTCGACGCTGATCACGACATCCGGGAACCGCCGCCGCACCTCCGCCACGAAGCCGACGGTCCGCCGGGCCTCCTCCGCCGCGGACACCTCTTCCCCCGGCCCGGCCTTGACGCCGCCGATGTCGATGATCGCGGCCCCTTCGGCCACCGCCTGCTCCACGCGCGTGAGAGCGGGCTCGTCGAGGAACGTGGCTCCCTGGTCGTAGAAGGAGTCGGGCGTCCGGTTCACGATCGCCATGATCACCGGTTCGTGCGCGTCGAACTCGCGCCTGCCCAGCCTGAGCATCCCCTGTGACCTCACTTCGTCCGTCTGTGTGTTCGGCGTCTGCGGCCGCCTGCGACCCTAACTGTCAGACTCGCATGGCACGATCGGACCCTGACACATTCGACGCCGGCGGCCGGCCGCCGGCAGGGACCGTGGGGACCTCAGCGATGGTTATGTTCTTGTTCCTGGTCATCGCGCTCGCCGTCGTGGTCGCCGCGGTGACGCTCGCCGTGGTGGGCGGCGGCGAGAGCGACGGGCCGCTGCCCGACGTCGCCCCGGAGCGACTCCAGGACCCCCTGCCGCAGGACCGCCCGGTGGACCGCGCCGACGTCGAGAGCCTGCGCTTCCCGCTCACCGCCCGCGGCTACCGCATGGCCGACGTGGACGACGCGCTGGGCCGCCTCGGCGCCGAGCTCGCCGAGCGGGACGCGCGGATCGCCGACCTGGAGTCCGCGCTGGCCGGCGCCCAGGCCGCCGCGCACGTCTCCATGGAGAAGCCGGACCACGGTCTGGGCAACGGTCTCGGCAATGGTCTCGGCCTGGGGGAGCAGCAGTGACCTCCGGCGCCGCCCTGGCCGGCCCGGACGGCGCGCTGCGCTGCCCCTGGGCCCTGTCCACACCGGACTACGTGACGTACCACGACGAGGAGTGGGGCCGCCCGGTCCACGGCGACGACGCCCTCTTCGAACGCCTCAGCCTGGAGGCCTTCCAGTCCGGCCTGTCCTGGATCACCATCCTCCGCCGCCGCGAAGGCTTCCGTGCCGCCTTCGCGGGCTTCGAGATCGCCAAGGTGGCGACCTTCGGCGAGGCCGACCGCGACCGCCTGCTCCTGGACCCCGGCATCATCCGCAACCGCGCCAAGGTCGACGCGACCATGGGCAACGCGCGCGTGCTGGCCGACTGGGCGCCGGGCGAGCTGGACGAGTTGATCTGGAGCCACGTGCCGGCTTCCCCCACGGTCCCCGAGACGCTGGGCGACGTCCCGGCGGTCACCCCGGAGTCGACAGCCCTCTCCAAGGCCCTGAAGAAGCGGGGCCTGCGCTTCGTCGGCCCGACGACGGCGTACGCCCTCATGCAGGCGTGCGGACTGGTCGACGACCACCTGCGGACCTGCGTGGCGAGAACTTCCTAGGGGGACGCCGGCCGGCACACGCCCGCGGCCCCCACGGAGCTCACCGCCCCAGGAACTCGGGCGTCTCCTTGTTCACGAAAGCCCGCACCGCGATCGCGTGGTCCTCGGAGGCCCCGGCCCGCGTCTGCAGCTCGTCCTCCTTCTCCAGCGTCTCCGACAGGGTGTGCGACAGCGCGTATGCCAGCGACTCCTTGATCGCCCCGTACGCCACCGTCGGCCCCGAGGCCAGCGCCCGCGCCACCTTCTCCGCCTCCGCGGGCAGCTCTGTCGAGGGCACGAGACGGTTCACGATGCCCAGCTCGTACGCGTCCTGCGCCGAGACGGTCCGGGGGAAGAGCAGCAGATCCGCGGCCCTCCCCGGCCCGACCACCCGCGGCAGCGTCCAGGAGATCCCGGAGTCCGCGGTCAGCGCGACCCCGGCGAACGACGTGTTGAAGGCGGCCGTGTCCGCGACCACCCGGTAGTCCGCGGCCAGCGCGAGCCCGAAGCCGGCCCCCGCCGCGACCCCGTTCACCCCGGCGACCACCGGCTTCGGCATCTCCGTCAGCGCCCGCACGATCGGGTTGTAGTGCTCCTTGACGGTGCTCATGACGACGTCGGACCCCTGGAGCAGCAGCCCGATGTGCTCCTTGAGGTCCTGTCCCACGCAGAACGCCCGTTCCCCGGCGGCGGTGAGCAGCACGGCCCGCACGGCGTCGTCCGAGGCCGCCGACTCCACGGCCTCCCGCAACGCGACCTTCGTCGCGATGTCGAGCGCGTTCATCGCCCCGGGCCGGTTCAGCGTGATCGTCGCGAGTCCGTCGCTCACCTCGTAGAGCACGGTGTCGGTCATTGCCTGTCCCCTCCGGTGTGTCCGATGCGTCCGGTGTCCGAAGGACAGCATGGCGGAGATCACTGTCCGCGGACCGGACGGGACGTGTGACCTGCGTCAAAGAATCCGGGAGTGTGTTCGGGCGGCCGAGAGTCGGTGCGGCGGCGGAGTATCGCAGCCACATCGCCGAATTGGGTGGTTTTGCTCGCGCGCGTTGCCCAAGCGATGCCGACTGATGTTGGTCATCGGGTCCTTTGATGCGGGATAATGGCTTGGAAGCAATATGTTCGACGCCGGTGCCACGTGTCTCACTTGGACGCGCGCCCTCCCAGGGCCGTCGGCTTTGACGATGAGCTGGTTTCAGGAAGGGGAACGAGCATGGCGGCCATGAAGCCGCGGACGGGCGATGGCCCGCTCGAGGTGACCAAGGAGGGGCGGGGCATTGTCATGCGCGTTCCGCTCGAAGGCGGCGGGCGGCTCGTCGTCGAGCTGACCCCTGACGAGGCCGACGCGCTCGGTGACGCCCTCAAGAAGGTCGTCGGCTGACGCGGGAGCGACCATACCCTTTCGGCTGCCCCGGCATCGTGGACGGTGCCGGGGCAGCGGTCTGCCCGGGCGGAACCACGGATGGCCGTACGGCTCTCATCCGGGTTTCCGCAGCCCTCGTGCCGGTTCTCGCGGCTCTCACGCCCGGTCCGTTCGAACAGTCCCGGCCGCGCTCGTCCTACGGGTGGGTCGGCTCCGGGTACACAGGCTCCGGGCCCGCCGGCTACCGGCCCGCCGGGCTCAGCGCTTGATCGCGCACAGCAGCCCGTCACCCACCGGCAGCAGTGACGGCACCAGCTCCTGGCTCTCGCGTACGGCCCGCAGCAGCTCCCTGAGGCGTACCACCTCCGTGGGCTGCGGTCCCGAGTCGACCGTGCGGCCGTTGGCGAAGACGCCCTCGAAGACGACGAGCCCACCCGGGCGCAGCAGGCGCAACGATTCAGCGAGGTAGTCCATGACCTCCTGCCGGTCACCGTCGCAGAAGACGAGGTCGTAGCCGGCGTCGGCGAGGCGGGGCAGGACGTCCAGGGCCCGGCCCGGGATGAAACGGGCCCGGTTGCTGGCGAAGCCGGAGGCGCGGAAGGCCTGACGGGCGAACTGCTGGTGCTCCGGTTCGGGATCGACGGTGGTCAGCACCCCGTCCGGGCGCATCCCGTGCAGCAGATGAATGCCGGAGACCCCGGTGCCGGTACCGATCTCGGCGACGGCCTTGGCGTCCACGGAGGCGGCCAGCAACCGCAGCGCCGCGCCCGCGCCGGGCGACACCGAGCGCAGCCCCGCCTCACGGGCCCGGTCGCGGGCCCAGCGCAGGACTTCGTCCTCGGCGACGTAGGCGTCGGCGAACGCCCAGCTCGTCAGCCGGTTGCCGGTAATAACCCTCTCCTTGCCCCGTGGTTGCCTGGGCGTGACTGTATCCGTTGGTGTCGGGAACCCGCAGATGGGACCGGGCGTTTAGAGGGGTGGAGACGCACCCGGGGGGACACAGTTGGATCACGAAGCCGAGCAGGCCCTCGAGCAACTGCTGACGCAGGGGTCCGAGTGGTATCAGCCCAGATCAAATTCTCGTAAAACCGCTTATCCGGAGCTAACGGGCGAGGTGGCTATGGTAGGGGCTCCACTGGAGACAACCAGAGCCGACAGGGGAGGTGCGGCCGCGCCTGGAGATCGTGGGGGAGTGCTGAGCCGCTTCCTCGGATCGGCGGGCAGGCCGAAATCCGTGAACAACACCGCTGACCGCAGCCACGCCGGCGACTACGCCCAGACCGCGACCTTCTCCACCGACGCGGACGGGCAGGCGTGGACTCCGCCCACCTGGGAGGAGATCGTCAGCACGCACAGCGGCCGCGTCTACCGCCTCGCGTACCGCCTCACCGGCAACCAGCACGACGCCGAGGACCTCACGCAGGAGGTCTTCGTCCGCGTCTTCCGCTCGCTGTCCACGTACACGCCCGGCACCTTCGAGGGCTGGCTGCACCGCATCACCACCAACCTCTTCCTGGACATGGTCCGCCGCAAGCAGCGCATCCGCTTCGACGCCCTCGGCGAGGACGCGGCCGAGCGACTGCCCAGCCGCGAGCCGTCGCCCCAGCAGGTCTTCAACGACGCCCACTTCGACGCGGACGTCCAGCAGGCCCTCGACACCCTCGCGCCGGAGTTCCGTGCCGCGGTCGTCCTGTGCGACATCGAAGGACTGTCGTACGAGGAGATCGCCGCCACCCTGGGCGTCAAGCTCGGTACGGTCCGCTCACGGATCCACCGCGGCCGTTCCCAGCTGCGCAAGGCCCTCGCGCACCGCTCGCCGGAGGCCCGTGCCGAGCGACGCTCCTTCATGGCCCGGGTTCCCGCGCTGGGAGGAGGGGGCGCGACCGCGTGAGTGGATCACTGCCCAAACCCGGCGAGGGAAGCCTCGCGGACCAGCATCTGGGAGACCGACTCGCCGCCCTGGTGGACGGCGAGCTCGGTCATGCCACGCGCGAGCGTGTCCTCGCACATCTCGCCACCTGTCCGAAGTGCAAGGCGGAGGCGGACGCCCAGCGCCGCCTGAAGAACGTCTTCGCGGAGGCCGCCCCGCCGCCGCCCTCCGAGAGCTTCCTGGCCCGCCTCCAGGGGCTTCCGGGAGGTGACCCGGAGGACGGCGACAGCTCGCCGTTCGGCGGGGGAGGACTCACCGGAGGACTGTCGGGACGGCCCGGCGCCGGAGTCTTCGGCGTGAGACGTGGCGAGCGCTTCGAGTTCGACTACGTCCCGGCCCGCCCGCACGCAGCGGTGCTCCCGCCGTCCGTCGGCCGGGGCTTCCGCATCCATGACGTCAGCCGCCACGAGGCCGAGCGTTCGGCCTCGCGCGGGATGAGGTTCGCGTTCGTCGCCGCCGGGGCGGTGTCGCTGGCCGCCATCGCGCTGGGTGGCGTCACCACGGGGGCGCCGGGCGACACCACGGACGCCCGCGGCGGTACCGGGGCCGGCAGCAATGTGACGCCGGCGCGCACCCCGGGCACGGGGACGGCGGTGCCGGAGAACCAGCGGCGCCGCGGTGCGGGCCCGCTGGGCGTGCAGGAACAGGGACAGCGGGCGTTCGGCAACACCGCGGTCGCCCCGACGGAGGCGTCCGCACCCCTGCTGCCGGGAATACCCGCGCAGGTCCAGGACGCGGTCGTGCACACCCTCACGGCCCCTGTGATCGCGGGTGCCGCCGCCATGTCCCCCCTCATACGCCCGCTCAGCGTCACCCCTCCGCTCACCCTGACGTCCCTGTCCACCACCCCGGACCTCACCACCTCCGGCCTCCTCACCGCACCCGTCCCCCCCACCACGTCCGCGCCCAGTCCTCCCAGCACCGCCCGCTGACCGGCGCCCTGCTCAGCGGCGCGTGAACCTGGTTGGATCCACAGGTAGGTCGACCGGCCGCGAACCGCGGCCGGTCAGCTGTGGGGAGAGCATGGACGCTGCCGAGGGGAAGCCCGCGACGGCGAAACGGGGAGTCGGCCCAGGCCGTGTGAGGAGACCGCGCCGACGTCCGGGCGGCGGGTTCGGACGGTGACTTCGAGCTCCCGGCGCCGGGAGGTTCGGCTGCTGGCGGCGCCCCACCCGCAGGCCTCATTCCGCCCGCCATCGTCACCGTCTCCGCCTCGGACGGGCCCGTCCCGTATGCCCCGCTGCCCCGCAGCCCTCCCACGGCGCTCCCGAGCCCTCGGGCGAGTCCGGTCAGCCGCGCGCCCCGAACGGTCTTGGGCGAGCCGACGGAGCCGGGCTCGAGGCGGGCGACGGCAAGGAGACGAGCGTCTCGCTGGTGCTCGGATCCTCGGACGGCGGCTAAGAGAATGGCATGAGAATCGTCAGGGGCAGGGTTGGCGGAAACCTCACAGATACGGCTCCGAACCCCGCTTCACAAGGCAAACAACCCGGAAAACCGCCCACCCGCCCGCACTCGGAGCCCTCGGGACAGTACCGGTCGTACGGGATCGGCAGGTACCGTGGACCCGGCCCGGACCACGGAAGACCCGCGCAGACCACCCGAGGGCCGAGGACCGAGGACATCGCAAGGAGCTTCAGGTGTTCAATGACATAGGACCGCTCGAGCTGATCACGCTCGTTGTCCTCGCCGTGCTCGTCTTCGGTCCGGACAAGCTCCCGAAGGTCATCCAGGACGTCATGCGGACGGTGCGCAAGATCCGTGAGTTCTCGGAGAGCGCCAAGCAGGACATCCGGTCCGAGCTCGGCCCGGAGTTCAAGGACTTCGAGTTCGAGGACCTCAACCCCAAGACGTTCATCCGCAAGCAGATGGACAACGACGAACTGGGGCTCAAGGAGATCCGCAACGGCTTCGACCTGAAGAAGGAGATGGCCGAGGTCACCGACGCGGTGCACAGCACGGAATCGTCCTCATCCTCGTCCTCGTCCGGTGGCCGGATCGACATGACGAAGAAGCCCGAGGAGCCCGGCGAGGAAGACCGCCCGCCCTTCGACGCGGACGCCACCTGAGCCGTACGCGCCACCGGAAGGCGTCCGCCGGGCAGTTCGGCTCGCGGGCGCCTTTTCCCGTGGTCAGGGACGTCGTACGTGGCGTCGTACGTGACGCGTTTCATACCCCTCTCCCGCCCCGCGCGGCCTGAACCCACCTTCCACGCGCCCCGCGCGCCGGGCGGTTTCCCGGCAGCTCGCAGCGGTGTGGCTATGCTGCCGAGTTGTTGTGCGGGCCGTACGCGAACCAGCGACGCCGCCCGAAGGGGGGCGGGGCCGGTCCGGTCCGACGAGAGCTAGTAGGAGGCGTCCGGCACATGGAGACGACGAGTGGGGCAGTCGCGCAGGCGCCGGCCGCGGAGGGTGGCCGGCAGGTTCCCTCCGCCCGGCGCACGGTCGACGGCTACCTTCAGGCGCCCTTCCCCTGGTACGGCCTCGACGAGGCGTTCACGGGGCCGCGCTGGCTGATGCAGGTCGGCACGTCGGCCGACGGAGCCGTCGAGCACGGCTCGATCGGACACGGCGACGAGCCCTCCGTGAAGAACGAGGCGGGTTCCACCGGGGAGCCGAAAGAGAAGTTCGCGGTCGTCGTGACCGTCGCCGCGAACCCGTCCCGAAGAAGCGCCGACGGCACGGGACTGCTGGAGGCCACGTCCGTCTCCTCCGCCGCCTGGCTGGCCGGGGTGGGGCTGCTGTCGTTCACCTGGCCCGGTCAGATGGACCACTCCCTGCGCGACGACTGGCTGGACCAGCAGACCGAGACGGCCTGGGTCCTGGCGAACGACCTCGACGGCTCCGACTGGTCGACGCTCTCCCTGCCGGTGGACGGGGTGCCCACACCCTTCCACTACCGGGAGTCCGAGTTCGGCTGGGTACTCGCGGGCTCCACGCAGGAGGGAGTGCACGTGGGGGCGTACGGGAGAGGCATGAGCGCCTACGGCCTCGGGTTCGCGATGATCAAGGACATCTCGGCGTACGCCTAGGACCGGCGGAGGCACCGCAGACCTGTGCGGTGCCCCACACGAAACCTAGCGGCCCAGCCGTCGCCGCACCCGCCGGACCTGGCGGTTGTCGGCGACCGCGTCGAGCAGCCGGCGTCCGGCGCCGGTCGCGTGCGCAGGGCCCTCCAGTCGCAGCAGGGCGCCGTCCCGGACGACGGCGTACGCGACCGGGGTGTCCGACTTCGGCAGGCTGACCGGGTGGCGTCCGGCCGGAAGACCGAGGCGGGCGGGAAGACGCAGGGCCGCCGTCGTTCCGTCCTCGCCAGGGACCAGCTCGGCGGTCACCGTCAGGGCGGACACGTCGACCTTGACCCGAGCCGGGGCGCCGGAGGCGCTCGCCGCCACATACGGCAGCGCGAGCGACCGCTCACCGCGCGCGGTGTTCGCGGCGGCGGCACCGGCGGTGTCGGAACCGAGCCTTCGCTGACGCTGGTCCACGTCGAGGGCGAGCTGACCGCTCCCCGTCCAGTACGGCAGCGCGAGCCGCCCACCGGTCAGCGCCGGGCCCGTGGCCGGGGCACCCGGGCTGCCGTCACCGCTCAGGCGGACCATCCGGTCGACGCCCAGCAGCTGGACGAACGCCCACACGTCGTGCACCCCGCGCTCCAGCGGCCGCCCGCCCGCGAGCCGCTCCGGGTCGAGCCGCAGCTGCCCCGCTGCGACGAGCCTCGACTGCCCCTCCCCGCCGGGCTCAAGGCGTACCTCCAGATCGCCCTCCGGGTACCACCAGTCCTCCCGGTCCCGGTCTTTGACCACGAGCTCGGCGTAGGCGAGCCGGAACGGATCGAGGACCTCCCAGCCGTCCTCGGCCCCCGGCACGCCGGCCACCAGCTCCGGGTCCAGCCACCACTTCCCGTCCCGCTGGACGAGGACCAGCGGCTCGCCGTCCCCGCGCAACAGGTCCAGCGTCACGTCGGCGACCAGCCGGCCCTGCTCCCAGCGCAGTCCGCCCACCGTGCTGCGGGCCTTGACCTCACGGACGCGCTCGGCGAGGGCCACGGCCCCGTCGAAGTCACCGCTCTCCAGCAGCCCGGCGCGCAGCCGCGACACCGCGGGCAGGCCCTCCCGCACGGCGGCGGGGAACTCCTCCAGCGCCAGCCGACGGGCCGCCTCGAACCGCTCCCGCTGTTCGGCGGGGTCCTCGCGGAGGATCTCGGGTTCACGGGTCCGGGAGAGGATCTCGACGTGGTAGAGGCGGTGCAGGAGCCGGTTCTGGAGCGCGTCGACGTCGTCGGACGGGGTCGTGCCGTCCTTGATCTGCTGGACGATCGTGCGGCAGTTGGACCAGAAGCCGTGCCGGGGGTTGAAGCGGTGCTGGGTGTTGTTGCCGCCGTCGTCCCGCTTCATCCAGTAGTAGCAGGGGTAGTCGGCGAGGACCGAGATCCGCTCGGCCTTCAGATAGGCGGCGCTGACGAAGGCCAGGTCCTCCAGGATCCAGGGGCCCTCGGGGAACCGCAGGCTGTGTTCGTCGAGGAAGGCGCGCCGGAACATCTTGTGCGGGGACATGCTCTGCATGAGCTCGTCGTTCTCGATCGTGCAGGCGTCCACCGTGTGCCGGAACAGCCGCCGGGGCCGCACCATCGTGCTGGACATCTTGCCGAGCACCACGTCGGCGTCGTTCCGCTTCGCGTGCTCGTACAACCGCTCCAGGGCCTCGGGCCCGAGCATGTCGTCGTGGTCGACGAACTGGATGTACTCGCCTTTCGCGTGCCGCATGCCGAGATTGCGCGGTGCGCCCGGCCAGCCGGAGTTCGGCTGGGTGTGCACCTGGACGTTCGGATGTGCGGCGGCGATCTTCTGGAGCCGGGCCAGCGTGTCGTCGGTCGACCCGTCGTCGACGTAGACGACCTCGTACTCGTCGGCGGGCAGACTCTGCCCGAGCAGCGACGGGGCGCACTCGTCGACGTATTTCCCGGTGTTGTACACGGGAACGATGACGCTGACTTTGACTCTCGGCATTCCACGGACCCTACCGGGCCCGTGGAACCCCTCTTGTCACGTGTTTTCAGAACTTGTTCTTCGGGGTGATCCCCAAGGACAGCCCCGAAAGCCCCCGCTGCCGTCCCCCCAGCTTTCCCGCGATGCCCCGCAGGGCCGCGCCCGCCGGGGAGTCCGGGTCGGTCAGGACGACCGGCTTGCCCTCGTCGCCGCCCTCGCGGAGGCGGACGTCGATGGGGATGGAGCCGAGGACCGGGACCGTCGCGCCCGTCGTGCGGGTCAGGCCGTCGGCGACCGACTGGCCGCCGCCCGTGCCGAAGACGTCGACCATCTCGCCGCAGTGCGGGCAGGGCAGGCCGGCCATGTTCTCGACGACGCCGACGATCTTCTGGTGGGTCTGGACGGCGATGGAGCCCGCTCGCTCGGCGACCTCCGCGGCTGCCTGCTGCGGGGTGGTCACCACCAGGATCTCCGCGTTGGGGACCAGCTGGGCCACCGAGATCGCGATGTCACCGGTGCCCGGGGGGAGGTCCAGGAGCAGGACGTCCAGGTCACCCCAGTACACGTCCGCCAGGAACTGCTGCAGGGCACGGTGGAGCATGGGGCCACGCCACACCACAGGCGCGTTGCCCGGTGTGAACATGCCGATCGAGATGACCTTCACGCCGTTCGCCGACGGCGGCATGATCATGTTCTCGACCTGGGTCGGGAGACCGTCGGCGCCCAGCATGCGCGGCACCGAGTGGCCGTAGATGTCGGCGTCGACCACGCCCACCTTGAGGCCGTCGGCCGCCATCGCCGCCGCAAGGTTCACGGTGACCGAGGACTTGCCGACGCCGCCCTTGCCGGAGGCGACCGCGTAGACACGCGTCAAAGACCCCGGTTTCGCGAAGGGGACCTCGCGTTCGGCCGTGCCGCCGCGCAGGGCGTTCGCCAGTTCCTTGCGCTGCTCGTCGCTCATCACGTCGAGCGTGACGTCGACGCGGGTGACGCCCTCGACGGCCGCGACCGCGTCGGTCACGCGTTGCGTGATCGTCTCGCGCATGGGGCAGCCGGAGACCGTCAGATACACGGCGACCGCGACCGCTCCGTCCGCGCCGATGTCGACCGACTTGACCATCCCGAGTTCTGTGATGGGCCGGTTGATCTCGGGGTCGTTCACCGTCGCCAGTGCCTCGCGCACCGCGTCTTCGCTAGCCATACAGACGATGGTACGGGGCCGCGCACCGACCCCTGTACGGCTCTCAACGGTCTTCTACGTCACGTCCCGACGGCCGATCCGGGCGTTCTGCCGGGAATACGACATGCCCGTCGTGCTGCCGTGCCTCCAGCTCCTTCATCAGGTCCTGGAGCTCCGAGCGGATCCAGTCGCGGGTCGCCACCTCCCCGAGGCCGATCCTGAGCGAGGCGATCTCGCGGGTCAGGTACTCGGTGTCCGCGATCGACCGCTCGTTCTGCTTGCGGTCCTGTTCGAGGTTGACCCGGTCCCGGTCGTCCTGCCGGTTCTGCGCGAGCAGGATCAGCGGGGCGGCGTAGGAGGCCTGGAGGGACAGCATCAGCGTGAGGAAGATGAACGGGTAGTGGTCGAAGCGCAGGTCGCCGGGCGCGAAGATGTTCCACAGCACCCACACGATGATGACGACCGTCATCCAGACGATGAACCGCCCGGTGCCCAGGAACCGCGCGATGCGCTCCGACAGCCGTCCGAACGCCTCCGGGTCCCACTCGGGCAGCAGCCGGCGGCGCGGCGGGCGGGGCTGGTCGAGGCGGGCGCGGGGGCGGGGGGCCGCCGTGGCGCCGGAAGGGGTGCGCTCGCGGTTCGGGGTCTCGCGCTCAGGCGTCATGGTGGGCCGCCCCCTCCGCGTCGAACTCCGTCTCCCGCCAGTCCTCCGGCAGCATGTGGTCCAGTACGTCGTCCACCGTCACCGCGCCGAGCAGCGACCCCGCCTCGTCGACCACGGGCGCCGCGACCATGTCGTACGTGGCGAAGAACCCGGCGACGACCGGCAGGGGCGCGTCCGGGTCCAGGGCCTGCAGGTCGTCGTCGACGAGCGAACTGACCAGGGTGTACGGCGGATCGCGCAGCAGGCGCTGGAAGTGGACCGTGCCGAGGTACTTGCCGGTCGGGGTGTCGTCGGGCGGGCGGCACACGTAGACCTGGGCGGCGAGGGCCGGGGAGAGGTCGGAGTTGCGGACCCGGGCGAGCGCGTCGGCGACGGTCGCGTCCGGCCGCAGGACGATCGGTTCCGTCGTCATCAGACCGCCGGCCGTGTGCTCCTCGTAGGCCAGCAGGCGCCGCATGTCGGCCGCGTCGCCGGGCTGCATCAGGCTCAGCAGCCGCTCCTGCTCCTCCGTGGGGAGCTCGGAGAGCAGGTCGGCCGCGTCGTCCGGGTCCATGGCCTCCAGGACGTCGGCGGCCCGGTCCGCCTTCAGCTTGCCGAGGATCTCGATCTGGTCGTCCTCGGGGAGCTCTTCCAGTACGTCGGCCAGCCGGTCGTCGTCGAGGGCCGCGGCCACCTCCGCGCGGCGCTTGGGGGAGAGGTGGTGCAGGACGTTGGCGAGGTCGGCGGCGCGCAGCTGCTCGAAGGTGGCCAGGAGGCTCTCCGCGCCCTGTCCCTGCTCCTCCAGGGTGAAGCCGGTCACCGCGGACCACTCGACGGTCAGCGCCTCTCCCTTGCGCCGGAAGGCCCCGCCCTTGCCGCCCTTGCGGACGAAGACGCGGTGGATCTCCCAGTCGCGGCGGGCCGGCAGCTGCTGCACCGCCACGTCCAGGACGGTGACCTGTTCGTCGGTCTCCACGAGGGTGACCCGCCGGTCCAGGAGCTCGCCGAAGACCAGGCGCTCGGTGGGCCGTTGCTCGAAGCGGCGGACGTTGAGCACACCGGTGGAGATGACCTGGCCCGACTCGATGCTCGTCACCCGGGTCATGGGCAGGAAGATGCGGCGCCGGGTGGACAGTTCGACGACCAGGCCGAGCACACGCGGGGGCCGACGGCCGACGCGCAGCACGACGACCAGGTCGCGGACGCGGCCGACCTGGTCGCCGTTGGGGTCGAAGACGGCGACTCCGGCGAGATGCGAGACAAAGATCCGGGGGGCTCCCGCTGCCATGGCTGTGCTTCCTTTGCGTACGGGGTGTTTCGTTCGTCGGTCGTTGTCCGGATTGCCCGCTCGGGAGGGCTTCAGGCTAGCCCGTACCGATCGGATACGCCCTGGTGAGCGGTCTGGACGGGCTGGCTCCGCCCGGGGTCCCGGGCCCCGGTACGCTGCCGTACGCCGCTGAAGGACCCTCGTCAGAAAGGCAGCCCCCTCTGTGACTGCGATTCCCCAGGGCCGTACCCGCAGGGCCGTGCTGGTGGGCGCGATGTGCGCCCTGGTCGTGACGGGGACGGGGCTGACGGGCTGCAGTGAGGATCCCGACGCGGACACCAACGGTGTCGGCAAACTGTCCGCCGAGCAGATCCAGTCCAGGACGCGGACGGCCGCCGGGTCCGCCCACGCGCTGCGCCTGTCCGGGAACGTGGTGACGAGTGGGCGTACGTACAAGCTCGACATGCGCCTGAGCTCCGGCGGCGGCTCCGGGTCGGTCACCGCGGAGGGGGACACCTTCCAGCTGCTGCGGATCGGTGAGGAGCTGTATCTGAAGGCCGACGCGGGCTTCTGGACGCAGGCGGACGGCAAGGGCGACGGCTCGGAGCCGGACGCGGCGGCGGACAAGCTCGACGGCAAGTACGTGAAGGTGCCGTCGGGCGACCCGGCGTACAAGAAGTTCAGCGGTTTCACGGACAAGGACGTTCTCCTCGACGGGCTTCTGACCCTGCACGGCACGCTGGGCACCGACGGTCACCATGAGCAGGCGGGTACCCGCACGATCCGAATCACCGGTGACGAGGGCGACGGCGGCACGCTGGACGTCTCGCTGGAGGGGCAGCCGTACCCCCTGCGCCTGGTACGGGCGGGCGGCGCGGGCACGCTGACCTTCTCGGCCTGGGGCAAGAACTTCGCCCTGACCGAGCCGAAGAAGGACGAGACGGTGGACTACGGCAGACAACTGCCGACGTCCTAGCCGCGTTTGCGGCGCTTCATCAGGAGGCGCGGAAGACCCGCTGGGGCCGGCTCACGCGTGGTCGCCGGTGTCGGCAGCGGCGGTTCGGCCAGGTCACCGTCGGGCAGCGGTGCCGTGACCCCGGTCGGCTCAAGACGCAGCACCCGGCACTCGCGGGACCAGCGGTCCGTCATCGCCTCGCCGTCGGGGGCGTTCAGCCGCTTCCCCTTGAGCTCGGCGACGGTCGCTTCCCATGCCTCGGAGCCGGCAGCGAGTTCCACGACCCTCGCCGCCCAGGAGACCAGCCGGCCTCCCTTGTCCTTGCTGCGGACGGTCACCTCGGCCGGGCCCGCGTCGGTCAGCCCAGGGAGCGGCTGCTCGCCGGGCCCGTCGCCGACCAGACAGGCCGCGCCCTCGTGCCAGACGTGCCACAGGGCGCGGGCCGGGCCGTCCGGCCCCTTGACCCAGATGAGGCCGGACTTCTTCGTGGCCTCCTCGACGAGGGCCCGGTCCAGCAGCTCGCTTGTCATGGCGGCCACTCTAGAGCCAGCCGTTGCGCTTGAGCGTGCGGTGGATGCCCAGGCAGATGACCCCGGTGATCGCCATGATCACGGGGTAGCCGAGCTTCCAGTGGGTCTCGGGCATGTAGTCGAAGTTCATGCCGTAGACACCGCAGACCATCGTCGGTACGGCGACGATCGCGGCCCAGGACGTGATCTTCCGCATGTCCTCGTTCTGCGCGACGGACGCCTGCGCGAGGTTGGCCTGGAGGATCGAGTTGAGCAGTTCGTCGAAGCCGAGGACCTGCTCCTGGACGCGGGCGAGGTGGTCGGCGACGTCCCGGAAGTACTTCTGGATGTCGGGGTCCACGAGCCGCATCGGCCGCTCGCTGAGCAGCTGCATGGGGCGCAGCAGCGGCGCGACGGCCCGCTTGAACTCCAGTACCTCACGCTTGAGCTGGTAGATCCGCGCCGAGTCGACACCGCGCGAGACCTTGCCGCCGCGGCCCGGTGTGAAGACCTCCGTCTCCACCTCGTCGATGTCGTCCTGCACCGCGTCGGCGACCGCGACATAGCCGTCGACGACATGGTCGGCGATCGAGTGCAGCACCGCCGAGGGGCCCTTGGCGAGCAGTTCGGGGTCGTCCTGGAGGCGGTGCCTGAGCGACTTCAGCGAACCCTGGCCGCCGTGCCGGACGGTGATGAAGAAGTCCCGGCCGGTGAAGCACATGACCTCGCCGGTCTCGACGATCTCGCTGTTGGCGGTGAGTTCGTCGTGCTCGACGTAGTGGATGGTCTTGAAGACGGTGAACAGGGAGTCGTCGTAGCGCTCCAGCTTGGGCCGCTGGTGGGCCTGGACGGCGTCCTCGACGGCGAGCGGGTGGAGTCCGAACTCGCCCGCGATACCGGAGAATTCGGCCTCGCTCGGCTCGTGCAGGCCGATCCACACGAACCCGCCGTCGCGGCGCACCTGGCGCATCGCCTCGTGCGGGCTCAGCGGGACCGGGGTGACCACGCGCCGGCCGTCGCGGTAGACCGCGCAGTCGACGACGGCGGAGGGCGTCGAGGGGTCGCGCGTCGCGTCGTACGCGCCGGTGTCCTTGCGCAGCGAGGGACGCGACGGGCGGACTGCGGCACGCAGGTCACGGATCATCGACATGGCAGGCTCCTTCGTGACGGGCGACAAAGGGCACCTGCGACGGGTGGAACTACCCGGAATGGGGACGTCCGGAAACTCGTGTGTTTGGCACGTCCGCAAAGCGGGGAGCACCGCACCATCGCGGTGGCGAACTTCGTCACTGATTCAGGTACTGCTGCAGCTACTGCTTCAGATCAGACAGATCAGGCAAAACGAAACGAAGTGCTCTTCCGCACGAAGACGCGAACGTGAGAGGCGGCGGTTGCCGAACGTCACAGAGGCTGCATCAGCGGCCGGAAGAACGAGTGGTACTACCAGGTCGACTTCGATCCATGACAGCCCCACCTCCTCCGGCCGGTCCCTCGTAAGGGACGATCCATTCCCGTAAGGGAGTCTCACCAGGCGTCGGGACTTGATGCGCGACGTTTCTACGTGCTGCCCCGACGACCGGGCCAGACTAGCAGCAGGCCGAAGTGTCAAGGCGCTGCTTTGCCCGGTGGTGACGAGTTCTATGCTCGCCGCATGGCTGATGTTCTTCCTCTGGTCGAGGCCCGGTTGCGCAGCGCCCTGGGCGAGCCGGACGCGCGCGCGGCGGTCACTTTTCTGGGCACGGACCGCATCGAGGTGCTCCGCTTCACCGACGGGGACGTCGTCCGCTACGCCACGCTCGGCATGTCCGCCCAGCCGATGGGCGACCCGACCTCGATGCTCGCCGACCCGCTGAAGGGACCGCGCGCCGAACTGGTCATCTCCGTACGGGGCGGGCTCGCCGAGACCGACAAGGTGCTCCGCCCGCTCGCCGTGCTCGCCGCGTCCCCGCAGGTCGAGGGTGTGATCGTGGCCCCGGGTGCCTCGCTCGACGTAGGCGAACCGCTGTGGCCCGGCGCCTCGTTCACCTCGGTCCTGGTCGCCGAGCCGGGCGGACTCGTCGAGGACCTGGAGCTGGACGATCCTCTCGACCCGGTCCGTTTCCTGCCGCTGCTCCCCATGACGCCCAACGAGGCCGCCTGGAAGCGGGTGCACGGCGCCGAGGCGCTCCAGGAGCGCTGGCTGACGAACGGGACGGACCTCAGGGATCCCTCCCGGAAGTCCGTCCCGCTCGCCTGACCATCGGGTGAGCAAGCTCACCAACCGGTGGCCGGAAAGCGTCAGTTGGCGAAGACGGCGACGCTGTCCTCGGTCGCGTGCCTCGGCTCCAGCTCCTCGGCCTCGTGCGTGAGCGCCTTGCGCCGTACGACGACCACGAGCGCGCCCAGCACCGCGGTCACCGCCGCCACCACGAAGGGGATGTGGATGTTGCTCCACTCCTCGATCTTCGGTGCGAAGAAGGGGGCCGCCGCGGCGGCGAACCAGCGCACGAAGTTGTAGCCGGCGCTCGCCACGGGCCGCGGGGCGTCCGAGACGCCGAGCGCCAGCTCCGTGTAGACCGTGTTGTTCACGCCGATGAAGGCGCCGGACAGGATCGTGCAGACGATGGCCATGGTGTGGTTGCCGTAGCCGAGGACGAGCACGTCGGCCGCGAGCAGCACCAGCGAGCCGCCGAGCACCTTCAGTGAACCGAACCGCTCCTGCAGCCGCGGGGCCGCGAACACCGAGAAGACGGCGAGCAGCACGCCCCAGGCGAAGAACACGGCACCCGACTTGTACGGGGTCATGTCCAGCACGAACGGGGTGAAGGCCAGCACGGTGAAGAACGTGTAGTTGTAGAAGAACGACGAGGCCGCGGCCGAGGCCAGGCCGCCGTGGCCGAGCGCCTTGATCGGGTCGAGCAGGGACGTCTTGCGGGCCGGCGTGGGCTGCTCCTTCAGGAACACCGAGATGCACAGGAAGCCGATCGCCATCAGGAACGCCGTGCCGAAGAACGGGTAGCGCCAGCTGGCGTCACCGAGCAGGGCGCCCACGAGCGGGCCGCACGCCATGCCGAGGCCGAGGGCGGACTCGTACAGCAGGATCGCCGCCGCGCTGCCGCCGGCCGCCGCGCCGACGATGACGGCGAGGGCGGTGGAGACGAAGAGGGCGTTGCCGAGGCCCCAGCCGGCCCGGAAGCCGACCAGTTCGGCGACCGAGCCCGAGGTGCCCGCGAGTCCGGCGAAGACCACGACGACGGCGAGTCCGGCCAGCAGGGTCTTCTTGCCGCCGATGCGGCTGGAGACGAAGCCGGTGACCAGCATCGCGATCGCGGTGATCAGGAAGTACGAGGTGAACAGCAGGGAGACCTGGCTGGCCGTGGCGTCCAGGCCCTTGGCGATCGACGGCAGGATCGGGTCCACGAGTCCGATGCCCATGAAGGCGACGACGGAGGCACCTGCCGTCGCCCACACGGCCTTCGGCTGGCGCAGGATGCCGCCGGCTCCCGCATCAAAGGGGTCCATGGTCTTCCTCCACTCCTCACGGAGATAGTTGGTATATGCACATAGTAAGTTAGAGCGGCTAATGAATGCAAGCTACATCTAGTTCCGCTGGTGAGGGCCGCCGGGATCGGGAGTGAACCGCTTCCCTCCGGACGGGTGATCGTCCTTGACGTGGCGGGGTGAGGGTAGGACCGTTGGGCCCTATGAGGGGCGAACCCAGTTGCCCGAAGTGTGGTGGCCGGGTCAGGGCTCCCGGACTCTTCGCCGATTCCTGGCAGTGCGACGTGCACGGGACGGTGCATCCGCTGCAGCCCGTGATCCCGCCGAGCGTCGAGGCTCTCGATGTCGTGGTGCACCGCACCCAGGTGCCGGTGTGGATGCCGTGGCCGCTGCCGGTCGGCTGGCTGTTCACGGGCGTGGTCTGCGCGGGCGACGACCGCAGCGGCGGTCGCGCGACGGCTGTGGCGTGCACGGGACCCGGCCCGCTCGGGGGCGTCGGCGAGCTGATCCTGGTCGCCGAGGAACTCGGGGTCGGGCTCGGGGCGCGGTACGCGGGGATCGACGCCCCGGACCCGGGGCCGTACATGAGCGTGGAGAAGCCGCCGCAGGCCAAGGTGCTGGCCGCGGGGCGGCCGACGCCGTTGTGGCATGTCGCGGGAGCGCCGGACGACCGGGCCGTCTTCGCCGGTGAGGCCCTCGGGCTGTGGCTCTGGGCCGTGGTGTGGCCCGAGCAGTCCGGGCTGCTGATGTACGACGAACTGGTGCTGACGGATCTGCGGGACGCGGGCGCGGAGGTGGAACTGGTGCCCTGCGGGGCGTTGTCGCCGCGCTTGCTGAAGCCGTAGCGCCTACGGGGGTGGGCTTCTGTCGCCGGGCGGGTGCGGCTTTGTCGTGGCCGGGCGCGCCCACGCGGCGGTAGCCGCACATCGAAACAGCCCCGCGCGCCCAGGGGGTTACCCTTGGGCGTCCTTTTCTGTCCCCCTGGCCCGGTGGAGTTTCCCCTCGTGCGTATCGATCTGCACTGTCACTCCACTGCCTCCGACGGGACCGACACGCCTGCCGAGCTGGTGCGCAACGCCGCCGCTGCCGGGCTGGACGTCGTCGCCCTCACCGATCACGACACGACTCGCGGGTACGGCGAGGCGCTCGCCGCGTTGCCCGAGGGGCTGACGCTGGTCACCGGGGCCGAGCTGTCCTGCCGTGTCGGCGGGGTGTCCATGCACATGCTGGCCTACCTCTTCGACCCCGAGGAACCGGCGCTGCTCGCCGAGCGGGAACTGGTGCGGGACGACCGGGTGCCCCGGGCCCGCGGGATGGTCGCCCGGCTCCAGGAGCTGGGCGTACCGGTCACCTGGGAGCAGGTGGCGCGGATCGCCGGAGACGGGTCCGTCGGGCGGCCGCATGTCGCCACCGCGCTCGTCGAGCTGGGGGTCGTGCCGAGCGTGGACGCCGCGTTCACCACCGACTGGCTCGCCGACGGCGGGCGGGCGCATGTGGAGAAGCACGAGACGGATCCCTTCGAGGCGATCCGCCTGGTCAAGGGTGCCGGCGGGGTCACCGTGTTCGCCCACCCGGGCGCCAGCAAGCGCGGCCACACGGTCCCGGAGTCCGCGATCGCCGAGATGGCCGCCGCCGGGCTCGACGGCATCGAGGTCGATCACATGGACCACGACGAGCGGACACGCGTACGGCTGCGTGGGCTCGCCGCGGAACTGGGGCTGCTGACCACCGGGTCCAGCGACTACCACGGCAGCCGGAAGACGGTCACCCTCGGCGAGTACACGACGGATCCCGAGGTGTACGGGGAGATCACGCGCCGGGCGACGGGTGCGTTTCCCGTCCCGGGGACCGGCGGAATCTGAGCCTCGGCCCCGCTTCCCGTCCCCATTCCTGCAAGGCTGCAAGGCTCCCCATGTTCGACGTCGCCGTCTTCGGCTCGCTCTTCCTCACCCTGTTCGTGATCATGGATCCCCCAGGGATCACCCCGATCTTCCTCGCGCTGACCGCCGGCCGGCCCGGCAAGGTACAGAAGCGGATGGCCTTCCAGGCTGTCTGCGTGGCGGGCGGTGTCATCACCGTGTTCGGGCTCCTGGGCCACCAGATCCTCGACTACCTGCACGTCTCCGTGCCCGCGCTGATGATCGCGGGCGGGCTGCTGCTCCTGCTGATCGCCCTTGACCTGCTCACCGGCAAGACCGACGAGCCGCAGCAGACCAAGGACGTCAACGTGGCGCTCGTACCACTGGGCATGCCGCTGCTGGCCGGTCCCGGTGCGATCGTCTCGGTCATCCTCGCCGTGCAGAAGGCGGACGGTCTCGCCTCGCAGGTGTCGGTGTGGACGGCGATCCTCGCCATCCATGTCGTGCTGTGGCTGGTGATGCGGTACTCGCTGCTGATCATCCGGGTCATCAAGGACGGCGGGGTGGTGCTGGTGACACGCCTCGCGGGCATGATGCTCTCCGCGATCGCCGTGCAGCAGATCATCAACGGGGTGACCCAGGTGATCCGGGCGAGCTGAGGTGGGGGGATCTGCTCGGACATGCGCAGAGCCCCCGCCCGGCGTCGGTGCCTGGGCGGGGGCTCTGAAGCTGTCTGCGGTGATCCGCGTCGGTGTTACGAGGCCGTGGTGTCGGCCGGACGGATCCACAGCCGCTGCCCTATGGCGGCGGCCTGCTGAACGATCCGGTTGACGGAGGCGGCGTCCACAACGGTGCTGTCCACGGGCGTACCGTCGACGTCGTCGAGTCGCATGATTTCGAAGCGCACAGGCTTCTCCCTTCGTCTGGTCATCCTCCTGCGGAGAATTGCTGCGTACGTAGGTAGTCAACGGGGTGCGTGTTACAAACATTCCCTACGCTAAAGAAATTTTTCGAACGACTAACTACTGACCGGTAAGTGAGTCTTCGGAGACTCCTTGGGACCGGTTGTGTTCGCAGCGTGACCGCCGGGACAATGGGAGGTGATGAACGACGACCTCGCGCCCCTGAGCGCCCGCATCGACCGCACCAACGAGCTGCTCCAGCGCATGCTCGCCGAGGTGGCGAAGACGCCCTCGACGCATGCGATCTTCGTCGACGCGGGTTACCTCTACGCGGCCGCGGGACGACTCGTCGCCGGTACCGAGGACCGGCGCGCCTTCGACCTCGACGCCGAGGGTCTGATCGAGGCCCTCATCGACAAGGCCCGCACGATCTTCGCGGACAGCAGACTCCTGAGGGTCTACTGGTACGACGGCGCGAGACGGCGTATCCACACGTCGGAGCAGCAGTCCATCGCCGAACTCCCGGACGTCAAGGTCCGGTTGGGCAACCTCAACGCCAACAACCAGCAGAAGGGCGTCGATTCGCTGATCCGCAGCGACCTCGAGTCGCTGGCCCGCCACCGCGCCATCAGTGACGCGGCACTCCTCGGCGGCGACGAGGACCTGGTCTCGGCGGTCGAGGCGGCCCAGGGCTACGGCGCCCGCGTCCACCTCTGGGGCATCGAGGCACCCGAGGGCCGCAACCAGGCGGAGCCCCTGCTCTGGGAGGTCGACAGCCAGCGCACCCTCGACCTCGACTTCTTCAAACCGTACGTCTCACGGCGCGCGGCGGCCGCCTACGAGGCGGCGGTCACCCGGCCCACCCGTGAGGGCGTCCGCTTCGTCGGTGCCCAGATCGCCGCGAAGTGGCTGGCGGAGCGGGGGAGGGCGGCCCTTCAGGAACTGCTGCCCGGGCATCCGTATCTGCCGGGCTCGGTGGACCAGGACCTGCTGGTGGAGGCGGAGGGACTTCTCCAGTACTCCCTGCGCGGCCAGTCGGACCTGCGGCGGGCACTGCGGGACGGGTTCTGGGAGCACTTGCAGGGGCAGTACTGACGGGCGCTCGGCGGGGGCGCCGACGGAGTGGGTGCGATGCTCAGGGTCGGGGGGTGATGCCGTCGGCGGTGCTGTCCCAGAAGTCGGCCAGGGCTCGGGCCGTGGGGAGGGGCTGGTCGACGTTGGGGGAGTGGTCGGCGCCCGGGATCACCGTGCGGCGCGCGTGGAGCCGTACGGCCATGTCGTCGAGGAGATTCACCGGCCAGGTGTCGTCCTGGGAGCCCGAGAGGACGTGGAACGGCAGCGGGACGGCGGCCAGTTCGGCGACCAGGTCCGGCTCCGTGCACAACTGGCGGCCTGTCGCGAGGAGTTGGGCGGGCTGGTTGCCGAGCCAGCGACGGCGGAGCTGTTCGATGTCGCCGATGCCCTTCGCGGGGCCGCCGACCTCCTCCGGCGGTCCCATGGCCAGGATCGCCGCCCACACCTCGGCCATCGTCATCACACCGAGCGCGTCCCGCAGCAGTTTCACGCGCTGCTGCTGGGAGTCGGAGATCTGCGCGGGGCCCGAGGAGACGAGGGTGAAGGACAGGAAGGGCGAGTGGTCCAGCAGTACGGCCGCGCGCGCGATCTGACCGCCGAGCGAGTGGCCGACCAGGTGTACGGGAGCGCCGACCGCCGCGGCCTGGGCGAGTACGTCCTGCGCCAACTCGCCCCGCTCGTAAGCGGATTCGTCGGTCCCCGGCCCGTCCGACTCGAACTGCCCCCGTCCGTCCACGGCCACGACCCGGTACCCGCGTGCCGCCAACGGCTCATGGAGCAGCGTGAAGTCCTCCTTGCTCCCCGTGAACCCGGGCAGCACCAGCGCGGTGCCCCTCTGGGCGACACCGGGGCGCACCTCGGAATCCACGACCGCGAACTCACCGCGCGCGGTGCGCAGGGAGTACGCGCGGGCGCCGGGCGGTGGGGCGAAGACGGCTCGGATGCTCACGGGGTGAGGGTATCGGGGGAAGGCGACGGTACGGCGCTGCAGGGGCCCCCGAGGGGCGGTGCCGGGAACGCCGACGGCCCGGCCCCTGTGAGGGGGCCGGGCCGTCAGGTCCGGGCTCAGCTGTCCGCGGGTTCCGCGGCGGCCGTCTTGCGGACCCGGCGGCGCGGTGCGGCGGCCTTCGGCTCCTGGTCGGCCTGGGCCGGGATAGCGGCGCTCACCGCGGGCTCGGCGGCCTTGCGGGTGGTGCGCCGGCGCGGCTTGGCCTCGGTGGCTTCGGCCGTGTCGACGGCTGCCTCGGCTGCCTTGGTGGCCGCGGTCTTGCGGGTGCGGCGGGGCTTGGGCTCCGCGGCTTCCGCTGTGTCGGCGGTGAGGGTGGCCTCCGGTGCGGTGGCGGTGGTCTTGCGGGTGCGGCGCGGCTTGGTGACCGTGCCTTCCGCGGTGTCCACCGCTGCTTCGGCTGCCTCGGCCGCCTTGGTGGCGGCGGTCTTCCGGGTCCGCCGCGGCTTGGCCTCCGCGACCTCGGCGACCTGAGGCTCCTGGACCGGCTGGACCGTCGGAACCGTCTGGACCGGGATCTCGGCGGGCTCGGCCGCCTTGCGGGTACGGCGGCGCGGTGTGGTCTCCGTGGCCTCGACGGCCGGAGCCGCAATGGCTGCCTTACGGGTCCGGCGCGGCTTGGCCTCGGTGGCTTCGGCCGTGTCGACGGCGGCCTCGGCTGCCTTGGTGGCCGCGGTCTTGCGGGTGCGGCGGGGCTTGGGCTCCGCGGCTTCGGCCGTGTCGGCGGTGAGGGTGGCCTCCGGTGCGGTGGCGGTGGTCTTGCGGGTGCGGCGCGGCTTGGTGACCGTGCCTTCTGCGGTGTCCACCGCTGCCTCGGCCGCCTTGGTGGCGGCGGTCTTGCGGGTCCGCCGCGGCTTGGCCTCCGCGACCTCGGCGACCTCCGCGACCGCGGTCTCCACCGTTTCCACGGCGGCCACGGCGGGCTCGGCGGCCTTGCGGGTACGGCGACGCGGCGTGGTCACCGTGGCCTCGACGGTGTCCACGGCGGCCTCGGCGGCCGGAGCCGCGGCAGCTGCCTTACGGGTCCGGCGCGGCCTGGTCGCCGGAGCCTCCGGAGCGACCTCGGTCACCGGCGCCGCCTCGACGGCCGTCTCCACCACGGCCGGCGTCTCCGCGGCCTTGCGGGTACGGCGGCGGCGCGGCTTCGCCGGGCTCTCGGTGTCCAGGGACGGGCCCTCCGCCGTCGTGACGGCGGACTCGGCGGCCTCGGACGCGGCCGGCTGGACCGGCGCCGCTGCCGTGGTCGCCGTGACCGGCGCAGAGTCGGCCGGGCCGCCGCGGGTGCGGCGACGGCGGCGCGGGGTGCGGGGCGAGGTGGTCTCCTCGGTCGCGCCGGTCTCCGACGGGGCGACCGCCTCGGCGGAGGGCGTCCCGTCCAGCACGGACCCGCTGCGGGTACGGCGGCGACGGCGCGGAGTACGGTCCGGACGCTCGCGGTCGGCGGAGCGGGACTCGTCCCGGCCGCCACGTCCACGACCCCGGTCGCCCCGGTCCCGGTCACCGCGGCCACGCGCACCGCGTCCGCCCGTCTCGCCCAGGTCCTCCAGCTCCTCCGCGCCGAGGCCCGCCAGCGTGCGCTCCGCCCGCGGCAGGACACCCTTGGTGCCCGCGGGGATGTTCATCTCCTCGTAGAAGTGCGGGGAGGTGGAGTACGTCTCCGGCGGGTTGCTGAAGTCGAGCTCCAGCGCCTTGTTGATGAGCTGCCAGCGCGGGATGTCGTCCCAGTCGACGAGCGTGACGGCGATGCCCTTGGCGCCCGCACGGCCGGTACGGCCGATGCGGTGCAGGTACGTCTTCTCGTCCTCGGGGGACTGGTAGTTGATGACGTGCGTGACGCCCTCGACGTCGATGCCGCGGGCGGCGACGTCGGTGCAGACGAGCACGTCGACCTTGCCGTTGCGGAACGCGCGCAGGGCCTGCTCGCGGGCGCCCTGGCCGAGGTCGCCGTGGACCGCGCCGGACGCGAAGCCGCGCTGCTGGAGCTGGTCGGCGAGGTCGGCCGCCGTGCGCTTGGTGCGGCAGAACACCATGACCGGGCCACGGCCCTCGGCCTGCAGGATGCGCGCGACCATCTCGGGCTTGTCCATGTTGTGCGCGCGGTACACGTGCTGCTTGGTGTTCGCGACGGTCCTGCCGGCGTCGTCCGGCGACGTGGCGTTGATGTGCGTGGGCTGCGACATGTAGCGGCGGGCGAGTCCGATGACCGCGCCCGGCATGGTCGCCGAGAACAGCATGGTCTGGCGCTTGGCCGGAAGCATGTTGATGATCTTCTCGACGTCGGGCAGGAAGCCCAGGTCGAGCATCTCGTCGGCCTCGTCCAGGACGAGCGCCTTGATCTGGCTGAGGTCGAGCTTCTTCTGGCCCGCGAGGTCCAGGAGCCGGCCCGGGGTGCCGACCACGAGGTCGATGCCCTTCTTGAGGGCCTCGACCTGGGGCTCGTAGGCGCGGCCGCCGTAGATGGCGAGAACGCGTACGTTGCGCACCTTGCCCGCGGTCAGCAGGTCGTTGGTCACCTGGGTGCACAGCTCGCGCGTGGGGACGACGACGAGCGCCTGGGGGGCGTCGGTCAGGTCCTCGGGCCTGGCGCGGCCGGCCTCGACGTCGGCGGGGACGGTGACGCGCTCGAGGAGCGGGAGGCCGAAGCCCAGCGTCTTGCCGGTGCCGGTCTTGGCCTGGCCGATGACGTCGGAGCCGGAGAGGGCCACCGGAAGCGTCATCTGCTGAATGGGGAACGGGTTGACGATGCCGACGGCTTCGAGGGCTTCGGCCGTCTCGGTGAGAATCCCGAGATCGCGAAAAGTCGTAGTCAGGGTGCTGCCTCTTCTGTGTGCGCGGTGCGAGGCGAGCGCGGGGGTCGTCCTGCCGTGCTGGGGACGTCGGCTGCCTTACGGACAAGCCGTAATGGCGCGGGACCACTGCCGACGCTCTAGCGCTCGTACCGCTGAGGGATCCCCCTCCGAACTTCGTACGCAATGTGCCGTACGGGCGAGGAGGGCTGTCGGGTCGGAGCCGATCGGGCCACCGACCGGGCATCCTCATACGTGCGGCCTGTCGAGATACGGCGCGGTAATCAAGTGCGGTCGTATCAGCAGGCGCATTACCACCATACCCCGGAATCGTGCACATGTGATGGCCGATTTGGTCACGTAGTCGTCGTCACACTGATTGACCAGGGCCTTCCGCCCTCCGGAGAGCGGGCTATTGTGCGCTTCATGACGACCTCTGACAAGCCCGACAACGCCTCCGAGACCCCTGCCGAACGCACCGCAGTCGCCGCCCAGAACTGGACGAAGGCCGCCGCCGATCCGCAGTACCGAGCCGCGGTCGTCGACCTGCTCGGCGCGCTCGCGTACGGCGAGCTGGCGGCCTTCGAGCGGCTCGCGGAGGACGCCAAGCTGGCGCCGACGCTGACGGACAAGGCGGAGCTGGCGAAGATGGCGTCGGCGGAGTTCCACCACTACGAGAAGCTGCGCGACCGGCTGACCGAGATCGGTGAGGAGCCCACGCTCGCGATGGAGCCGTTCGTCGCGGCGCTGGACGGCTTCCACCGGCAGACGGCTCCGTCGGACTGGCTGGAGGGGCTCGTCAAGGCCTACGTCGGCGACTCGATCGCCAGTGACTTCTACCGGGAGGTCGCGGCCCGGCTCGACTCGGACTCCCGCGAACTGGTGCTGGCGGTGCTCGACGACACCGGGCACGCGGAGTTCGCCGTCGAGAAGGTGCGCGGCGCCATCGACGCGGATCCGCGCGTGGGCGGGCGACTCGCCCTGTGGGCGCGGCGGTTGATGGGGGAGGCGCTGTCGCAGTCGCAGCGGGTCGTCGCCGACCGGGACGCGCTGTCGACGATGCTCGTCGGGGGCGTCGCGGACGGGTTCGATCTCGCCGAGGTGGGGCGGATGTTCTCGCGGATCACCGAGGCGCACACCAAGCGGATGGCCGCGTTGGGTTTGGCCGCGTAGCGCCTGGAAGCACGGGGCGCCCGGCAGGGGCGGGATACCTGGCAGGTTCGGGGCGCCTCGCGGCGGAGGCTGAACCTCGTCGGTGGCTGCGGGGCCGGCGCGGCTTGTCGCGCTCACACGGCGGGGGCGTATGTCAGTACACCCCCGCGCCCCGAAAGGGCGTTGCCTACGCCGGTGCTGAGCGGCGCAGTCTTCCGTTCGGCCGCAGCAGCAGGGACAGGGAGGCCACCGAGACCACTGCCGCGCCGATGAAGGTCAGCAGGACGGTGCTCGGGTCCAGCGCGGTGTGGGTCACGAAGGCGCCGAAAAGGGCTCCCGCGGTGCCCGTCGCGAGGACCAGGGAGCGGGTGGGCAGACGGTGCGAGAGCCGGCGTACCGCCACCCCCGCCAGCACGAGACCGAGCAATGCGGAGCCGAGCGCTTCGATCAACATCATGGGGTCCCTCCCACGCGGCCACACTGTTCATCACGGTCGTAGCCCGTCATACCCGTGACCTGCGGAATGCAATCCTCCTCCAGGCGCGAGTCGTGCTCCATCCGTGGCGGCGGATTTCCTGCGGAACATGCGCAGAGGGGCCCGGCGACTTCGAGTCGCCGGGCCCCTCTGCGCATGTCTGCCTACAGCGCGCCGAAGCCCACCTTGCGCGGAGCCGGCTCGCCGAGCTCGACGTACGCGAGACGTTCGGCCGGGACGAGGACCTTGCGGCCGTGCTCGTCCACCAGGCTCAGCAGCTGAGACTTGCCGGCCAGCGCCTCTGCCACCGCCCGCTCGACTTCCTCGGCGCTCTGACCGCTCTCCAGAACGATCTCGCGGGGCGCGTGCTGCACGCCGATCTTGACCTCCACGGCTATGTCCCTCCGACGGTCAGTGAAGTGCGCGGCCTTCCGCGCCGTACCCAGCACACATTAGCCCGGTGAGGGGACGTACACGTTCCGCGCAAGAACGCCAACAGCGAACAACCGACGGGAACAAACGACCCGCACGCGTGCGTGCGGGTCGAGTGGTGCGGCCGGTGAGCGGACGCTTTCAGTGGGAGTCGATGCCGTGCAGCGGGAAACCGGCGATGCCCCGCCATGCGAGGGACGTCAGCAGCTGGACCGCCTGGTCGCGCGGGACGCTGCGGTCGCTGTGCAGCCACGAGCGGGCCACCACCTGGGCGAGACCGCCGAGGCCCGAGGCGAGGAGCATCGACTCCGCGCGCGAGAGGCCGGTGTCCTCCGCGATGACGTCGCAGATCGCCTCGGCGCACTCGTTGGCCACCTTGTCGACGCGCTCACGCACCGCCGGCTCGTTCGTCAGGTCCGACTCGAAGACCAGGCGGAAGGCGCCGCCGTCGTCCTCGACGTACGCGAAGTAGGCGTCCATGGTCGCCCGTACCCGCTGCTTGTTGTCGGTCGTCGACGCGAGCGCGGTGCGGACGGACTGGATCAGGGACTCGCAGTGCTGGTCCAGCAGGGCGAGATAGAGGTCGAGCTTGCCCGGGAAGTGCTGGTAGAGCACCGGCTTGCTGACACCTGCGCGCTCGGCGATGTCATCCATCGCCGCCGCATGGTAGCCCTGGGCCACGAAGACTTCCTGCGCGGCGCCCAGCAGCTGGTTCCGTCGGGCACGGCGCGGCAGGCGCGTCCCCCGCGGGCGTGCTGCCTCTGTCTGCTCGATGGCTGTCACGCCGCCTCCCAATGTCGTCCACACGCGGTGTGCGCCGCGCCGCCATCGTACTTTTCGGTAACCCTGCTGTGCGCGGTGCGAACGCAGAATTTCACGGACCGGACGGTGACGAAAGCCTCACAAATGTTTCAGACGGTGATCTGACGGGCACTGGTCGCCCCGTTTCGTGCTCAGGAATGCCCTGATGAGTGCTTTGTCGACCGCTCACGACCGTGCCGATGTCACCGGTAGTCCTCCTCGTCGATCGAGACGACCCTGGCCTGTTCGACGAGGTCGGCCTCGTTGGCCCGGGTGGGGTCCACGCCGGTCAACGGGTCGTCGCGGTCCGGCGCGATGTCGGTGCGCTGCTCGGCGACGTCGACCTCGGGCGCCTCGACGTCGAGCTCGACGGCGTCGTCCGCTTCCTCGGCGGTCCCGGGATCGAAGGTCTCGGGGTCGAAGGTCTCGGGGTCGGTGGGGTCGTACGGCATGGCGGGCTCCCTTCCTAGAACGTCCCTGATGTGTTCAGGGGGCCACATGCGGGTGCCCTGTGTACGAGCCTAGGAGACACGCGATCCGGATGCCATGCGATGTGTAGGCCGCGACACAGGGGTCGCACGGGCATTCTGTGATGGCGAACACATGAACCAGTGCGTGATCGTCTCGTAACATTGCCGCATGTCTTCGACCGAGCTGCCCTTCGTGCCGCCCGCCACCGTCCTTCCGAGGGTGGCGCCCGTCCGGGTCGGTGAGGGTGAGCGGCTCAGGTCGGTGGGGCTGCCTGGGGTGACTCTGACGGTGCGTTCGAGACCGGCCGCGCGCGAGGGGCTGCCGCCCGCGCTGTACGTCCACGGCCTCGGCGGTTCCTCGCAGAACTGGTCGGCGCTGATGGAGCAGTTGGAGGACGAGGTCGACGGCGAGGCCGTCGATCTGCCCGGGTTCGGGGACTCGCCGCCGCCCGACGACGGCAACTACTCGATCACCGGGCACGCGCGCGCGGTGATCCGTTTCCTCGACGCGTCCGGCCGCGGGCCCGTGCACCTCTTCGGGAACTCCCTCGGCGGGGCGGTGTCCACGCGCGTCGCCGCGGTCCGGCCCGACCTGGTGCGGACCCTCACCCTCGTGTCGCCGGCGCTCCCGGAGATCCGCGTCCAGCGCACCGCCGTGCCCACGGGGCTGCTGGCGGTGCCCGGGGTGGCGGGCCTGTTCACCCGGTACAGCAAGGGGTGGACGGCCGAGCAGCGCGTCCGCGGGGTCACCGCGCTCTGCTACGGCGATCCTGGGCGGGTGACGCCCGAAGGCTTCCAGCAGGCCGTCGAGGAGATGGAGCGGCGGCTCCAACTGCCCTACTTCTGGGACGCGTTGACGCGTTCCGCGCGGGGGCTGGTGAACGCGTACACGCTGGGCGGCCAGCACGCGCTCTGGCGCCAGGCCGAGCGCGTCCTCGCACCCACGCTGCTCGTCTACGGCGGCCGTGACCAGCTCGTCGGCTTCCGCATGGCCCAGAAGGCGGCCCGCGCCTTCCGTGACTCCCGCCTGCTGACCCTGCCGGAGGCGGGGCACGTGGCGATGATGGAGTACCCGGAGACGGTGGCGGGCGCGTTCCGTGAGTTCGCCGTGGCCAAGGGGGCCCTCGACGGGGACGGCGCCGTGGAGGCGGGCGGTGCGTCGGGCGCGGGTGCTTCGAGTGCTTCGGGTGTTTCCGGTGCCGGGCGGGATGCCGCGACGGCTTCCGGTGGCGGGGCCGACGCCACCACTGTGGGGAGTTGAGGCGGGGCGTGGGACGCCACAGTCGACGCGGGCCCGCTCCTGAGAAGGGGTCCGACAAGGGCGGTTCCGGTAAAGGCGGTTCAGGTGCGCCGGGCGCCGAGGGGGCGCGGGGCGGGGAGAGCCCCGGCGCGGACGCGACGGGCCGGGGACGGACACCAGCCCCTCCTGCTCCGGCGCCGCAGCCGGTCCGGCAAGGGGTGCCGGGGGGTTCCGGGCCCGGGGCCGGTGCCACTGGGTACCGGGCGCCCGCGCCGCGCGGTCCGAGGCTTGCCGACGGCACTCCGGCGCACGGATTTCCCCGGCTGCCCGACGGGACGCCCGCGCGGGGGCTTCCTCGGCTTCCGGACGGCACGCCCGCCCACGGCTTCCCGCGGCTTTCCGACGGCACTCCGGCTCACGGGGTCCCGCGGGTGCGTGGCGGGCATCCTGAGCCGCGTGAATCCGGGGGCGGTTGGGGGCAGTTGAGCGGGCAGGGGCAGGGGCAGGGGCAGGGGCAGGGGCAGGGCCAGGGGGTCGCTCTGCCGCGGCAGCGGCAGGCGCCGCCGGGATCCCGGTCGGGGCCCCGGCAGGAATACCTCGACGCGTTCTCGGGCGGTTCCGGCAGCCCCGACGGCTTCGACGATTTAGTGCCGGGCGGCCCTCGTGGGCCTCGTAGTCGCGTTCCGGAGCCCGGTCCCGTCCGAGGGGCCGGGCCCACCCTTGCCGCGCACCCCTCCGACTCCTACGGCTCCGACCCGGACGGTTCCGTCACCGACTGGCCGGACGACACGGATGCCGGCACGCGTTCGGGCTCCGGCGACGTACCGCCCCTCGACGCCCCGCCGACGGCCAAGGGCGGCAAGGGCCGGACGTTCACCGGCATCGCGGCCGCCGCCGTCGTCACCGTGCTCGCCGTCGTCGTGGCCGGTCAGGTCACGGCCGGACGTGACACCGCCGCGGGCACGCAGTCCGCGACCGACCAGGCGCGGGACGCCAGGGACTCCGGCACGGATGCGGACGGCGGATCGGCGCCGTCGGCCTCGCCCGATGTGACGACGCTGACGTACGAGCAGAAGATGGGCACGAAGTATCCGCTCAGCGCCAAGCTCGACGGGTCGGGAAAGTTCGACGCGGTCCAGGGGTTCGCCAAGGCGCCAGGCAAGGGGCGGAAGTACACCTACCGCGTGGACGTGGAGCAAGGACTCGGACTCGACGGCGGACTCTTCGCCCAGGCCGTGCAGAAGACGCTCAACGACGACCGCAGCTGGGCGCACGACGGTGCGAGGACCTTCGAGCGCATCTACTCCGGCAAGCCCGACTTCGTGATCACGCTGGCCAGCCCCGGCACCACCGCGGAGTGGTGTGCCAAGTCCGGCCTCGACACCACGCAGGACAACGTCTCGTGCGACTCGGCCGCCACCGAGCGCGTGATGATCAATGCGTATCGATGGGCCCAGGGATCAACCACATACGGTGATCAGATCCATGCGTACCGTCAAATGTTGATCAACCATGAAGTGGGCCACCGTCTCGGCTACTCCCACGTGACATGCGACAAGAACGGCGAGCTCGCGCCGGTGATGCAGCAGCAGACCAAGTTCCTCGACCACGACGGGATCCACTGCCGAGCCAACCCGTGGGCCTACCCAGGGAGTTGACCGATGGCGCAGAGGCCGCATTGACATGCGTTGACCCGGTCGTACATATTGCTGCGCATGTGGTCTAGTCATGCCGTCGAGAGCAGCGCCGCCATAGAGCTGGCGCTCATCGGCGTGACCCCGATCTGCGTGGCCGACATTCTCTGTCGCTGACGCCCGCCCTCAGGCGCGTGCGTCGCGAATCCCGTATTTCTCCGTGACCTGGATCACGGCCCTTTCGACGACCCGACGCCGGGGCAGACGTCCGTCCGTTTTCGTCTCACCCTTCGTCAATTCGTCTCGCCATTCGAGACATGTCATTCGAGAGGTCGTCTCCGATGCGTCAACCGTCCTTCACAACGCGCCGCGTGGCCGCGCTGTCCGTAAGCCTCGTTCTGGCAGCGGGCGCCGCCGCCTGCGGCCCTGAGGACAACGATGCCAAGAGCTCCGGAGGCGACTCCACGCCCCACAAGGGGGGCACCCTCACGGTCCTGAACTCCGAGCCCCAGACGGACTTCGACCCGGCCCGTCTCTACACCTCGGGCGGCGGCAACATCCCCACCCTCGTGTTCCGGACGCTCACCACCCGCAACCGCGAGAGCGGCGCCGCCGGAGCCAAGGTCGTCCCCGACCTCGCCACCGACACCGGGCGCCCCAACAAGGACGCGACGGAGTGGACGTACACACTGAAGGCGGGCCTCAAGTACGAGGACGGCTCCGCGATCACCTCGGCCGACATCAAGTACGGCATCGAGCGCTCCTTCGCACCCGAGCTGTCCGGCGGCGCCCCCTACCTGCGGGACTGGCTGGTCGGGGCGGCCGACTACCAGGGGCCGTACAAGGACAAGAAGGGCCTCGCCGCCATCGGGACGCCGGACGACCGCACGATCGTCTTCCATCTGAACAAGCCCGAGGGCGAGTTCCCGTACCTGGCCACGCAGACGCAGTTCGCGCCCGTCCCGAAGGCCAAGGACACCGGTACGAAGTACGAGGAGCACCCGGTCTCGTCCGGTCCCTACAAGGTCGTCTCGAACGCGAACGACGGCGAGACCATCGTCCTGGAGCGCAACAAGTACTGGTCCGCCGCCACGGACGCCGAGCGCAAGGCGCACCCGGACAAGATCGACGTCAAGTCCGGTCTCGACTCGTCGGTGATCAACCAGCGGCTGTCCGCGTCCCAGGGCGCGGACGCGGCGTCGGTCACCACGGACACCAACCTCGGCCCCGCCGAACTCGCCAAGGTGACGGGCGACAAGGAGCTCGCCTCGCGCGTCGGCACCGGGCACTTCGGCTACACGAACTACATAGCGTTCAACCCGACGGTCAAGCCGTTCGACGACGTCAAGGTGCGGCAGGCGATCTCGTACGCCATCGACCGCTCCTCCGTGGTCAACGCGGCCGGTGGCTCCGCCCTCGCGGAGGCCGCCACCACCTTCCTGCCGAACCAGAAGTCCTTCGGCTACGAGCCGTACGACCTCTTCCCGGCGGGCGCGACGGGCGACCCGGCGAAGGCCAAGGAACTGCTGGCCGAGGCCGGTCACCCCAACGGGCTCACCGTCACGCTGACCCACGACAACGCCCAGAACTTCAAGACGAGCCCCGAGATCGCGACCGCGGTCCAGGACGCGCTCAAGAAGGCCGGCATCACGGTCAAGCTGCAGGGTCTGGAGGACAACAACTACTCCGACACGATCCACAGCGTGAAGACCGAGCCGGGCTTCTTCCTCTCCGCGTGGGGTGCCGACTGGCCCTCCGGCGGTCCCTTCCTCGCCCCGATCTTCGACGGCCGTCAGATCGTCAAGGACGGCGCGAACTTCAACTCGGGTCTGCTCAACGACAAGACGGTCAATGCGGAGATTGACTCGATCAACAAGTTGACCGACCTTGACGCTGCCGCCAAGCGGTGGGGTGCACTGGACAAGAAGATCGGCGAGCAGGCGCTGACCGTCCCGCTGTTCCACCCGGTCTACAAGCGGCTGGTCGGCAAGGACATCAAGAACGTCGTGATCAGCGACTGGACCGGTGTCCTGGACATCTCGCAGGTCGCGGTCAAGTAACCCGATGAGCGAGGCACTTGTCGCCACCGAGATCCCTGAGACGGCTGTCTCGGGGATCTCGGGGGCCCGTCAGTTCTGGCGGCGGTTGCGTGCGCAGCGTGCCGCCATGGTCGCGGCGGCCGTCGTCGCCCTGCTCGTCCTGGTGGCGCTCGCGGCGCCGCTCCTCACGGCCCTCGAGGGCCAGGACGCCACCACCTACCACCCGTCGCTCATCGACTCCGCGCGTGGCGGCGTTCCCATCGGGTCCTTCGGGGGGATCAGCGGGGACCACTGGCTGGGCGTCGAACCGCAGACAGGACGTGATCTGTTCGCGCGTCTGGTGTACGGATCCCAGGTCTCCCTGGGGGTCGCACTGGCCGCGACCGCCGTGCAGGTCTTCCTCGGCGTCGTCGTGGGTGTCGCCGCCGCGCTCGGCAGCCGATGGGTTGATCAACTGTTGAGCCGGATCACCGACATCATCGTGGCCATGCCGTTGATGATCATGGCGTTGGCATTGCTGGCCGTCGTGCCGGGCAGTTTCCCGAGGCCGGTCCTGGTCGCGCTCATCATCGGCTTCGTCGCCTGGGGCACGATCGGCAAGATCGCCCGCGCCCAGACGCTCACCCTCAAGCAACTCGACTACGTGGCCGCCGCGCGGCTCAGCGGCTGGGGCACCCTGCGCATCGCCCGCAGGGAACTGCTGCCCGGCCTCGCCGCGCCCGTCATCACCTATGCGGCGCTGATGGTCCCGGCGAACATCAGCATTGAGGCGTCGTTGTCCTTCCTCGGCGTCGGCGTGAAGCCTCCCACGCCGTCCTGGGGACAGATGCTCTCCACGGCCAACGTCTGGTACCAGGCGGCCCCGCAGTACCTACTGCTGCCCGCGGGAGCGCTCTTCGTGACCGTGCTCGCCCTCACCGTCCTCGGCGACGGCGTGCGCACCGCCCTGGACCCACGGGCGGCCTCACGACTGCGCATCGGGACGGGCCGCAAGCAGGAGGCCAAGGCGGCCGGTTCGAAGGCCGGCCACTCCGAGGCCGACCCGTCCAAGGAAGGCCAGGAAGGCCAGGAGGGCACCTCATGAGCGGCTTCACGGGATTCGCCCTGCGCCGGACCGTGAGCGCCGTACTCACGCTGCTGGCCCTCTCGGTCATCATCTACGTCGTCTTCTACGCCACCCCCGGCAACGTCGCCCAGATCACCTGCGGCCCGCGCTGCTCCCCGGAACAGGTGCACCAGGTCGCCCAGCAGCTCAGGCTCGACGATCCGCTGTACCTGCGCTACTGGCACTTCCTCCAGGGCATCGTCGTAGGACACGACTACTCCACCGGCACGTCCGTCGAGTACTGCTCGGCGCCCTGCCTCGGGCTGTCGTACCAGAGCGACCAGCAGGTCACGCGGATCATCCTGAACAAGCTGCCCGTCAGCCTGTCCCTGGTGGTCGGCGCGATGGTGCTCTGGCTGCTGCTGGGCGTCGGCACCGGCGTGCTGTCCGCCTGGCGGCGCGGCCGGTTCACCGAACGCGCGCTGACCGGCCTCACCCTCGCGGGAGTCGCCACGCCCGTCTTCGTCATCGGCCTCGTCCTGATGATCGTGGTCTGCGGACAGCTGGAACTGCTGCCCTTCCCGGAGTACGTCTCCTTCACCGACGACCCCGAACAGTGGATGTGGGGCCTGCTGCTGCCATGGGTCACACTCGCGCTCGCCGAGTCGGCCTACTTCGCGCGGCTCACCCGGGCATCGATGCTCGAGACGCTCGCCGAGGACCACATCCGGACCTTCCGCGCCTACGGCGTCGGTGAGCGGTCGATCGTCGGCCGGCACGCCCTGCGCGGCGCCCTGGCGCCGATCATCGCCCTGAACGCCAACGACTTCGGCAGTGCCATGGGCGGGGCCGTCCTCGTCGAGTCGCTGTTCGGCCTTCCCGGCATCGGCCAGGAACTGGTCCACGCCGTCACCGTCGTCGACCTCCCGGTCGTCGTCGGCATGGTCCTGGTCATCGGCTTCTTCGTGGTTCTCGCCAACGCCCTCGCGGACGTCCTGTACGCGGTGGCCGACCGACGGGTGGTGCTCACGTGAGTCTCGTCCACGTCACTGACCTGACCGTCGAGTTCGGCGACCTGCGCGCCGTCGACGGCCTCTCCTTCCGGCTGGAGCATGGCGCCGCGCTCGCCTTGGTCGGCGAGTCCGGCTCCGGCAAGTCCACCGTCGCCGCGGCCCTGCTCGGGTTGCACCGCGGCACGGGCGCGCGCGTGGGCGGCTCCGTCGAGGTCGCCGCGGTGGACGTACAGAAGGCGTCCGACGACGAACTGCGGCGGCTGCGGGGCGCGAAGGCGGCGATGGTCTTCCAGGACCCGCTGTCGTCCCTGGACCCGTACTACGCGATCGGCGACCAGATCGCCGAGGTGTACCGCGTGCACACGCGTGTGTCGCGACGAACGGCACGCGCGCGTGCGGTGGAGGTGCTGGACCGGGTGGGGATTCCGGACGCCGTACGGCGGTCCCGGTCCCGTCCGCACGAGTTCAGCGGCGGCATGCGGCAACGCGCCCTCATCGCGATGGCGCTGGCCTGCGAGCCGGACCTGCTGATCGCCGACGAGCCGACGACCGCGCTCGATGTGACCGTCCAGGCCCAGATCCTCGACCTGCTGCACACCCTGCGCCAGGAGACCGGCATGGGCCTGCTGCTCGTCACCCACGACGTCGGTGTCGCCGCCGAGAGCGTCGACGACGTACTGGTCATGCGCCACGGCAAGGCCGTCGAGCACGGATCGGTCGGCACGGTGCTCGGGGCGCCCGCGGAGGCGTACACGCGCGAACTGCTCGCCGCGGTCCCGCGCGTGGACGCGCCCAGGGCACCCTCTCAGGCGTCCGGCGAGGTGGTCCTGGAGGCGAAGGGCCTCCGGCGCGAGTTCGGGCGCGGGAAGAGGGCCTTCGCCGCCGTGGACGGTGTCTCGCTGACCGTGCACCGGGGCGAGACCCTGGGCGTCGTGGGCGAGAGCGGCAGCGGCAAGACAACCCTGGGGCGGATGCTGGTCGGACTGCTGGAGCCGACCACGGGAGAGGTCCGTCATGACGGCCACACGCGTGTGGGTGTGAACCCGGCCGTGCAGATGGTCTTCCAGGACCCGGTCTCCTCCCTCAACCCCCGCCGCAGCGTGGGCGAGTCCATCGCCGACCCGCTCCGCGCGCGTGGGGAGAGGGACGAGAAGCGGATCAGGGGGCGCGTGAGGGAACTCCTGGAGCGCGTGGGGCTCGAGGGAGCGCACTACGACCGCTATCCGCACGAGTTCAGCGGCGGCCAGCGCCAGCGCGTGGGCATCGCGCGGGCCCTCGCGGCCGACCCGCGCGTCATCGTCTGCGACGAGCCCGTCTCCGCACTCGATGTCACCACCCAGGCCCAGGTGGTCGCCCTGCTGGGCGAGTTGCAGCGCGAGCTCGGACTCGCTCTGGTCTTCGTCGCGCACGACCTCGCCGTCGTACGCCAGGTCAGCGACCGGGTCGCCGTGATGCGGAACGGCAGGATCGTCGAACAGGGCCCGGCCGACCAGGTCTACGACAACCCGCAGGACCCGTACACCAAGCAGCTCCTGGCCGCCGTACCGGCGCTCGATCCACGGATCGCGGCCCGGCGCAGAGCGGAACGCCGGGAAGCGGCCGTCATCTGACGCTGCGTATCCGGATGATCTCCTAGCGCGACCGAACGCGACCCGCACGGGAAAGTTACGACCGTTCACCCCTTCTGGTGGTGCGATGGACAACCGTCCGTCGCACCACCGCCTTGTCCGCATACGTTCGTCCCGCTGCGAGCCGCCGGGCCAACGACGGCTCCTCATACGGGAGATCGGGGGTGCACTCGTGCGTATCGGACTGATTACGGAGGGTGGCTATCCGTATGTGAGCGGTGACGCCATGCTCTGGTGCGACCGGCTCGTGCGCGGGCTCGGGCAGCACGAGTTCGACATCTACGCCCTCAGCCGCGGCGAGCACCAGGAGGACGAGGGCTGGGTGCAGTTGCCGCCGCAGGTCGGCAGGGTGATCACCGCCCCGCTGTGGACCGCCGAGGATGACGGGGTGGTGTACGGGCGGCGCGCGCGCCGTCGGTTCGCCGAGTCCTACGGCGAGTTGGCGGCGGCGCTGTGCGAGGGGGCCGCCGCGGAGGGCTCCGAGGATTTGTCGGCCCTTGAGGCGGACCGTTTCGCCAACGCCCTGTACGGGCTCGCCGACCTCGCCCGCGACGAGGGCGGGCTGGTGGGAGCGCTCCGCTCCGAGACCGCCGTCCGCGCCCTGGAGCGCGCCTGTCGCGCGCGAGGCGCCCGGCAGGCGGCGCGCGAGGCGCGCGTACCGGATCTGCTCGCCGTGGCCGCGCACCTGGAGCGCGCCCTGCGCCCCCTCTCGCTCGACTGGTACGAGGACGACGGCCTCGGCGCGGTCGACCTGTGCCACGCGGCCTCCGGCGGCCCGGCCGTCCTGCCCGGACTTCTCACGCACCACTTCTGCGGTGTGCCCCTGCTGGTGACCGAGTACGGCGTGCGGCTGCGTACGCACTACCTGGCCGACACCGAGTCCTCGCCCGCCGTGCGGACCCTGCTCGCCGCCTTCCACGGCCGGCTGGCCACCGAGACCTACCGGCGGGCCGCGGTCGTCACGCCCGGAAACACCCACGCCCGGCGCTGGCAGGAGCGCTGCGGCGCCGACCGCGAGAAGCTGCGCACGGTCTACCCGGGGATGGACGCCACCCACTTCGCGGAGGTGGGGGAGTCCGCGGAGTGCGTCGACCCCGACACGCTGGTGTGGGTCGGCCGCGTCGAACCCGCCAAGGACCTGATCTCACTGCTCCACGCCTTCGCGGAGATCCGCAAGGAGGAGCCCAAGACGCGGCTGAGAATCGTCGGCGCGCCCTCCGGCCCCGAAGGGGCGGCCTACTTGGGGCACTGCAAGGCGCTGGCCGCGCAGCTCTTCCCCGACGAGGCGGACGGACTGCACGCCGTCGGCGACAACCCCGTCTCCTTCGAGGAGATCGGCGGCCCCGAGGTGCCCCACCTCGCCGACGCGTACGCCTCGGGTGCCGTCACCGTCCTGTCCAGCGTCGTCGAGGGCTTCCCGATCAGCCTCGTCGAGGCCATGTTCTGCGGCCGGGCCACCGTGTCCACCGACGTCGGCGCGGTCGTGGAGGTCATCGGCGGCACGGGGCTCGTCGTTCCGCCGCGCAACCCGAAGGCGCTCGCGGAGACGTGCGTCACGCTGCTGCGCGACCCCGAGCGCCGTGAGCGTCTGGGAGCCGCCGCGCGCGCCCGCGCACTCGAACTGTTCACCGTGGAACAGAACATCACGGCATTTCACGGCATTTACCTGGAGATCGTCTCAAGCACTCCGGTCCGTCGGGTCGTCCTCGACGGCGCCGGGGAACCTCTGCCGTTCGCGGCCCCGGCCGAGGTCCACGTCCCGGGCCGCTGGGCCGAGCGCAGCGCGCGCGTCGTGGCCCGCGGTGGTCCCGGCTGGGCCGCGGGGCCCCCGGTCCGCGCGACGCCTCCCTTCGCCGCCACGGAAGGAACCCCCGGATGAGCGACCTGGGACTCGACCGCCCCGGCACCCCGGGCAACCCCGGGGCCCGGGACACGGACTCGGAGGAGTGGCTGGCGGGGGAGGAGGCCGTACCGGACGTACCGGCTGTACCGGACGTACCGGCTGTACCGGACGTGCGGGCATCCGGAGAGCGCGGAGCAGGTGCGGACGTGTCCTGCGTCGAGACGGCGGAGGCGGCGGAGCCGATCACACCGAAGGGCTCCGCAGACATGGAGCAGGACGCCGCCGACGTACGCATCGCCGACGCGTCCGGAGACGCCGAAGCCTTCGAAGACGCCGAGTCGCCCACTTCTTCGGCGCCCTCCCGCCGCGCGACCGGGGTCTCCGCCAGCCGCAAGCCCGCTCCCGGACCCGCCCGACGTTCCACCGCGGACCCGGTGAAGGCCCTGATGCACCGTCACCGTGAGCTGTGCGAGCGAGCCGTCGACCCCCTGGAGATCGCGGCCGGTCTCGAGGCCCACGGCGTCACCGACCGCACCGCCGTCCGCTTCCGCCACCGTGACGTCTTCTCGCTCGCCGAGGAGATGTACGCCCGCGTCCCGAGGAACGGCGACACCCCCCCGCCGCCCTCGGCGCAGACGGCACCCGGGGCCCGTGCCGACTGGGCCCTGCTCACCCTCCTCCCCGGCGTTCTCTGCGCGGCCACGGTGACCGGTATTCGTCTCACCGACGGCCAGTCCCGTCTCGTCGTCGCCCTGGTGGGCGCCCTGGCCGTCTCCATGGCCGTCCGCGCGGCTCTGTTCCGAGGCCCCCTCGGCATCCCCGACCGCGCCCCCAGGACCGGCACCTCCACCTGGACGTACTGGCTCCTCGCCTACGCCGCCCTCGGCGACGGCCTCCTCGCAGCGGCCGTGACCGGCGGGCCCGACGCCCTGCCCACCGGCGCCGCCGACACCCCCTGGCCCGTGGCCACCGCCCCCCTCCTCGCCCTCACCCTGTCCTGCGCCCCGGCGGCCTGGTCCGCCCACCTCCTCACGGCCCGCGCCCGCCGCAAACTCACCGTCAGCCGCGGCCTGGAGGACTTCGCGGCCTCCGTACGCCCCCTGCTGCTCGGCACCTTCGCCCTGTACCTGTGCGCCCTGACGGCCCTCCTGGCCCTGTCCGGCGCGGTCCTGGACGAACCCGCTCCCTACGCGCAGACCATCACCCTCGGCGCCCTCCTCTTCCTCGCCCGTCTCCTCACCGCCCACGGATTCACCCACGCCCCCACGGTGGTCCTCATCGCCGCCACGACAACCCAGGCGACGGCTCTGGCCGCGGCCTTCGGGTCCCGTCTGCCAGGCTGCGGCTTCCTGGCCACCCCGGTGGACGCCCTTGTGGACCACTGGGGCCCGGGCGGCCTGCAGACCCTTTCCTGCGGGATCGGTGCCCTGGCCCTGCTGGTGCACGCGATCCGCAAGCTGACGAGGGCATCCGCCCATGCCCACGCACGGGCGGAGACCCCGTGCTGACCCGTCTCTGCCCCACGCGCCCGCCGTAGGGCGGTCATCCGCCGCAGTGGGCCCCGGCCAACCGTCCGCCGTTCCGTCGGGCGCGAGGCCCCCGCCCGTCCGGTTGCGACGGCGCAACGGCCCACCCTCCCCGAGCGATTCCTCTCGCGCTCCCGCCAGAACCCGCACAGGCCGCCGCAGGCACCCCGGCCCCACCGCCGGAGGCGACTCGCAAGCCCCTCCCGAAGGAGAACCCGCAATGACCACCTCCCGACCCGCCCCCAAGGCCCCGGGAGCAGCCCGATGAGAGTCCTGCTGATCGGAGCCAACGGCTACCTCGGCCGCTTCGTCGCCGACCGTCTGCTCGCCGACCCCGCCGTCCAGCTCACCGCCCTCGGCCGCGGCGACGACGCGGACGTCCGCTTCGACCTCGCGTCCGGCAGCCCCGGAGCCCTCACCAGGTTCCTCGACGCGGTCCATCCAGGCGTGGTCGTCAACTGCGCCGGCGCAGTCCGCGGCGGTGCCCGCGAACTCACCCGCCACAACACGGTCGCGGTCGCCACCGTCTGCGAGGCCCTGCGCCGCAGCGGCTGCGGTGCCCGTCTGGTGCAGATCGGCTGCGGCGCGGAGTACGGACCCAGCCAGCCCGGTTCCTCCACGGCCGAGGACGCCGTCCCCCGCCCCGGCGGCCCGTACGGCGTCAGCAAACTCGCCGCCACCGAACTGGTTCTGGGCTCCGGCCTGGACGCGGTGGTCCTGCGCGTCTTCTCGCCGGCCGGCCCCGGCACCCCCGCCGGCTCTCCGCTCGGCCGTCTCGCCGAGGCCATGCGCCGAGCCATGCAGTCAGGCGACGGCGAACTGAAGCTCGCCGGCCTGGGCGCCCAGCGCGACTTCATCGACGTCCGTGACGTGGCCCGGGCCGTGCACGCGGCCTCGCTCTCCGCCGCACAGGGCGTCATCAACATCGGCTCGGGCCGTGCCGTACGCCTCCGCGACGCCGCCGCCGTCCTGGCCCGGGTCGCCGGATACGGCGGCGCCCTCCACGAACTCGACGGCCCGCCCGGCCCGTTGAGGGCATCCATCGGCCACCCCCGCTCCGAACCGGACCACGCGGCGCCGGCCGCGTACCCGTACCCCGACGGCTGCGGCAGCTGGCAGCAGGCCGATGTGCGCACGGCCCGCGACCGGCTCGGCTGGCGCCCCCGGATCAACCTCGAAGAGTCCCTCGCCGACATCTGGATGGAGGCGGCATGCCGCATCTGACCAGCACGAAGACCAGCACGTCGAGCACCGAACTGAGCACCGGTTTCGGTGTGCCCGGCTTCGCCCACCCGCTGGTCGCCCCAGCGGAATGGGCCGAACTCACCCGTCCCGGCACCCCCCTGCACTGGTCCGTCCTCAATGTCGCGGACGGCCCCGGCGCCCGCCCCGACCCGCACTGCCTCGAAGCGGCCGGCCGGCTGCGCAACGCGGGCGTCCGCGTCCTCGGACACCTCGACACCACCTACGGGGCCCGGACCTACGGCGAGTTGGTCTCCGAGGCGCACCGCTACTTCGACTGGTACCAGGTCGACGGATTCCTCCTGGACCGCTGCCCGACCGAACGCGCCGCGCTCCCCGAGGTCCGCCGCACCGTCACCACGCTCCGCGCGATCCGTGACGACGCCCACATCGTCCTCGGCCACGGCACCCACCCGTACCCGGGATACGCCGAGAACGCCGACCAGTTGGTCACCTTCTCCGGTCCCTGGAGCGACTACCGCTGGTCGCAGGTGGCCGAGTGGACCGCCGACTACCCGCCCGACCGCTTCTGCCACCTCGTCCACGGCCTGCCCGGCCCGCACCTCGACGAGGCCCTGCGCATCGCCCGCTGGCAGGGCGCCGCCACCATCTGGTTCACCGACCGCACGGATCGCCACGGCCGTGTCGACCCCTGGGAGACCCTGCCCGGCTACTGGGACGAGCTCGTCTCGCGGATCGGAACGGGTGTCTCGGAATGAAGAAGCCCATGGCAGTGTTACGGGGAGAACAACTGTAGTGATTGACCGACCAACGGAGTCCCCGTGTCGCTGCCACCCCTGGTCGAGCCCGCTGGCGAGCTCACCGTAGACGAGGTCCGCAGGTACTCCCGCCACCTGATCATCCCCGACGTCGGGATGGACGGGCAGAAGCGGCTGAAGAACGCCAAGGTGCTGTGTGTGGGCGCCGGCGGCCTGGGCTCGCCGGCGCTGATGTACCTGGCCGCGGCGGGCGTGGGCACGCTCGGCATCGTGGAGTTCGACGAGGTCGACGAGTCGAACCTCCAGCGCCAGATCATCCACAGCCAGGCCGACATCGGCCGCTCCAAGGCCCAGTCCGCCCGTGACTCGGTGCTGGGCATCAACCCGTACGTCAATGTGGTCCTTCACGAAGAGCGGCTCGAGGCCGAGAACGTGATGGACATCTTCAGCCAGTACGACCTGATCGTCGACGGCACCGACAACTTCGCGACCCGCTACCTGGTCAACGACGCGTGCGTGCTGCTCAACAAGCCGTACGTCTGGGGCTCGATCTACCGCTTCGACGGCCAGGCATCCGTCTTCTGGTCCGAGCACGGGCCCTGCTACCGCTGCCTCTACCCGGAGCCCCCGCCCCCCGGCATGGTCCCCTCCTGCGCCGAGGGCGGCGTGCTGGGCGTGCTGTGCGCGTCCATCGGATCCATCCAGGTCAACGAGGCCATCAAGCTCCTCGCGGGCATCGGCGAGCCGCTCGTCGGCCGACTGATGATCTACGACGCCCTGGAGATGCAGTACCGCCAGGTCAAGGTCCGCAAGGACCCCGACTGCGCGGTCTGCGGCGAGAACCCGACCGTCACCGAACTCATCGACTACGAGGCCTTCTGCGGCGTCGTCTCCGAAGAGGCGCAGGAGGCGGCCGCCGGCTCGACGATCACTCCCAAGCAGCTCAAGGAGTGGATCGACGACGGCGAGAACATCGAGATCATCGACGTCCGCGAGATCAACGAGTACGAGATCGTCTCCATCCCGGGCGCCAAGCTGATCCCCAAGAACGAGTTCCTCATGGGCACCGCCCTTGAGGGCCTCCCGCAGGACAAGAAGATCGTCCTGCACTGCAAGACAGGTGTCCGCAGTGCGGAGGTCCTCGCCGTCCTGAAGTCCGCGGGCTTCTCCGACGCCGTGCACGTCGGCGGCGGTGTGATCGGCTGGGTCCACCAGATCGAGCCGGACAAGCCGGTGTACTAGGCGCAGGCTTTCCCGGGAGGGGCTCGGCACCAGGTGTGCCGGGCCCCTTTCCGTTGCCCGGACCGCGCCGGCATCCGCGTCGGCTAGGAGGCGCAGACCCTGCCGTCCTTCGGCACCGTGCCCTTCAGCAGATACGCGTTCACCGTGGAGTCCACACAGTCGCTCCCGTTCCCGTACGCCCCGTGTCCCTCGCCCCGCCAGGTGAGTTCCACGCCGACCCCCTTGCCCAACTCGTCCGCCATCCTGCGGGCGCCCTCGTACGGCGTCGCCGGGTCGCCCGTGTTGCCGACCACCAGCACCGGTGCGGCACCGGGCGCGCTCACCACCGGTGTCTCGTACTGCCCGGCCACCGGCCAGTCGTGGCACCAGCCGGCCGCGTCCCAGCCGAGGAAGGGGCCGAACACGGGCGAGATCCTCTCGAACTCGGGCAGCAGCCCCTTCGCCTCCGTGAGCGTGGGCCGCTGCTTGTCGTCCAAGCACGATATGACCCGTTGTGCCTGCGGCAGCAAGCCGTAACGCCCCGAGCGGTCACGCTGCCTGTAGTCGTCGGCGAGCGCCAGCAGTTCGGAGCCGTCCCCCTGCTCGGCCGTGTCGAGGGCGCTGGTCAGCGAGGGCCAGCTGTCCTGGCGGTACAGCGGCCAGACGATGCCGGTGAAAGCGAGCACCTGGGTCAGCCGCCGCCCGGAGAACGTGTCCAGCGGGTCCGTGTCGATCCGGTCCAGCAGTTCCGCGATCTTGCGCGTGCCCAGATCGGGGTCCTGGCCGGTGGACCGGAGGTAGTCGTCGAGCGCGCGCTGGAAGCCCCGGGCCTGGTTCTCCCGGTGGGCCACCATGTCGGCGCCCGGGTCGACGACCGCGTCGAGCACCAGACGCCCCACCTTCTTCGGGAACAGGTGGGCGTAGACGCCGCCGAGTTCGGTGCCGTAGGAGATGCCGAAGTAGTGCAGCCTGTCGTCGCCGAGGACTTGGCGCATGAGGTCCATGTCGCGTGCGGTGTCGGTGGTCGAGACGTGCGCCAGCAGCCTGCCCGCGTCCTTCTCGCAGCCCCGTGCGAAGTCGGCGGCGTCCCGGAGGTACGCCCGTTCCTCGGCCGGAGTGTCGGGTGTGGGGTCCACCGCCTCGGCGGCCTGGGTCTCCTTGTCGCTGCGACAGCGGACACCTTCGCTCGCGCCGACCCCGCGCGGGTCCCAGCTCACCAGGTCGTACCGCTCACGCAGCAGGGAGACGGTGGCGGCGTACCCGGGCAGGCCGGCGACGCCCGAGGTGCCGGGGCCACCGAAGTTGAACAGGAGCGAGCCGATGCGGTCGCCACCGCGGGCCTTGGAGCGGATCAGCGCGAGGTTGATCGTCTCGCCGCGCGGCTTCGACCAGTCCAGGGGTACCTTCAGCGTCGCGCACTGCCAGTCGCGGCCGGGCGGCGAAAAGTTCGCCGTGGCCTTGCAGTGCTCCCAGTCGGGCCGCTGCGAGGTCAGCGCGGCGGGCAGCGCCTTCGAGTCCGTTGCGCTGGGCCGTGCGCTGCCGGACCGCTCGTCCACCTCACCGCCGCCGGACGAGCCGCCGCTGCACCCCGCCGCCAGCAGTGCCGCCACGGCGGTCACAGCCGCCCCCCGTGCAAAACGCCTCATAGCAGTCCCCCTCCCAGGCCGTCCGCGTCGAGCCACGAACGTCGGTCCGGCCATGGTAGGCCGATCACGTGACGCCTGTCGGGGCCTGTGGATAACTCTCTGACCAGTGCTTTTCCGGAGTTCTGGGGTCAGTGGGGCGCTAGGAGCAGACGGTCCCCGCCGTCGGCGCCTTCCCGGTCAGGAGATAACCGTTCACCGCGTCCTGGACACACTTGTTCTTGCTGTCGTACGCCCCGTGCCCCTGCCCCTTGTACGTCAGCTCGATCCCGACGCCCGCACCGAGCGCCTCCACCATCTTCCGGGCGCCCTCGTACGGGGTCGCCGGGTCGCCGGTGTTGCCCACGACGAGGATCGGCGCGGAGCCGGTGGCGTGCACGTCGGGATGGTCCGCGGCGCCCGCCACGGCCCAGTCGGTGCAGCTCACCATCGACCAGGCCAGGAAGTCGCCGAAGAGGGGGGACGCGGCACGGAACTCGGGCAGCTTCCGCTCGACGTCGGCGACGCTGTACCGAGGCTTGCTGTCGGCGCAGTTGATGGAGATGTTCGCCGCGGTGATGTTGCTGTACTCGCCGTTGTCGCCCCGTCCGTTCATCGAGTCCGACAACAGCATCAGGACCCTGCCGTCGCCGTCGTAGGCCTGCTCCAGCCCTTCGATGAGGTACTCCCAGAAATCCTTCGAGTACAGCGACTGCACGATGCCGTTGGTCGCGGCGGTCTGGGTCAGCCGTCGCATGCCGATACCGGGGATCGGCTTCTTGTCGAGGTGCGCGAGCAGCCCCGCGATACGGGCCTTGACATCCTGCGCGGTGTCGCCGACGGGGCAGTCCTCGGTCCTGGAGGTGCAGTCCTCGGCGAAGTTGTCGAGCGCGAGCTGGAAGCCCTTGGTCTGTCCCAGCGAACCCTGCGCACTGTTCTGCGTCGGGTCGACGACCCCGTCGAACACCAGACGCCCCACCTTCTTCGGGAACAGGTGGGCGTAGACGCCGCCGAGTTCGGTGCCGTAGGAGATGCCGAAGTAGTGCAGCCTGTCGTCGCCGAGGACCTGACGCATCAGGTCCATGTCGCGGGCCGCGTCGGTGGTGCGCACGTGCCGCAGCGTCTCCTTGGCGTTCTCCTCGCAGGCCGCGTTGAACTCCTTGGTGTTGTCCAGCAGGGCGGTGCGCTCGGCCGCGTCGTCGGGGGTCCAGTCCTGCTCGAAGTACGCGTCCAGCTGGGGGTCGTTCAGGCATTCCACCGGGGCGCTGCGGCCGACCCCGCGAGGGTCGAAGCTCACCAGGTCGTAGCGGGTGCGCAGTTTCGCGTAGTCCGTGGCGAAGGCGGGCAGGGTCGTGACGCCGGAGCCGCCGGGGCCGCCGAAGTTGAAGACGAGCGAGCCGATGCGCCTGTTCTCGGCGCCGCTGGTCCTCGCCCGGATCAGCGCGAGGCCGATCGTGTCGCCCTTGGGCTTCGCCCAGTCGAGGGGGGCCCTGAGAGTGGCGCACTGCCACTGTTCGCCGCCCGGCAGCGGCGTGGGGGCGTCCCCGCCGCCCTCGGCCCGGGACGGAGCCGGGCAGTCCTTCCAACTCAGCTTCTGGGCCGACAGATCCTCGTCCTGGGAGCCGTCGCCGCATCCTGCCAGCAGGCAGGAGAGCAACAGCGCGGTGGCGGTCAGGGCGGCGGCGCGCGGTCGAGGGGGGTTCGGCATGATCCCATCCTGCGGTCACGCGCGTGGGCACGCTCGGGGCGCGAGCCGTACGAGGCACGCCGTGCACGCCGTGGAACGAGCCGTCGTGTGCCGGGCGGCAGGAGCTACAGCGCGCCCTTGCGCGACAGGTGGTTGAAGGCCAGCCAGCCCGGCAGCACGGGCAGCCAGAGCGTCAGGAGCCGGTACAGCAGGACGGCCGGGGCGGCGACCTCCTTGGGCAGCCCCACGGCGATCAGACCCACCGTCAAGGTCGCCTCCACGGCTCCCACACCACCCGGTGTCGGGGCCGCCGAACCCAGCGCGTTGCCGGCGAGGAAGACGACCGCGACACTGGCGATGCTGAGCGACGCGCCCTCCTGGCCGAACGCACGGATCGAGGCGTCCAGGCACATCACGAAACAGGCCGTCAGCAGCAGCATGCCGCCGATGCCGGTGACCAGCTTCTGCGGCCGCTGAAGCACGTCCAGCATGCGCGGCACGACACCCGCGAACAGCGACCTCACGCGCGTGACGACGAATTTCCTGAGGAACGGCACCGAGGTGACCACCAGCACCAGCACCGCCACCGTCAGCAGACCCGCGATGACCGTCCGGGACGGTGACAGCGACGGCGTCTTCTCGGTGCCGGTCAGGTAACCGAAGGACAGCAGCATCAGGATGTGGCAGCCGAGTCCGAACAACTGCGAGGCCCCGACACTCGCCACCGCGAGCCCCGGCCGCACCCCCTGACGTTGGAGGAAGCGCGTGTTGAGTGCCACGCCGCCCACCGCGGCCGGTGCCACGATCTTCACGAACGACCCGGCGACCTGGGCCCCGACCGTCCGCAGGAACCCCACCCGCTCGGGCACGAAGCCCAGCAGGGACATGGCGGCGGCGAAGTAGCTGGCCGCCGAGAACAGCACGGCCGCGGCGACCCAGCCCCACTCGGCGTTCTCGATGAGCGGCCCGAACTCGATGTGGGTGAGCTGCGTCAGCAGGAAGTACGCGCCGATGGCGCCCGCGATGAAGCTGATCAGCGTGCGCGGCTTGACCCGTTCCAGACGGGCCGGCTCGACCGGCGCCTGCGGCCTGATCAGCAGCACCTCGTGGCGGATCTGCGTCAGCAGATCCTCCTCGCGCGCCTCCTCCAGGGCGTCGTCGATGGCCCGCTTCTCGGCCCGCGCCTCCGCGCGTACGGCCTTCTTGTCGGGCTTCTCCAGCACGGGTCTGGCGTGGTCGGGTGCCTCGTCCAGACGGGCCTGTTTGGCCTGCTGGGATGCCTCCAGGACCGCCTCGCGCTCGCGCTGGGCCCGCTCGCGGGCGAGTCTGCGCAGCGTCGCGCGCGTGGAGCGCGTCAGCGCGATGGGCTGGAGCATCGGCAGACAGTCGGCGACGGCGTCGGGGCCGAGGACGCTGAGGGCGGAGGCCACGGCGCGCTCAGCGCCCGCCAGCAGCCCCAGGGTCGTCACCAGTTGAGCGACGTCCATGCGCAGCAGAAGGGTGCTGGCAGCGATCTCACCGCCGCGCAGATCGGTGAGGATCACCGCGCCGGAACGATCCACCAGGATCGCGTCACCCGCGAGCCTGCGGTGCGCGATGCGCCGCGACTGGAGCGACTGCACCTGGCGCCAGGTGTTGCGCAGCAGTTCGTCGGTGATCTCGTCCTCGGGCAGCGATTCGAGGGTGCGCCCGCCGGTGTGCTCGTAGACGAGTATCACGGCGTCGGGGCCGAGTTCGGAGGTGGCGATCAGCTTGGGCGCGTTGGCGCCAGCGGCGATGGCGGCGTAGGCGAGCAGCGCCTCCTGCTCCAGCGCCTGACGTAGGGACTGGAGGCTGCTGCGGGTCGCGAAGCCGCGCAGCGTGAGGTTGCGCCACACACGGTAGAAGAAGCCCTGGGCCTGCTGTTCCCGGTCGACCACCGTCACGTCCAGCGGCGGGCCGTCCTCCAGGGTGACGAAGTAGCGTCGGCCCCGGTCGCCGTTCTCCGCGGTCTCCGAAGCCTCCTCGCGGGCCGCGCTGACGGGGTGGAAGCCGACCGTCCTGAGGCCCGCCATGAGGGTCTGCCCGGTCGGCCGGACATTGGGTGAGCCGACCGCGTACAGCGTCCCGTAGGCGACCGTCCAGCCGATCAGCACCGTCAGGATGATCGAGAACGGTGTGGTGTAGCCGGTGACGAGCATCGAGAACGCGTCGAGCATCAGCACGATCCACAGCACCGCCCGCCAGCGCGGCCTGCGGGACATGCCGACGGCGGTCATGTAGGCGATGACCGGCGCCAGATAGCCGTGGACGGGGTCGGTGAGGGCGTGGATGTCGCCGGGGGAGGGCTGGGTGAGCGCTTCCTGGATCGAGCCAGGCGCGGCCTTGGCGACCCACAGGTCGGTGGCGAGGGTCACACCGTGGGCGAGGACGGCGGCGAGCACGCCGTCGGCGATCCGCAGTCCGTCGCGCTTGATCAGCCGTTCGATCGCGAACGCGACCGGCACCAGCAGGATCGCGATGCTGGAGGCCAGACCGGCGATCTTGATGAGCAGGTCGGGTGCCTGACCGGTGCCCTTGTTGATGTCCTGTTCGAGACCCGAGGTGGTGCCGTGCGCGAACGCGGCGATCGCGAGCAGGATGACGACGGCCAGGACGCCGACCAGCAGCCGCATGAGGTCGGAGGGCCTGTGCACGCGCGCGGGGAGCAGTGGCTCGTCGCCCTCGACCTCGTCGACGTGCAGCTCTTCGGCGTCGTCGACGTGCACTTCTTCGGCTTCGGCGGCGTCAGGACGCGACGAGGCGGCAGAGGTGCTCTCGGCGCCCTCCGGGTGCACACCCTGTGGCTTCATCGTCTCTTCTTGATCTCGTATCACCAGTCACCGCCCGCACGATGGTGGCATGCCCCACCGACACACGGAGGTGTCAGGGTGCACATGCGGGGGCGCACAGTCTGCCCGAAGCGCCGTCCCTCGGCGAGGGATACGCAGGGTCGCGAGCCCGTCACATTGTCGGTGGGGTGGGGCAGGATGGGGCGGATGAGCGAGCAGAGCCTTCCTCAGGACGCCCACCCGGAGTACGCGGACACGCTGCCGGAGTACGCCGAGCGGGTCCTCGACGTGGCCGAACGCATCCCACCCGGGCGTGTCATGACATACGGCGACATCGCCGAGTGGCTGGAGGAGGGCGGCCCCCGTCAGGTCGGCCGGGTCATGGCGCTGTACGGCGGTGCCGTCCCGTGGTGGCGTGTCGTCCGCTCGGACGGCGCCCTGCTTCCGGGGCACGAACTGCGGGCGCTCGACCACTACCGCGCCGAGGGCACGCCCCTGAAGGAGGCGAGCAGGGCCGCCGAGAACCATCTGCCGCGCCTCGACATGCGACGGGCGCGCTGGGACGGCGGCGATCGGGCGGAAGGTCACACCTGACAGCTTCCGCCATCCCGCGGACCCTGGGGGACCCTGAGACCCGTCCGGGGGAAACGGGGCACATCCGTGGCATGCCGTACGTTCGTGGGGTGAGGGACGTACGCGCCGCGAGCGACACGTGGGCCGCGCGGGAAGAAGAGGAAGCCCTGCTTCCGCACCGTGCGTCGGCGTAGCGTCGGCTGCACGCGTCCCCCTCATCCCCCGTCCGCCGCCCTCCACGCGCGGCGGGGCGCCCAACAGCACACCCACCAGGACCGGCGAACCACGTGAGCTCCTCTTCCTCCACCAGGCGACTGCCGCACTCCCAGGTGCGGCAGGGGACCCGTGGCGCTTACCGGCTGGTGCATACCCAGCCGACCCGTGTGGCTCCCCCTCGTCTGGACGCCGCACAACGTGCCGTGGTTGAGCACGGAAGCGGCCCTTTGCTCGTTCTCGCAGGTCCGGGCACCGGGAAGACCACCACGCTCGTCGAGTCGGTGGCGTCACGAATCGCCCGCGGAGGGGACCCCGCGCGCGTGCTCGTGCTGACGTTCAGCCGCAAGGCGGCCGTCGAGCTGCGCGACCGCATGGCGTTGCGCATCGGAGCGGCCCGTGCCCCCCAGGCGACCACCTTCCACTCGTTCTGCTACGCCCTGGTCCGCGCCCACCAGGACAGCGACCTGTTCGTGGAGCCGCTGCGGCTGCTGTCGGGACCCGAACAGGACGTCGCCGTACGGGAACTGCTCGCAGGGCAGCCCGACCTGGAGCGGCTCGGCCTCGCGCATGTGCGCTGGCCGGACGAACTGCGTGCCTGCCTGACCACCCGCGGTTTCGCCGACGAGGTCCGCGCGGTCCTCGCCCGCAGCCGCGAACTGGGCCTCGGGCCGGGCGCCCTGGACGCCTTCGCCCGTCGCATCGGCCGCCCCGACTGGCGGGCCGCAGCCGCCTTCCTCGCCGAGTACCTCGACGTCCTCGACCTCCAGGGTGTGCTCGACTACGCCGAACTGGTCCACCGCGCGGTGCTCCTCGCCCGCCGCCCCGAGGTCGCCGAGCACCTCGCAGCGCAGTACGACGCCGTGTTCGTCGACGAGTACCAGGACACCGACCCGGCCCAGGTGCGGCTGCTGCAGGCCCTCGCCGGCGGCGGACGCAACCTCGTCGCCTTCGGCGATCCCGACCAGTCGATCTACGCGTTCCGGGGCGCGGACGTGAACGGCATCCTCGACTTCCCGTACGCCTTCCCGCGCGTGGACGGCCGCACGGCCCCGGTCGAGGTCCTGCGCACCTCCCGCCGCTCCGGCGCAGGCCTGCTGGCCGCGACCCGGCTGGTGACCCAGCGCATGCCGCTGACCCGGCTGCCCGCGGAGAAGGTCCGCGCCCACCGCGAACTCGCCCCGGTCCGGGAGGGCGGCCGCGTCGAGGTCTTCACCTGCCCGACCCCCGGCACGGAATTGGCAAACATCGCCGACATCCTGCGCCGGGCCCACCTGGAGGACGGTGTTCCGTGGGGCGAGATGGCCGTTCTGGTCCGCGCGGGCGCGCGCACGATCCCGACGGTCCGCCGCGCACTCACCGCGGCCGGCGTGCCCCTGGACATCGACGGCGACGACCTGGCGCTGCGGCACGAGCCGGCGGTGGCGCCGCTTTTGACGGCACTGAGGGCGGTGGCTGCGGCGGAGGCTGCGGGGGGTGTCGTACGGCCCGAAGCAGTACGGCTCGAAGAGCCACGGCCGGAAGCAGTACGGCCCGACGGTGAGGCTGCTGCCGAGAAGCAGTCGTCGGGCGCGGAGACCTCCCCTGAAGAGCGGGCGTCGGATGAGGAGACCGTCTCCGAGACGCTGCCGTCGGATGCCGAGCCGCAGTCGTCCGCCCTCTCCTGGCTCGACACCGAGACCGCCCTCACCCTCCTCGCCTCGCCCCTCGCCGGCATGGACGCCGCCGATCTGCGCCGTCTCGGACGCGCCCTGCGCGACGAGGAGCGGGCCGGCGGGAACGCCCTGCCGCCGCCCTCGGACGAGCTGCTCGCGCGAGCTCTCGCCGAGCCCGAGCGGCTGGCCGTGCACGATCCCGTGTACGCGCGCGGCGCCCAGCGGCTCGGCGCGCTCCTCGCCAAGGCCCGGGAGCGCCTGGCAGGCGGCGGCAGTGCCGAGGAGGCCCTGTGGGACCTGTGGGAGGGCACACCGTGGCCCGGGCGCCTGGCCAGAGCAGCCCGGCGCGGCGGTGCGGCGGGGCGCAATGCGGACCGCGATCTCGACGCCGTGTGCGCGCTGTTCGCGACCGCCGCACGCGCGGAGGAGCGCACCGGGGGCAGGGGCGCCCTGAACTTCCTGGAGGAGATCGACGCCGAGGACATCGCCGCCGACACCCTCACACGGCGTGCCGTACGCCCCGACGCCGTACGCCTGATGACCGCGCACCGCTCCAAGGGCCTGGAGTGGCGCCTGGTCGTCGTCGCGGGCGTCCAGGAGGGCTTGTGGCCGGACCTGCGCCGCCGCGGCTCTCTGCTGGAGGCCGACCGCATCGGCCGCGACGGGCTCGCCGAACCGCTCACCCCGGGGGCCCTGCTCGCCGAGGAGCGCCGCCTGTTCTACGTCGCCGCCACACGCGCGCGTGAGCGTCTTGTCGTCACCGCGGTGAAGGCGCCTGCCGACGACGGCGACCAGCCCTCCCGGTTCCTGACCGAACTCGGCGTCGAGCCCAAGGACGTCACGGGCCGGCCACGCCGGCCGCTGTCGGTCGCCGCCCTGGTCGCTGAACTCCGCGCCACCACTGTCGACCCCCGGGTCTCCGACAGCCTGCGGGAGGCCGCGGCACGCAGGCTGGCCCGGCTCGCCGCGCTCGCCGACGAGGACGGCCGTCCGCTCGTCCCCTCGGCCCACCCCTACCGCTGGTGGGGCATGTTCGAGCCGACCGAGGCCAAGGTGCCGCTGCGCGACCGCGACCAGCCCGTCGTGCTCTCCGGCAGCGCCCTCGACCAGCTCGCCAACACCTGCGCCCTGCAGTGGTTCCTGGGTCGCGAGGTGAAGGCCGACGCGCCCGCCACGGTCGCCCAGGGCTTCGGCAACGTCGTACATGTCCTCGCCGACGAGGTCGCCTCCGGGCACACCCCCGCCGACCTCGCCGTCCTCATGGAGCGCCTCGACTCCGTGTGGAACGCCCTCGCCTTCGACGCGCCCTGGAAGTCGGCACAGGAGAAGGAGAACGCGCGCGTGGCGCTCGAACGCTTCCTCAAGTGGCACATCGACTCCGGTGGTACCCGCTCCGGACGCACACCGGTGGCCAGCGAGCACGACTTCGACGTCACTCTCGCCGCGGGCGACGTCGAGGTGCGCATCCGCGGCCAGATGGACCGCGTCGAGACCGACGGCGAGGGCCGCGCGTACGTCGTCGACTTCAAGACCGGCAAGCAGCCCGTGAGCTCCGCCGAGGTGGAGCGCCACCCCCAGCTCGCCGTCTACCAGCTCGCCGTCCGCGAGGGCGCCGTCGACGAGGCCTTCGACGGCGCCCGGCCCGAGCCGGGCGGCGCCGAACTCGTCCAGCTGCGCCAGGGTGCCCCCAAGCGGGACGGCGGCGAGACGCTCCCCAAGGTGCAGGCTCAGGAGCCGCTGCAAGGGGAGTGGGTCGGAGATCTGCTCGCCACGGCGGCCGGCAAGGTCCTCGACGAACGGTTCACGCCCAACGCCGGCCAGCACTGCACCCACTGCGCGTTCCGGGCGTCGTGCAGCGCGCGACCGGAAGGACGGCACGTCGTGGAGTGAGGTGAGAACGCCGGTGTGATCGGACGCACCATGTGTGCCGACCAGCGCTTCTTCCGGCCCCCGGGGCGATTCGTCATCGGTTGTCAGTGCGCGCCGCTAGCCTCTCCGACATGGCCGCCCGCATCACCGATCCCGATCAGCTCAAGGAGCTCCTCGGCATCCCGTTCACCCCGGAGCAGACGGCCTGCATCGTCGCGCCGCCCGCCCCGCAGGTGATCGTGGCCGGAGCCGGCTCGGGCAAGACGACGGTGATGGCGGCCCGCGTGGTCTGGCTGGTCGGCACCGGCCAGGTCGCCCCCGAGCAGGTCCTCGGCCTCACCTTCACCAACAAGGCTGCCGGTGAACTCGCCGAGCGCGTCCGCAAAGCGCTGATCAAGGCGGGCGTCACCGACCCCGACATCATCGACCCGGACAACCCGCCTGGCGAGCCCGTGATCTCCACCTACCACGCCTTCGCCGGCCGGCTGCTGACCGATCACGGCCTGCGCATCGGCCTGGAACCCACCTCCCGGCTGCTCGCCGACGCCACCCGCTTCCAGCTCGCCGCGCGCGTGCTGCGCGAGGCTCCCGGGCCCTACCCGGCCCTGACCCGTTCCTTCGCCGACCTGGTCAGCGACCTCCTGACGCTCGACGCCGAACTCTCCGAACACCTCGTACGCCCCGAGGCGTTGCGGGCGTACGACGCCGAGCTGCTGCTCACCCTTCAGGGCGCCAGACTCACCAACGACGCCCTGCGCAAGGTTCCCGAGACGGCCGCCGGCCGCCGTGAACTGGCCGAGCTGGTCGTCCGCTACCGCGCAGCCAAACGCGAACGCGACCTCCTCGACTTCGGTGACCAGATCGCGCTGTCCGCGCGGCTCGCAGGGATCCCGGAGGTGGGCCGCAACCTGCGCGAGGAGTTCCGGGTGGTGCTCCTCGACGAGTACCAGGACACCTCCGTCGCCCAGCGCGTCCTGCTGGCAGGTCTGTTCGGCGACGGCACCGGCCATCCCGTCACCGCCGTCGGCGACCCCTGCCAGGCCATCTACGGCTGGCGCGGCGCCTCCGTCGCCAACCTCGACGACTTTCCCGAGCACTTCGCCCACCCCGACGGCCGGCCCGCGACCCGTCAGGCGCTCAGCGAGAACCGCCGCAGCGGCGGCCGCCTCCTCGACCTCGCCAATGGCCTCGCCGAACCCCTGCGCGCCATGCACGCGGGCGTGGAGGCCCTCCGCCCGGCTCCCGGCGCCGAACGCGACGGCATGGTGCGCTGCGCCCTCCTGTCCACCCAGGCCGAGGAGATCGGCTGGCTCGCGGACTCGATCGCCCATCTCGTGCGTACCGGTAAGGAACCGGGCGAGATCGCCGTCCTGTGCCGCACGGCGACCGACTTCGCCGAGATCCAGGGCGCCCTGGTCGAACGGGACGTCCCGGTCGAGGTGGTCGGCCTCTCGGGCCTGCTGCACCTCCCCGAGGTCGCCGACCTCGTCGCCGTCTGCGAGGTCCTCCAGGACCCGGGCGCCAACGCCGCCCTCGTCCGTCTGCTGACCGGCCCGCGCTGGCGCATCGGCCCGCGCGACCTCGCCCTCCTCGGACGCCGCGCCCGGCGCCTGGTGTCCCACGCGCGCGTGGCCGGCGACGACGACCCCGACCGCCGGCTCGCCGAGGCCGTCGAGGGGGTCGACCCGGCCGAGGTGATATCGCTCGCGGACGCCCTGGAGACCTTCCTGGAGACCCCCCTCTACAGCGACGACGAGGACGACGACGGTCTGCCCTTCTCGCCGGACGCGCGCGTGCGGTTCGCGCGCCTGGCGGCCGAGCTGCGCGATCTTCGCCGCTCGCTCGCCGACCCCCTGATGGACGTCCTGCACCGCGTCCTCGCCGTCACCGGTCTGGAGGTCGAACTGTCGGCGTCCCCGCACGCCCTTGCGGCCCGCCGCCGCGAGACCCTGTCGAACTTCCTCGACGTCGCCGCCGCGTTCGCCGCGGGCGACGGCGAGGCGAGCCTGCTCGCCTTCCTCGGCTTCCTGCGCACCGCCGCCCAGTACGAGAAGGGTCTCGACAACGCCCTGCCCGGCGGCGAGAACACCGTCAAGGTGCTCACCGCGCACAAGTCCAAAGGTCTGGAGTGGGACGTCGTCGTCGTTCCCGGCCTGGTCACCGGCACCTTCCCGAGCGCCAAGGGCCGCGAGAAGTGGACCGCCCAGGGCAAGGTGCTGCCGCACGCCCTGCGCGGCGACACCGACACCCTGCCCGACATCGCTTCCTGGGACTCGCGCGGCATGAAGGACTTCCACGAGGCGATGAAGGACCACCAGCACACCGAGGAACTCCGCCTCGGATACGTCACCTTCACCCGCCCCCGCTCCCTGCTCCTCGGCTCCGGCCACTGGTGGGGACCGACGCAGAAGAAGCCCCGAGGACCCTCGGACTTCCTCCAGGCCCTGTACGACCACTGCACGGCCGGCCACGGGGAGATCGAGGCCTGGGCCGACGAGCCCGCCGAGGACGAGGAGAACCCGGCGCTCCACCAGCAGACCCTGGACCAGGTCTGGCCCCTGCCCCTCGACGACATCGCCCTGGCCCGTCGACGGGCCGCCGCCGAGACGGTCCTGGCCCACCTGGAGACACTCGCCTCCCACACCGACGGCCACCCCGCGACCACTCACGACCCGGACGCCTACGACGACCCGGACTGGCCCCCGCCACCGGACGACGAAGAACCCGACGAGGGGGAACCGGACTTCGAGGTCCTCGTGAACTCCGAGGACGAGCCCCTCCCGGAGGACCCGGCCGACTGGGACACCTGGACCTCGGCCCGCCCGGCCGTCCCCCACCAGGCCACGGCCCCGGACACCGACGAGCACTCCGACGCCACGGAGGGACCGCGCGGCCACCCCGAGCAGCAGCCGCAAGCGGCGCCCACCGGCGGTCCGGCACACCCGCCCGCCCGTCCCCCTGCCCCGCAGCGGCCCGGCGCGCACCCCCGCCCCACTCTGGAGGAAGCCCGCACCATCGCCTCCTGGGACCGTGACCTCGACGCCCTCACCGGGGAGATCCTGCGTGCGCGGCAATCCGTCACCGAGGTGCCGTTGCCCGCGTCGCTCACCGCGTCCCAAGTGCTCCGCCTCGCCGCCGACCCGGACGGGCTCGCGCAGGAGCTCGCGCGCCCCATGCCGCGCCCTCCACAACCCGCCGCACGTCAGGGCACCCGGTTCCACGCCTGGGTCGAAGCCCGCTTCGAAGCGCTGACCCTGCCCATGCTGGAACCGGACGACCTGCCGGGCAGCGACGCCGAGATCGCCGACGAACGCGACCTCGAAGACCTCAAGGACGCCTTCGAGCGCACCGAGTACGCCCACCGCACACCCCACCGCGTCGAGACGCCCTTCCAGCTCGCCATCGCGGGCCGGGTGGTCCGGGGCCGTATCGACGCCGTCTACCAGCAGACCGACGGGGACGCGACGACGTACGAGATCGTCGACTGGAAGACCAGCCGCACCCGCACCGCCGACCCCCTCCAACTCGCCCTGTACCGGCTCGCCTGGGCCGAGCGGCAGGGAGTGCCTGTGGAATCGGTCACGGCCACCTTCGTGTACATCCGTACCGGCGAGGTCGTGCGCCCCAGGAACCTGCCGGACCGGGCCGCCCTGGAACGGCTCCTCACACAGGACCCGGACGGTTCCGCGCCAGCAGACTGTGAGCAACCGCCCAACGAGGATGTCGGTGCGGGCCGATAGGCTCATGACCATGAGCCATCCCGTTGACAGTGCCGTCAGCGCCGTCCGTACGTACATCGAGCAGCACCGCGCCGCCTTCCTCGACGACCTCGCCGAATGGCTGCGCATCCCGTCCGTCTCGGCCCAGCCCGACCACGGCCCCGATGTACGCCGCAGCGCCGACTGGCTCGCCGCCAGGCTCAAGGAGACCGGCTTCCCCACGGCCGAGGTCTGGGAGACCCAGGGCGCGCCCGCCGTCTTCGCCGAGTGGCCCGCCGAGGACCCCGCGGCGCCCACGGTGCTCGTCTACGGCCATCACGACGTCCAGCCCGCCGTCCGCGAGGACGGCTGGGACAGCGACCCCTTCGAGCCGGTCGTCCGCGAGAACCGGCTCTACGCGCGCGGGGCGGCCGACGACAAGGGCCAGGTGTTCTTCCACACCCTCGGCGTCCGCGCCCACCTCGCCGCCACCGGCCGCACCGCCCCGGCGGTGCACCTGAAGCTGCTGATCGAGGGCGAGGAGGAGTCCGGCTCCCCGCACTTCCGCGCCCTGGTCGAGGAGCGCACGCAGCGGCTCGCCGCCGACGCCGTGATCGTCTCCGACACCGGCATGTGGGCCGAGGACACCCCCACCGTGTGCACCGGCATGCGTGGCCTCGCCGAGTGCGAGATCCGGCTGTACGGCCCCGACCAGGACATCCACTCCGGTTCCTTCGGCGGTGCCGTCCCCAACCCGGCCACGGCCGTCGCCCGCCTCGTCGCCGCCCTGCACGACGACCACGCACGCGTGGCCGTCCCCGGCTTCTACGACGGCGTCGTCGAACTGACCGACCGCGAGCGCGCGCTCTTCGCCGAACTGCCCTTCGACGAGGAGCAGTGGCTGCGCACCGCCAAGTCGCGCGCCACCCACGGCGAGGCCGGACACACCGTCCTGGAGCGGATCTGGGCCCGCCCCACCGCCGAGGTCAACGGCATCGGCGGCGGCTACCAGGGCCCCGGCAACAAGACGATCGTCCCGGCCTCCGCGATGGTCAAGCTCTCCTTCCGGCTGGTCGCCGGACAGGACCCCGGTCACATCGAGAAGGCCGTTCGCGCCTGGGCGGCCGACCAGGTCCCTGCCGGGATCCGGCAGGAGATCACCTTCGGCGCGGCCACCCGCCCGTGTCTGACCCCGCTCGACCACCCCGCCCTGAAGTCCGTCGTACGGGCCATGGGCCGCGCCTTCGACAAGCCGGTCCGCTTCACCCGCGAGGGCGGCTCGGGCCCTGCCGCCGACCTCCAGGAAGTCCTCGGCGCGCCCGTGCTGTTCCTCGGCATCTCCGTCCCCTCCGACGGCTGGCACGCGCCGAACGAGAAGGTCGATATCGATCTGCTCCTCAAGGGCGTCGAGACCTCCGCATACCTGTGGGGTGATCTCGCCGAGCACTGGAGCCATGCGCCCTGACCGTCCCGCGCCGCCCGGACCGGCTGCGCGCGCGGGGCACACCGGATGGACCGCCCCGCGCCGTACGTCCCGCCGAACCACCCGACGACACAATCCGCTGCACCGGGGGAGTTGGAAGCACCCGTGACCACCTGGACCGACCACACCGCCGACCGTCCCGTCTCGCTCACCGCTCCGAGCGGCATCGACCGCGCCGCACACCACCGGCTCGACGAGGCCTGGCTCGCGGCGGCATGGAGCCACCCCACGACCCGCTGCTTCGTGGTCTCCGGCGGTCAGGTCCTCATCGACGAGGCGACGGACGGCCGCACCGAACTCGTCATGACCCCGTCGTTCGAGGCCCCGCTCACCGAGGCCCACCGCTACTTCCTCGGCATCGACGAGGAAGGAGTCCGCTACTTCGCGCTCCAGAAGGACGCGCTGCCCGGCCGCATCGACCAGTCCGCGCGCCCGGCCGGCCTGCGCGAGGCCGGCCTGCTGCTGTCCGCGCGCGAAGCGGGCCTGATGGTGCACGCGGTCGGCCTGGAGAACTGGCAGCGCACCCACCGTTTCTGCTCCCGCTGCGGTGAGCGCACGGTCATCGCGGCGGCCGGTCACATCCGCCGCTGCCAGGCCTGCGGCGCCGAGCACTACCCGCGCACCGACCCGGCCGTGATCATGGCCGTCACCGACGACGAGGACCGCATCCTGCTCGGCCGCCAGGTGCACTGGCCGGAGGGCCGTTTCTCCACCCTCGCCGGCTTCGTCGAACCCGGCGAGGCCATCGAGCAGTCGGTGCGCCGCGAGGTCTTCGAGGAGGCCGGTATCACCGTCGGCCCCGTCGAGTACGTGGCCAGCCAGCCCTGGCCGTTCCCCTCCAGCCTCATGCTCGGCTTCATGGCCCGCGCCACCTCGACGGAGATCAACGTCGACGGGGACGAGATCCACGAGGCCCGCTGGTTCTCCCGCGACGAACTCCAGGCCGCCTTCGAGTCCGGCGAGGTCCTCCCCCCGTACGGCATCTCCATCGCCGCCCGCCTGATCGAACTCTGGTACGGAAAGCCGTTGCCGACAAGGAGTTTCGTCTGAGGACGGGCATGCCCGACCCGTACTGGAACCACAACGTCCACTATCACCGGGTAGTACTCGGCGCCGTGCCGAAGGGCTGCGGCAAGGCCCTGGACGTGGGGTGCGGGGACGGGCTGCTGGCCCGCAAACTCGCGGCGCGGGCCGTGTCCGTGACGGGTGCGGACCGCTCACCGGAGATGATCCGGCAGGCCCGCGTGGCCTCCCCCGGGACCATCACGTTCCTCGAAGCGGACTACCTCGACGGGTCAGCCCTGCCCGAGGGTGAGTACGACTTCGTCAGCGCGGTCGCGGTGGTGCACCACGCGCGCTTCGAGGACGCGGTGGGCGGCCTGGTGCGGTTGACGGCTCCGGGCGGGCGCCTGGTCATCGTCGGCATGGCGTACAACAAGACCCGCCTGGACTGGGTGCTCAGCGGCTGCGGCCTGCTCGCCAGCCTGCTCCTCAGGCGGTTGCGCGGTGGCAGACGGGGCCCGCCCGGCATGCCCGTCGAGGACTCGGCCATGCACTGGAGCGAGGCCCGGCACGCCGCCCGACGCCTCCTGCCCGGCTGCCGTTTCCGGCGTCGCCTGCTGTGGCGCTACACGGTGGTCTGGGACAGACCACGAGAAAGCGGTCCCTGAGTTCCCTCAGGGACCGCCCCCGCCCGGCAGTGCCTACACGCCGACCTTCTGCTTCACCTGCGCCAGTGACGGGTTCGTCAGCGTCGAACCATCCGCGAAGAGGACGGTCGGAACGGTCTGGTTCCCGCCGTTCGCCTTCTCCACGAACGCCGCGGAAGCCGGGTCCTGCTCGATGTTGATCTCGGTGTACGCGATGCCCTCGCGGTCCAGCTGCTTCTTCAGCCGCTGGCAGTAACCGCACCAGGTGGTGCTGTACATCGTCACAGTGCCCTGCATGTCTCGCGCGCTCCTTCAGTGGCTCGGGGAAGAGGCCGTGCACAGGGGCAACGTATGCGGCCGGGGCACCATTCCCGACCGGGAGGGACCCGCAGGGTGACGCCTGCCGCATTAGTACGACTGCGCCTACCTCCCTGTGGACAACCGGCTCACCCGTCTCCGCCGACCTGGCAGCATGGCCGTGTGACAGCAGCAACGCACTCCACGCTCTTCCCGCGCACACCGGACTCCGCCGACGCGGTGCTCGAAGGGCTCGACCCCGAGCAGCGCGAGGTGGCAACCGCCCTGCACGGGCCGGTGTGCGTGCTGGCGGGGGCCGGTACCGGCAAGACCCGGGCCATCACCCACCGCATCGCCTACGGGGTGCGGGCCGGAATCCTCCAGCCCTCCAGCGTGCTCGCCGTCACCTTCACCAACCGCGCCGCCGGGGAGATGCGCGGGCGCCTGCGCCAACTCGGTGCGGCGGGCGTCCAGGCACGTACGTTCCACTCGGCCGCCCTGCGCCAGCTCCAGTACTTCTGGCCGAAAGCGGTCGGAGGATCCATGCCCCGGCTCGTCGACCGCAAGATCCAGCTCGTCGCCGACGCGGCCGCCGCCTGCCGCATCCGGCTCGACCGGGGCGAGCTGAGAGACGTCACCGGCGAGATCGAATGGTCCAAGGTCACCCAGACCGTCCCCGGCGAATACGCCCTCGCAGCTGCGAAGGCGGGCCGTGAGACTCCGCGCGCGGCGGCCGAGATCGCCCAGCTCTACGCCGCCTACGAAGACCTCAAGCGGGGCCGGGCCGTCATCGACTTCGAGGACGTGCTGCTGCTGACCGTCGCCATCCTCCAGGACCGGCATGACATCGCCGAACAGGTACGTTCCCAGTACCAGCACTTCGTCGTCGACGAGTACCAGGACGTCAGTCCCCTTCAGCAGCGACTCCTGGAGCTCTGGCTCGGGCGCCGGGACAGCCTGTGCGTCGTGGGAGACGCCAGTCAGACGATCTACTCGTTCACAGGCGCAACTCCTGACCATCTGCTCGACTTCCGCACCCGCCACCCCGGCGCCACCGTCGTCAAGCTGGTCCGCGACTACCGCTCCACCCCGCAGGTCGTCCACCTCGCCAACGGCCTGCTCGCCCAGGCCCACGGCCGCGCCGCCGACCACCGGCTGGAACTGATCTCCCAACGCCGGCCGGGCCCCGAACCCGTCTACACCGAATACACCGACGAGCCCGCCGAGGCCGAGGGTGCCGCCCACCGCATCCGGGACCTCATGGGCGCGGGCGTCCGTGCCAGCGAGATCGCCATCCTCTTCCGCACGAACTCCCAGTCCGAGACCTACGAACAGGCACTCGCCGATGCCGGAGTGCCCTACCAACTGCGCGGTGCCGAGCGGTTCTTCGACCGGCCCGAGGTCCGCAGGGCCATCGTCAACCTCCGGGGTGCGGCCCGTTTCGGCGGCAACGACTCACGGCTGGACGACGCCGTCGACCTGCCTTCCCAGGTGCGTGCCGTGCTGTCGGGCGAGGGCTGGACCACCGCGCCACCGGCAGGCTCCGGTGCAGTCAGAGAGCGTTGGGAGTCGCTGGCCGCCCTGGTGAACCTCGCGCAGGACTTCGCCACCGCGAGAGCCGGCGCCACCCTGAACGACCTCGTGGCCGAACTCGACGAGCGGGCAGGCGCCCAGCACGCCCCGACCGTCGAGGGCGTCACCCTCGCCTCCCTGCACTCCGCCAAGGGCCTGGAGTGGGATGCCGTGTTCCTGGTCGGTGTCGCCGAGGGCATGATGCCGATCACCTACGCGAAGACCGACGAGCAGGTCGAGGAGGAGCGTCGGCTCCTCTATGTCGGCGTCACCCGCGCCCGGGAGCGCCTCCATGTCTCCTGGTCGCTCTCCCGCTCGCCCGGCGGCCGTCCCAACCGCCGCCCCAGCCGTTTCCTCGACGGTCTGCGGCCCGGCTCCACGCCCACCGCGGGGAGGGCCGCCGCAGGCGGCCCCGGAGGGGTCGAGCGTGGTTTCACGAGTCCGGTGGGCGCCGTTCCGAGACGCACCCAGCGCACCCCGGCGCGCTGCCGGGTCTGCGGGCGCACGCTCACCGACGCGGGCGAGATGAAGCTCATGCGTTGTGAGGACTGTCCCTCCGACATGGACGAGGGGCTCTACGAGCGGTTGCGCGACTGGCGCGCGGTGCAGGCGCAGCGCAGCGGACAGCCCGCTTTCTGCGTCTTCACCGACAAAACCCTGATGGCGATCGCCGAGGCCGTCCCCGACGAGGAGCACGAGCTGGCGCGGATCCCGGGCGTCGGCATGCGCAAGCTCAACCGCTACGGCACCGACGTCCTGGCCATCTGCGCAGGCCAGGAGGTTTCGGGAGAGGAAGACGAGGACTGATTCCAACTCGTCGGAAAAATAGTTTGCGCATGCCCCAGCAATCCCCATAGGTTCTTAACCACGGGGACGGAGGCCTTCTCGGAGGCCCCGGTTCCGTGCTCTACTTGCATATCCGTCGGACTGTGACTCGCGTCGCGGTCCCCCGAGACGCCGAGAGGAGGCGATTCCAGTGATCAGCATCAACACCAGCTTCATCAGCCCGGCCAAAATGACCGATCGCTCGGTCGTCTCCGCGTGCATGCTCGGCGTTTCCAACCTGGGCACCGGTCTGTCCGGCATCTCTGCCGCGCGTCCGGCGTCCCCCGTGTCTCTCGCGGTCCTTCCCGTCCGTGAGCGCAATGAGCGACCGACCAAGGCACTGGAAGCAGTAGCGGCACAGGCGCATGCCTATGCCTTTGCGGCGGCCGGTGCCGGATTCCGGAAGCAGACGACGCAGCACCACCAGATGTGGGCCTTCCGTGGGCCAGAACCCTGGAGTGATCCAGCCTGATCGACTCAGGCCGGCGCCTTCAGGGCCGCGGAACCCCACCCGGGATCCGCGGCCCTTCTGTTTTCCCCGAACGGGGAGAGCGGAGCGAAGGGGCCTCGGGACAAGAAAAGAACCCGGTACCAAGCCGACTACCGGTCCAACAGGGCCGGAACCGACCAGACGAGGAAGACGAACCGTGCAACTCGAAGCGCACGCCCCGTCCGTACCGCCTTCCGAAACGCTCCCCCCGCCCGGTCTCACGGAGGACTCCACCTTGATCCCGCTCACCGCGCTCACCGCGCTCGACGACGCCATCGAGAACCTCGGCGTACCCGTCCCCTGCCGTTCCTACGACCCGGAGGTCTTCTTCGCCGAGTCGCCGGCCGACGTCGAGTACGCCAAGTCCCTCTGCCGCACCTGCCCGCTGATGGAGGCCTGCCTCGCCGGCGCCAAGGAGCGGCGTGAGCCCTGGGGCGTCTGGGGTGGCGAGCTGTTCGTCCAGGGTGTTGTCGTCGCCCGGAAGCGGCCGCGTGGTCGCCCGCGCAAGAACCCGGTCATGGCATGAACGTCGCAGGAACGATCGACCGCCCTCTCACGAACGACCCCAGGAAACAGGCCCCGATGAAGCCGTCCGCCAGCGAGCCCGCAGGCTCCGCGACCCCAGACTTCACCACCATCGGCGCGACCGAGTCGCGTCAGAACAGGACCCGAGAGATGCAACTCATCCCAGAAGCGCTGGCTCGCGCGCATATGCGCGACCGGCTGCAGGAGGCCGAGCGGGAACGCCAGGCCGTGCGCCTGGCGGCTGCCCGCCGGATGCAGCGCCGAGCCGAGCGCGCCTCGATGCGTGCCCGTCGCGCGCTCGCCATGGCCGTCATGCAGTAGTCCGACCACACCTGAAGCGGTGGCCTCCCGAACCGAGCCGGATCAAGCAGATCCGAGCCCGGCCGGGAGGCAGCAGCTCTCCCCGCGGGGGCCGGTCCGTCCGAACGGACCGGCCCCCGCGGTGCGTTGTACGGCGCTCCACCGGGGGCGGCGCTATCGTCCCCAGGGTGACGAGTCTTCCCGGAGTCGGTGACGGCGGCGGTTGCCAGGCACAGCCGGGACCCTTTGTGTGCGCCCGTTGCGGGACCAGGGCCGAGGGCCCCGTTCTGACCTGGACCTGTTCCCTGGAGGACGGCGACCGCCAGTACTTCTGCGACGTGTGCTCCCGGGAGAACCTGAGGGCGATCGAGGGGCGGCTGGACTCGGCCTGGTGGTAGTGCCGCCCTACGATCGGCCCATGACGAGCTCCTCACAGCACTGGTCCGTGCAGTATTTCTCCCAGGCCAACCCGGAGGGCCCGGGCTGCGACAGCGTGCCGGCACTGTTGCGGCGGCTGGCGGACTCCATCGAGGAGCTGGGGCCGGTTGAGATCCAGGACGTCGTCATCGCGTCGGAGATGACCGAGCACGGCCCGTGGCGGTCGGGAACCGTCTACTTCCACGAGAGCTGACGAAGCCGGGTCACGCCTCCGCGGCCGGTACCTCCTCGTCGAGTTCCTCCTCCGGCAGGAACCCCGGCAGCCACTCCTCCAGTTCCTCGCGCAGCCGGACCGTCGCACCCAGTTGGCACAGCACACCGATGGTGCTCAGGGTCACCCGGTGTATCAGGAGGTACGCGGGGGGCAGGTTGAGCTGTTTGCCCAACTGGTGGGCGGGGGAGCGGGGGTCGGCGATACGGGCGGCCTGGCTGCGCATCCAGCCGCGGGAGAAGGTGAACTCGTCGACCTCGGCCGGTTCGATGATCGGCACAAGGTAGTCGAGTACGGCGTCCGGGTCCAGCTCTATCGAGTCCTTCACGAAGCCCTCCGCGCGAAGAAGGTCGTAGACCGCCTCCGCCTCGCCGTCCAGCGTCATGCGCAGGGAGGCGCCGATGGGGGCGGGCAGACCGCCCGGGAGCCGGTCGACCGTGCCGAAGTCCAGAACGCCCAGGCGCCAGTCCTCCTTGCCGTCGGGCCCGCCGGGCAGCAGACGGAAGTTGCCGGGGTGCGGGTCGGCGTGCAGGAGGCCGGTGCGGGCCGGGCCGGAGAAGAGGAAGCGGGCCAGGAGCTGGCCGGCGCGGTCACGCTGCTCCTGAGTGCCGTCGGAGATCACCTCCGACAGGGGAACGCCCTCGATCCACTCCGTGATCAGGACCTGATCGCTCTGATGGACCACGGCCGGCACCACGACGTCGGGATCGTCCGCGAACTCCTCGGCATGGGCCTGCTGGGCCTGTGCCTCCAGACCGTAGTCGAGTTCCTCCGAGACCCGGTCGCGCATCTCGGCGATGAGGGGTTTGATGTCGATGCCGGGAACGAGGGGGCCCAACAGGCGGGCGAACCGGCCCAGTTGCGTCAGGTCGGACAACAGGGCCTCGCCGGCTCCCGGGTACTGGACCTTGACCGCCACCTCGCGTCCGTCGTGCCACACGGCCCGGTGCACCTGGCCGATCGATGCCGCGGCGGAGGGCTTGTCGTCGAACTCGGCGAACAGTTCCTGCCAGTCCTCGCCCAGGCGCTCCTCCAGCACTGTGTGCACGGTGCGGGTCGGCATCGGAGGCGCAGCCTCCTGGAGTTTCGTCAGGGCCGCGCGATAGGGACCGGCGACCTCTTCGGGAAGTGCCGACTCGAAGACGGACAGGGCCTGGCCGAACTTCATGGCCCCGCCTTTCAGCTCCCCGAGCACCTTGAACAACTGGTCCGCGGTGCGCTGTTGCAGCTCGCGGCCGACGATCTCCGCGGACTCGCCCACGATCCGCTTGCCGAGTCCCCAGGTGGCCCGCCCGGCGAAGCCGAGCGGGAGCGCGGCGAGCTTGGCGGTACGGGTGACCGCCTTCCGGGGAAGATCAGACATGCGCCCTCCAGGTCCCAGCCGGCCGCGGCGCGGTTGCCTCACGGCACAACTCCTCCGACGGCCCTTGCTCCCTCATTGTCTCGCGCGCATCCTCCTCCTTGGAGGTGTGTTCTCCCTTACCTTTCTCCGAGGCCCCGCACGGGCATGCGGGATGCGCCCAGACCGGCCGAGCGTGCCAGTTGAGGCCGGGCAGCGAGACCTCCCAGCGGGCGCCCGCACTCGAGGGCACCCGGCCGTCCAGGAAGGCGAGCGCGTGGGCGGCCGCCAGCCCGGCGACCGTCGTGGCCAGGGCCAGGTCACAGGGCCGTGTCGGATGCGGCCCGCTGCCCGAACGCCACTGGGCGACCAGCCGGGGCCATGCCTCGTCCCGGTCGGTCCGGGATTCGTGGAGGCAGCCCGCGCAGCCCGTCTCGCCCGGCAGGACGAACGGGCCGACCACTCCGGTCGCCTCGGCCACGCCCGCGTACAGATGAGGTGTCCCGGACCGTACAAGCGGTTCGCCGGTGGCCGGGGCGGGTGCGTACACATCGACGTCGTCGCGCGGGGCGAGGATCACCAGGGAGAACCCCGGATCGTCCGCCCCGGCCGGGGCACGGGAGGTGTGGCGTGGCAGTCGGCCCGGAGCCGCCGCCGAGACCGCTCGGCGGGCGGCCGTCTCCCTGCGGTCGCCGACGGAGGCCGCGGGCAGTCCGCCCGGGGTCACATCCCCCGGCTCCACCCGGCCGAAGTCCCGCACATCGACCTCCCCGACGCCGGCGCCCGAAAGCAGTGCGGCCAGCACCACGCCGACCCGACCCGCGCCCCTGACCTGCACGCGCAGTTCGCGGCGGGCGGCCAGGAGTCCGATCGCCTCACCCGGCTCGGACGTGGTCAGGGAGAGAGACGCCAGGTCGGGTGCCAGCCGGTCGAGGACCTCCTTCTTCTCCCGCAGGGCGTCCGCGGCCGGCCCGCCGCCCTTCGCGTCGTCGATGAGCCCGGCCCGCGTGAGCCGGTTCACCAGTGTGTCGACATGGCCCTCGGGCAGATCCATACGGTGTCCCTCCTTCCGCAGCAGCGCGAGACCGCGCGTGCCGTTGAGCAGGTCGAGGAAGCTGCCCGTCGCCGTGTCCATGGGGCCCAGCGTCATCGCGTGCGCCGGGGTCATCCCGAACTGCACGGTATTGAGATCGCGCCAGCCGCGCCGGAGCGCGGGTTTCATCTGCGGAACCATTGCTTGCACGAGCGGAACCACTGCTTGCATGACAGGCCCCCGTAGCCCTCGTAGAACGTCACTGTCCGCGGCCGGAGCCGGGCGATGGTCGGTCGGGGCTCCAGCGGCGAGGCCAGCATGCCCGGACCCGGCCCTCACGTGCCGAAAGTTGTCCACAGGTAAGGGCTATTCGTCGTACAAATCAGACGCTTGGCGGGCGATCGGAACCGAACCGTCCCGGAGTCGGGACTTCCCCCGTGTGCAGCGGGTAACGTCAGGGCGTGCCCGCCGACCCACTGCACAGCGCCGGAACGCCACAGCGCAGCACGACGAGTCAGCCGCCGAGCGGCTCGGGGGCGAGCGCGATCGAGGTGCGCAGGAGCAGCCGTCGCCGCCGGACGGTCTCCGCGTACCGCGAGGGCGATCGCACCGTCGTGCTCATCCCTGCCCGGATGTCCGAGGCCGAGGAGCAGCGCTGGGTCAGCGTCATGCTCGACAAGCTGGCAGCCCAGGAGAGCAAACGGGTCCTCGGTGACGCCGAGCTCTCCGAGCGCGCCCGGCGGCTGTCGGACCAGTACTTCGACGGCAGGGCGCGGCCCGCCACGGTCCGCTGGGTCACCAACCAGAACACGCGCTGGGGTTCGTGCACGCCGTCCGAGAGCAGCATCCGGCTGTCGCACCGGCTTCAGGGCATGCCGGAGTACGTCGTCGACTACGTCCTGCTGCACGAACTCGCGCATCTGCTGGTACCCGGGCACGGGCCCCGTTTCTGGCGGCTGCTGGAGGCCTATCCGCGCACCGAACGGGCCAAGGGCTACCTGGAGGGCGTGGTCGCCGCGGACCGGTTGCCGCATCCCCCGGGCACTCGCGGAGAGTGACTGCCGACTCGAACGGGTTTTTGTACCGGATCTGTACCGACCTCCGTCGGTGTCCGAGTTTGCCGTTAGCCTGTCGCGACGCACTCGCATTCCGGATGGGGGACGGTCGTTACGCATGGCCAGGGAATTCCAACGCGGCCACAAGGCCAAGATCAGTGACCTGACCGCGGGCACGGATCTGTACGTGGGTGTACAGATCTCCGGCCCCGGACTGACCTTCGACATCAGCTGCTTCGGGCTCGACGCCGACGAACAGCTCTCGGACGACCGTTACTTCATTTTCTTCAACCAGCCGAAGTCTCCCGAGGACTCCATTCAGCTCCTGGGTGCGCAGGCGGGCGACACGGAGTCGTTCCGGGTCACGCTCGACCGGATTCCGTCGCAGATCCAGAAGCTTTCGTTCACGGCGACGATCGACGGCGACGGCCAGATGTCGCAGATCGCCCCCGGCTGTCTCCGTATCGTCGCCGGTGGCGAGGAAGTGGCCCGGTACCCGTTCGACGGCAGTGAGTTCTCCACCGAGCGCGCTGTGATGGTGGGCGACCTGTACCTGAAGGACGTCTGGCGGTTCGCCGCGGTCGGCCAGGGCTTCGACGGCGGCCTGGACGCGCTGCTGAAGAACTTCGGCGGCGAGGTCGCCGAGGAGGAGCCGGAGTCCGCGCCCCAGGCCGCCGTACCGGCCCAGTCCCAGCCGCCGGCCTTCGCACCGCCCCCGCAGGCCGCCGCGCCGGCTCCGTCGTTCGGCGCACCGCCCGCTCCGGCGCCGTCCGTCCACACCGCTCCGACGCTCGCCGGAACCGCCCCGCCCGCGCCCGCCGCGCCGACGAGCCCGCAGACGTTCACGCCGCCCGGCGCACCCCCGGCAGGTCAGTACGCGCCCCCCGGTGCGCCCGCGGGTCAGTTCACGCCCCCAGGTGCCGTCGCGGGGCAGTTCGCACCTCCCGGGGCCTTCCCCGGCCAGGCGCAGCCCTTCGGAGGCACGCAGCTCGCTCCCGTGCCGCCGGAGGCGAACGTCCGTGTCGTCCTGACGAAGTACGCGGAAGCCCCGGTCGGCGACCGCTGGACCGAGCAGAACGCGAACCTGGTGCGGGCCACCCTCACCAAGGACGCCCCCATCCTCGCCAAGCAGGGCAGCATGGTCGCCTACCAGGGCGACATCGACTTCGCCCACAAGGGCTCGGGACTGCTCGGCAAACTCACCGGGGCGCTCACCGGCCAGGGCATGTCCCTGATGCGCTGCACCGGCAACGGCGAGGTGTTCCTCGCCGACGAGGCCAGCCGTGTCTTCGTCATCCGCCTCCAGGGCGAGCAGCTCTACACCAGTGCTCAGGGAGTGCTCGCCTTCGACGAGTCCCTGGAGACCGAGGTCCGCCGTATCGAGGGCGAGGGACTGCCCGGCGGGGGCTTCTTCAGCATGCTCTTCTCCGGCACGGGGGCGGTCGTCGTCAAGACACGCGGCGTGCCTGTCGTCATCCCTGTCGGCCCGGCCACCTACGTCGACGGCAACGCGGTGATCGCCTGGTCCGCCGGTGCGCAGGCGGTCACCACGACCTCGCTCAGGCTGCGTCGCTCCGGGTACGCCCAGCACGCCACCGAGGCCGTGAACCTCCAGTTCCGCGGCGCCCCCGGCAACTTCGTCGTCGTACAGCCCTTCGAGGTGTGAGGCCATGGACTCCCAGACTCTGAGTGCACACCGCGCCGCCCCGACCGGCGTCCGTATGAGTGTGCACAGCTCCAAGACGCTCAAGGTCACCATGGTCAGCGGGCAGGACCTGATCGCCAAGGCCGGCTCGATGATCGCGTACGACGGCTACGTGCAGTTCGACGGGGCGCCCGCGAGCCTGCGCCGTTCGGCGGAGGCGATGGTCACCGGCGAGGGCGGCCGGCTGATGCTGGCGCGCGGCGACGGAGACCTCTACCTGGCCGACTACGGCGGCGACGTCCTCGTCCTGCACCTGAACGGCGAGGCGCTGTCGGTCAACGGGGCCACGCTGCTGGCCTGCGACGCCTCGCTGGAACTGACCATCGAACCGGTCAAGGGACTCGCCAAGCTGTCCGGTTCGGGCCTCACCAACCTCGTCGTCAAGGGCACCGGCTGGGTCGCCCTGGTCAGCCGGGGCATCCCGATGGCCCTGGACTGCGCCGAACGCGAGACGTACGTCGACCCGGACGCGCTCGTCGCCTGGACCACCGGAATGGAGATGAAGGCCCGCCGCACCATCAAGGCGAGCGCCCTCATCGGCCGGGGCAGCGGCGAGGCCTTCCAGATCGGCTTCAAGGGGCAGGGCTTCGTCGTCGTCCAGCCGAGCGAGGACACCGGCGACCGATTCAAGATCCGGGGCTGAAGGGAGCACCAGGCACACCATGCACAGCACACTCTTCGCACACGTCCCGGTCGAGTCGACCGGGCGGTACACCCTGCAGAACCCGCAGCTCCTGAAGACCGACGTCACCCAGGGCAGCAGCCCGATCCTGGCCCGGCAGGGCGCCATGGTGGCCTTCGAGGGACAGGTCGAGTTCGACAGCCAGTACCGCAACCGCAGCTGGCGCAACGTCGAGCGGATGACCGGCGAACGCCTCGAACTCATGCGCTGCAAGGGCAACGGCATCGTCTACCTGGCCAACCTCGCCCAGCACCTGCACGTCATGGAGGTCGGCCGCGGCATCACCGTCGACAGCTCCTACGTCCTGGCCTTCGACGGCTCCCTCGGCGTCGGCATCGTCGCGGTGGACAGTGCCGTCGAGGTGGCCGCGGCGGGCGCCTACAACCTGGAGCTCTCCGGCTCCGGGGAGGTCGTCCTGATGACCTCGGGCGAGCCGCTGGTGCTGGAGGTCGGACCGGACAAGAACGTCTGCGTCGACTCCGACGCCGTCATCGCCTGGTCCACGTCCCTGCGCACCCAGCTCCAGGCGCCCACCTCCACCTCCGGCGTGTGGCGCCGCAGGGGCACCACCGGCGAGGGCTGGGAGATGCACTTCGGCGGCACGGGCCACGTCCTGGTCCAGCCCAGCGAACTCCTGCCGCCTCAGGGCATGCGCAACGGCGGGATGCTCGGCCAGTTCGGCATGCGCGGCAACTCCCTCGGCGGCAGCAACAGCTGACCGTCCGGATGGCACATGTAAGGGGCGACCACCATGGGCGGGCGCCCCTTACACATGAGCAGGGAAGAAGCTCACAGCCTTGCGCGCGTCGCCTCCAGCAGTCGTACGACCGACTCGTCGGCCACACCCGCCACCTCGTCGTAGGCGAACCACCGCACGTCGAGCGACTCGTCGCTGATCGTCTCCACGGCGCCGCGCGGGGACAGTGCCGCGTACTGGACGTCGAGGTGCCAGTGGCAGGGCGCCGGGATGGGATGCCGGTCCAGGCGGACCGGGCCGCCGGGCAGCAGGGTCAGCCCCGTTACGCCCGACTCCTCCGTCGCCTCACGCAGGGCCGCGGCCTCCAGGGAAAGGTCCTGGGGCTCGCAGTGGCCGCCCATCTGGAGCCACATGCGCAGCTTCTTGTGCAGGGTGAGCAGGACCTGCCCGCGCGAGGGGTCGATCACCAGCGCGCTCGCCGTGATGTGCCCCGCGTGACAGGCCTTCCACATGCCGTCCGGGTGGGCCGCGAGATGGTCCAGGTAGGCCTGGCGAAGATCCGCCTGGTCCTCGTATCCCTTGAGGACCAGGGCGGCGTCGTCATGGAGGCTCACTCGGTGTCGTCGTCCTTCTTCAGGTCGGGCTTCACGGCGGAGCCGTCCGCGGCCTCGCCGAGCATCTTGTCCAGCTCGGAGAAGTCCAGCTGCTCGCGGTGCACGAAGCCGTCCGGGTCGTCCAGGTCGGAGGCGGTCGGCAGCATGTCCGGGTGGGCCCACAGACCGTCCCGGCCGTCGACACCGCGCGCGTCCGTGAGCGAGGCCCACAGGCGGGAGGCGTCACGCAGGCGGCGCGGGCGCAGTTCCAGGCCGATCAGCGTGGCGAAGGTCTGCTCGGCCGGGCCACCCGAGGCGCGGCGGCGGCGCAGGGTCTCACGCAGCGCGTCGGCGGACGTCAGGCGTGGCTTCGCGGCCGCGTGGACCACCGCGTCCACCCAGCCCTCCACGAGCGCCAGAGCCGTCTCCAGACGAGCCAAAGCCGCCTTCTGCTCCGGGGTGTCCTCGGGCTGGAACATGCCCTGCTGGAGGGCGTCCTGAAGCTGCTCGGGGTTCTGCGGGTCGAACTGGCCGACCACGTCCTCCAGCTTTGCGGTGTCGACCTTGATCCCGCGTGCGTAGCCGTCGACCGCGCCGAACAGGTGCGAGCGCAGCCACGGCACGTGCGTGAACAGGCGCTGGTGGGCGGCCTCGCGCAGGGCGAGATACAGCCGCACCTCCTCCTTGGGCACGCCCAGGTCCTTGCCGAACGCCTCGATGTTCACCGGCAGCAGCGCCGCCTTGCCGGCCGGGCTCAGCGGCAGGCCGATGTCGGTGGAGCCGACGACCTCGCCCGCGAGCACGCCGACGGCCTGTCCGATCTGGGTGCCGAACATGGCGCCGCCCATCGAGCGCATCATGCCGATCAGCGGGCCCGCCATGGCCTGCATCTCCTCCGGCAGGACATCGCCCATGGCGGTGCCGACCCGCTCGGCCACCGGGTCCACGAGCTCCTTCCACGCGGGCAGGGTCGCCTCGACCCACTCCGCGCGCGACCACGCCACGGCGGAGCCTGCACCGGACGGCAGGGACGTCGCGTCGTCGAGCCACAGGTCGGCGAGCCGGACGGCCTCCTCGACCGCGGTGCGCTCGGCGGGGCCGACGCTCGCGTCCTTGGTGCCGTCGGCCGTGCCCTGGGAGACGGTCTGGCGGGCGATCTGCTTGGCCATGTCCCAGTTCACCGGGCCGCCCTCGTAGGAGAGCATCTGGCCCAGCTGCTGGAAGGCGGCGCCCAGGTCGGTGGGGTTCAGCGAACCGAACATGGCTGCGAGCGGATTGTCGGCACCAGGGCCGCCAAAGCCTCCGGCGCCGGGCAGCCCGCCAAAACCGAACGGGTTGGCCGGGCCCTGACCACCACCGCTCTCCTGGTCCTTCTTCTTGCCCTCGTCGCCGTCGTCCGGCTCCTCCGGCGGAAGGCCGAATCCGAATGGGGTGTCACTCACGGGATTCCTCGGCTGGTAAGGCCACCGGTTCCTCCGGCGGCGCGGCTGCCCGATAACACCACCCAGCGTAGACACCGTGGGCGGTTCGGGCCTCGGTGCTCCGCCGACTCGCGGCCTGCGGCAGGATGGATGCCACCTGGTACGTACGCGTCACTCGCGTTCCTACTGAAGACAACCGCTGGAGACGCCCGGTGAGTTCCCCTGATCCGCAGGTTCGCGCAGCGCGAAACCAGTCAACCAATCCCGCCGCGCGCGGGCCAGTCGTCGCGGTCACCGGTGCCGCGTCCGGCGTCGGAGCCATGCTCACCGAGCGGCTCGCCGCCTCGGAGGAGATCAAGCAGGTCATCGCGCTGGACGAGCGGCGTGGCGAGTGCGAGGCGGCGCAATGGCACATCCTCGATGTGCGTGATCCGGCCATCGCGGAGAAGCTGCGGGGTGCCGACGTCGTGGTGCATCTGGCGCTCGACCTCGATCTGGAGACGGACCCCGCCGCCCGTACGGCGTACAACGTGCGAGGGACACAGACGGTCCTGACCGCCGCGGCGGCCGCCGGCGTCCACCGGGTCGTGCTGTGCACCTCCGCGATGGTCTACGGGGCGCTCCCGGACAACGAACTGCCGCTGTCGGAGGACGCCGAGCTGCGGGCCACGGCGGAGGCGACCGGCGTCGGGGACCTGCTGGAGATCGAGCGGCTCGCGCGGCGGGCCCCACGGGCGCATCCGGGGCTGAACGTCACCGTAGTGCGGCCGGCCGTGCTGGTGGGCGGGGGGACCGACACCGCGCTGACCCGCTACTTCGAGTCGCCGCGGTTGCTGGTCGTGGCCGGGTCCCGTCCCGCCTGGCAGTTCTGCCACCTCGAGGACCTGTGCAGTGCGCTGGAGTACGCCGTCCTGGAGAAGGTCGAGGGCGAGCTCGCCGTCGGATGCGACGGGTGGCTGGAGCAGGAGGAGATCGAGGAGCTCAGCGGGATCCGGCGGATGGAGTTGCCCTCGGCGGTCGCCCTGGGGGCGGCGGCCCGGCTGCACCGCATCGGGCTGACGCCGTCTCCCGCCGGGGACCTCGCGTACACGATGTACCCGTGGGTGGTGAGCGGCAGCCGGCTGCATGACGCCGGGTGGCGGCCGCAGTGGACCAACGAGGAGGTGCTCGCGGAGCTGCTGGAGGAGGTCGCCGGACGGCACACGGTGGCCGGGCGGCGGCTGGGGCGGAAGGACGCGACGGCGGCGGGGGCCGCGGGGGCGACGGTCGCGCTGCTCGGTGCGGCGGCTGTCGTACGGCGGGCTCGGAAGGCGCGGCGTCGGATCTGACCTGGAGCTGGGGGTGGCGTCGGGTTTTTCTCGCCCCCGCCGCCCCTACCCGTCCCGTCCTTCAGGGGGCTCTGCCCCCTGGACCCCCGCTCCTCAAACGCCGGAGGGGCTGAGTTGGCTGTAGGACGCTCCAAAGGTGTACGCGTGTGTGCCGGGTGATCACGCTATTACCCGTCCTCTCCTGCGTGCGGCACGATGGACGTATGGCACCCACCAACGACCATCCCGGCGAGCAGGCCGCGCAGGATCCCATCAGGCTCCTCGCCATCCGTGAGACGCCGCTCTCCCTCGACGAGGTCTTCCGAGCCGTCGGCGACGACGCCGCCGGGGGCACCGCCCTGTTCGTGGGGACCGTGCGCAATCACGACGGGGGCGTCGATGTCGACAAGCTCGGGTATTCGTGCCACCCCAGTGCCGAGGCCGAGATGCGGCGGGTCGCCGAGAAGGTGGTCGCCGAGTACCCGGTGCGGGCGCTGGCGGCGGTGCACCGGGTCGGGGATCTCGAGGTCGGGGATCTGGCCGTCGTCGTCGCCGTCTCCTGCCCCCATCGGGGGGAGGCCTTCGAGGCCTGCCGGAAACTGATCGACGATCTCAAGCACGAGGTGCCGATCTGGAAGCACCAGACGTTTTCTGACGGTACGGAGGAATGGGTCGGTGCCTGCTGAACCCTTTCTCCACCCCTCAGGTTGCGTAACCGCACCCCTGGCGTGAGCGTTGTCAGTGCAGCTGGTTAATCTGCTGATCTGTCAGTTTTTCGCGGTTGCTCACTATGGGGTCGGGAGGTCGGCATGGGTGCGCTCGTCTGGTTGTTGATTCCGTTCGTCGCAGCGGTCGCCGCCGGGCTCTGGGGCAGTTGGGCCAACCGCACCCGCAAGGTGCGCAGCGACGGCCCCGAGCTCGACGGATACGCCCGGTTCCGTGCCGCCATGGAGAAGTCGCACTCCGGTACTTGAGGCTCACGTGACAGCGGCGCCCTGACGATGGTCCGAGAGGAGCGTCCCGTACTGTCGTGCCATGCCACGCCGCACCGCGACGATGCTCGCCTCCACCCTGATGCTGATCGCGCTCCTGTGCGCGGGTGTCCTCATCAACGTGCCCTACGCCGAGATGTCGCCGGGCCCCACGGTGAACACCCTCGGGGACCACGGCGGCGAGCCGGTGCTGCAGATCGCGGGGCGCAAGACCTATCCGACGACCGGTCACCTGAACATGACCACGGTCCGCGTCACCAGCGCCGACTACAAGATGAACCTCGTCGAGGCCGTCTACGGCTGGCTCGCGCACGACAGCAAGGTAGTGCCGCACGACACCCTCTACCCGGACGGCAAGACCGAGCAGCAGTCGACCCAGGAGAATGCCGAGGAGTTCAGTCAGTCCCAGGAGAGCGCCAAGGTCGCCGCCCTCAAGGAACTGGACGTCCCGGTGCAGTCCTGGGTGATCGTCTCGACCGTCGTCAAGGACTCCGCGGCCCAGGGCAAGCTGCACGCCGGTGACGTGATCAAGGCCGTCGACGGTACGACGGTGAAGGCGCCGGACGACGTCGCGAAGCTGGTGACGAAGCACAAGCCCGGCGAGAAGGTCGTCTTCACGGTCGTGCCCGCCAAGGAGCAGGCCGCCGCCGAGAAGGCGAACAGGGCGGCGACGGGAACCAAGAAGATCACGATCACGACCAGGGCCTCCGACGACGAGGGCGAGAAGCGGGCCGTCGTCGGCATCGCCGCCGGGACCGACCACACCTTCCCGTTCACCATCGACATCAAGCTTGCCGACGTCGGCGGCCCGAGCGCCGGTCTCATGTTCGCGCTCGGCATCTACGACAAGCTCACCCCGGGCAGCCTGACCGGTGGCAAGTTCGTCGCCGGCACCGGGACGATCGACGACGACGGCAAGGTCGGCCCGATCGGCGGCATCGACATGAAGACGGTCGGCGCCCGCGACAAGGGCGCCCAGTACTTCCTGACGCCCGCCGACAACTGCGCGGCCGCCGCCGCGGACACCCCCGGCGGACTCACCCTGGTCAAGGTGAAGACCATCGACGACGCCCTCGGCGCGCTCAAGGACATCCGCGAGGGCAGGACGTCCGACCTGCCGAAGTGCACCACCAAGGGCTGACCACGCGCGCGTGCGCATGACGGGGGGCGCCCTTCGCACCGAAGGGCGCCCCCCGTCGTCGTATCGGCTCAGTCCTCGAACGTCGCCGCGAGTGCCTCCGCCAGGCCCGGGACCAGGGCGCCGCCCGTGAGGACCTCCGTAGGGGAGTCCTTCTCGCGCAGGCGAAGGGCCGAGTCACGGGTGCCGTTGCGCAGGACCCCGACCGTCATGCGGACCTCCTGCCGGTCCGGGTGCTCGGCGACCCACTTCGCCAACCGGGCCTCGCTCAGTCCCTGCGGAACGGACGCCTCGGCGGACGGCGGCAGCATCAGGCGCTCGACGGTGAGCGCGCAGCCGACGACCGCGGCGGGCCAGGCGATGGTGCCGAGGAACTCGTCGAGCGGCTTGCCCGCGGGAATCTCGTCCTGCTCGATGGGGGTGAGAGCCGTGGACTCCTGCCCGTCCCGCAGACCGAGCTGGCTCGCGAGAGCGGGTTCCTGGGTACGCAGCCGGGCGGTGTCTACGAGGGCGAAGAGGCGGGCGGGCTGGTCCCAGCCGAGGCCGGAGGCGTACTCGTCGATCTCGAGTACGGCCCGGGTGAGCGGGCTCGCCGCCATGGGAGTGTTGGACATGGTCACAATCCTGCCTCGTTAGTCACCGGAATCGGGAACCGAGTAAACGGTGAGTAAGTTGCATAGGTGTGGGCCCGCGATCACGGGGGGCCACGCCGGGCCCGCGAACACGAGGGTCTGACGGATCGACAGCGAACTTCGAGGTGCGCACCTTGGCTTTCCAGATGCCGGACCGCGGCGGAGGCCCGACGGGGCCGCGGATGAGAGTGGGCCGCCCGTCCCGGCGCGTCCGGACCCTGCTCATGACGCTGGGCGTCCTTGCCGTACTCGGCATGGCGTTCACCATGTTCGCGGGCTTCTGGACGGACTGGCTCTGGTACCGCTCGGTGAACTACTCGTCCGTGTTCACCACCACCCTGTGGACCAAGGTCGGGCTGTTCTTCGTCTTCGGCCTTCTGATGGCCCTCGCCGTCGGCTTCAACATCTGGCTGGCCCACCGCCTGCGCCCGCCGTTGAGCGCCATGTCGATGGAGCAGCAGAACCTCGACCGCTACCGGATGGGCATCGCGCCCTACAAGAGGTGGCTGCTGCTCGGTATCACCGCGCTGGTGGGTCTGATCGCGGGTGCGTCGGCGTCCAGCCAGTGGCGTACCTGGCTGATGTGGGTCAACGGCGTGTCCTTCGGCCAGAAGGACCCGCAGTTCCACCTCGACATCTCCTTCTACACCTTCGACCTGCCCTGGTACCGGTTCCTGCTCGGCTTCGGCTTCGCCGCCGCGATCCTCTCGGTGATCGCCGCCGCGCTCACCCACTACCTGTACGGCGGCCTCAGGGTCACCTCGCCGGGCGCGCGGGCCACGGCCGCCGCGACCGGACACCTCTCGGTGCTGCTGGGTGTCTTCGTCGCGCTGAAGGCGGTCGCCTACTGGCTCGACCGGTACGGCCTCGCCGTGAAGTCCAGCGACTTCAAGGCGACCGACAGCTGGACCGGCCTCAGGTACGTCGACGCGAACGCCTATCTGCCCGCCAAGACGATCCTGTTCTGCATCGCCGTCATCTGCGCGCTGCTGTTCTTCGCCACCCTGTGGCGGCGCACCTGGCAGCTGCCCGTGATCGGCTTCGGCCTGATGGTGCTCTCGGCGATCCTCATCGGCGGGCTCTACCCGGCGATCGTCCAGAAGTTCCAGGTCCAGCCGAACGAGCAGGCCAAGGAAGCGCCGTACGTCGAGAAGAACCTCAAGGCGACGCGCGCCGCCTACGGCATCGACGACGCCTCGGTGAACGAGTACTCCGGCAAGGCCACCACCACGGACAAGACCAAGCTGCGCGACGACGTCGACGCCACGGCGAGCATCCGGGTCGTGGACCCCAACGTCGTCTCCCCGACGTTCCAGCAGCTCCAGCAGATGCGGAACTACTACGCGTTCCCGACCAACCTGGACGTCGACCGTTACGGCAAGGACGACAAGAACGCCGGGGGCCAGGACACGGTCATCGGTCTGCGCGAGCTGAATCTCGCCGGCATTCCGAAGAACAACTGGATCAACGACCACTTCCGCTACACCCACGGATACGGCGTGGTCGCCGCGAAGGGCACCGAGGCCGACTCCGAGGGCCGCCCGGTCTTCACCGAGTCCAACCTGCCCTCCCAGGGCGACCTCGGGACGTACCAGCAGCGCGTCTACTACGGCGAGAAGACCACCGAGTACTCGATCGTCGGCGGTCCCCAGAAGGAGATCGACTACTCCGACGACGACGGCGAGAAGACCTACAGCTACAAGGCCAAGAGCGGGGTCAACCTCTCCAACCCGGTCAACCGGGCCGCGTACGCGGTGGCGTTCAACGAGCCGCAGATCCTCTACTCGGGAGCGATCGGCGAGGGCTCGCGGATCCTGTACAACCGCACGCCCAAGCAGCGCGTCGAGGCGGTCGCACCCTGGCTGACCATCGACGGCGACGCCTATCCGGCGGTGGTGCAGGGCAAGATCCAGTGGATCGTCGACGCGTACACGACGACCAACGGCTACCCGTACTCCTCCCGTACGACCCTCGGTGACACGACGGCCGACTCGCTGACGGCGACCAACAACTCGCGCGCGGTGGTGGCCCAGCAGAACCAGGTCAACTACATCCGCAACTCGGTGAAGGCGACCGTCGACGCGTACACCGGCGAGGTCAAGCTCTACCAGTGGGACACCAAGGACCCGGTCCTCAAGACCTGGATGAAGGCGTTCCCGGGCACCGTGGAGCCCAGGGGGGACATCTCCACCGACCTCATGGACCATCTGCGGTACCCGCAGGACCTGTTCAAGGTCCAGCGTGAACTGCTGGCGCGCTACCACGTCGAGGACGCCGACACCTTCCTGAGCGGCAGCGAGGTGTGGCAGGTGCCGGACGACCCGACCAACAAGTCGGGCGACGCGGTGCCGCCGTACTACCTGAGCATGAAGATGCCCGACCAGTCGGCGCAGGCGTTCTCGCTCACGACGACGTTCACGCCCAACGGCCGTGACAACCTCAGCGCGTTCATGACGGTCGACGCCGAGGCGGGCACTCCTGACTACGGCAAGATCAGAATCCTGAAACTGCCGACCAACACCACGGTCAGCGGGCCCAAACAGGTGCAGAGCCAGTTCAACTCCGAACAGGACATCGCCGAGACCATCAGCCTCCTCAACAGAGGCGACTCCAACGTGGAGTACGGCAACCTCCTGACGGTGCCGCTCGACGGAGGACTGCTCTACGTGGAGCCGGTCTACGTACGCGGTGGTGGACTCAAGTACCCGCTGCTGCGGAAGGTGTTGGTGACGTACGGAGGCAACACCGCCTTCGAGGACACCCTCGACGAAGCCCTCAACAAGGTGTTCGGAGCGGACGGTTCGACCACGCCGCCACCGGAGGACGACGGCGGGGGGACCACCACTCCGCCGCCGACATCCAGCAACCCGACGGTCCAACAGGCCCTGGACGACGCCCAGAAGGCGTTCGACACCGGCCAGGAAGCCCTGAAGAAGGGCGACTGGGAGGCGTACGGCCAGGCCCAGAAGGACCTGGAGGCCGCGCTCAAGCGGGCCGAGGAGGCGCAGGCCGCGGCGGCCAAGCCCAGCAGCAGCGCGAAGCCCAGCAGCAGTCCGAGTCCGAGCGGCAGTCCGAGCAGCAGCCCCAGAAGTAGCCCGAGCAGCAGTCCCAGCGGCTGATCAAAAGCCCACCTCGCGCCATGATAAGGTTGGAACACAACGGCGCGGGGTGGAGCAGCTCGGTAGCTCGCTGGGCTCATAACCCAGAGGTCGCAGGTTCAAATCCTGTCCCCGCTACTGAAAACGAAGGCCCGGATCCTCTTGAGGATCCGGGCCTTCGTGATGTGCGAACGCATGTACCGACCCGCGGAACGGCCGTGCCGCCCCGTGGGAGTTGGCGAACGGTGTTTGACTTGTCTCTCTGTGGGCATGTCGACAAAACGCTGAAGTGACATCACTGGTTGCGGTATACCAGGTGTACCCAGGTTGCAGGTGGTGCGACGATGGACGTTATGGGGGACAAGGCAACTCTGTTGGAGACAGGGCGTTTTGTGCAGCCTGCCGATTTTTCGGAGTCGACGGGCGACTTGTCGCAGCCCATGGACCGGGACGAGACCGGGGAGGCTGCCGAGGAGGCACGTCTGCGCGTCGCCGCGGAGACCGGCGACGTCGAGGCGATGAGTGTGCTCGGCGCCCTGCTGCTGCGTCGCGGTGATCTCGACGGAGCCGAGCCCCATCTGCGTGCCGCCACCGCCGCCGGGGACCGGGCCGCGGCCAACAACCTCGGTGTCCTGCTGTACCAGCGCGGTTATGCCGACGACGCCGCCGGGTGGTGGCGGATCGCCGCCGTCGCCGGTTCCGCCGCGGCCGCGCACGCCCTGGGGCGTCACCACCGCGAGCGGGGCGACGAGCCCGCCGCCGAGTACTGGCTGCGGCAGTCCGCCGAGCAGGGGCACGCCCTGGGCGCCTACGCGCTCGCCGACCTGCTGGAGCACCGCGGGGACGCGGGCGCCGAACCGTGGATGCGGACCGCGGCCGAGCGAGGACACCGGGAGGCGGCCTACCGGCTGGCCCGCACGCTCGACCGCCGGCTGGGGCCCGAGGGGGACATCGGGGACGACCACGGCGCCGGGGCCGAGGCCGAGCAGTGGTACCGCCAGGCCGCCGCGCGCGGACATCGGCGGGCGGCGCTGCATCTCGGGGCGATCCTGGAGCGGCGCGGTGCCCTCAAGGAGGCCGGGCGCTGGTACCTGACGTCCGCCAAGGACGGCGAGGCGCGGGCCGCCTGCGCCCTCGGCTTCCTGCTGCGCGACGCGGGGGACACCGAGAGCGCCGCCGTGTGGTGGCTGCGCGCCGCCCAGGACGGGGACGGCAACGCGGCCAACGCGCTGGGCGCCCTGCACGCCGAGCGCGGGGAGCCGCAGACCGCCGAGCGGTGGTACCGGGCGGCGATGGACGCCGGCGACGACAACGGCGCGCACAACCTCGGGCTGCTCTGCGCCGAGCAGGGCCGGACCGCGCAGGCCGAGCAGTGGTACCGGCGGGCGGCGTACGCCGGGCACCGGGAGGCGGCCAACGCGCTCGCCATTCTGCTGCTGCAGGGTGGGGACACGGCCGGCGCGGAGCCCTGGTTCTCCAAGGCCGCGGAGGCCGGGAGCGTGGACGCCGCGTTCAACCTCGGGATCCTGTTCGCCGGGCGCGGCGAGGAGGCCGTCGCGCTGCGGTGGTACGAGCGTGCCGCCGCCGCCGGGCACACCGAGGCCGCGCTTCAGGTGGGCATCGCGCGGCTGCGGGACGGCGACGAGGCCACCGCCGAGCGGCATCTGCGGTGTGCGGCGGGAGGTGGCAGCGCGGAGGCCGCGTACCGGCTGGCGACCGTGCTCGACGCACGGCGGCCACCGGTGCCCGCGCATTCGCTCGGGGAGCCCGTGCACACGGAGAAGAGCGAGTGCGAGGAGTGGTACGAGCGGGCGGCCTCTCAGGGGCACCGCCGGGCTCAGGTGCGGGTGGGCATGCTCGCCGCCGCTCGGGGCGATGTCGTGGAGGCGGCCCGCTGGTACCGGGAGGCCGCCGAGGCCGGGTCCCGGAACGGAGCCTTCAACCTGGGGCTGCTGCTCGCGCGCGAGGGGAGTGACCCGGAGGCCGCCGTGTGGTGGGCCCGGGCGGCCGACGCGGGGCACGGGCGGGCGGCGTTGCGGCTGGCCCTGGTCTACGCGCGTCGGGGTGAGCTGGCCGAGGGGCAGCGGTGGGCCGACCGGGCGGTGGAGCTGGGACCCGCGGAGGTCTCCGAGCGGGCGGCCCGGTTGCGGGACGCGTTGCGTGAGGAGTTGTCCGCGTAACGGGGTGCGGGGCCGGTTGTTCTGCGGCTGCGGACCGTTGGGGGCTTGTCGCGCCCTGCGGCGGAGCCGCTGATGTCACAGCCCCGCGCCCCTTGGTGGGTGTAGTCGCGTCGGCCTCGCTGTCCCCACTCAGGGGCGCGGGGACCGGCGCGACCAGCCACGATGTGCCCGCAGACAAACGATTTGCTTCTTTCCGCTGCTCTCACGTAACGTTGCATTCATCGCCGCGGGGTGGAGCAGCTCGGTAGCTCGCTGGGCTCATAACCCAGAGGTCGCAGGTTCAAATCCTGTCCCCGCTACTGAAGGCCGAGGGCCGGAATCCGAAAGGGTTCCGGCCCTCGGTGTTTTCAGGGCTTGTGGCCCACCGCCTCCTCGTAGAGGGACCGATCCACCGTCCGGGATTCCGGTAGGGGCGCGGACTCCGCCACCCCCTGTGTCTTGTATGCCGCCTGCAGGCGGTCCGTCGTGCCCGCGCGGATCTCCCAGTCCATGCGGAGGGACGGAGTCGAGCGAAGGATCTCCGCGTCCGTCCTCAGGAGCTTCGCCACGTAGGTGACGAAGGTCTCGTCCGACTTGTAGTCGGCCGCGAAGTAGGTGTTCACCGTGCGGATGTACGCCCGGAGCAGGGCGACTCCCGCGTCCACGTCGTCGTTCAGCAGGCCGGGGCCGTAGAGCATGCCACCGAGGGGCTCGCCCGGGGGCTGGCCGCCGAGGAAGGCATAGCCCGGATTGCCGTCGACCTTGCGCCAGACCGGGTCGAGGAGCCAGGTCGAGTCGACGCCGCCGTTCTGGAGGGCGGTGAGGACATCGGCCGAGCCGAGCTGCTGGTACTGGATCCTGTCGAGGCCGCCGCCGTGCTTCTCCAGGGCCTTCTCCATGGGGTACGCGATCACCGAGCCCTTGCCGATCATCGTGCCCATCCTGCGGCCGGCCATGGTCACGTCGTTCGCGGTCTCACCGTCCTTCAGCCTCACCCACAGGCCGCTCTTCGACTTGGGGTCGGGGGAGAAGTTCGCCGCGACCCAGCGGATGTCGAAGCCGCCCCTGACGCCGTTCATGACCGCCGCCTCGGGAGCCGCCCACAGTGCGTCGATGTCCCCCTTGGCCAGCAGCGGCAGGGAGTCCGGAGTCGGCAGCACCTTCAGGGTGACGTCGAGGCCCTCCTTCTTGAACTCCCCCTTGTCCACGGCCACCTGGAGCGGCGCCACATACTCCGCGCTCAGGGTTCCGGTCGCGATCGTCAGCTTGCGGGGTTTCGGCAGCGGCTGGGGCGCGGGGGCCCCGGGATCGCAGCGGGCCGGGGCGCGGTCCGGCGAGAGGTCGGCGGGATCCGTCCAGGACTTCGCCCCGCAGCCCTGCACCGGCCGTACCGTCCGCGTACCCCCGCCCGACTTCGACTCCGGGCTTCCGGAGGTCTGTGACCCCGCGCAGGATGCCGATGTCAGCAGGACGCCTACGACGAGCGCGGGGCCGTATGCACGCCGTTTCACGTCTGGCTCCTTCCGCGGTCCCTCGGTGCCCACGGGGTGAGCAACCGGCCCAGCACGCGGACCAGTTCGGAGAAGAGGACTCCGAGGACGGCCACGCAGACGATGCCGACGAACATCACGTCGTTCTGGAACAGGGCGCGCGAGTCGAAGATCAGGTGGCCCAGGCCGTTGGTCGCGGCGATCTGTTCCGAGGCGACGATCACCAGGACGGCTACGCCCGCCGCGATCCGTGCGCCGACCAGGACGGACGGGAGGGAGGCGGGGAGGAGGATGTGGCGGAACGTCTGCCAGGGGGAGGCGCCGAAGACCTGGCCCGCGTCGCGGTGGCCGGAGGGGATGGACACGACCGCCGACATCGTCTGGATCCAGACGAAGAAGAAGACCGTCGCCGCCACCAGGGCGATCTGGGGGCCCTCACCCAGGCCGAACATGTTCAGGAAGACGGGGAGGAGGGCGAGTTTCGGTACCACGTACAGGGCGTCCAGGAGGGGCTCCAGGGCTGCCCTCACCAGCGACAGCGAGCCCATCAGGAGGCCCAGGGCGTAGCCGGTGGCGGTGCCGATCGCGTAACCCGCCAGGACGCGTTTCAGGGTCGCCCACACGTCGGGCCACAGGTCGCCGGCGGCCGCCCGGTCCCAGCCGTCGGCCAGGATCGTGGAGGGGGCCGGGTAGACGCGGTCGTCGATCCAGGCCTGGGTGGCGGCCAGTTGCCACAGGAGGACCAGCGACAGGGGTACGGCCACCGCCAGGGTCAGCTCCAGGGCGCGCCTGCGACGGTGGGTGCGTACCGGGTGCAGCTCTTCGGGGCCGGGGCGGCGTACGAGGACGGAGACCTTCTCGGGTGCCACGGTCGTCATGCCGATATCGCCTCCTTGCGCAGCAGGTCCCACAACTCGCTCTTCAGGGACGTGAATTCGGGCGCCGAGCGGATGTCACCGGTGCGTGGGCGGGGGAACGGCGGGCGGTGTTCGGCGATGAGGCGGCCGGGGCGCGCGGACATCACCAGGACGCGGTCGCCGAGGACGATGGCCTCCTCCAGGCTGTGGGTGATGAACAGGGTGGTGGTCCGGAGGGTTTGGGTGATCTCAAGGAGCTCGTCCTGGAGGATCATGCGGAGTTGGGCGTCGAGGGCGGCGAAGGGTTCGTCCATCAGCAGGAGTTCGGGTTCGACGGCGAGGGCCCGCGCGATCGCCACGCGCTGGCGCATACCGCCGGACAGGGTCGCCGGGTAGGCGTCCGCGAAGTCCGCGAGGCCCATGCGGGCCAGCCACTCGTCGGCCCGGGTGTTCGCCTCGCGGCGCGGGACGCGCTGGATGTCCAGGCCGAAGCGGACGTTCGCGCGGACGGACTTCCAGTCGTAGATGCCGTAGTCCTGGAAGATCATGGCGGCCGGGCGGGGCGCGGACGTGCGGATTTCCAGGGTGCCCGTGCTCGGCCGGAGCAGGCCCGCGGCGATGCGCAGCAGCGTCGACTTGCCGCAGCCCGAGGGGCCGACCAGGCAGACGAACTCGCCGGGGGCGACGCTCAGGTCGAGGGGACCGAGGGCGGAGACCGGGCGGGGCGGGCGGCCGAAGGTTCGGGTCAGGCCGGTGGCGTGGAGTTTGGGCGGCGGATGTCCCGCGGTGGGTTCGGGGTGCGGATCTCCCACGGTTGCTCCTTGCGGAGTTCGGTACGGAGAGGGGTGGCCGCACGACGATATGACGGTCCGTCAGATTCGGGAAGGGCGCGGACCGCACAAGTGCCTGTACGCAGCACGAAGCCCCGGCACCTGTGCGGTGCCGGGGCTTCGGGAGCCGGAGCTTACGCGGCCGAGCAGTTCGGGCAGACGCCCCGGTATGTCACTTCGACGCCCGAGACCGCGAAGCCGAAGCGCTCCGAGTCGGGGAGGTCGGCCAGCGGGTTGCCGATGGGGTGGACATCCCGGATGGCGCCGCACTGGGCGCAGACCAGGTGGTGGTGCGGCCGGTGCGCGTTCGGGTCGTACCTCTTGGCGCGCTTGTCGGTCGCGACCTCGAGGACCTCGCCTAGGGTCACCAGCTCGCCCAGCGTGTTGTAGACGGTCGCCCGGGAGATCTCGGGCAGCTTGGCCACGGCGCGCGCGTGGACCTCGTCGGCCGTCAGGTGGACGTGTTCGCCGTCGAGGACCTCGGCCACGACGCGCCGCTGCGCGGTCATCCGCCAGCCGCGGCCGCGCAGTCGTTCCAGAAGGTCGCTCATGTGTCCCAGCCTAACAGGAAGGGACCAGAATCCGAATGGGTGTGAGTTTGGAGCTCGGATCGAATTGGATTGAGTCCAAGCTAGTGGCGGGCCGGTACGCGCTGCCGTTCCGGTGCCCAGCAGCGGATGATGTCGCGGACCGAGACGATGCCGGCGGGCTCGCCGTGGTCGAGGACGATGAGGTGCCGGAAGCCGCCGTGCGCCATCGCGTCCGCGGCCTCCTCCAGGGTCCAGGCCGGAGTGGCGAAGACGACGTCGGTGGTGGTGTGGGCGTGGGCGCACTCCGTGTCGGGGCTCTGGCCCAGGCCTACGGAGTTGAGGATGTCGCGCTCGGTCAGAATGCCGATGCCGATGCCGTCGGGGTCGAGCACGACGGCCGCGCCGACCCGGCGGGCGGACATCAGGGCGGCGGCCTGGCGGAGGGTGTGGGCGGGACCGATGGTGAGGACCACGGTGCTCATGGCGTCGAGGACGAGCATGGCTTCGAAAGTCACCTCCTGGGAGCCGCTGAGTTGGTTCAGCGGTTCACAAGTTCACAAATGAGGGTCCCCTCAGGGTGGCAGGCAAAGCGGGGGTCAACAAGAGGGCGCGCGTCGCCGATTGAGGGCGCGCGCGCTCATCTGTGCTCCTGAGGTCGCCCATGTGTGGGGCGGACGCCAGAGCCTGTCCGGCGGATCATGCCGGCGGCGCGGGGCCTGGTGCGCCCATCTGCGCTGACAAGGCGCCGTTTCTCGGAGCCGGCCTGATCCGCCGGACAGGCCCTGGTGAGCCCTAGTGACGCTCGTTGAGATACCCCAGGAACTCGTCGTGCAGGAGTCCGTTGGAGGCGGCCGCGTTGCCGCTGTGCGGGCCGGGGCGCCCGTCGAGGCCGGTGAAGGTGCCGCCGGCCTCCGTCACGACGATCGCGTTCGCGGCCATGTCCCAGAGGGAGAGCTCCGGTTCGGCGCAGATGTCGATCGAACCCTCGGCGACCATCATGTACGGCCAGAAGTCGCCGTACGCGCGCGTGCGCCAGACCTCGCGGGTCAGGTCCAGGAAGCCGTTCAGCCGGCCCCGGTCCTCCCAGCCGGTGAGGGAGGAGTACGCGAAGGAGGCGTCCGTGAGCTTGCCGACCTGGGAGACGCGCAGGCGGGAGGCGGAGGAGAGGCTGCGGCCGGTGAAGGCGCCGTGGCCCTTCGCGGCCCACCAGCGGCGGCCGAGGGCGGGCGCGGAGACGACGCCGACGACGGGCTGGTAGCCGCCCTCCGCAGCCTCCGTCAGGGAGATCAGCGTGGCCCAGACGGGCACGCCCCGTACGTAGTTCTTGGTGCCGTCGATGGGGTCGATGACCCAGCGGCGCGGGCCGGTGCCCTGGACGCCGTACTCCTCGCCGAGGACGGCGTCGCGAGGGCGGGCGCGCTGGAGGTGGCCGCGGATGAGTTCCTCGGCGTCCTTGTCGGCTTCGCTGACCGGGGTCATGTCCGGTTTCGTCTCGACCTTGAGGTCCAGTGCCTTGAAGCGGTCCATGGTGACTGCGTCGGCCGCGTCCGCGAGGACGTGGGCGAGGCGGAGGTCGTCGAGGTAGTCCGGCATGTGGCGAACGGTATCTGCCGTAGTCCGTACGGTGCTATAGGGGTCGGAGTGTGGACCGCCTGGTGGGGTGCCGGGCGGGTTGTGCGGAGGCTGCGGGGCGGTGGGGCTGGTCGCGCCCCGCGGCGGAGCCGCTGATGTCACAGCGCCGCGCCCCTCCGGGTGGGTGCGGCCGAGGTACTCGGGATCTCGCGCGCTGCCCCATGCTCTCGCGAACCCTTGACAGTGCCCTCGCGCGCGTCAAATCTGGGCGCAGAGCCGCTTGCTCCCTGGGAGGCGCCGATGCCTGCTGCGCGGGAATCACTGCTGGATGCCGCTTATACGGCGTTGGCGCGCCGCCCGTGGTCCGCCGTGAGGATGGTGGACGTCGCGGCGGTGGCCGGAGTGTCCCGGCAGACGCTGTACAACGAGTTCGGCAGCAAGGACGGGCTGGCCCGCGCTCTCGTCAGGCGAGAGGCCGACGGATATCTCGTCGGTGTGGAGCGGGCGCTCACCACGCACGGGGACGTGCGGGAGCGGCTGACCGCGACCGCCGAGTGGACCGCGTCCTCGGCCCGGGAGAACGCGCTTGTGCGGGCCATGCTCACCGGCTGCTGGAGCGAGCGGCTGCCCTCGCCGACGCTCTCCGCCGTGCCCTCCTCCTCCGCGGTCCCGGCCCAGCGCCGGGCCGACGGGCCGCTGCCGTCGCCCGGCGACTTCCTGGCGCTGGTGCGCGACCGCGCGGTGTCGGTTCTCGCCGGTCCAGGTGTGCACAAGTCGGACGTCGCCGACCTCGCCCGCGCCTGCGAACTGGCCGTCCGGCTCGCCCTGTCCTGTGTGGCGGCCCCGCCGGGCGAGGGCGGGGTCGTGGACCTGGTCCGCGGTGCGCTGCACCGGCAGCCGGTGTGAGGTCCGGCCCGGACAGGACCTAAGGCCTAAGGCCTGTCCGGCGGATCATGCCGGCGGCGCGGGCCCGGCACGCACATCTGCGTCGTCACGTGCCGGCGCTCCGCGTCGACTCCCTCCTCCGCCTTGCAGCTGCACGCACCAGGCCCCGCTCACCTGCGCTGACAAGGGGCCGTTCCTTGGAGCCGGCCTGATCCGCCGGACAGGCCCTAGTGCTGCGAGCCCGACAGCTGGAGGCCGATCACGCCGATGATCACCAGGCTGATCGAGACGATCTTCAGGGTCGAGACGAGGTCGTCGAAGAAGATCATTCCGTAGATCGCGGTCCCCGCCGCGCCGATACCGGTCCACACGGCGTATGCGGGGCCCACGTCCAGCTTCTTCAGGGACAGGGTCAGCAGACCGAAGCTGCCGAGCGCGAAGATGCAGAACGCGACCGTCGGCCACAGCCGGGTGAAACCGTGGGAGAGCTTCAGGCACACCGCGAAACCGGTCTCGAGCAACCCGGCCACCACCACCAGCAGCCACGCCATGTGCTGTCCTCCCGTATGTCCGGCTCGGTGCGAGTATGCACTTACCGAACTCGACTGCGGCCAAACAACGCGGAGGTCAGTCCTCCTCAGTCCTCCTCAGTCCCCCTCGGTCCGCTCCCGGGTCGCGAGCAGCCGACGCAGGGAGTACAGCCGGGCCGGATCGGCGTGGCCCGCCGCCACCCAGGCGTCCAGCGCGCAGTCCGGCTCATCATGACTGCACGCGCGCGGACAGCCCTCGGTTCCCGGTTCCAGGTCGGGGAACGCGTGGATCACCCGGGACGGATCCACGTGGTGCAGTCCGAACGACCGCAGGCCCGGGGTGTCGATCACCCACCCGTCGTCGCCCGCCAGGGGCAGGGCGAGGGCCGACGTGGTGGTGTGGCGGCCGCGGCCGGTCACCGCGTTCACATGGCCCGTCACCCGGCGACGGTCCTCGGGCACCAGCGCGTTCACAAGAGTCGTCTTGCCGACGCCCGAGTGGCCGACGAACGCCGTGATCCTGCCGTCGAGTTCCTCGCGCACCCGGTTCACCGCCTCGCCGTTCTCCAGCTCCTCGCGGCTGGTGACGACGTAGGGGATGTCCAGGTGGCCGTACAGCTCCAGTAGCTTGTCGGGCTGGGCCAGGTCCGACTTCGTCAGGACCAGGAGCGGGGTCAGGCCGCCGTCGAAGGCCGCGACCAGGCAGCGGTCGATCAGACGGGGGCGGGGTTCCGGGTCGGCGAGTGCCGTGACGATGGCGAGCTGGTCGGCGTTGGCGACGACCACGCGCTCGTAGGGGTCGTCGTCGTCGGCCGTACGGCGCAGGACCGACGTCCGCTCCTGGATGCGGACGATCCGCGCGAGGGTGTCCTTCTGGCCGGAGAGGTCGCCGACGATCGCCACCACGTCACCGACCACGGCGGCCTTGCGGCCCAGTTCGCGGGCCTTCATCGCCATCACGACCCGGTCCTCGACCAGGCAGGTCAGCCGGCCCCTGTCGACGGTGAGGACCATGCCCCAGGTCGCGTCCTCGTGCTTCGGGCGGATGTGGGTGCGCGGCCGGTTGCCCTTGCGGTTCGGGCGGCTGCGGATGTCGTCCTCGTCGGTGTTCTTGCCGTAGCGGCGCATCTCCCTGTGCCCCTACGCCTTCTCGCTCCCGAGCATCCCGGTCCACATGTCCGGGAAGTCCGGCAGGGTCTTGGCCGTCGTCGCGACGTTCTCGATCCGCATACCCTCCACGGCGAGGCCGATGATCGCGCCGGCCGTGGCCATGCGGTGGTCCTCGTAGGTGTGGAAGATCCCGCCGTGCAGCGGGCGCGGGCGGATGTGCAGACCGTCGGCGGTCTCGGTGACGTCACCGCCGAGTTCGTTGATCTCCTTGGTCAGCGCGGCCAGCCGGTCCGTCTCGTGCAGCCGCAGATGGGACACCCCGCGCAGGGTGGAGGGGGAGTCCGCCAGGGCCGCGACCGCCGCGATGCCGGGGGTCAGCTCGCCCACCTCGCCCAGGTCGACATCGATGCCATGGATCCCACCCGAACCGGTGAACACCAGGCCGTACTCGGTGAGTTCACAGGAACCGCCCATCTCGGTGAAGATCTCGCGCAGCCGGTCGCCGGGCTGGGTGGTGCGGGTCGGCCAGTCCGGGATCACGACCTTGCCGCCGGTCACCAGGGCCGCCGCCAGGAACGGCTGCGCGTTGGAGAGGTCGGGCTCGACGGTGAGGTCCCGGCCCAGCAGGGCGCCCGGCGTCACCCGCCAGACGTTCGGCTCGCCGCCCGACTCCGGGGTGTCGACCTGGGCGCCGACCGCGCGCAGCATGTCCACGGTCATGCGGATGTGGGGGAGGGAGGGGAGGGAGGAGCCGACGTGGCGGACCTCCACGCCCTGGTTGAAGCGGGGGCCGGACAGCAGCAGCGCGCTCACGAACTGGGACGAGCTCGATGCGTCGATCTCCACCGGGCCGCCGTCCAGGGCACCCCCGCCGTGCACGGTGAGCGGCAGCGCACCGCGGCCGTCGTCGTCGATCCGGGCGCCCAGGGCGCGCAGGGCGTCGATGACGCCGGTCAGCGGGCGCTCGTACGACCTCGGGTCGCCGTCGAAGCGGATCTCGCCGTCGGCGAGGGCGGCGACGGGGGGCAGGAAGCGCATCACGGTGCCGGCGTTGCCGACGTCGACGGTGGCGGGCCCGCGGAGGCCTGCCGGCAGGACGCGCCAGGTTTCTCCTGTGCCGTCGGGGCCGACGCCTTCTTCGATGCCTACGCCCATTTCGCGGAGGGCCGCCGCCATGAGGAGGGTGTCGCGGGAGCGGAGGGGGCGGCGCAGCCAGCCGGGCTCTGAGGCGAGGGCTGCGAGGACCAGGGCGCGGTTGGTGACTGACTTCGACCCCGGGACATGGACTGTGGCGTCGACGGCTCCACTCGCGTGGGGGGCGGGCCAGAGGGCGGTTTCTGAGGGGTTCAAAGCCATGGGTCCACTTTAGTGGGGGGTTGTGGTTCCAGTGCTGCGCCGTCGTGGCTGGTCGCGCAGTTCCCCGCGCCCCTGTGATGCGGCCCTTCGGGCCTGCATCACACCTCCAGCATCCACCTGCCGCCGCCTATCAGTGAGCACAGGCTCACCGCGTGGAACAGGAACAGCCACAGGCCTGCCGGGACGTGGGTCAGGCGGGACAGTTGGTCCGCGTCCGAGTCGCCCGCGCCGCCCCTGGACCTCTTTGCCTGCAGCTCGAAGGCGGGACGTACCCCGCCGAGCAGGAGGAACCACACCACCGCGTACGCGAAGGCCGCCTGGACCTGGGGGCCGGCGAGCCAGGAGACCACCACGAAGGTGCCGCCGGTCAGGAGCACCGTCAGCGCCCCGTAGGCGTTGCGGATCATCACCAGCAACGCCACCAGCAGGGCCGTCGCCGCCCACAGCAGCAGGGTGATGCGGCCGGCGGCCAGCAGGGCGGCGCCGCCCAGGCCGAGAAGCGGGGGAGCGGTGTAGCCGGCCGCCGCGGTGAGGATCATCCCGATGCCGTGCGGCTTGCCCCGGCTGACCGTGAGGCCGCTGGTGTCGGAGTGCAGCCGGATACCGGTGAGCTGACGGCCGGTGCACAGGGCGACCAGGCCGTGGCCGCCCTCGTGGGCGATGGTGATCGCGTTGCGCGAGACCCGCCACAGCGTGTGCGGGACCACTATGGCGAGCGCCGCCACCATGGTGCCCAGCACCACCCACAGGTCGGGGTCCGGCTGGAGACCGGTGAGCCGGTCCCAGAGGTCGGGCAGCGCGGTCGATGCGGTGCTGTCCATGTTTCCCGGTGGCTCCCTCTCCCCGTACGGAGTCTGGCAGTGTGGCACGTCTGTGCGGACGGTATCCGAGACGCCTGTGCCCCGGCTCAGCAGAAGAAGAACTCCGGTGCCTGGGCCGGGCCGGGCGCCGCCAGCAGGGCTCGTGCGTGGCGGGCGTGACGGCGGGCGCCTATCCGGGTCGCGGTGGCCAGTGCCACGTGGGCGTGGGCGGGCGGGTGGTGGTGTTCGGCCTCCAGCATCGCGAGGCCGAGGTGGCCCTGCGAGGCGTGCAGCGGGTAGGGGGAGCCGGCCGCTTTCCGGTACAGGCGCAGAGCCGCGTCGGCGTTCCGCGTGTGCACACGTGCGAACTCGGCGCGTTCGAGCAGGACCGCGTGGCGCATGAAGCGGTGTTTCCTCGCGTAGCGCAGGCGTTGTCTGTCCCCGGTCCGCTCGAAGCGTTCGACTTCCTCCAGTGCCGCCTCGAAGTCGCCGGCCCGACCCTGCAGCCTCAGTAGGGCCAGGCGCGCGACGAGGACGCTGGCCACCCCGTCGTCGAGTGCCTCTGCGTGGAAGCGGTCCTTGCTGCGCTGGAAGTGGCCCTCTGCGACTGTGGCGTCCCCGTCGCGGACGGCCAGGCCGCCCCGTACGAAGTCGGCCCAGGCGACCCACCTGTTGGCCGCGAGAGCGGCATACGGGTCCAGGTGCTGTTCCAGGCAGGTGCGGGCCTCGTCCAGGCGGTCCGCCCACATCAGGGCGAGGGTCCGCTGGAAGGCCGCGTGGGCGATCCGGACGGGGTGGTGCTCGGCGCGCGCACTGTCCCAGGCCGTGGCCGCCGCGTCCGCCGCGGCGTCGAGGGACGCGGAACTGCGCAGGGCGGCGGAGCGCAGGATCCACAGGGTGGAGAGGCTGTCGGCGGTCAGGTTCCCGGTGCCGTGCAGCACCGCCCGGTAACTGCCCGCCTTGGACAGCACGGTGAGCCGCTTCACCGCGGCCAGCTTCCGTACCGTGGCCAGCCGCCCCCACGGGGGCAGGAGCCGGGCGCCGCTCAGCGCCCAGGCGACCCGGCGGCCTCCGTGGTTGAGCCGGAGTTCGAGCAGCCCGCGCGCGGCATGCCGGACATGGGCGGGGTGTCCGAGCAGCGCACGGTAACTCCTGCGGGCCGCGCCGATTTCGCCCAGCAGTCCCTGCACCACGGGTTTCGCCCGCGCGTAGGGCTTTCCCGGCAGCCGGGGAAACACCGGCTCGGGCTGCTCGAACAGCCGCAGTACCAGCGCCTGGTCGACATCGGCGAGCCCTTCGGTCCGGCACCAGTGGACGAAGTCCCAGGACGGGTTGGGTCCGCCGGGCGGAGCGTCGACGGGTCTGGGCACGGGGGGTCGCAGGTGGAGGCGGCCGGCCGCCTCCTTGCCGGCCAGGAGCAGCCTCTTGTGCCGGTCCGCTGCCGGGTCCGGCAGGTCGAACCAGAGCACGTCCTCCGCCGCCGCGAGCACGTCGTCCCAGATCGGCTGGAAGTCCAGGTCGAAGCCGCGGTAGCCGAGGAAGACCACCGTGCGGCCCCTCACGTCGGCCCGCAGCCGTTCCTCCCAGGCCGGAGGAAGGCCGTGGAGCACCGCCTCGGCGTCGACGACGAGCTCTCCTCCGAGGGTGCCGTGCGGCTTGAACACCTTCGCGCCGTCGGCGGGGGCGGCGGGCCAGGCGCACGGGACGAGTCCGGGGCCGCCGGCCCGCTCGATCAGGTGGTCGAAGTTGACGGTCCATACGGTGGCCCCGGCAGCCGCCAGCCGGGCGACCGCGTGGTGGGCCGCGTTGGGCTCCCCGGCCCCGAGCACGTCGTTCAGCCAGGGCACGACCGCCACGCCGCCCTTCGACAGGGCGAGCATGAAGACCTCCGGGGCGAGCTGGGCGTAGGCGCTCGCCCGGGGGTCGTCCGGACGGTCGCCGACCAGCCCCAGCTCGAGGAGGATCCGTCCTCGCAGTCCGTCGAACATCGGCAGCCCGGCGGGCACGGACCGCGAGGCGCCGGCCCCGACGAACAGGAACAGATCCCGCGCTCTGATGGTCATGGTGTCCCCCGTTATGTTTTCCGCGGTCCTGCAAGAGGACCGCTGGCCTCGGGCCCGGCATGGCTGGTCCCCCCTGTCGAACCGATGACCTGGGGGGGGTGGTGCCACCGGGCCCGAGAGGCGCTCTTGGAGACGCCCCCCGGGGCAGCGCATCCGGTCAGTCCTTCGGCGCGGGCTTGCGGTCCGGCCTGGCGCGCACCAGGAAGACCAGGACCAGGGTGGTGAGGGTGAGCGTCAGCCAGCCCACGTGGATGCGGCCGTGGCCGAAGGTGCCGGGCAGCCCCAGCACCCAGCCGCCGACGGTGGTCAGCAGCACCACGTGGGGCAGGGCGAGCCCGGCGGTGCGCAGCGCCGAGTCCCGTGTGCGGGCGAACGGTTCGCCCGTCAGCGCCGCCCACGCGACCGTCAACAGCAGCAGGCATGCCAGGGTGCCGAGCAGTGCCAGGCCGAGCCGGGCGGGGCCGCCGACGGTCAGATAGCTCGTGGTCCGCCGGGCCACCGCCGGTACCAGGGCGGCCGCGAGGGCCAGTACGGCCGGTGGCAGCAGGACGATGCGGACGCCGCGCGGGAGAGCGGCGAGCAGCAGCCGTACCGCCCGGCCCAGGACAACTCCCGTGCACACCACCGACATACGGGCCCGGCGCAGCAGGATCACGGCCTGCCGGTACAGGAAGTTCGCCAGTACGACGACGGCCCTGGTGGCGTGGTGGCCGGTCAGCCGCAGGACGTTGACGACGAAGGACGCGCAGCGCAGGGCCGCCGTGACCAACTGGTGGCGAAGTTCGAGCACCAGGACCTCGACCCGGCCCGCGAAGGAGTGCGGTGGCGCTCCGCGTCGGCGCCTGTCCGCCGGTGTCCACCGCAGGACGGCGGGCCTGCGGGGCAGCCCGGCCTGGCCGGTCCGGAGATCGACCAGCCCCCAGCCGTCCAGTGTCCCCACCAGCAGGGCGGCCAGCACCGTCCCGGCGAGGCCGCCGACGGCGCCGACCAGCAGCCAGCCCTGGACCGCGGGCAGCCGCAGCAGCCAGCCCGAAGGCCCGTGGGCCAGGAGCAGGCTCAGCGCGAGCGCGGTCGGCACGGTGGCCATGCCCGAGGCGATCACTCCCACCGCCCGGCCACCGGAGCGGTCGCCGGGGTTCTGCCGACGTGCCCGACGTGCCCGACGGGCCCAGCCGTTGTCCGCCTTCTCGGTGAGGGTGGCGCTCAGCCGGCCCAGCCAGCCCAGCGCGATCAGCGCGAGCGCCACCGTGCCGGTGATCCGGTGGGCGTGCGTCCCGGTCACGGCGGTCAGCGTGCTCACCGCGCAGGCCAGTGCCCACAAGGTGACGGCGACCGCCCGGCCGACGGTGTAGTGCCGCAGGGGCAGCCCGAGCACCGCCGCCCCCGTCAGCACGGCCAGCACCGTCACCGGCACCGGGCTCGCGGTCTGCGCGGCCAGCGTGAACACCCCGCACACCAGCGCACGCAGCAGGTTGACCACGAACCACCGTGCCCTGCTCGGCGCGGACGTCGAGAACGGCAGCAGACGTTCGTGGGTGTGGCAGTACACGTCGTGAGCCTCGATGGGCCCGGGGTCGCAGTCGTTCTCGGGGCAGCCGGACGTCACGTTCGGCCGCTCCTCGCCGAGCCGGAGGTACCAGGGGCGGCGGCCCGCGGCACGGACCCGGGCCAGGTCGGGGGCCAGCGGCTGGGTCGGGTAGACGGAGTGCATGGGTGGGTCTCCTTGTGTCGCGGGTGGGTGCGTGAGGTCGGGTCGGTGGCTGTGCGGGGATTCAGCGCGCGGCGCGTTCGACGCCGGGCAACAGCTCCAGCGCGCCCTGGCAGGCGGCCAGTTCGGCGTCGGTGTAGGCGAGGACGTAGACCGCCCGGAGCGATGTGGGACGGTCGGAGATGAGGTACTCGTACGCCGCCGTCAGGACAGCCGTGGCGGTCTCGGCCGGATCGGCGCCGGCCTCTCCCGCCCCGAGCAGCGGGAACACGATCGAGGCCGGTGGTTCGCTCAGTGAGCCGGAGTCGGGCGACCCCGAACGCTCCGCCTCCCGCAGCGCGTTGGTCACGCATCGGGCCAGCGCGCGTGCCTGCCGGTAGCCGTTGCCGGGCTCGCCGATCACCGAGGCGACGTGCACGATCCGGCGCACCTTGTTGCGCGTGGCCAGCTTTCCGGGGCCGGTGCTGATCGCCGTGCCGGGCATGACGGGCGTGTGGCCCGCCACCCGGTAGGCCAGCGCGTCGGCGACGCAGTCCTCCACGACGCGGCCGGAGGCGTCGTGGCGGGCGCCCTCGTAGCGGATGAGGCCGGACACCGACTGCTCGTGGAAGCGTGACATCTGCATGTCGGTGTTCTCCGAGTTGACCCAGACGTCGACGAAGTCGACGTTCTTCAGATCGCCGGTGATGATGCCCAGTTCGCGGCCGGGGCGCCCGGCCACGGGGCTGCGGTGCACGTGGGTCGCCGTCAGCCGCCGGGGCTGTCGCATGGCCGTGGCCTCGGCGAGCTGGGTGCGCAGCCGCGTCGCCTCGGCCCTGCTCTGCCGCAGCAGTTCGCCCGGCCGGTCCAGCGCCAGGGCCTGCCTGTGCACCCGGAAGCAGCCCTGCCAGACGAGGAGGAAGAGCGCGGCCGCGCCGCCCATCCGGAACCCGAAGGCCGTACCGCTGATCGTCTCCCCGGGGAAGAATCCGAACAGGACCAGGTCGACGCCGAGGGCGACGCACAGCCACGCCACGACCAGGATCACGGGACGTCGCTCGTCGGCGATCGCCACGCGGCGCAGCACCATGAGGATGCCGACCGTGAGAAGGACTGCCGCCGCGAGAAGGGCGGGGACGTTGGTCATGGTGTCGCCTCCGGCAGCCAGGGCAGAAACACCTGTATGAAACGGGACATGACATCAGGCAACCGGCATGGTGAATATTCGTGAAGCGGTTGCCACAAGCCCGTACAAGGCCGGACAGTCTCCGTACGGAGCCGTACGGCGGAGCCGCGCAGGTCCGTACAGAGCCGTACAGGAAACTCGTGCCGGCCGGGGGCGCCGAGGATCGGGCCCCCCGGGACGGCGGGGAGCGGGGGATCGGTGTCGGAGGACCCAGCACGCAGACGCATTGCCGACCGGGCGGAGTTCGCCCGGGAGTTGACGTCGTTCAAGGAACACGCCGGACTCACCGTCCGGGAGATCGCGAAGATCCTCGATCAGCGGGCCAGCACGGTCGGCGGGTACTTCGGGGGCCGGCACCTGCCACCCGTCCGTCTGCTGCCGTCGCTCCTGAACGCCTGCGGCATCACCGACACGGCGACGGTCGACGCGCTGACGGGCGACCTGATCCGCTTACGGCAGACGTCGGCCGGGCGGAGCGGCGCGCTCTCCCCGTACCGCGGGCTGGCCAGCTTCGAGCCCGAGCAGGCCGACCTGTTCTTCGGCCGGGAGGAGCCGACCGAGCGAGTGCGCCGGCGACTGGCCGAACGGCACGCCGCCGGACGGCCGTTGGTCGTCGTGGTGGGTCCCTCGGGCTCCGGCAAGTCCTCCCTGCTGCGGGCGGGACTGATACCCGTGCTGAGGGCCGAGGAAGGCGCGCGGGTGGCGCTCTTCACCCCGCGGACGCATCCGCTGACCGAGCTCGCCACCCACCTCGCCCCGGGCACGGGACGGCCGGTCCGGGAGATCGTCGAGGAGCTGCGGTCGGATCCGACCGGCTGCGCACGCTTCGTCGCCGAGCCGCTGGTCCTGGTGGTCGACCAGTTCGAGGAGACCTTCACCACCTGCCGGGACGAGGCGGAGCGGCAGGCGTTCATCGAGGCGCTCGGCGCGCTCACCGGTGCCGGTCCGCTCGCACCGGCCGAGGGCACCGCAGGATCCGTGCCCGGGCCCGTCGTCTCGGCCGTGCTGGGACTGCGGGCCGACTTCTACGCGGAGGCACTGCGCAGACCGCTGCTGGCGACCGCGTTGGCGGAGGCCCAGGAGATCGTCCGTCCGATGAGCACGTCACAGCTGCGCCGGGCGATCGTCGAGCCCGCCCGCTGCGCAGGAGTCAAACTCGACGACGGACTGGTCGAGTTGCTGCTGCGGGACCTCGCGCCCGCCATCCGGGGGGAGACGGACCAGGGCCACGAGGACGGCGCGCTGCCGCTGCTGTCCCACGCCCTGTTCGCCACCGCCGAGCGCGGCCTGAACCGGCAGCTCACCGTGGCCGACTACCAGGCCAGCGGCGGAATCGCCGGAGCCGTGGCACACACCGCCGACAACGTCTACAACGGCCTCAGCCCGGAGCGGCAGGTCCTGGCCCGCACCCTCTTCCTGCGGCTGGTCCGGTTGTCGAGCACGACGGCCGACGTCCGGCGCCGCATCTGGCACAGCGAACTCCTGCGTGCCGCAGACGGTCCGGGACCCAGCGAACTGAGCCTGGTGGCGGACCAGTTCATAGAGCAGCGACTGATCACCGCCGACGCGGAAACGCTGACGATCACCCATGAGGCACTGCTGTCCGCCTGGCCGCGCCTGCAGGAGTGGATCGAGTCCGACCGCGACGGGATCCGGACCCATCACCGGCTCACCGAGGCGGCGGAGGCCTGGCACGACAGCGGACGCGACCGCCACATGCTGTTACGGGGGACCGGCCTCGCGCTCTCCCGCACCTGGGCGGAGGACGCCGCCCACCACCTCGATCCCACGCCGCTGGAGCGGGAGTTCCTGGACGCCGGTATCGAGAACGAGCGCCTGGAGCGGCTGGCCGAGCGCCGCCGCACCCGTCGGTCGTACCAACTGGTCACCGCGCTGGGCGTGGTGCTCGCCCTGGTCATCGCCGGTGCCTGGTACGGCATCCAGCGCAACAGGACCGCCGAGAGACAGCAGACCGCCGCAGACTCGCGCCTGACCGCCGTCGCGGCGGACCGGGTGCGTACCGACGAGGTGGCGCTGGGCGCCCAACTGGCGCTGGCCGCCTACCGGATCGCGCCCACCCCGGAGGCCGTCTCCAGCCTCCTGAACTCCTCCGCCGCACCCGCGGTCACCCGCCTGCTCTCCCCGGAAGGCGGGGTACAGGCCCTGAGTCTCGGCAGCCGCGGTCACCTGCTGGCCCAGGGCGGCGCCGACGGCACGGTACGGCTGTGGAACACCGCCGACACCCGCCACCCGGCGCTGTACGGGCGCCCGCTGGCCGCCTTCCCCGACGCGGTGTACACGGTCGCTCTCAGCCCGGACGAGAAGGTGCTGGCGGCCGCCGGCGCGCACCGGACCGTACGACTGTGGGACGTCAGCACGCCCGGTCGGCCCCGTCCGCTCGGCTCACCGCTCACCGGCCCGGCCGACACCGTCTACAGCGTCGCGTTCAGCCCCGACGGACACACGCTCGCGGCAGGTGGCGCGGACGACTCCGTCCATCTCTGGGACGTCACCGTTCCCGGCCACCCGAGGACGTCGGGGCCCGCGCTCACCGGACCGGCGGGATACATCCATGCGGTGGGCTTCAGCCCGGACGGCACTCTCCTGGCCGCGGGCAGCGGCGACGGGAAGGTCCACCTCTGGCGGATCGGCGCCTCCGGCACGCCCGCGGTGACGGGGACGGGATTCACCGCGGCGGACAAGGACGTCCTCACACTGGCGTTCAGCCCGGACGGTGCGACACTCGCCGTGGGCGGGCGCGATCAGCAGGTCGGCCTGTGGAACGTCGCCGACCCGACCGCTCCCCGGCGGGAAGGAAAGCCCCTCACCGGTGCGACGAGCTGGATCAACGCGCTGGCGTACAGCCCCGACGGCACCACGCTGGCGGTCGGCGGCAGTGACGACCTGGTCCGGCTGTGGGACCTGCGCACCCGCCGGGTCACCGCCGGCTTCCGGCACACCGGGCCGGTCACCGCACTGCTCTGGCGCGACCGGTCGACGGTGGTGAGCGGCGACGCCGACCGGGTCACCCGGCTGTGGCACCTGCCCAGCCCGGTCCTGACCACCGACGGTGTCGTCAACGGCATCGCCTTCAGCCCGGACGGCCGGCTCCTCGCCATCGGCACCGACCGGCTCCGCCTGTGGACCGTCGCCACTGGGGAACCGCTCGGCCAGGGGATCGCCGTTCCGGGCGGCGCTGTCACGGCGGTGGCCTTCGGTCCCGACGGCCGGACGCTCGCGATCGCCGGCACCACCGGCACCGTGCGGCTCTGGAACATCGCCGACGCGGCCCACCCCGTCCCGCTGGGACCCGCGCTCACCGGTCCGACGGCCGGCTATGTCCAGACCGTCGCCTTCAGCCCCGACGGCCGCACCCTGGTCACCGGCAACGACGACCAGACGCTTCGGCTGTGGGACGTCACGAGCCCGGCCCACCCGGCTCCGCTGCCGAAACTGACCGGCTTCACGAGCTACGTCTTCTCGGTCGCGTTCAGCCCGGACGGGAGGACCCTGGCCGCGGGAAGCGCCGATCACACCGTCCGGCTGTGGGACATGAGCAGGCCGACAACGCCCCGGCCGGTCGGCCGACCGCTGACGGAGAGCCTTGACACCGTCTACTCGGTCGCGTTCAGCCCCGACGGGAAGACCCTGGCCGCCGGCAGCGCGGACCACACGGTCAGGCTGTGGGACGTGAGCCGGCCGGAGGCACCCGAACTCCTCGGCGAGCCGTTGACCGGCCCCACCAACTACGTCTACTCGGTGGCCTTCAGCCCCGACGGGCACACCCTCGCCGCCGGCAGCACCGACCACACGGTCTGGCTGTGGGACGTCACGCGACCGGCGTCACCCACCGTCGTGGCGACACTGACCGGCCCGGCCGACCATGTGTACGTGGTCTCCTTCAGCCCCAGGGGCCACACCCTCGCCGCCGGCAGCGCGGACCACACCGTGCGGCTGTGGAACACCGCCCCGGACGCCGTCGCCGCCCGCATCTGCGCGGTCGCGGGCGCGGCCATCACCCGTACCGAATGGCGGCAGTACCTGCCGAACCGCTCCTACGACCCGCCGTGCGCCGCATGAACCCGTGGCAGGGGGACTGTCGTCCGGCCTCCACCCTCCGCCCGCATATCGGTCCCCGGCACCGGTCTGCCACTCTTGGACGTGTCCAAGTGACTCGGACACCGGAGCGTCGAGAAGGTAGTCGAACATGTGCGGACGGTATGCGGCGAGCCGTGGGCCGGAGGATCTCGCGGGAATCTTCGAGATAGAGAACTGGGAGCCCGAGGAGTCCCTGGAGCCCGACTACAACGTGGCCCCGACCAAGGAGGTCTACGCCGTCCTGGACCGGCCTCTCAAGGGCGTGGACGACCCGCGACCGGTCCGCCAGCTGCGGAAGCTGAAGTGGGGGCTGGTCCCGAGCTGGTCGAAGACACCCGAGGGCGCGGCCCGGATGATCAACGCCCGCGCGGAGACCGTGCACGAGAAGCCGTCGTACAAGCGGGCCTTCGCCACCCGGCGCTGCATCGTCCCGGCCGACGGCTACTACGAGTGGGTCACCGGTACGCAGGAGCGGGACCTGGAGGTCGAGGGGCGGAAGAAGCGGCCGCGCAAGCAGCCCTACTTCGTGCTGCCCGCCGACGGGTCGGTGTTCGCGATGGCCGGGCTCTACGAGTTCTGGCGCGACAAGACGCTGCCCGACGACCACCCGCTGGCCTGGTGGGCGACCTGCTCCGTGATCACCACCGAGGCGGAGACCGGCCCGCTCGCCGTCTCCCCGGCCGACGGCCCGCGCACGCTCGCCGACATCCACCCCCGGATGCCGCTCATGCTCACGCCCGACCGCTGGGACACCTGGCTCGACCCGTCCCGCACGGACATGGAGGACCTGCGCTCGCTGCTCGCGCCCCCGCCCGAGGGGCTCATGCGGGCCTACCCGGTCTCCACCGCCGTCAGCAACGTCCGCAACAACGGGCCGGAGCTGCTGAAGGAACTGGAAGGACCCGAAGAGGGCACACTCTTCTGACATGACCTTCGAGATCATCGGCACGGACGCCGGGGATGCCCGCGTCACCTGGTACCCGGCGGCGACCGGGGCACGGCTCGTGCTGGCCGTGAGCCATGGCGCCGGCGGCGGCATCGAGGCGCGGGACCTCCAGGCCCTCGCCGACGTACTGCCCCGGCACGGGGTGACCGTGGCCCTGGTGGAGCAGCCCTGGCGGGTGGCCGGCAAGAAGGTCGCGCCCGCCCCGAAGACACTGGACGTGGGATGGCGGGGGATCTGGCCCGCTCTCGTGAAGCCCGGCCTGCCGGTGATCTCCGGCGGGCGCAGCGCGGGGGCCCGCGTCGCCTGCCGTACGGCCGTGGAACTGGGCGCGGCCGCTGTCCTCGCCCTCAGCTTCCCGCTGCACCCGCCGGGCCGGCCGGAGAAGTCGCGGGCCGGCGAACTGCTCGGATCCGGGGTGCCCACCCTGGTCGTACAGGGCGGCAACGACCCGTTCGGAAAGCCGGAGGAGTTCCCGGCCGGCCCCTTCGAACTGGTCGAGGTGGCGTACGGCGATCACGGCTTCGCGGTGCCGAAGAGGGCCGCGACCACCCAGGAGCAGGCCGTGACAGTCATCACGGACGCGGTCGTGAAGTGGGCCGGGTCACTGGCGTGAAGGCCGGGGAATGTTGAGCCGCGAACCTCTGTTGAGGCGGACAGAAGTGCTGAAGAACCAGCACCGACCGTCGTGGAGAGGAAGTCCGCAGCATGGGTTCGACCTACTGCCCGAGCCGCAGCAGCCGCGCTGACCTGGACTGGACGGTGCTGCGCGCGACCAAGACCACTCCTATTCGAGGGGCGGCCGGGGCGGGTAGTCGTCTATCCTCCAATTCCGGTGGCACCGGTTTCGGTGCTGCCCGGAATCTTGAGGAGGTGGGTCCGGTCACTGGGATCGACGCAGGGACCGACAACGGCCAGGCGGAGCAGCCCGGGGGCCAGGGCACGAGCACGGAGTCCACATCGGAGCGCAGCGCGCGCTTCGAGCGGGACGCGCTCGAATTCCTCGACCAGATGTACTCGGCCGCTCTGCGTATGACACGCAATCCGGCCGACGCCGAGGACCTGGTGCAGGAGACGTACGCCAAGGCGTACGCGTCCTTCCACCAGTTCCGTGAGGGGACCAACCTCAAGGCGTGGCTGTACCGGATCCTCACCAACACGTTCATCAACTCGTACCGCAAGAAGCAGCGTGAACCCCAGCGCTCCGCGGCCGAGGAGATCGAGGACTGGCAGCTCGCCCGCGCCGAGTCGCACATGTCGACCGGTCTGCGCTCCGCGGAGTCGCAGGCGCTCGACCACCTGCCCGACTCGGACGTGAAGGAAGCGCTCCAGGCGATTCCCGAGGAATTCCGCATCGCCGTCTATCTCGCCGACGTCGAGGGCTTTGCGTACAAGGAGATCGCGGACATCATGGGGACACCCATCGGTACGGTGATGTCCCGCCTGCACCGCGGCCGCCGTCAACTGCGCGGCATGCTCGAGGACTACGCCCGTGAGCGCGGGCTCGTCCCGGCCGGTGCCGGAGAGTCGAACGAAGCGAAAGGCTCGGGCTCATGAGCTGCGGAGAGCCGCATGAGACGGACTGCAGTGAGGTACTCGATCATCTCTACGAGTTCCTCGACAGTGAGATGCCGGACGTCGATCGCGTCAAGTTCAAGCAGCACTTCACGGAGTGCTCGCCCTGCCTGGAGAAGTACGGCCTCGAAGAGGCCGTGAAGAAGCTCGTCAAGCGGTGCTGCGGTCAGGACGACGTGCCGACCGACCTGCGCTCCAAGGTTCTTGGCCGGCTCGACCTGATCCGCACCGGACAGGCTGTGCCCGACCATGACGTGACGGCTTCGCCGGTGACACCGCAGGAGTCCTGAGCGCCACCGGCGGCCTCGTCGCCGGGTCCCGCGGGGGCCCGCGCGGTCAGATCTCCAGGCCGTTCTCGATCCTCTTCAGCCCGTGCCGGGCCAGCGCGAGATTGCTGCGGGCCCGGTCCAGGGCCACGTAGAAGAACAACGTGCCCTGGCTGCTCGTGAGCGGGCGGATCAGGTGGTACTGCTTTCCGAGCGTGATCAGGATGTCCTCGATCACGTCGTCCATGTCCAGCGAGGCCAGGGTGCGCATCTTCGCGCGCACCACCTCGGTGTTGCCCGCGGCGGCGAGTTCCAGGTCGAGGCCCTGTCCGCCGCCGATGGCGCCGAGCGACATGCCGCTGTCATAGTCCACGATGGCGGCGCCGATCGCGCCGTCCAGACTCATGGCTTCCTTGAGCGCGGTCTCTATGTTCACCGGTTCCCTCAATTCTTCCGTGCTGCTGACCGGTCGATGCTCGGCCAACTACGATCGAAGACAAGCGACTTCTGGGTCACTTAGCGTCAACTTTGGCGTGTGTTCCGAAACTTGTCGTTCAAAGTAGTGCGTGGTGTCGGACCGTGGAGGGCCAATGGGGGAAAACGCGACCGCGCTCCAGACCTCCCTGGACCGGTTGCTCGACGCCCCCGGAGTCACGGGTGTCGCCCTGATCGACGCGGTGACCGGTCTGGTCTACGGCACCGCGGGCGACGCCGTGGAGGCCGGGGACGGCGCGGCCGGCAGCGAACTCGCGAACCTCATCGCGCAGCGGCTCGGCGAGGCCGGGGCCGAGGGGGATCTGGAGAGCGTGGTCCTGACCAGCCGGCGCCGCCATCAGATGCTGTTCACCGTCGTACGGCCGGCCGGTGACCCCCTGCTCCTCGCGGCCGCGCTGGACCGCGACCGGGCCAACGTGGCGCTCGCCCTGCGCAGTCTGGGCGACCGCGTCACCGAGGTACTGGCGTGAACGCGCCCCCGGTCCGCAACGTCCCCGCACTCCTGCAGGCGCTGCGGGAAGAGGAGTTCACCGGCACGGTCCGGGTCTCCGGATCCCCCGGCGGAACGATTCACCTCCGTGGCGGTCTGGTCGGCGCGATCGAGACCCCCGGCGCTCCCACGGCTTCCTCGGCCCTCCTCACCACCGGCCGCATCGACGACGAGGCGTGGCTCACCGCCTGCGCGACGGAACCCGACGCGGACCGAGTGGGTGCGCTGCTGGTGTCCACCGGGCTGATCGGCGCGGCGGAACTCGAGATCATCTGCACGGCCGCGGTCTTCGACGGTGCCTTCGCGATGGCCCTCGGCCCGGCGGGCGGCTGGGACACCGGCGACCGCGAACCGACGCTGGTGGCGACACCCGGAGTGGAGCCCCGCGCGCTGACCGAGGAGGTCGCCCGCCGCACGGGGGTGCTGGCGCGAGCGGGGGTGGCACCGGGGGAGCTGGCCCGGCTGCGGCCGGAGACTTCCGGTGACGGCCGCTCAGGTGTGTGGCTGTCGCGGCGGCACCGGGAACTCCTGGACGGTGTCAACGGGCGCCGCACGCCCCGGGATCTCGCCTTCGCCCTCGGGCGTGGGCTGTTCGCGGTCATGCTGGACCTGAACCGGCTGGAGGCCCTGGAGCTGATCCGGTGGGAGGTCAGGGCCGCTCCCGGCAACCGCCCCAGCACCGCGCCCCGCGTGGCCCCCGAGAGCCCCGCCGGGCCCGTCCCCGCCGTCGGCCCGCTGCCGAAACGCAGACCCGGCGGCACATCTCCCGCCCGGAACCACGGCGAACGCGGAGAGAAGGGCGGCGAGTGAGCCCAGAACCCGAAGAACCCGCGAGCCCGTCCAAGCCAACACGGGCCCGGGGCCGGGCCGAGCCCCCGGAGCCGTCGGCGGGCTCGGAGCCCTCGAAGGCCACGGAGTCTCCACACACGCCGAAGCCGACACGACCCACGAGGTCCTCGGGGTCCCCCCGAGCCACGGCGCCCTCGAAGACTCCACGGGAGTCGAAGTCTGCGGCGGAGACGAGGTCTTCGGGTTCTCCGCGGCCTGCGAAGGCGGCGGGGACTTCAGGGCTTGCGAAGTCGTCGGGGCGTGCAGAGGTCCCGGAGTCGCCGGCGGAGTCCTCGGGGGCCCCGGAGTCTGCGGGGTTGCCGCGTGCGTCGAAGTCCGCGGGGGACACGAGGTCTTCGGGTTCTCCGCGGCCTGCGAAGGCGGCGGGGACTTCAGGGCTCGCGAAGTCGTTGGGGCGTGCAGAGGTCCCGGAGTCGCCGGCGGAGTCCTCGGGGGCCCCGGAGTCTTCGGGATCTCCGCGAGCCACGAAGCCCGTGGAGACCTCCGGGCTCGCGAAGTCGCCGAAGTCTGCGGGGTCGCCGCGTGCGTCGAAGTCTGCGGGGGAGACGAGGTCTTCGGGTTCTCCGCGGCCTGCGAAGGCGGCGGAGGCTTCAGGGCTCGCGAAGTCGTCGGGGCGTGCAGAGGTCCTGGAGTCCTCGGGGTCGCCGCGCGCGTCGAAGTCTGCGAGGGGTACGACGTCTTCGAGGTCCTCGCAGGCCAAGAAGTCCTCGAAGTCCCCGCGGGCCACAAAACCCCCGGAATCCTCGAAGCCGCCGAAGCCGTCAGAGCTCGCGGAGATTTCTGTGCTCTCGGAGTCTGCCGAGCCCTCCGACGCCCCGAAGCCCGTCAGGGCCCCGCGTTCTCGGAAAGGTGCGCGAGCCGCCAAGTCTCCGAAGGCCTCGGGCACCGTAAGCGCTGGGGGCCCCGCCGGGGCTCCGCCCCAACCGCTCTCCGACCCCCCGTCCGCACGTCCGGCCCTGCCCGTGCGCGGTGCTGTTCCGTCCTCTTCGCTTCCGTTCGCGTATCCGGCCCCCTCGCCCGAGGAACTGGCCGCCGAGCAACCCTCGATCGAAACGCTGCAGCGCGTCCATGAGCGGCTGCAGGCTCTCCCCGAGAGCGGGAGCACTGCCGAACCCCCGAGGAGCACGTGTCCATGACCGAAACCCCGTCACCCGAGCCGGACGCCGCCCTCATCGACATCCTCGCCTCCCTGCGGGACCGGGTGCTGGGCGTCAGCGAGAGCGTGCTGTCCACCGCGGACGGACTGCTCGTCGTCGCCGACGTCGACTCCGTGCACCCCGAGTCCGTCGCCGCGCTCGCCGCCGCGACCCTCGGCGTCGGCCGCCGTATCGCCGACCTCGGCGGCGCCGGGACACTGCGCGAGGTGATCGTGCGGGGCGGTTCCGGGCATGTCGTCGTGACGGCCGTGGGCGACCGCGCGCTGCTCACCGTCATGGGCGACGAGGGCCTGGACATCGCCGCGTTCCAACGCGAGTCGCCGGCCGCCGTGGAGGAACTCAGCAAGGCACTCGCCGCGGACGTCCCGCACTGACCGCACGTCGGCACGACGTTCGCACGCCGGTCACTCGATCGGGCTAATCCGGACGGCGCAGGCGCGCGGATTCACCCATAGCGGTTCTTCCGGTCCACCCGGCGTCCTAGGCTCCGAGCCGGAACAGGCGTGGCGGGGGAGGGCGTTGGCGTGGAGGCGGTACCGGCACGGGCGCGCGCGTACGTCGCCTGTGCGGCCGTGGCCGCGCTGGTCTGTCTGCTCCCGCTGCCGGCCGTCCGCACCCCCTGGTGGGCGGTCGCGCTGCTCGTCGCGCTGTACGCCGGATGCGAGCGGGCCGCCGCCCGATGGCGGTTCGCCGGCACCTTCTACCCCGTCCTGCTCGCCGGCGCCTTCCTGCTGCCGCCCCCCGCCGCCGCCCTCGTACCGCTGCCGGCGGCCCTGCTGTCCCCCGTGGAACAGCGGCCCCGGGTACTGCGCCGGATCTGGCGGGCCGCGCGGCTCGCCGTGGGTGTGTGGGCGGCCGCACGGGTGCACTGGGCGATGGGCGGCCGGGACGCGGTCGTGACGTCGGACTTCCCGTACGCGCTGGTCCCGGCCGGGGTCGCGGTCCTCACGTTCTGCCTGGTACTGAGCCTGCTGGACGGGGGGATCCTGGCGCTCGCCGAGCGGATTCCCGTACGGCGGGCCTGGCGCGGCCTCTTCCTCCGCTCCCTCGCCCCCGTCGCCGTGCACGGACTGGCCGGGCTGATGATGGCGGTGCTGTGGCGCAGCCCCTACGGTCCCGTCGCCGCGTTGCTCGTGCTGCTGCCGATGTGTGTGTCGTGGTGGGTGTTCGCCCAGTACCACCGGGAGCGGGCCGCCCACCAGGCCACCATCCGCGCGCTGGTACAGGCCGTCGACATCAAGGACGAGTACACGCGCGGGCACAGCGAACGGGTCGGGCAGGCGTCGATGATGATCGCGCGGGAGCTCGGCATGGACGACGCCCGCATCGAGGTACTGCGGTTCGCGGGGATCCTGCACGACGTGGGGAAGCTGGGGGTGCCGACGCGGCTGCTCCGCAAGGACGGGCCGCTGACCCCTGAGGAGCGGCGGGTCATCGAACTCCATCCCGAGTACGGGCACGAGATGGTGCGGGGCATCTCCTTCCTCGGGGAGGCCCGGGCCGCCGTACTGCACCATCACGAACGGCTGGACGGGAGCGGATACCCGTACGGGCTGACGGGTGGTCGTATTCCGGAGTCGGCACGGGTGGTGGCGGTCGCCGACGCCTTCGACGCCATGACGTCCACCCGCTCCTACCGACGGGCCCGGCCGGTGGCTGCCGCGCTGGAGGAGCTGGAGCGGTGTGCGGGCAGCCAGTTCGACCCGCGCATGGTGACGGCCCTTGTCAGCGCGCTGGCCCGGCACGGCTGGCATCCCGCGGTCACGGCGGACGAGGCCGGCCTGCCGCGTCCTCGGCCGGCAGCCGTGGGGCGGCCGGGAGCACGCCGGTGAGCGCGGCCCCGCGACCGGACCGGAGCACGTCCGGGCCCACCCGGTCCCCGGGGCCGGAGGGCGGCACACGCAGGCGCGTCCCCCGCCCTCCGTTCCTCCTCACCCTCGTCCACGCCTGCGCCGCCCTCCTGGTGCTCGGCTCCCTCGCCTTCACCCTCTGGACCGGCATCGAGGAGCGCGGCACCGCCCTCGCCTTCGGGGTGCTGATCACCGTCGGTGAGCTCAACCGGCGCAGCGGGCCCCACGTCAGGGAGGCCGCGCCGCTCGGTGCCGCCGGGGCGCTGTCGTACGCCCTGCTCGGCGAGAACGCCGGCGCGCCCACCCATCACGGCGCCGCCCAGGTCGTCACCGTCGTCCTCGCCGCCTCCCTCGTCGGCGGCGTGCCGCACATCGGGCGCGGGCAGGGCCCCACCACCGACCAGCTCGCCCGCCGCTTCCTCACCGTGGGATTCGCCGCCGTGTGTTTCCAACCCCTGTACAACCAGGGGACGTTCGCGCAGTGGGGCGGCCCCGCGTACGCCGTGCTGCTGCTCGCCCTGCTCTCGCTCACCGCGCTGTGCGACGCCGTCCTCGCGGCCGCCCTGGCGCACTCCCGCGCCGGCTGGCCCTTCGGCCCGGTGCTGAGGGACGAGCTGCGGGCGCTGCTCGGGATCGGCTCCGCCGTCGTCGCCACGGGTGCCGTGATGGCGCTCGCGGTGGCCGTCGTGGGGCTGTGGGCGCTGCCCGTCTTCTCCGTGCCGCTGCTGCTCACCCAGCTCTCCGTCCGCCGGTACGCCGCCGTCCGCTCCACCTACCGCCAGACCATCGCCTCCCTCGCCCGGGCCACCGAGATCGCCGGGTACACGCCCGCCGGACACGCGCGCAGGGTCGCCGCGCTCAGCCGGGAGGTCGGACGGGACCTCGGACTGTCCCGGCCCGAACTCACCGTCCTGGAGTACGCCGCCCTCATGCACGACATCGGCCAGCTGAGCCTCGTCGACCCGGTGCCCGCGGGCGCCACCGCAGGTCTGCCCGTCGCCGAACAGCGCCGCATCGCGCTCCTCGGCGGGGCCGTCGTACGGCAGACGGGTGTGGACGCGGCCGTCGCGGTGGTCGTGGAGCGGCAGGCCGACCCCTGCCGGGAGCAGCCGCTGGCCGCGCGGATCGTGCGGGCGGTGAACGCGTACGAGGAGAAGGCGCGGGACGCCGGGCCCGGCGGGCCGCTGACCGCGCTGGAGGAGCTGCGCCTGGGCACCGCGGGGGACTACGCTCCGGAAGTCGTGGAGGCGCTGGCCAGGGTGCTGTCGAGAGACTGTCTGACCTCCCCCGCGACGGGGTAACCCATGGGTAATGAGCGCCCTTCCAAGCACACGTGGTTGGATGCGGGAGAGAGGGTGTCCGGGGGCACAGCCAGCCCACTCGACGGAACCGGCAGGCGGGAATCGTGAGGATCTTCGGCAAGGGACGGCACCGGCCCTCCGCCTCCTGGCGGCAGGCCACGGACCGCGCGTTCACGCTGATCGGCGACGGTCGGTACGAGGACGCGGGCGCGCTGCTGACACGTGCCGCGGACCTGGAGCCGTGGCTGTCGGAGTCGTGGTTCAACCTCGCCCTCCTGCACAAGTTCCGGCACGACTGGGAACAGGCCCGGGCCGCGGGCCTCAGGGCCGTCGCGCTGCTCGACCGGGAGACCGGGGCGCCCGACTGGTGGAACGTGGGCATCGCGGCGACCGCGCTCCAGGACTGGCCGCTGGCCCGGCGGGCCTGGCAGGCGTACGGGCTGCGGGTACCGGGAGGGGCGACCGCGTCCGGCGAACCGGTCGGCATGGACCTCGGCAGCGCGGCCGTACGGCTGTCTCCCGAAGGGGAGGCCGAGGTGGTGTGGGGGCGGCGCCTGGACCCCGCCCGCATCGAGGTGCTGTCCATCCCGCTGCCGTCCTCGGGGCGGCGCTGGGGTGAGGTCGTGCTGCACGACGGGGTGCCGCACGGGGAGCGGACGACCGCGTCGGGCCACGCCTATCCGGTGTTCGACGAGATCGAGCTGTGGGCGCCGTCGCCTGTGCCTACGTGGGTGGTGCTGCTTGAGGCGGCCACCGAGGCGGACCGGGACGCGTTGGAGCAGCTGGCCTCCGATGCCGGGTTCGCCGCGGAGGACTGGTCTTCCTCGGTGCGGCTGCTGTGCCGGATGTGTTCCGAGTCCCGGATGCCGTCCGACGAGGGCGACGGGGAGCATCTCGATCCGCACGATCACAGTGAGCCGGGGCATCCCGGGCCGCTGGGGCATCGGACGGACGGGCAGTTGTGGGTGCCGGAGCGGGAGTGCGGGGTGGCTGCGCCTGCCTCGCTGGTTCGGGGGCTGCTGGACGGGTGGGTCGCGGACAGCCCTGATTCCCGGGACTGGCGGGATCTGGAAGAGGTCTGCTAGGTCGTTGGTCGGGTGCGGCGCCGTCGTGGCTGGTCGCGCAGTTCCCCGCGCCCCTACAGGGCACGGCCCCCTTACCCTGTATCAGCAGTCACCCCGTGTTTTGGTTTGAGGAAGGCATCGTCGGTCATGGCCCAGCAGGACACCGATCAGCAGCACGTGGGCGTGCTCCCCGTCGATGACGAGGGGTTCGTCGTCGACACCGAGGACACCGAGGAGCGGGAGAACGCCTGGCGTGAGCGCGGCACCTCGCGGCCCGTCACCGTCGTCGGGAACCCCGTGCTGCACAAGGAGTGCAAGGACGTCACCGAGTTCGGTGAGGAGCTGGACCAGCTGGTCGCGGACATGTTCGCCAGCCAGCGCACCGCCGAGGGTGTCGGTCTCGCCGCCAACCAGATCGGTGTCGATCTGAAGGTCTTCGTGTACGACTGCCAGGACGACGAGGGCCGGCGGCACGTGGGTGTCGTCTGCAACCCGAAGCTCGTGGACCTGCCCGCCGACCAGCGCAGGCTCGACGACGCGAACGAGGGCTGCCTGTCGGTGCCCACCGCGTACGCGCCGCTCGCCCGCCCTGACTACGCCGAGGTCACCGGCCAGGACGAGCAGGGCAACCCGGTCAAGGTCCGCGGCACCGGTTACTTCGCCCGGTGTTTGCAGCACGAGACCGACCACCTCTACGGCTACCTCTACATCGACCGGCTCTCCAAGCGCGAACGCAAGGACGCGCTGCGGCAGATGGCCGAGAACGAGCCCCGGTACCCCGTGGTCGCGAACGACTGACGTCCCACAACGCCCGTACGAACGGCGCCTGTTCAGGGATCACTCCCTGAACAGGCGCCGTTCGCATGTGCGTCGTACGTGCGATCGGATGTGCTCACATAGTGATCCGATTCCGGTCACGCAAGGGGAGAATCGAGGCACGTAGGGGTAGTGAATGAAGCAAATCCGTTCCCAAAACGGTCAGTTGTGGTGCTGAATGGGAAGTGCGGGGATACGCAACGGCGCACGCCCGGTCCAGCGGGAGGGGTGCGTCAACTGGCGGCTGGAAGGGGTTTGTTCGTGCCTGCTTTCCCATACAGCACCACATCGACGCCGACGGCGATCGCGGTTCCACCGTCGCTCTCTCTCCCGGTGGTCGAGGCAGCGTTTCCCAGGCAACTGCACCCGTATTGGCCCCGGCTCCAGGAGAACATCCGTACCTGGCTTCTGGAAAAGCGGCTCATGCCGGCGGACGCCGTGGAGGAATATGCCGACGGACTGTGCTACACGAACCTGATGGCGGGGTACTACCTCGGCGCCCCCGACGACGTCCTCCAGGCGATAACGGACTTCAGCGCGTGGTTCTTCGTCTGGGACGACCGCCACGACCGTGACATCGTGCACGGCCGCACGGCCGCCTGGCGGCGGCTCAGGTTCCGTTTGCATCGGGCCGTCGACTCCCCGCAGGGGCATCTGCACCACCGGGATCCCCTGGTGGCCGGGCTCGCGGACAGCGTGTCACGGTTGTACTCCTTTCTGCCCCGCACCTGGAACGCGCGCTTCGCCCGGCACTTCCACGAGGTGATCGAGGCCTACGACCGGGAATTCCGCAACCGCACCAGGGGAGTGGTTCCCACGGTCGAGGAATACCTGACCCTGCGCCGCCTCACCTTCGCGCACCAGATATGGACCGACCTCCTGGAGCCGAGCGCCGGACGTGAACTCCCGGACGAGATGAGGAAACACCCGGCGTACCGGCGGGCGGCTCTGCTGAGCCAGGAATTCGCCGCCTGGTACAACGACCTCTGCTCGCTGCCCAAGGAAATCGCGGGCGACGAGGTGCACAATCTCGGAATCAGTCTCATCACACATGAGGGACTGACACTCGAAGAGGCGATACGGGAAATGCGATACCGCGTCAAGAAATGCGTGGACGCGTTCCTCGTCGCCGAGAGCGACGCCCGGCGATTCGCCGACGGCCTCGACGACGGCACCGTACACGGAAAAGAACTGAGCGCCGCCGTGCGGGCCTGCGTCAGCAATATGCGCAATTGGTTCAGCACCGTCTACTGGTTCCACCACGAGTCCGGCCGCTACATGGTCGACAGCTGGGACGACCGGTCCACACCCCCGTACGTCGACAACGAAGCGGCAGGTGAGAAATGACTCTCGAGTCGGTGCACACCCAGACCCCCGCGGTCCGGGAACCGGGCGACAGCGGTGAACCGCCCCTGGCCGGCGGCCGCGTGCCGCTCCTCGGCCACGGCCTCAGGCTCGCGCGCGATCCGCTGAGCCTCCTGACCGGGCTCCGGCGGCACGGCGACGTCGTACGCCTCAAGCTCGGCCCCAAGACGGTGTACGCGCCCACCACCCCGGAACTGACCGGAGCGGTGGCGCTCAACCCCGACTTCATCATCGCCGGTCCGCTCTGGGAGTCCCTGGAGGGGCTGGTCGGCAAACAGGGCGTGGCCACCGCCAACGGCCCCCAGCACCGGCGTCAGCGGCGCACCATACAGCCCGCGTTCCGGCTCGACGCCATACCGGCGTACGGGCCGGTCATGGCGGAGGAGGCACAGGCGCTGGCCGAGCGCTGGCGGCCCGGCGAGACGGTCGACTGCACCTCCGAGTCCTTCCGCGTCGCCGTGCGCATCGCGGCCCGCTGTCTGCTGCGCGGCGACTACATGGACGAGCGTGCCGAGCGGCTGTGCGTCGCGTTCACGACCGTCTTCCGGGGCATGTACCGGCGGATGGTGATACCCGCCGGGCCGCTGTACAAGCTGCCTCTGCCGGCCAACCGCGCATTCAATCGGGCGTTGGCCGATCTGCATCTGGTGGTCGACGAGATCATCGCCGAGCGCCGGGCATCCGGTCAAAATCCGGACGATTTGCTGACGGCATTGCTGGCGGCGAAGGACGCGAATGGCGACCCCATCGGGGAACAGGAGATCCACGACCAGGTCGTCGCGATACTCACCCCCGGCGGTGAAACCATCGCCTCCACGATCATGTGGCTGCTCCAGGTGCTCGCCGAACATCCGGAACACGCCGACAAGGTGTGCGCGGAAGTCGAATCGGTCACCGGTGGCCGTCCCGTGGCATTCGAGGACGTCCGGTCGCTGAGGTACACGAACCAAGTGGTGGTCGAGACCATGCGTTTGTGGCCCGCGGTATGGATATTGACCCGGCGTGCGGTACGGGACACCGAACTCGGTGGCTATCGCATTCCGGCCGGGTCGGACATCGTGTACAGCCCGTACGCGATCCAGCGGGATCCGGAGTCCTTCGACTCCAGCGCGGAGTTCGACCCGCCGCGCTGGAGTCCGGAACGCGCCGGGACGGTTCCGAAACACGCCATGAGCCCGTTCAGCACGGGCAACCGGAAGTGCCCGAGCGACCACTTCTCGATGGCCCAGCTGACGCTGATCACGGCGGCGCTGGCCAGGAAGTACCGCTTCGAGCAGGTGGCCGGGTCCGACGACACCCCCCACCCGGGCATCACCCTGCGTCCGAACGCGCTCCTGGTGAGGCCCGTGCCCAGGTGAGGGGTCAGGCGGCCGCCTCCGGACCCCGGAACGTGCGCCGGTAGGCGTTCGGAGTGGTGCCCACCGCGCGCAGGAACTGGTGGCGCAGCGCGGCCGCCGTGCCGAACCCCGTTCGGCCGGCGATCGCGTCCACCGTCTCCTCCGTCGCCTCCAGCAGCCGCTGGGCCAGCAGCACCCGCTGGCGCAGGATCCAGCGGTAGGGAGTCGTACCCGTCTCCTGCTGGAAGCGGCGGGCGAAGGTGCGCGGGGACATCAGCGCGCGCTCGGCCAGCTGCTCGACGGTGACGTCCTCGTCGAGATGGCCCTCCATCCACACGAGCACCTCGCCGACGGTGTCGCACTTGGACCGGGGCAGCGGCCGCTCGATGTACTGCGCCTGTCCGCCGTCCCGGTGCGGCGGTACGACCATGCGCCGGGCGATCTTGTTGGCGACCTCGGGACCCTGTTCCTTGCGCACGATGTGCAGGCAGGCGTCGATGCCGGCGGCGGTGCCCGCGGAGGTGATCACCAGGCCCTCGTCGACGTACAGGACATCGGGCTCCACGGTCAGCCGCGGATACGCCAGCGCCAGCTCCTCCGCGTGGTGCCAGTGCACGGTGCAGCGCCGGCCGTCGAGCAGCCCGGCGGCGGCGAGCACGAAGACGCCGGAGCACACGCTGAGCACCCGGGCCCCGCGCTCGACCCCGCGCCGCAGGGCCTCCAGCAGCTCCGGCGGGAAGTCCCGGGTCTCGTAGCGGGCGCCGGCCGGCACGGCGATCAGGTCGGCCGACTCCAGCCGCTCGAGTCCGTGCTCGACGTGCAGGGAGAAGCCCGACCGCGAGGCCAGCGTCGGCCCCTCGGCCGAGGCGACCGCGAAGTCGTACACGGGCAGTCCGTCGTCGCTGCGGTCGGTGCCGAAGACCTCGCAGACGACACCGAGCTCGAAGGGATTCACACCGTCCAGGACGACGGCGGCCACGTTTTTCAGCATGCTGCCAGTGTGCCCGAGGGTTGGCAGTAAATCGAGGGTGTGCGGCAGTCCTGCCACTGTTTGTAAGGAGTCAATGGCGCGAGAGTAGTGACACGACTTCGGCACAGACAGAAGGACTGATTGCCATGCTGACCGTTCTCGCCATCCTCGTCCTGCTGGCGCTCCCGTCGGTGATCGGGATCGTGCACGACCGTCGCGTCGACCGTCAGATCCGGGAAGCGCAGAGGCGTTACTTCACCTCCACGGTGACCCGCCACTCCTGAATGCCCTTGCAGGAGACGCCGCCGGTCCCGGTGGCGCACAGGGGGCGCTGTGAACTCAGCCGCACCCGGCCCGCCGAGACCGCCCGGTACGCGGAACTCGCGTCACCGGGCAGCAGCACGATCCCGCTGTTGGCGGCCTCCAGCCCGCTGCCCTCGGTGCTGACCGGCTTCCAGGGGCGGTTCTTCGTCCCGTCCAGCGAGATCCGGACCGTGTCGCCCACCGCGAGGCAGACCGTACTGCCGCTGTCGGCCGCGTCGAGCTCCGAAGCGGGCGTACAGCCCGGTGACGCGGACGCCGAAGAGGGCGACGGTGACACCGTGTCACTGTCGCTTCCCTGGCTGCCGGCCTCGCTCCCGCACCCCGCGAGCAGCAGGGTCAGCGCGGCGAGCGCGAGGGTCGTGTGACGGTTCGTACGGCTCATGAGTGCCTCCTGTTCCCCTTGGACGTATGACCCGTACACCTGGATCCAGACCGGGCCCCGGTCGCGAAAGCGGCGACCGGGGCCCGGGGGCGTGGAAGGGGACGTCAGCTGGTCGTCACGGCGGTGTCGTCGAGGACGAAGCTGGTCTGGAGCGAGGAGTCCTCGACACCGCTGAACTTCAGGGTGACGGTGGAACCGGCGTACGAGGACAGGTCGAAGGACTTCTGGGCGTACCCGGAAGCCGCGTTGACGTTGGAGTAGGTCGCCAGCGTGGTCGAACCGGCGGTGACCGTCAGCTTGTCGTAGGCGGTGCTGCCGGTCTCCGCGGTGTCGATGTGCAGGTAGAAGGTGAAGGTGGCCTTGCAGCCGCTCGGCACGGTCACCGACTGGGACAGGGTGTCGGTGTGCGCGGAGCCGTACCCGTCCAGCCAGGCGTAGTACGAACCGGCGTGCGCCGACTCGTCGGTGGAGTTGGTGATGACGCCGCTGGAGGAGGTCCAGGTGGTGCTGCCGGACTCGAAGCCGGCGTTGCCGAGCAGCTGGGACGAGGTGCAGGTGCTGCTGCTGGAGCCGACAGTCCAGGTGAAGGAGGCCGAGCCGGTGGCGCCGGTGGAGTCCTTCGCGGTGACGGTGACCTGGTAGGTGCCCGCGGTGGACGCCGTGCCCGTGATCTTGCCGGTGGAGCTGCTGATGGACAGCCCGGTCGGCAGGCCGCTCGCGCTGTAGGTGAGGGTCGCGCCCGCGCTGTCGGTCGCGCTGATCTGCAGACTGGCGGAACCGCCGGTCGTCGTGGACTGGCTGCCCGGGTTGGTGACCGTCACGGTGTTGCCGGTGCTGGTGCCCGCGGTGAAGGCGGTGGTGCCGTTGGGGGTGCCCCAGCCGGTCGGGCCGTCGTAGCCGGTGGTCGCGGTGCAGAAGTACGAGGTGGAGCAGGAGCCGTTGTTGCCGCTGGTCACGTCGTACAGGTTGCTCGTGTGGCTGTACGGGTACTTCGCCGGGTAGTCACTGGAGCCCGGGGTGCCCGCCAGTGCGTAGACACCCGCGATGATCGGCGACGAGGCGCTGGTGCCGCCGTAGACGGCCCAGCCGGAACCGCCGTAGGTGTCGTACACGGCCACGCCGGTGGCGGGGTCGGCGACGGCGGAGACGTCGGCCTCCATGCGCTTGGTGCAGCCGGTGTCGGTCTGCCAGCTCGGCTTGGGGTCGTAGGCCGAGCAGCCGGAGCCGGTGCCCTCGGTGGAGCTGGTCTTCCACACGGACTCGGTCCAGCCGCGGGAGGCCGAGGACGTGGACAGCGCGGTGCCGCCGACGGCGGTCACGTACTGGGAGGTCGCCGGGTACTCGGCGCCGTAGGCGGAGTCACCGGCGGAGACGGTGATGGCGACACCGGGGTGCTTGAAGTACGAGGTGTCCTCGCTGGTCTGGGAGGAGGCCTCGTCCCCGCCCCAGCTGTTGGACACGAACTTGGCGCCGAGCGCCACGGCCTCGTTCTCGGCGATGCCGAGGTCGGAGTCGTTCGCGGAGTTGGCCTCCACGAGGATGATGTTGCAGTTCGGGCAGACGGCGCTGACCATGTCGATGTCGAGCGCTTCCTCGCCGGCCCAGCCGGTGTCGTTGGTCGGCAGCGAGGTGGTGGAACCGGTCTGGCTGACCTGCTTGAAGCATCCGTTGGCGACCGTGCACGCCGACAGGCCGTAGGTCGAGCGGTAGGTCGCCAGGTCGGCGGCCGCGTTGGGGTCGTTGTACGCGTCGACCACGGCGACCGTCAGGCCCGTGCCGCCCGTCGAGGGCAGGTTGTAGGCGCTGTGCAGGTTGGCCGGGCTGAGCCCGGACGGCGCCGCGGCGGCGGCCGCGGACGCCAGCCGCTGCTTGATGTCGGTCCGGCGCTGGGCGAAGCAGGACGCGTGACCGGGGGACGGGGTGCCGCACAGGTGCGTGGTAGGCACCTTCTGGCCGGCCTTGCCGGTCGAGTGGAACGTCTGGCGGCCGGGGGAGGTGAGCGCCTTGGAGTTCTGGGCGGTGCGAGTGGTGTGGGCGGTCACGGACACCGCGGGTGCCGCCTGGGCCGGTACGGCGACCAGCCCGGCGAGGCCGAGGGCGAGGGCGGGGATGGCGGTGGCCAGGAGTCTTCGCAGGCTCCGGCGGGGCTTTTCACGCATGGGGTACTGCCTCCATCGGTGGGGTAACAGGCAGGCCCGTGACGCGCGTAGCGGCGGCAGATCACGCAGTCATGAGCATGACGTGCCAGAAGCTAGCGGCCGTTGAGAAGGCGGGAGAAGCGGCGGGGGGAGATCTTTGCTGCTCCATAGCAGGCTCATGGACGGCCCATGGAAGCTCCATGGGCCGTCCAGTGCCTGAAGGCTAGAAGTCCTCGTCCAGGTCGACCGTGCCCTCCACCGCCACCTGGTAGGCGGACGGACGCCGTTCGAAGAAGTTGGTCAGCTCCTGGACGCCCTGCAGCTCCATGAAGGAGAAGGGGTTCTCCGAGCCGTACACCGGGGCGAAGCCGAGGCGGCTCAGGCGCTGGTCGGCGACGCACTCCAGGTACTGCCGCATCGACTCGGTGTTCATGCCGGGCAGACCCTCGCCGCACAGGTCACGCGCGAACTGGAGCTCCGCCTCGACGGCCTCCGCCAGCATGGCGGTGACCTCCTCCCGGAGCCGGTCGTCGAACAGCTCCGGCTCCTCCTTGCGCACGGTGTCGACCACCTCGAAGGCGAACGACATGTGCATGGTCTCGTCGCGGAACACCCAGTTGGTGCCGGTCGCGAGGCCGTGCAGCAGACCCCGGCTGCGGAACCAGTAGACGTAGGCGAAGGCGCCGTAGAAGAAGAGGCCCTCGATGCACGCGGCGAAGCAGATCAGGTTGAGCAGGAAGCGGCGGCGGTCGGCCTGGGTCTCCAGCCGGTCCAGCTTCTCCACCTCGTTGATCCACTTGAAGCAGAACCCGGCCTTCTCGCGGATGGACGGGATGTTCTCGACGGCGTCGAAGGCGGCCGCCCGGTCCTGCGGATCGGGGAGGTAGGTGTCCAGGAGCGTCAGATAGAACTGGACGTGGACGGCCTCCTCGAAGAGCTGGCGGCTCAGATACAGCCGCGCCTCGGGGGAGTTGATGTGCTTGTAGAGGGTCAGCACCAGGTTGTTGGCCACGATCGAGTCGCCCGTCGCGAAGAACGCGACCAGTCGGCCGATCATGTGCTGCTCGCCCTCGGACAGCTTCGCGAGGTCGGAGACGTCCGAGTGGAGGTCGACCTCCTCGACGGTCCAGGTGTTCTTGATGGCGTCCCGGTAGCGCTCGTAGAAGTCCGGGTAGCGCATGGGGCGGAGGGTCAGCTCGAAGCCCGGGTCGAGAAGGTTCTTGGCTTCGCTGGTCATCACTGGCAGGCCTCGCAGGATTCGGGGTTTTCCAGGGAACAGGCGACGGCGTCCTCAGGAGCCGGCTGTTGGACGGGGACCGACGCCTGTGCGGCGCGGGCGATACGGGTCGCCGGGCGCGAGCGCAGGTAGTACGTCGTCTTCAGGCCCGACTTCCAGGCGTACGCGTACATCGAGGAGAGCTTGCCGATGGTCGGCGTCTCCAGGAACAGGTTCAGCGACTGGGACTGGTCGAGGAACGGGGTCCGCGCCGCCGCCATGTCGATCAGTCCGCGCTGCGGGATCTCCCACGCCGTGCGGTACAACGCCCGTACGTCCTCGGGGATCCACGCGAAGTCCTGCACCGAACCGTTCGCGTCGCGCAACGCCTCACGGGTGCGGGCGTCCCACACGCCGAGGTCCTTGAGCTCCCGCACCAGATACGAGTTGACCTGGAGGAACTCACCGGACAGCGTCTCGCGCTTGAACAGGTTGGAGACCTGCGGCTCGATGCACTCGTACACGCCGGCGATCGAGGCGATGGTGGCGGTGGGCGCGATGGCGAGGAGCAGGGAGTTGCGCAGTCCGGTGGCGGCGATACGGCCGCGCAGGGCCGCCCACCGCTCCGGCCAGGTCAGTTCGGCGTCCGGGAAGTGGTCGGGGTGCAGCACGCCCTGCGCCGTACGGGTCTTCTCCCAGGCCGGCAGCGGACCGCTCCGCTCGGCGAGGTCCGCGGAGGCCTCGTACGCGGCGAGCATGATGCGCTCGGCGATACGGGTGGACAGGTCCCGGGCCTCCTGCGAGTCGAAGGGCAGGCGCAGCTTGAAGAAGACGTCCTGCAGGCCCATCGCGCCGAGGCCGACGGGACGCCACCTGGCGTTGGACCGCCCGGCCTGCTCGGTCGGGTAGAAGTTGATGTCGACGACCCGGTCCAGGAAGGTCACGGCGGTGCGGACGGTGGCGTCCAGCCGCTCCCAGTCGATGTCACCGGTCGCCGTGTCGACGAACGCGCCGAGGTTGACGGACCCCAGGTTGCAGACCGCCGTCTCCCCGTCGTCCGTGACCTCCAGGATCTCCGTGCAGAGGTTGGAGGAGTGGACGACATGGCCCGGCGTGGCCGTCTGGTTGGCCGTGCGGTTGGCGGCGTCCTTGAAGGTCATCCAGCCGTTGCCGGTCTGCGCGAGGGTGCGCATCATGCGGCCGTAGAGGTCACGGGCCGGGATGGTCCTGCGGGCGAGACCCTGCTCTTCGGCCTTCTTGTACGCCGCGTCGAACTCCTCGCCCCACAGGTCGACCAGCTCGGGCACGTCGACGGGGGAGAACAGCGACCAGAGCGCGTCTGCGTTGACCCGGCGCATGAACTCGTCCGGGATCCAGTGCGCGAGGTTCAGGTTGTGCGTACGGCGGGCGTCCTCACCGGTGTTGTCGCGCAGCTCCAGGAACTCTTCGATGTCGGAGTGCCAGGTCTCCAGGTAGACCGCGGCCGCGCCCTTGCGCCGGCCGCCCTGGTTCACGGCGGCGACCGAGGCGTCGAGGGTCTTCAGGAACGGGACGATGCCGTTGGAGTGCCCGTTGGTGCCGCGGATCAGCGAACCGCGGCTGCGGATACGGGAGTACGACAGCCCGATGCCACCGGCGTGCTTCGAGAGCCGCGCGACCTGGTGGTAGCGGTCGTAGATGGAGTCCAGCTCGTCGACCGGGGAGTCGAGGAGGTAGCAGGACGACATCTGGGGGTGCCGGGTGCCGGAGTTGAAGAGGGTGGGGGAGGAGGGGAGGTAGTCGAGACGGCTCATGAGGGCGTAGAGCGCGGCGACTTCGTCCAGTGCCCGGACCGTGTCGTCCTCGGCGAGACCTGCGGCCACCCGGAGCATGAAGTGCTGGGGCGTCTCGATGACCTTGCGGGTGATCGGGTGCCTCAGGAGATAGCGGCTGTGGAGGGTGCGCAGGCCGAAGTAGCCGAAGCGGTCGTCGGCGTCGGTGTCGATCAGGGCGTCGAGGCGCTCGGAGTGGACCCGCACGAACTCGGCGGTCCGGTCGGCGATGAGGCCCTCGCGGTGTCCGACGGCGACCGATCCGGTGAACGAGGTGACGCCCTGCGAGGCGGCCTCGGCGGCGATGGAGACGGTCAGCAGCCGGGCCGCCAGCCTGCTGTACGCCGGGTCCTCGGAGATGAGACCGGCCGCCGCCTCGGTGGCCAGCTCACGCAACTCCGACTCGTCGGCCCGCGCGGACCGGCCACGCAGCGCGGCGGCGGCGACCCGGCCGGGGTCGGCGTCGGGAAGGTCGGCGGTAAGCGCGGTCAGGGTCCGCAGCAACGCGGTTCCGGGACCGTCCTCGTCCACCGCAGTGGTCGCTGAAACCGGGTCCGCAGGCGCGATGGTCACGTGGGGCTCTCCCTCGCTGGGCACGGGGGCCTTGCGGAGGGCAGGGGGCAGCACACGAGCGCGCACGGCGTCGCGTCCACCGGCCCATTCCACGAGGCCCGGACGTCATGACACCCGGGCCAGGTGGCCGGGCGTACTGTCGACAGGTCCTCGGACTGACTCTCATATGCGCCTAAGCGTGCATGAGTACACCGTTGCGGGACAGTTCCGGATTCGCACCGGATTCCCCTGCGGCGACAGCGAGCATGAGCATACATCTTGTGTCGTGTTCCGGTGGCACCCCCAGATGTTGTGTCGCGGCCGTTTCGGAGCGTCAACTTCCAGGTGAGGAGAGTGAAGAAGCGCGCACAACGGAGCGGGCCGCCGTAGGTTGTTCTCCACGGCGGCCCGCTGGGTGCGTTCCTACGGCGTCAGTGCGAGGTTCCCGCTGTCGCGGGCGGAAGTTCCGTCTGGACTCCCGGGTCGCCCGCGTCCGCCGTGTAGTCCTCCGGGCTGGTCTCGTCGATGCCGTCGGGGGCCTTCACCGCCTTCAGGACGAAGGTGAGGACCACCGTGACGGCCACGTTCAGGACGAAGGCCGTCAGACCGATGTAGCCGATCTCGCCGATGCCCGGGATCTCCTTCGCCGAGCCGCCGAAGTGCTTCTGCGTCGGCGAGGCGACCCCGTACGCGGCGGCCGTGCCGTAGACCATGCCGACCGCCCAGCCGGCGAGCAGGGCCCAGCGGTGGAACCAGCGGGTGAAGAGGCCACCGACCAGGGCCGGGAAGGTCTGCAGGATCCAGATGCCGCCCAGGAGCTGGAAGTTGATCGCGACCGTCTTGTCCATGGTCAGGACGAAGACCAGGGCGCCGACCTTCACCAGCAGGGACACCAGCTTGGAGACCTTGGTCTCCTGGGCCGGGGTGGCGTCCGGCTTGATGAAGTCCTTGTAGATGTTGCGGGTGAAGAGGTTCGCGGCCGCGATGGACATGATGGCCGCCGGGACCAGGGCGCCGATGCCGATCGCCGCGAAGGCCACGCCCGCGAACCAGTCCGGGAACATGTCCTCGAAGAGCTGCGGGATCGCCAACTGCGGGTTGGTGACCTTGACTCCGGCCGCGATCGCCATGAAGCCCAGCAGGGCGAGCAGGCCCAGCATCAGCGAGTACAGCGGCAGGATCGTGGTGTTGCGGCGGATCACCTCACGACTCCGGGAGGAGAGCGTCGCGGTGATCGAGTGCGGGTACATGAAGAGCGCCAGCGCGGAGCCCAACGCCAGCGTGGCGTACGTCCACTGGCCCGCCTCGGCCGGGACCAGCCCGCCCGCCTTGGCCGCGGTGTACTTCTCGCTCGCCGAGGCGAAGACGTCGTCGAACCCGCCCAGCTTGATCGGGATGTAGATGATCGCCACCGCGATGACGATGTAGATCAGCGTGTCCTTCACGAACGCGATCAGCGCGGGCGCCCGCAGACCGGAGGAGTACGTGTAGGCCGCGAGGACGCCGAAGGCGATCAGCAGCGGGAGGTCCTTCACGAACCAGTTGGTGTTCTCGCCGCCGCCGACGCCCATCACGTCCAGCACGGCCTGGATGCCGACCAGTTGGAGCGCGATGTACGGCATGGTCGCCAGGATGCCGGTGACCGCCACCGCCAGCGACAGGCTCTTCGAGCCCCAGCGGCCGCGCACGAAGTCCGAGGTCGTCACATAGCCGTGCTTGTGCGAGACCGACCACAGCCGGGGCAGGAAGGTGAAGATCAGCGGGTACACCAGGATCGTGTACGGCACCGCGAAGAAGCCGGCCGCGCCCGCCGCGTAGATCGCCGCCGGGACGGCCACGAAGGTGTACGCCGTGTAGAGGTCACCGCCCAGCAGGAACCAGGTGACCCAGGTGCCGAACGACCGGCCGCCCAGGCCCCATTCGTCCAGGCTCTGCTCGTTCTCGGCCTTGCGCCAGCGCGCGGCCAGGAAGCCCATGGCCGTGACGGCGACGAAGAAGATGATGAAGACGGCGAGTGCCACGCCGTTGACGCCGTCGTTCACTTGGCACCCCCGTGCCGGGCGCGCTGGTCACGCTGCCACAGCTTGTACGCGGTCATGGTCAGCGCGGTGGAGATCAGCACCCACAGCATCTGGTACCAGTAGAAGAACGGGATGCCGATGAACGTGGGGTCCACCTTGGCGTACGAGCCGACCCACAGCATCGCCACGAACGGGGCGACGAGGCAGAGGGCGATGACCACGCGCACGGGTGTCACCGTGGGTGGTCTCACTTCAGGCGCATCTGACATTCCGCGACTCCCGTCCCCTCACTGATCACCTGTGCAACGCGCAGGCAATCTAGGCGAGGGCGTCGCGATAGCGAAAGACCTCGTCCGCGTATCGGTATGTCGATTCTGTGAAACACCCCGAAAACAAGGGCGGGCGGCGCGGACGGTCAGTCCAGCGGTCGCTTCAGTCGCGCCACGAACTTGTACCGGTCCCCCCGGTACACCGACCGCACCCACTCCACCGGCTCGCCCTTCTTGTCGAACGAGTGCCGGGACAGCATCAGCATCGGCAGGCCCACGTCGGTGCCGAGAAGACCTGCCTCGCGCGGGGTGGCCAGCGAGGTCTCGATGGTCTCCTCGGCCTCGGCGAGATGGACGTCGTAGACCTCGGCGAGCGCCGTGTAGAGGGACGTGTACTTGACGAGCGACCTGCGCAGGGCCGGGAAGCGTTTGGCGGAGAGGTGGGTCGTCTCGATGGCCATCGGCTCGGCGTTGGCCATACGCAGCCGCTCGATGCGCAGCACCCGGCCGCCTGCGGTGATGTCGAGGAGCTCGGCGAGACGGTCGTCGGCGGTGATGTAGCCGATGTCCAGGAGCTGCGAGGTGGGTTCGAGACCCTGGGCGCGCATGTCCTCCGTGTAGGAGGTGAGTTGCAGCGCCTGCGAGACCTTCGGCTTGGCGACGAACGTGCCCTTGCCCTGGATGCGCTCCAGGCGTCCCTCGACCACCAGTTCCTGGAGCGCCTGGCGCACGGTGGTGCGGGAGGTGTCGAACTCGGCGGCGAGCGTGCGCTCGGGCGGTACCGGTGTGCCGGGCGACTGGGTCTCCGTCATGTCGAGCAGGTGCTTCTTCAGGCGGTAGTACTTGGGCACGCGCGCGATGCGGACGCCCGCCCCGCCCTCGGTCTCCGCCCTGCTGACGTCGCTGCTCATGGTCTGCCTTCCCGGCTCCGGATGCGGGTCACATCGTGATCCCTTCTGTATACCGTCGCCACCTCTTTTGGTCTAGTCCATAAAGGTGAGTGGTCTAGTGGACGAGAGTACTCCGGCCGTGCTGTTTTCGCTGGCTTCTTACTTAAAGGTTCCTGCATATGTAGGTCGCATAACGGCTGGTCAGAGCCGTTTCGGACCCTCTTGACAGGCTTCCTGGTCTGGTCCAAGCTCCCCCTACTGGTCTACACCATTGGTCCAGGTCCCGGCCCATGGGCGGGAGGTGTGGGGCATCCCTGAGGAGGGTGGCGTGAAGCGCAAGCTGATATTCGCGATCGGTGTCGCGGGCATGATGGTCTCGGTCGCTGCGTGTGGCGGCGGCGACAGCGGAAGTTCGGACAACAGCGGTGCGGACGCCAAGGAGCTGACCGTCTGGCTCACCGTCGACGCCCAGAACAACTGGCCCGCGCTGGTGAAGGCCGCGGACGCCGCAGTCGTGAAGAAGCACCCCGGCATCAAGATCAAGCACGAGTACTACGGATGGCCGGACAAGAACACCAAGCTCGACGCGGTCCTCGCCACCGACAAGGCCCCCGACGTGGTCGAGATGGGCAACACCGAGATGCTCGGCTACATGGTCAAGGGCGCCTTCGCCCCCCTCGACGCCTCCAAGTTCACCAACTCGGACGCCTGGCTGGACGGCCTCAAGGCCTCGGTGACCTACGACGGCAAGACCTACGGCGTGCCCTACTACGCCGGTGGCCGCGTCGCCAACTGGCGGGGGGACCTCTTCGCCTCGGCCGGCGTCAAGTCCACGCCGAAGACGTACGCCGAGCTCACCGCCGCCCTCGACAAGGTCCAGAAGAAGGAGGGCGACAAGTTCTCCGCCTGGTACCAGCCCACCCGCGACTGGTACGCGGCCATGTCCTTCGTCTACGACGCCGGCGGCGCCATCGCCACCGAGTCGGGCGGCCAGTGGAAGGGCAGCCTCTCCTCGCCCGAGTCCGTCAAGGGCCTGACCGAGTTCAAGAACGTCATCGACAAGTACATGCACGGTGACAAGACCAAGGACGAGTCCGACCGTTACATCGTCTACGGCCAGGGCAAGTCCGGCATGATCTTCGCCCCCGCGTGGGAGGGCGCGACCGCCGCGACGAAGGAGAACGACAAGACCGGCAAGCTCGCCGGCCACGTCGAGAACTTCGTGATGCCCGGCCCGTCCGGCAAGAACATGCCCGTCTTCCTGGGCGGTTCGGACCTCGCCGTCCCGGTCAAGTCCAAGGCGCAGGCCGTCGCCGCCGAGTGGATCAACGCCTTCACCGGTCCCGCCGGCCAGAAGGGCCTGATCGCCAAGGGCAACCTGCCCAACAACAAGACCGACCTCGCCACCCTGAAGAACGACCCGGCGACCGCGGTCCCGGCCACCGCGGCCGAGTCCAACTGGTTCGTCCCGATGGCACCCGGCTGGGGCCAGGTGGAGAAGGCGCAGATCCTGCAGACCATGCTCCAGAACATCGGCACGGGCAAGAAGTCGGTGGAGGCGGCGGCCAAGGAGGCCGACGCGGCGATCGACAAGGTCATCAACACCAAGTGACCCACGGCAGGGCCCCGTTGAGACCGACGGGGCCCTGCTTCCCGTACAGCCGGTGCGGATCCGATCCCGGTGCCGGTGGTCCGGGTCCGACTCTCGCTTCGGCGGTACGGGTCCGACCCCGCGCCGGTGGTACGGGTCCGACCCCGCGCCGGTGGTGCGGGTCCGGACCTGCGCGGTCACCCGTGCGGGGCCCTGCTTCCCGCCCCGCCCCGTGCGGGGTTCGACCCCCGGACCACCCGCACGAGCTTCGGCCCCGTGCGCCGAGTGCGGGCTTCGACTCCGCATGACCCGTGCGGGCCTCCACCCCGCACGGCCAGTGCGGGCTCCGGGCCCCGGCCCACCTGTACGGGTCCGACCCCCGTACGGCCACGCGGGTCCGATCCCCGTACGGCCACGCGGGTCCGACCCCCGTACGGCCGGTGCGGGTCCTGACCCCGTCTCACCCATGCGGGCCCCGGCCCCGTTCGGCCCACGCGGGCCCCGACTCCGCACGACCGGTGCGGGCTTCGCTTCCGTACGACCAGAAGGACCGCTGAGGAGCGCGCGATGAGTGCCGCAGACACGACCACCCCCGCCAAGGCGCCGCCGCCGTTGTCGGTACCGCCGCCCCGGCCGGCGCCGCCGAGCAGAAAGCGCGTCTTCAGCGGCACTCCGTGGCTGCTGCTCGCCCCCTGCCTGCTCGTCCTCGCCCTGGTCATGGGCTATCCGCTGGTCCGTCTGGTCACCCTGTCCTTCCAGAAGTTCGGCCAGACCCAGCTGTGGGGCTTCCAGCCGGCCGAGTGGACCGGCTTCGACAACTTCACCGGCGTTCTGAACGACGGCGAGTTCTGGGCGGTCGTCGTCCGGACCATCGTCTTCGCGGCCGGCTGCGTGATCTTCACGATGGTCTCCGGCATGCTGATCGCCCTGCTGCTCCAGCGGGTCTCCGGCTGGGTGAAGACCCTGGTCAACATCGCGCTGGTGGCCAGCTGGGGCATGCCGATCATCGTCGCCACCACCGTCTTCAAGTGGCTGTTCGACGCGGACTACGGCATCCTCAACGCGCTGCTGAGCAAGCTGCCCGGGGTCGACATGATCGGCCACAACTGGTTCGCGAGCGGGCCCCAGGGCCTGGCCGTGATCATGCTTCTCGTGGTCTGGGGAGCCGTGCCGTTCGTCGTGATCACCCTCAGCGCCGGTCTCACCCAGGTCCCCGCCGAACTGGAGGAGGCGGCCCGGCTGGACGGCGCGGGCGCCTGGGGCGTCTTCCGGTACGTCACGCTGCCGATCCTCAAGCCGATCATCGTGATGCTCACGACCCTCTCGGTCATCTGGGACATGGGCGTCTTCCCCCAGGTCTTCGTCATGCGGGGCGGCCACCCGGAAGCCGAGTTCCAGCTCCTGACCACCTACTCCTACGACCGCGCCTTCGTGGTCAACGACTACGGGCAGGGCTCGGCTATCGCGCTCATCACCGTGCTGCTGCTGCTCGGCGTGGTCGCCGTCTACATGCGCCAGATGCTGAAGATCGGAGAGGTCGAATGAGCACCCTCGCTCCCGGGACGCCCCGCAGGTCGAAGCTCGGCTGGAACCTCCTCGGTCTCCTCGTCTTCCTCGCCGCCGGCTTCCCCGTCTACTGGATGGTGAACACGGCGTTCAAGCCCGCCAAGGACGCCATCGACCCGGACCCGAGCCTGCTGCCGACCGGCCTCACGCTCGACAACTTCCGGCGCGCGCTGGACATCGCCGACTTCTGGGGCCCGGTCGGCCGCAGCCTCATCGTGTCCCTGTCGGTCGTGGCGATCGGCATGGTGGTCGGCACCCTGGCCGCGCTCGCCATCTCCCGCTTCGACTTCCGCGGCCGCAAAGTCGTGATCGTGGCCATCCTGGCGGTCCAGATGGTCCCCCTGGTCGCGATGATCATCCCGGTCTTCCTGCTGCTCAACGACCTCGACCAGTACGACAAGCTGTCGGGCCTGATCATCACGTACCTGACCTTCATCCTGCCCTTCACGGTGTGGACGCTGCGCGGCTTCATCGTCAACATCCCGAAGGAACTGGAGGAGGCGGCCATGGTGGACGGCTGCTCCCGCACCGGCGCCTTCATCCGCGTGGTCTTCCCGCTGCTCGCCCCCGGCATGGTCGCCACCTCGGTCTACGGCTTCATCCTGGCCTGGAACGAGTACCTCTACGCCCTCATGCTGCTCAGCCAGGAGCACCAGACCGCGACCGTGTGGCTCGGCAACTTCACCACCAAACACGGCACGGAATACGCCCCGATGATGGCCGGTTCCACCATGATGGCCGTGCCGATCGTGGTCCTCTTCCTCCTCGTCCAGCGCAAGATGGCCGCGGGCCTCACCGCGGGCGCCGTGAAGGGATAACGCCCTCCGATGACGACATTCGCCAGCGGCACCACTGGGTCCAATTCAAAAGATGTACTCACGCGGGACGCCCTCACCGTCCTCCAGCCCGGCTTCACCGGCACCACCGCCCCCGACTGGCTGCTGCGGCGCCTCGGTGAAGGGCTCGCCTCGGTCGGCCTGTTCGGCCGCAACATCGCCTCACCGGAACAACTGGCCGTCCTGACGGCACAGTTGCGCGCCGAACGCGACGACGTCCTGGTCGCGATCGACGAGGAGGGCGGCGACGTCACCCGCCTCGAGGTGCACACCGGCTCGTCCTTCCCCGGCAACCACGCCCTGGGCGCGGTGGACGACGTGGAACTGACGAGGCAGGTCGCCGCCGAGCTGGGCCGCCGTCTCGCGGCCTGCGGGGTCAACCTCAACTGGGCCCCCTCGGCCGACGTGAACTCCAACCCGTCCAACCCGGTCATCGGCGTCCGCTCCTTCGGTGCCTCCACCGAACTGGTAGCCCGCCACACCGCCGCCTATGTCACCGGCCTCCAGTCGGCGGGCGTGGCGGCCTGCACCAAGCACTTCCCGGGCCACGGCGACACCGCGGTCGACTCCCACCACGCGCTCCCGCGCATCGACGTGGACGCGTCCCTTCTCGGGGCGCGCGAACTCTCCCCGTTCCGCGCGGCCATCGCCGCCGGCACCCGCGCCGTGATGACCGCCCACATCCTGGTCCCGGCCCTGGACCCGGACCGCCCGGCGACGCTGTCCCACGGCGTCCTGGCCGACCTGCTCCGCGGCGAGCTCGGCTACACCGGCCTCATCGTCACCGACGGCATGGAGATGCAGGCCATCGCCGGGACCTACGGCATCGAACGCGGCAGTGTCCTGGCCGTCGCCGCCGGCGCCGACGCGATCTGCGTGGGCGGCGGCCTCGCCGACGACGAGACGGTACGGCGCCTGCGGGACGCCCTGGTCTCGGCGGTCCGCTCGGGCGAGCTCCCCGAGGAGCGCCTGGCGGAAGCGGCGGAACGCGTCCGTACGCTGGCCCATTGGACGGCGGCCGGCGCGGCCGACACACAGCTGCCGGCCGACGAGGAGGTGGGACTGCGCGCGGCCCGCAGGGCTTTGCGCATCACCGGCGCCGACGGCTTCACCCCCCTCACCACGGCGCCCTACGTCGCGGCCTTCACCCCGATGGCCAACATGGCCGTCGGCGACGAAACACCCTGGGGCGTCGCCGCCGAACTCGCCCGGCTGCTCCCCGGCACGGAAACGGGCAGCTTCGCGGGCGAGGACGCGGGCCTCGCCACCCTGGCCGCGGCCGGCCCCCGCCGCATCGTGGCCGTGGTCCGCGACGAACACCGTCACCCCTGGATGGGGACGGCCCTGGACACCGTCCTCCGGACCCGCCCCGACACCGTCGTGATCGAAATGGGTCTCCCTCAGGCCCCCGCCCGAGGAGCTCTGCACATCGCGACCCACGGCGCCGCCCGGGTCTGCGGCAGAGCGGCCGCGGAGGTCATCGCCGGGGAGTAGGCCTCACGACAGAACAGGTGCCGGTTCCTTTCGAGGGACCGGCACCTGTCTTCGCCAGGGGCGCGGGGAACTGCGCGACCAGCCACGGACAGCACGCACCCGGCACGCAGCAGGACCCGCCCTAAATCCCCTGCCAGTCAGGCTTGTTGACGAACGTGTGCCGGAAGTAGTCCGCCAGCTTCAGCTTGGACGCGGCGCCCTCATCCACCACAACCGTCGCATGCGGATGCAACTGCAACGCCGACGCAGGACACACCGCGGCGACCGGCCCCTCGACCGTCGCCGCCACCGCATCCGCCTTCCCCTCGCCCGTGGCGAGCAGCACCAGGTGCCGGGCCTCCAGGATCGTGCCGATACCCTGCGTGATCACGTGATGCGGCACCTGCTCGATGTCCCCGTCGAAGAACCGCGCGTTGTCCACCCGGGTCTGCTCCGTCAGCGTCTTGATCCGCGTCCGCGAGGCCAGCGAGGAACACGGCTCGTTGAACCCGATGTGCCCGTCGGTCCCGATTCCCAGCAACTGCAGATCCACACCCCCGGCCGACGCCAGCGCCGCGTCGTACGCCTCACAGGCGCCGGGGATGTCCTGCGCCGTCCCGTCCGGCCCCATGAACGCGGCCATCGGTATCCCCAGCGGCTCCAGCACCTCGCGCCGCAGCACCGACCGGTAGGACTCCGGATGCTCGGCCGGCAGCCCCACGTACTCGTCGAGCTGGGCTATCCGCGCCCGCCGCACCTCCACGGCACCGGACCGCGCCTTCGCCGCCAGCGCTTCGTAGACGGGCAGCGGGGTCGAACCGGTCGCCACGCCGAGCAGGGCGTCGGGCTTGCGCCGGAGCAGTTGGGCGATGGCCTTGGCGATGAGCTCGCCGCCCGCCTTGGCGTCCGGAACGATGACAACTTCCACGCTGCGCCTGCCGATCTGAGGAAACGTTCTGATCTGGAGAAACGGTCTCAACCAGGAGGGCTTGACCGGACCCGGTACGGCCCATGTGGTTTAGACCAATCTAGCAGAATCGGGCCCCCCCGGCCCAGGGTCTGAAAGCCGTCCGAGGGCCGTACCGAGGACAGACGTCATCGCCGCCCAGGGCGTCGGACCTCCCGTCGGGGAAATTGCCGGGGAAATCCGGCCCCGCACATGAACCACCACGCGTTAGGCTGCGTGTGGTTGTTTGGGCGTCCGAACAGGTGACTCCCGCGAGGGAAGGCTCCAACAACAAACAGGCTCCAACGCATGGACACACCTAGTGGTCTAGTCCACAATTGAAGCGTGACTTCCGTCTTCCCCGCACAGGAAGACGGATCGAGGACCCGGAGCTCTCTGCCCTGACTGCCCCGGATCCTCATCCTCGGCCGACCGGGACCGCACACCCCGCGGCCGATGTTGCTCCGGGCTGCGGTGCCGGGAAGGCTGAGGGTCCTTCCCAGGCGCCGCGGCCCGCGGGTGTCTTCGGGACACGGCGTATTTAGGCCGCTCACATACCGCCAGGTACGCTCACATCCGTGCCCTCCATGAACGAACTGGTCCGCCAGCACACCGCTCTCGACGACTCCGACCTCGAGTGGCTCCATCTGCTGGTCTCGGAGTGGCAGCTGCTCTCCGACCTCTCCTTCGCCGACCTGGTCCTGTGGGTTCCCACCCGCGACGGCACCCGCTATGTCTCCGTCGCCCAGATGCGGCCCAACACCGGCCCGACCTCCTACCAGGACGACATGGTCGGCCACCTCGTCCCGCGCGGCCGCCGTCCCCTGCTGGACGCGGCGCTCGACGAGGGCCGGATCGTGCGCGAGGGCGATCCCGAGTGGCGCGAGGAGGTTCCGGTCCGCGTCGAGTCGATCCCGGTACGACGTGAAGGGCGCGTCCTCGGTGTGATCGCGCGCAACACCAACCTGCTCACCGTGCGCACCCCGAGCCGTCTCGAACTGACCTATCTGCAGAGCGCCTCGGACCTGGCACAGATGATCGCGGCCGGCTCGTTCCCGTTCCCCAACCAGCAGATGGACATGGACGCGGCCCCGCGCGTCGGCGACGGTCTGATCCGCCTCGACGGGGACGGCATCGTCCAGTACGCCTCCCCGAACGCGCTGTCCGCCTACCACCGCATGGGCCTCGCCTCCGACCTCGTCGGACAGCACCTCGGCAGGACCACCGCCGAACTCGCCCCGACCCGGGGCCCGGTGGACGAGGCGCTCGCCAAGGTCGCCAGCGGCTGGGCGCCCCGTGAGTTCGAGATCGAGGCCCATGACGGGGTCATCCAGTTCCGGGCGATCCCGCTCAAGCCCAAGGGCACCCGCATCGGTTCGCTGGTCCTGCTGCGGGACGTGACGGAACTGCGCCGCCGCGAGCGCGAGTTGATGACCAAGGACGCGACCATCCGGGAGATCCACCACCGGGTGAAGAACAACCTCCAGACGGTGGCGGCCCTGCTCAGGCTGCAGGCCCGCCGCATCGAGTCCGACCGCGGCCGCGAGGCGCTCGAAGAAGCGGTCCGCCGCGTCGGCTCGATCGCGATCGTGCACGAGACGCTCTCCCAGAACCTGGACGAGCGCGTGGAGTTCGACGAGATCGCCGACCGGGTCCTCGCGATGGTCGCGGAGATCTCGCCGGGCAAGGTCGCCGGCCGGCGCAGCGGCCGTTTCGGCATCCTGGACGCCGAGGTCGCCACCCCGCTGTCGATGGTCCTGACCGAGATCCTCCAGAACGCCCTGGAACACGGTTTCCGTGAGGGTGAGACGGGCACGGTCGAGGTCTCCGCGGTCCGCGGCGGCACCGGCAAGGACGCCCGTCTCCTCGTCACCGTCCAGGACGACGGGGTCGGCCTGCCCGAGGGCTTCGACCCGCACACCGCGGGCAACCTCGGCCTGCAGATCGTACGGACCCTGGTGGAGGGCGAGTTGGGCGGCACGTTCGACATGGTCCCGGCGCCGGAGGGCGGAACCCGGGTGATCCTCGACGTGCCGGTGCGGGCCAACAAGTAGGGCGTACCTGGCAGGCGGGATCAGGGAGCAGCAAAAAGCCCCGGACCGTTCAGGGGTCCGGGGCTCACATGCTCGTTGCCAGCGTGTGCTGCGCATCGGGGGGTACTGCGCGCTGCGGCTCGGGGGCGGGAGAAGCGTACGCGGTGTACGCGCCGCCAAGCTCAGGCTGTTTTAGGGGCGGGTGTCAGGCAGAAGCCTGACGGGCCCGGTTGCGGGCGGCACGGCGCTTCATGGCGCGACGCTCGTCCTCGCTGAGACCACCCCAGACGCCGGAGTCCTGGCCGGACTCGAGCGCCCACTGCAGACACTGGTCCATTACGGGACAGCGACGGCAGACGGCCTTGGCTTCCTCGATCTGCAGCAGCGCAGGACCGGTGTTGCCGATGGGGAAGAAGAGCTCGGGGTCTTCCTCGCGGCAAACGGCGTTGTGACGCCAGTCCATGGCTGCTACCTCTCCTTGGTATTACGTGCAAGTTGCTTGTGAATGTGAACGCTTTCACGAATCCCTCAACAAGTGAAGGGCCGTCCACCGAGTTGCACCCGGTGTGGTCCTGTGGATTGAAGAGGGGTTCCGGTGGTCTGTGGACGCTGGTGTTGCGGGCTGTCCCGACCGCCACGTAGAGACTCGCAAACCTCAGCGGCGGATACAACCCCTTCCGGAAAGTTTTTTTTGATTCCTCGGTGTCGACTAGGTCACAGCCGTACTTCCATGGGGTGGACCCTGGCCTAAACGTTCGAGTGAAAGGACTTTAGCCTCTTCTGCTCACACAATCACACGCAGTGCACGGCGTACGCCTGTGAACGTCACGCTCGTACGCAGTCCGAGGTGGTCGCCGTCCATCTGGAGGGGCAGAGGCACCTTCGAATGCAAGGTGAACTGGTCCAGGTCATGCAGTGATACAGCGTGCTTGCCGTGAGGGCCGCGTTCGGGGGAGGAAGTGAGCAATTGCGTGCCATACCGGGTGATTGCGGGCGCCGTCATACGGCTGAGACCGAGTACGTCGAGGCCTTTATCGAACGAAGCCTTAGGCGACGCGTACATCGGGTGATTGCCCAGGAAGGTCCACGGAGAGGTGTTCGAGACTATGGAAAGGACCAGATCGGTCACCGGCTCCGCATCCGGACGTTCCAGAGTGATCGTGCCGTGGCGGCGGTGGGCCTCGCCGAAGAACTGGCGCAGGGCCTGGCGAACGTAGAGGGCGTGTGTGGATTTCCTGCCGCGCTCGCGCTGCTGCTCCACCCGCCCCACGACGCCGGCGTCGAATCCGAGACCCGCGTTGAAGGTGAACCAGCGTCCCGGCACGGCCTCGTCCTCGGTGCCGGGTGTGCCCGTGGTCAGACCCAGGCCGACCGTACGCTCGCTGCCCTGGCGCAGAGCGTCCAGGAGGGCGCCGGTGGACTCCACGGCGTCGTTGGGCAGGCCGAGAGCGCGGGCGAAGACATTGGTGGAACCGCCGGGGACGACGGCGAGGCCGGGAAGGCGCTCGGGGTCGGGGCCGGCGTGCAGGAGGCCGTTGACGACCTCGTTGACCGTGCCGTCGCCGCCCAGGGCCACGACCAGGTCGATGTCCTTGCTCTCCGCCGCCTGCCGACCCAGGTCGCGCGCGTGGCCGCGGTACTCGGTGGTGACCGCTTCCAGCTTCATCTCGCTCGCGAGCGCGTGGATCAGGACATCGCGCGTACGTGCGCTTGTGGTGGTTGCCGCCGGATTGACCACGAGAAGTGCACGCATGGGTTGCAGCGTACCTACTGGGTGGTACCGGGCACAGGCCGAGGTAGGGATCACGTAAGACTGCGGAGCGTGAACCTTGCCACGGGGGCGTGAGTCAACCTCGGAGCGGTGGCGTGCGTTGCCCGCTCCTCACCTCGGGGGCGTGGGGGCCCAGGGCTACTCTTCAGGGGTGAGCAGCGAGCAGATCCCCGCCGTCCCCGAAAGCCCCGGTCCGCGCCCGCGGCGCCTGACGTACGCCGCCGCCCTGGCCGCGCTGGAAGGGCTCGCGCTCGTTGTGGGAGGGGCCTGGATCCTCGTGGAGGGCCTGGCCGGCGACCCGGACGACCGGCAGTCGGCCGTCACCGGGGGCATCACCCTGATCGTCCTCGCGCTGCTGCCGCTGCTCGCCGCACGCGGGCTGCTCGCCCGGCGGAGCTGGAGCAGGGGCCCGGCCGTCATCACCCAGATCATGGCCCTGCCCGTGGCCTACAACCTGCTCCAGGCCGACAGTGTGGCGATCCCGGCGGGCATCGCCCTCGCGATCGTCGCCGTGGCCGCGCTGGTCCTGCTGATCAACCCGGCGACGACCGAGGCCCTCGGCATCAGGGGACCGGGCCGCGCACAGGACGGCAAGCAGTAGCCGTACCGACCGACAGCGCGGCGGCATCAGGGGTGAATGGCCGGCCGACCGGTTGGTGCGGCCGTATCGCCGGGGACCCGGTGGCCGTGGCGGAAAGGCCCGGGCGCCAGGTGTGAACCCGTGGGCCGGAAGTGGTGAGCGCCGCTTCCGGCCTGTCCTTCGAGCTGGTCGCGGGCCTTCGGCCCGCCGCTCGCATCGGATCGGACGCCTACTCCTCCACGAGGAGCTTCTCCCGCAGCTGGGCGAGTGTGCGGGCCAGCAGGCGCGAGACATGCATCTGGGAGATGCCGACCTCCTGCGCGATCTGCGACTGGGTCATGTTGCCGAAGAAGCGCAGCAGGAGGATTCGCTTCTCGCGGGGCGGGAGGTCCTCCAGAAGGGGCTTCAGGGACTCCCGGTACTCGACGCCCTCCAGCGCCTCGTCCTCCGCGCCGAGGGTGTCCGCCACCGCCGGGGACTCGTCGTCCGTGTCGGGGACGTCCAGGGACAGCGTGGAGTACGCGTTGGCCGACTCCAGGCCCTCCAGGACCTCCTCCTCCGAGATGCCCAGCTTCTCGGCCAGTTCATGGACCGTGGGGGAGCGGCCGTGCAGTTGCGAGAGCTCCGCCGTCGCCGTGGTGAGCGAGAGACGCAGCTCCTGGAGCCTGCGCGGTACGCGCACCGCCCAGCCCTTGTCGCGGAAGTGGCGCTTGATCTCGCCGACCACCGTGGGCGTCGCGTAGGTCGAGAACTCGACGCCGCGCTCCGGGTCGAAGCGGTCGACCGACTTGATCAGGCCGATGGTGGCGACCTGGGTCAGGTCGTCCAGCGGCTCACCGCGGTTGCGGAAGCGGCGCGCGAGGTGCTCGACGAGCGGCAGGTGCATCCGGACCAGCCGGTTGCGCAGCTCCGCGTACTCCGGGCCGCCGGCGTCCAGCGTGCGCAGCTCGACGAACAGGGCGCGAGCCCCGCTGCGGTCGTGCGGATCGTGCCGCGGGGCCGGCGTGTTGTTCGCGCCCGCCGCGCCGTCCTCTGCGTTTCGCTCGTGCTCGCTCATCGTCCCGCCCGTCGCCCTTCCACGAGCCGTCGCCTCCGTCCGGGCCGGGGAGACCCCGGTCCGCCCTGCCGGAGGCGCACCCTGCACGGCACCTTTCCGATCCCGCTCCCCGTCGTCCAGGAAGCCGGCCGCCGTCGTGTCGCCGACGCCCTCCTCCGGGTGCGGCCGGGCCTGCTCGGGGATGCCGTCGATGCCGTCCGCCATGCGCCGGGAACCGCCGAGGCCGTCTTCGCCCAGGCCGTCGCCAGGGGAGGGAGGGCGGTGTCCACCCTCGGCCGGCAGCTCCCGTGTGCCGCGCTCTTCGTCCCGCACCGGCCCGTCCCCGTTCCTCACGCCGGCCCGGGTCCCGCGCCGCGCTGTTTGTAGAGGCTGATCGAAACGGTCTTGTCCTCGTCCACGGCCGAGGAGACCTTGCCCGCCAGAGCCGAGAGGACGGTCCAGGCGAAGGTGTCCCGCGCGGGCGCGTGACCGTCCGTGGTCGGGGCCGAGACGGTGACCTCCAGCGAGTCGTCGACGAGTCGGAAGACACAGCTGAGCACCGAGCCGGGCACGGCCTGCTGAAGCAGGATCGCGCAGGCCTCGTCGACCGCGATGCGCAGATCCTCGATCTCGTCGAGGGTGAAGTCCAAACGGGCCGCGAGGCCGGCCGTGGCCGTCCGCAGCACCGACAGGTAGGCACCCGCAGCCGGCAGCCGGACTTCCACGAAGTCCTGGGTCGCGGGCTCGCCTGCGATCTGGGACACCCTCACCTCCAAGGTGGTACAAGCTTTTCGGGGCCGAGGGTCGCCCCCCGGAGTAACGCGATGTGTGGTTCAGCGGTGACGCTACCGCGCTCTCGACTTTCCTGTCCCCCGGGACCCCAACCCCTTGCCGTCACTCACAGTAAAACTGTGGACACGCTCCGTGTCTAGGGGTTTGCGGCTCCAATTGGGAAGAACGCGCGCCGGGTTGACGTACCCAGACGTCAGACGGTCGAACCGTCCTGGAACCCGGGGGTCCAGGGTCACACAAGGACGTGGTCCACGAAGCACCAACGCCAGTTCTCCCCCGGTTCGTGAGTGCGCATGATCGGATGGCCGGTGTCCTTGTGGTGCTTCGTCGCGTGCTGTCCCGGCGAGGAGTCGCAGCAGCCGACGTGACCGCAGGAGAGGCACAGGCGCAGCTGCACCGGGTGGGTGCCGTCCCTCAGACACTCCGGACACGTCTCGTTGAGAGGCTCGGGTTCCGGGTGCGGCAGCGCGTCGGCATGCAGGCACTGTTTCATGATTGCCAGGTTACGACGGTCACGCGGATGGCCGCGCGCAAAATCGAGGGCGGGCACAGGACGATGGACGAGGGCGGGCGAGGGTCATGGACGTGATGCCACTGCTGTTGCTGGTGGCCGGGAGCGCGGTGATCGCCGCGGCCGCCCGGCGGACCCCGGTGCCGGCGCCGCTGCTGCTGGTCGCGGCCGGGCTCGTGATCTCGTACCTGCCCGGGGTCCCGGAGTACACGCTCGACCCCGACGTGGTGCTGCCCATCATCCTGCCGCCGCTGCTGCACTCCGCGGCCACCGACAGCTCCTATCTCGACCTGCGGGCGCAGATGCGGCCCGTGGCGCTGCTGTCGGTGGGGTACGTGCTCTTCGCGACCCTCGTCGTCGGCTGGGCGGCCTACCGGATCGTGCCGGGCCTCTCGCTGACCGGGGCGCTCGTGCTGGGCGCGGTGGTGGCGCCGCCGGACGCGGTCGCGGCCACCGCGGTGGCCCGCCGGGTGGGGCTGCCCTCCCAGCTCACCACCATCCTCCAGGGCGAGTCCCTGGTGAACGACGCGACCGCGATCACCGCGTACCGGGTCGCGCTCGCGGCCGCGGTCGGTGAGGGCGCCACCTGGGCGGGCGGCATCGGCGAGTTCCTGCTCGCCGCGGTCGGCGGTGTCGTGGTCGGCCTGGCGCTGATGGTGCCGATCCACTGGCTGCGCACACACCTCAAGGAACCGCTGCTCCAGAACACGCTCTCCCTGCTGATCCCGTTCGTCGCCTACGCGGCGGCCGAGCAGTTCCACGCGTCCGGAGTGCTCGCGGTGGTCGTGGTGGCACTCTTCCTCGGACACCGCGCGTGGGAGGTCGACTTCGCGACGCGCCTCCAGGAGGACGCCGTCTGGAAAATGGTCGCCTTCGTCCTGGAGTCGTCGGTCTTCGCCCTCATCGGACTGCAACTGCCCGTCGTGCTCAGGGGCCTCGGAGAGTACGAGGGCGGCCGCGCCGCCTGGTACGCGGTCGTCGTCTTCCTCCTGGTCGTCGCGACGAGGTTCGTCTGGGTCTATCCGGCGACGTTCCTGCCGCGCATGCTGTCCTCCCGGATCCGAGGGCGGGAGGAAAACCCCACCTGGAAGGGGCCGTTCGTCGTCGCCTGGGCCGGGATGCGGGGCGTGGTCTCGCTGGCGATCGCCTTCTCGATCCCCGAGCACCTGGACGGCGGCGAGCCCTTCCCGGGCCGCAACCTCATCCTGTTCCTCACCTTCACGACCGTCATCGGCACCCTCGTCGTCCAGGGCGTCACCCTGCCCCCGCTGATCCGCATGCTGAAGCTCCCCGGCCGCGACGCCCAGACCGAGACCCTCGCCGAGGCCAACGCCCAGGCGCAGGCCTCCCGGGCCGCCGAACGCCACCTGGACGAACTCCTCTCCGACGAGCGCAACGCCCTTCCGCCGCCTCTCGCCGACCGCCTGCGCACGGTCCTGGAGCGCCGCCGCAACGCCGTCTGGGAGCGCCTCGGCCAGGTCAACCCGCTGACGGGTGAGACGGTCGACGACACCTACCGCCGGCTGTCCGGGGAGATGATCGGCGCCGAACGCGCGGTCTTCGTGAGGCTGCGGGACGGACGGCACATCGACGACGAGATGCTGCGGACTCTGCTGCGCAGACTGGACCTGGAGGAGGCGGCGGCCTACCGGGAGGCGGAGCAGTGAGACAGCGCTCGGCCGCCCTCAGGGGAAGGGGCGGCCCGTGACGACCGCCGCGAGTGTCTTCCCGCGAGCGAAGACCCCCTCCTCGGCGAGCGCGACGAGTCCGTACAGCAACTTGGCGACATAGAGACGTTCGACGGGCAGGCCGTGGCGGTTCTCGAAGTCCTCGGCGAAGGCGTCGAGTTCGGGGGTGGTGCGGGCGTAACCGCCGAAGTGGAAGCGGTCATCGAGCGTCCAGTCGCCGCGCGGACCGCCGAAGGCGCGCTGTTGCAAGGACTGGATGTCGGCCGTCAGGAAGCCGCCCTTGAGGACGGGAAAGCCCAGGCAGCGCTGGTGCGGGGCCAGTCCGGCCGCCAGGCCCGCGAGGGTCCCGCCGGTACCGCAGGCGATCGCCACGACGTCGGCCCGCCCGGCCAGCTCCTCGCCCAGCGCGCGGCACCCCCGTACGGCCGGCGCGTTGCTGCCGCCCTCCGGGACGACGTGCATGTCCTCGGCGTCCGCAGCGCGCAGCACGCGCGCGAGGATGTCCGGCTCGGCCTTGCCGCGGTACGTCGATCTGTCGACGAAGTGCAGTCGCATGCCGTCGGCCGTGCACCGGGCCAGCGAGGGGTTCAGTGGACGGTCGGCCAGTTCCTGGCCCCGGACCACCCCGACCGTGGGCAGGCCCAGGAGGCGTCCGGCGGCGGCCGTGGCACGCAGGTGGTTGGAGTAGGCCCCGCCGAAGGTGACGAGACCGCGACCGGCCGCGACGGTGAGGTTCGGGGCGAGTTTGCGCCACTTGTTGCCGACGAGGTCGGGGTGGATCAGGTCGTCGCGCTTGAGGAGAAGACGCAGGCCGTGGCGGGCGAAGCGGGGGTCCGACAGCTCCTGCAGGGGGGACGGCAGGTGGGGGCGCAGGGTGTCGGGACCGGTCACGTTCCCATTGTGACCTGCGGGGTCATGTCAGGCGCGCCCTGATACGCCCCCGCAGCCAGGCCATCGTGAAGCCGCGCGGGTCGATCTTTCCCGGCTGCCACTCCAGGTGGCCGATGACCGACCGTTCCGTCCAGCCGTGGTGGCGGCACACCGCCGCGGAGACCTTCTCGATCGCCGCCAGCTGTGCCGCGGGCCAGGGGTCCTCGCCGTCGCCCAGGTTCTCGCACTCGAAGCCGTAGAAGCGGGAGTTGCCGTCGGTGTTCGCCTCGTTGTCCGGAGGGAGCGCACTCTCCGCGATCACGGCACGCAGCACGTCGTCGTCGCCGAGACCGGCGTGGTTGGCGCGGCCGTAGCCGACGAGGTGGACGGTGCCGTCCTTGGTGATGACCCCGTGGCACAGGGGACCGGGCAGGCCGCTGTAGCCCTTGCGGCACAGCTCCACCGTCGCCGCACTGCCCTTGGTCACCGTGTGGTGGATCATCACGCCGTTCACGGGCCCCCAGGCCCCGACATGATTGCGGTTGTGGTGCTCCCAGTCGCCGACCTCGACGACGGTGGCGCCCTCCGCCCGCAGGACGGCCAGGAATCTGGCCGCGGACATGGGTGAGGCCATGACCGTCTCCTTCGCACTGCGCGCCGGCCGCCGGGCGCGGTCGGCTCGTACCGGTGCCTGTACCGAAAACGGCGGACTCGACTCCTGGTTCGTACAGCGTGCGAGTCGATTCGGACAGTCGAATTCCGTTCACGGAAACGGACTTGACCGGACGTGAGCCGACAAAAACCGCTCATGTGCCCAGCCCTGCGGTGATCCATTCCCCCTCTTTCGGGTAATAGCACCGACACGTCCTGTGAGGAAGGCTTGCCGATGCACGTCGATGCCCGGGCGCAGATCGCGCTCGGGCATGTATTGGGAGGGCAATTCCTTATGTCGGTAGGCGAAGAGGTCCGCACCGAGCAGGACCGGCCGCAGCAGAGCCTCGGCACGGCAGCCGCGCGGAACCTGGCCACCACGACCAAGTCCGCACCCCAGATGCAGGAGATCAGCTCCCGCTGGCTGCTGCGCATGCTGCCCTGGGTGAACGTACAGGGCGGCACGTACCGGGTGAACCGACGTCTGAGCTACGCGGTCGGCGACGGCCGGGTGACCTTCGTGAAGACCGGCGACCGGGTCGAGGTGATCCCCGCCGAGTTGCGCGAGCTGCCGGCGCTCAGGTCGTACGAGGAGGACGAGGTCCTCTCCGAACTCGCCCAGCGCTGCCAGCAGCGGGAGTTCGCCCCGGGGCAGGTGATCGCCTCGTTCGGCGGCCGGGCCGAGGAGGTGTACCTGCTGGCGCACGGCAGGGTGGAGAAGGTCGGCACTGGCCCCTACGGCGACGACGCGGTCCTCGGTGTCCTCGCCGACGGCGCCTACTTCGGCGACCAGGCGCTCCTGGACCCTGACGCCATCTGGGAGTACACCGCCCGCGCGGCCACGGCCTGCACGGTCCTCGTGCTGCCCCGCCAGGACGTCGACCAGGTCGCGGAGCGTGCCGAAGCCCTGCGCGAGCACCTCCAGGAACAGCGGGCGGTCCCCTCGCAGCGCACCAACAAGTACGGCGAGAAGGCGATCGACCTCGCGTCGGGCCACGACGGCGAACCCGACATCCCGCACACCTTCGTCGACTACGACGCGCGGCCCCGCGAGTACGAGCTGAGCATCGCCCAGACCGTCCTGCGCATCCACACGCGTGTGGCCGACCTCTACAACCAGCCGATGAACCAGACGGAACAGCAGATCCGGCTGACCGTCGAGGCTCTCAAGGAGCGCCAGGAGCACGAGCTCGTCAACAACCGCGAGTTCGGCCTGCTGAACAACTGCGAGTACGACCAGCGACTGCAGCCGCACGACGGCGTGCCCAGTCCCGACGATCTCGACGAGCTGCTCAGCCGCCGCCGGGGCACCAAGCTGCTGCTGGCCCACCCGCGCGCGATCTCCGCGATCGGCCGTGAGCTCAACAAGCGCGGTCTGGTCCCCGAGACCCTCGAAGTCGGCGGCAACCGCATCCCCACCTGGCGTGGGGTACCGATCTACCCGTGCAACAAGATCCCGGTCACCCCGGAGCGCACGACCTCGATCATCGCCATGCGTACGGGCGAGGCGGACCAGGGTGTCATCGGCCTCCAGCAGGCCGGCATCCCGGACGAGATCGAGCCGAGCCTGTCGGTGCGGTTCATGGGCATCAACGAACAGTCGATCATCAAGTACCTCGTGACGGCCTACTACTCGGCGGCCGTCCTGGTGCCGGACGCGCTCGGCGTTCTGGAGAACGTCGAGATCGGCCGGTGGAGGTGACGTTTCTGCACCTGGGAGCCGTGTCCCCGCCCTCCGGGGCGGGTACATCCCGGTCGGACACCGGGGCGCAGACGCCCCGGTGGCACGCGCCCACCCACAGCGGACACGCCACCGTCCGCCAAGTGACCGAGGGGGGTCCTTTGGCAGAGTTCAGGACGGAGGCGTCGGCCGCCGGGCGGACGGGGGAGCGGGCGTCGGCCCGCGAGACGGAGGTGCTCGACGGGCGTGAGCCGGGCCCGCAGGACGAGCGCGAGAGGCGCTCGCAGGACAGGCCCGATGCGGACGGGACGAGCCCGCTCGACGCGCAGGAGGCCGGGGTGATTCTGGAGCGGGCCCGGGCGTCGGTCGACCCCGAGCTGCGTTCCGCCCTGGCGTCGCTGCCCGGCTCCCTGCGCAGGATCGCGCTGTACCACTTCGGCTGGGAGCACGCCGACGGCACCCCGGCGGCGGGCAACGCGGGCAACGCGGGCAAGGCGATACGGCCCGCGCTCGTCCTCACCGCGGCCGCCGCCCTCGGCGGGGACCGGGCGCGGGCGGCGGCCGTGCGGGCGGCCGCGGCGGTGGAGCTGGTCCACAACTTCACGCTGCTGCACGACGACGTGATGGACCGGGACACCAGCCGCAGACACCGGCCCACCGCATGGACCGTGTTCGGCGACGCCGACGCGATCCTCGCCGGGGACGCCCTCCAGGCGCTGGCGCTCCGGCTGTTGGCCGAGGACCCGCACCCCGCGTCCGGGGCCGCCGTGGCCCGGCTCGCGGCCTGTGTCGTCGAACTGTGCGAGGGCCAGCACGAGGACACCGCCATGGAGAGGCTCGGCCCCGGCGAGGTCACCCTCGACCAGGTGCTCGTCATGGCCGAGGCCAAGACGGGGGCGCTGCTGGGGTGTGCGTGCGCGCTCGGGGCGCTGTACGCGGGGGCGTGCGCCGAGGACGTCGAGGCGATGGACGCGTTCGGCCGGGAGGCCGGGCTCGCCTTCCAGCTCATCGATGACGTGATCGGCATATGGGGCGACCCGAGCCGCACCGGCAAACCGGCCGGAGCGGACCTCGTCGCCCGCAAGAAGTCCCTCCCGGTGGTCGCCGCGCTCGCCTCGGGCACGCCCGCGGCCGCCGAACTGGCCGCGCTGTACTCGGCGCCGTACGACGAGGGGGATCTGGCACGCACGGCCCTCGCCGTCGAGGAGGCCGGGGGGCGGGACTGGGCGCAGGTGCAGGCGGCCGACCGGATGGCCCGGGCGATCGGGCAGTTGGCCCGCGCGGTGCCGCGGCCCGAGGCGGCGGGCGGGCTGCTGTCCCTCGCCGAGTTCGTGACGCGACGCAGCGTCTGAGGGCCCCGGAGCGTCCGGTTCCGTGTGGTTCCTGACCCCGCACGGCGCTCCGGAGGCTCCGGCCGGCGGGTCCCGCACATCCCCACGGTGTGCGGGGCCCGTTTCCGCGCGTTCACCGGCTAGGCTCAACGACCTTGCAAGCAGAGGCTGTTGAGACACAGGGGTGGGCATGGGCGTGGTGATACGGACGGCGGACAGAGCCGATCGTGAGCTGGTCACGCGGCTGTTGGACGCGGCCTTCCAGGACGATCCGGTCAGTGGGTGGATCTTCCCGGAGGAGGAGTACCGCCGCACGACCCACCCCCGGCTGATGGCCGCGTTCGTCGACGCCGTGCTGGCAGAGGGACGTGTCGATGTCGCCGAGGACGGGGCCGCCTGCGCGCTGTGGCTGCCGGTGCCGGCGGAGGGGGCCGACGAGGGCGGCGACAGCGAGGAGTTCGCCCAGCTGCGCGAGGCTCTCGATCCGGACAACGAACGGATCGAACTGATCGGGCGGCTCACGGCCGAGGTGCATCCGTCCGGGCGGGCCCACGAGTACCTGTGGATGATCGGCGTGGCACCCGGGCGACAGGGGGAGGGCCTGGGGACCGCGCTCATCGGGTCGGTGCTCGAGCGCTGCGACCGGGAGCAGCTGCCGGCGTATCTGGAGGCGAGCAGCGCGCGGAGTCGGGCGCTGTACGAGCGGCTCGGCTTCGAGCTGGTGGACCGGCCGCTCGAGCTGCCGGACGGCCCTCGGATGTGGCCGATGTGGCGCGAACCCGGGCAGCCGCGATAGGCGGTCCGGCCGGCCCGGAAGCGCTGACGGCCAGTACGGCGGTAAGTACTGACAGCAGGAAGTGCTGACAGCGGGAAGCGCCGGTGCGCCCTTCGCCCTACCCTGAGGACATGGGCAGTGACGAACGCGTCTGTCCCGCCTGTGGACAGCCGGTCCAGTCGGTCGTGCGGCGTCGTAAGACGCTGGGTGCATGGGTCCCCGTGTGGGAGGGCGGCCCGTGCCACAACCCCGAGTGCGCGGCGTGCGCCGACGAGGGCGCCGAGTCCGACGGGGACCACGGCGGCGCGACCGCCGGAAAAACCTCCTGAACCGTGTCGAGAATCCGTCCCCGGCTCCGACGTCCCCTGTGAGAGCCGCCCACCGCGGGCGGCCGAGCCGACCGACGCCGAAGGAGCGGAATCATGAAGTACCTGGTCATGGTGCAGGGATCGCAGGCCGACTACGAGGCCATGCGCGGCAAGGGCTCCGAGGGCTCCCCGGCCTGGAGCGAGCAGGAGATCCAGACGATGTACGCCTTCATGAGCGCCCTCAACGACGACCTGTCCGAGACCGGCGAGATGCTCGACGGCCAGGGACTCGCCGAGCCCGCGAAGATCCGCCACGTCAGCCCGGGCGCCGACGGCAAGGCCGTGATCACCGACGGGCCGTACAGCGAGACCAAGGAACTCCTGTGCGGCTACTGGGTGCTGGAGTGCGAGAGCCTCAAGCGGGTCACGGAGATCGCCGAACGCATCACCCGCTGCCCCCAGCCCGCCGGCGCCCCCGTCTACCCGGTGGTGATCCGGCCCATCCTGGACGGCGCCGGGGACATCTGAGGCCAGTGGCAGGGCACACCGGGACCGAGGACCTGCTGCGCCTGCACGCGCCGCAGGTCCTCGGCGCGCTGGTCCGGCGGTACGGCCGTTTCGACCTCGCCGAGGACGCCGTACAGGAGGCACTGCTCGCCGCGGCCGGGCAGTGGCCGTCGGCAGGGCTGCCCGACAATCCGCGCGGGTGGCTCATCAGGGTGGCCTCACGGCGGCTGACCGACATGCTGCGGGCGGAGGAGGCGCGGCGGGCGCGGGAGGAGCGGGCGGCGGCGCTCGGCGTGCGGGAGACGGCCGTCGCCGACCGTGCGCCGCGCGAGGACGACACCCTGTCCCTGCTGTTCCTGTGCTGCCATCCGCAGCTCACGCCGTCCGCGCAGATCGCCCTGACCCTGCGCGCGGTCGGCGGTCTGACCACGGCGGAGATCGCCCGGGCGTACCTCGTCCCCGAGGCGACCATGGCCCAGCGGATCAGCCGGGCCAAACAGAAGGTGCGGGGCGTCGGATTCGGGCGGCCGGAGAACTGGGAGGAGCGGCTGCCCGCAGTCCTGCACACCCTCTACCTGATCTTCAACGAGGGCCATACGGCGACCTCCGGCCCCGCCCTCCAGCGGCGTGACCTCGCTGGCGAGGCGATCCGCCTGACCCGCACGGTCCACCGCCTGCTGCCCGACGACTGCGAGATCGCGGGCCTGCTCGCCCTGATGCTCCTCACCGACGCCCGCCGTGACGCCCGCACCGGCCCGGACGGCGACCTCGTGCCCCTCGACGAACAGGACCGCACCCGCTGGGACGGCCCCGCGATCCAGGAGGGCGTCGGCCTGGTCACCCGGGCGCTGGCCCGCCGCTACGCGGGGCCCTACCAGATCCGCGCGGCCATCGCCGCCGTACACGACGAGGCGCCCTCCGCGGAGCAGACGGACTGGCGGGAGATCCTCGGCCTCTACGACGCTCTCGTACGGCTCGTTCCCGGACCCGCGGAGCGGCTGAACCGGGCGGTCGCGGTGGCGATGGTGCACGGGCCGCGGGCGGGGCTCGCGGAACTGGACGGCTTCGAGGGCGAGTCGGGGCACCGGCTCGATGCCGTGCGCGGGCATCTGCTGGAGCGTGCCGGGTCGTACGAGGAGGCCCGCGCCGCGTACGAGTCGGCGGCCGGGAAGACCCTGAGCCTGCCCGAGCAGCGGTATCTGCGGGGGCGGGCGGCGCGCCTGAGGTCTCGGCGGCCTTAACGTGGCGGCATGTCCACAACGAACTTCGTCCTGCACCTCACCGAGCGCTCCCTCTGGGAGGAGGCCCGCGCCCGGGGCACCTACGAGATGTCGACGCGCGGCCGCACCCTCCAGGAGCAGGGTTTCATCCACTGTTCGACGCGCGAGCAGGCGCCGGCCGTGGCCGCCTTCGTGTACGGCTCCTACGACGGGCCCGACGAACTCGTGCTCCTCGTCATCGACCCCGCACGGCTGGACGTACCGCTGAAGTACGAGGCCCCCGAGCCCGGCGGCGAGGAGTTCCCGCACATCTACGGGCCGCTGCCGGTGGACGCGGTCGTCGACGTGGAGCCGTGGGGGTGACCGACCGCCGTCGCTTATGGCGCCGGGCCCTGGTGGTGTGGGCGGCTCTCGTGGTCGTCGCGGGCGGTCTCACGCTGTGGCTCCAGGACTCGGACGAGTCGTCGGGGCCGTACGTGCGGGAGCGGGCGACTCCGACGTTCTCGCTTCCGGAGGGGTGGCGTTCGGCCTGCTCCACGCCCGACGAGAAGGGCCGGTCCCTCTGCTTCTTCAGGAACCGCTAGGCAGGCCACCGGTCTCGGGGTCCCGGCCCGTCAGGCAGTACAGGCCGCCGGCCGGGTCGCGCAGCACCGTCCAGTTGCGGTGCCGGGCGACGAACTCGGCACCCAGCCGCTCGTGTTCGGCACGGGTCGCCCCGATGTCCGCGCAGGCGAGGTCCAGATGGGCGGCGACGGGGCGTTCCTCGCCGAGGCGCTGGAGGAGGATGCGGACCGGGAGGCCGGGCGGGGGCTTGAGGACGTGGAACTCGGGGAGCGAGCCGGCCACCGAGTCCCAGTCGGGCAACAGGGCCGTCCAGAAGGCGACTTCGGCCTCGTGGAGGGATGGCGGGACGTCGAGACAGACCTGGTCGAGGCGGCTGCCGTGGATCACCGGCGGCCGCCCGGACTGCCCGCGCCACGGCTCGGCGCAGAACAACTGGCCCGCGGGGGAGCGCAGTACGACCAACGTCCCCTGATCGGCGACCACGCGCGCGCCGAGCTCCTCGGCCGACCTCGCGAACTCCCGTACGTCGTCCACGGGAAAGTCGAGATGGGCACCGCCCGGGCCGGAGGAGACTGCCTGGAGCTTGACGCAGGCGTCGGCGTTCTCGGGCAGCAGGGTCACGAACTCCCGCCGCTCGCCCCGGAATTCGGACAACCGCGTGCCCGTGACGGTCGTCCAGAAGTCGCAGGCCTGCGCGAAGCGCGCGACGGGCCGGTCGATGAAGGCATACGTCCAGCGGGTGCTCATACCGGTGATCGTAGGTCGGTGGTCCGCCTCCGCCACGGGGTTTTCAGCCCTCGGACCGTTCCATGAAGCGGAGCATGTTCCCCGCCGGGTCCCGGAAAGCGCAGTCCCGCACGCCGTACGGCATGTCCATCGGTTCCTGGATCACCTCCGCGCCGGACTCCCGGACCCGGGCGAACAGGGCGTCGCAGTCGGTCGTGGTGAAGTTGACCCCGCGCAGCAGCCCCTTGGCCAGCAGCCGGGCCATGGCCTCCTTGTCGGCGGGGGAGGCGTCCGGGTCGGCGGCGGGCGGTTCCAGGACGACGTCCACGTCCGGCTGGAGCGGCGAGCCGACCGTCACCCAGCGCATCCCCTCGTACCCGACGTCATTGCGCACCTCCATGCCCAGCACGTCCCGGTAGAACGCGATCGCCTTGTCGTGGTCGTCCACCGCGATGAAGCAGTTCTTGAGCTTGATGTCCATGGGTCCACGCTAGGCCCGTCGGGGCCGGGTGTGCCTGCGGACGACGCACGGGGGGATCCCCGCGATCTCCTCGTGGGGGCGGGCGCGGTAGGAGCTCGGGGTCTCGCCGACCAGCTCGGTGAAGCGGGCGCTGAAGGAGCCGAGGGAGGTGCAGCCCACGGCCATGCAGACCTCGGTGACCGACAGGTCGCCCCGGCGGAGCAGGGCCTTCGCGCGCTCGATGCGCCGGGTCATGAGATAGCCGTACGGCGTCTCACCGAACTCCGTGCGGAAACTGCGCTGGAAGTGGCCCGGTGACATCAGCGCGGTGCGGGCGAGCGCGGTGACGTCCAGCGGCTCGGTGTACTCGCGGTCCATCCGGTCGCGCGCCCGCCGCAGCCGTACCAGGTCCTCGACGCTCACCATCACGCCAGGATCGCACGATGCTCACGAGCTGGGTGCGTGGACCTGGAACGGCCTTTGCCTCACGTTCGCCTGCCGTACGGAAGCGCTTGTTCCCATGAGAGGCATGGACCACATCACGTTCCTCGTGGCGGTCGTCATCGTCACGGCCCTGGCCTTCGACTTCACCAACGGATTCCATGACACGGCCAACGCCATGGCCACGTCCATCGCGACCGGCGCCCTGAAACCGCGGACCGCGGTCCTGGTGAGCGGTGCCCTCAACATCGTGGGCGCCTTCCTGTCCACCGAGGTCGCCAAGACGATCTCCGGCGGCATCGTGGACGACACCCTGGTCTCACCGGGGATGATCTTCGCCGGGCTGGTCGGCGCGATCCTGTGGAACCTGCTGACCTGGCTGGTCGGCCTGCCGTCCAGTTCCTCGCACGCGCTGTTCGGCGGGCTCATCGGCGCGGTGTGGGTCGGCGCCGGCTCCCACGGCGTGCACTTCGACAAGGTGGTCGAGAAGATCCTGATCCCGGCCGTGGCCTCCCCGGTCGTGGCGGGAGTGGCGGCGCTGATCGCCACCTACCTCGCCTACAGGCTCACCGCCCGCGGCCGCAAGGACTCCGTGACCAAGGGCTTCCGGCTCGGCCAGATCGCCTCCGCGTCCCTCGTCTCCCTCGCGCACGGCACCAACGACGCCCAGAAGACCATGGGCGTCATCACGCTGACCCTCATCTCGGCGGGCGCGCTCGGCCACGACGCCGGTCCGCCGGTCTGGGTCATCGCCTCCGCGGGTCTCGCCATCGGCCTCGGCACCTACCTCGGCGGCTGGCGCATCATCCGCACCATGGGCAAGGGCCTCACGGAGATCCAGTCCCCGCAGGGCTTCGCCGCCGAGACCGCGTCCACGGCCGTCATCCTGACCTCCGCCCACCTCGGCTTCGCCCTGTCCACCACCCAGGTCGCCTCGGGCAGCATCCTCGGCGCGGGCCTCGGGCGCAGGCTGGCGGAGGTCCGCTGGGGCATCGCGGGCAAGATGGTGCTCGCCTGGCTGATCACCCTGCCTGCCGCCGCGCTCGTCGGCGGCATCTCCGCGAGCGCCGTCAAGCACGGCGGCAACTTCGGCACCGTCGTCGTCGCCCTGGTCGGCGCGGCCGTCGCCGCGGGCATCGTCCTGATCTCCCGCCGCAACCCGGTGAGCGCGAACAACGTCAACGACGCCCACGAGGTCACCATCCGCACCGAGCCGCCGGCCCGCGTCGGCACGGCCGCCTGAGTCACCGGGAGTCCGCAGCATGAGCATCGACTGGAACGCACTCGGCCAGGTCACCGCGGTGAGCATCGGGGTCACCGTCGCCGTGGTCGTCGTCTTCGCCCTCGGTGTCCTCGGCCTCGCCCGTTTCGAGGGCGCGCGCGAGGATGGTGGTGGTACCTCCGCCGTCGGCGCCGCCCAGGCCGGCCTGTGCTTTCTCGCCTGCGCGGCGGTGGTGGCGTACGGCATCTACTTGATCGTGCCGCAGTTCCACTGACTGGCCGGTCCACGCACTGGCCGGTCCACGCACTGGCTGAGCCACTGACTGGCTGAGCCATTCACCGGAGAACCACCGACTGGCTGAGCCACTGAGCCACAGGGCCAGTGAGCCACTCAGTCACTGATCCATCGAGATGAGAGGGGAGCAAGGGTGACGCCCCTGCTGACCGACCTGAAGGTCGACTACACCGATCCCGACGACCCCGTGCTCATCCGCCCGGACGGGAGCCCGATCGACACCTGGCGGGAGAACTACCCGTACGCGCAGCGCATGGAGCGCAAGGAGTACGACTGGCACAAGCGGCTCCAGCAGATCGAGTTGCTGAAGCTGCAGAGCTGGATCAAGGAGACCGGCCGCCGGCTCGTCATCGTCTTCGAGGGACGGGACGCGGCCGGAAAGGGCGGCACCATCAAGCGCTTCACGGAGCACCTGAACCCCCGTGGCGCGCGCGTGGTGGCGCTGGAGAAGCCGACCGAGCGCGAGCGCGGGCAGTGGTACTTCCAGCGGTACGTCCCGCACCTGCCGACCGCGGGCGAGATCGTGCTGTTCGACCGGTCCTGGTACAACCGGGCCGGTGTGGAGCGGGTCATGGACTTCTGCACGGAGGACGAGTACCGGCGCTTCATGCGGCAGGCCCCGCTGTTCGAGCGGATGCTCGTGGACGACGGCGTGGACCTGCTGAAGTTCTGGTTCTCGGTCTCCCAGGGCGAGCAGCGCACCCGCTTCACCATCCGCCAGATCGACCCCGTACGGCAGTGGAAGCTCAGCCCCATGGACCTCGCGTCCCTGGACCGCTGGGACGACTACACCGCCGCCAAGGTCGCCATGTTCCGCGAGACGGACACCGACTTCGCTCCCTGGACGGTGGTCAAGAGCAACGACAAGAAGCGGGCCCGCGTCGAGGCCATGCGCAGTGTGCTGGCCCGCTTCGACTACTCCGACAAGGACCACGAGGTCGTCGGCACCGCGGACCCGCGGATCGTGGGCGCGGCGGCGGGGCTGCTGGAGGCGGGCGAGGACTAGACGGACCGGCGGCTGTCCGGCGCTACGGCCCGGTCCACAGGGCGGCGACAGCTCGTGCCGCCGTCCTGCCCTGGGCGCAACCGGCCTGCCCCGCGGGTCCTGCCGGCCGGGGACAGCGGATCGTCGCCGAACGCGGTGAGGGAGTCCTCGTCAGGGCATCGGGGCGCCGCCGTCGATGCAGGGGGTGCCGTCGACGGTCCGCGGCGGGCCAGATGCCGGGGATGGCGCAGCTCGCGGCCACGGCGTCCACCAGGGCGGCTCCCGAGGAACGGTCGAAGATGCGGGTCTCACCGGTGAGCGCGTTCACCGCGACCACGGACAGCGGGTGCTCCGGCCGGCTGTGCGATGTCAGCCGGCCCTCGATGACGGGCGCCGCGCGGCCTCGGTCACGGTGTCGGCGGCGAGCGCCATCGCGCCCGTCCTGCGCAGCCGTTCGCCCGGGTCGGCGACCTCGCTCCGCGGTGGTGTGAGTTCCGTGCGCTGGAACGCGGGGTCCACCTGGGCTCGCATCAGATCCGCGTCGGCGACCTCCACCCCGACGTAGGCGAGCCCGGCCGGCACCCCCGTGGTCCAGGGGATCAAGTCCCGGTAGCGCGGCCGTATACCCGGAAGTTCTCAGCCCTCCATGGTTTCCTCGATGGCCCTGCGAAGCCTTTTCTGCTCGCCGGTGCCGAGCGAGCCGCCCTCGACGACGTGGAGGGCCCACGGTGTCCCGCACGGGCCCTCGTGGGCCGGATCCGGGCAGATGGTCTCGACGAAGCGGTCGGTGAGGGCCTCCACCTGCTCCGCCGTGGCCTCCAGGGAGATGACGACTTTCCACAGTCCGGGTGTTGCGCTCATGTGCCGTTCTCCGACTCGTTCACGCCGAAGGGGCCCGGCCGGTGTGGAACCGGTCGGGCCCCTTCGGATCCCGTTGACCTGCGATGGTGCACCGATCGCGGGTCGGTGGAGGCTGACGCGGAGGTCAGGCCTTCTTGGTCTCCCAGAAGATCTTGTCGATCTGGGCGATGTAGTCCAGAGCCTTCTGACCGGTGGCCGGGTCCGTCGAGGCCTTGGCGGCCGAGAGGGCCTTGAGGGCGTCGTTGACCAGCTGGTGCAGCTCCGGGTACTTCTCGAAGTGCGGGGGCTTGAAGTAGTCGCTCCAGAGCACGGAAACGTGGTGCTTCGCGAGCTCGGCGCGCTGCTCCTTGATGACCGTGGCCCGCGCCTGGAAGTGCGGGTCGTCGTTGGCGGCCATCTTGTCCTGCACGGCCTTCACCGACTCCGCCTCGATGCGGGCCTGGGCCGGGTCGTACACACCGCAGGGCAGGTCGCAGTGTGCGCTGACCTTGACCTTGGGGGCAAACAGGCGGGAAAGCATGGAGCGTTCCTTCCTCGTGATCGTCTTCTCAGGTGCGACATTACTCCCTGGGAGTGGCGAAATCGCGGGTGCCCCCATGGGCTTAGGACAAAAGTCCGGGGTCAGACTGGGACTGGTGGATGAACGTACCGGGGAGGTGCCGGGGATGCCGGAGCTGTCGCAGGAGACCGAGCGGGGGCGGTCGTTGCTGCCCTTCGTGGGGGTGGCCGAGGTCACCGGGCCGTCGATGGTGCCCACGCTCCGGCACGGGGACCAGCTCGTCGTGCACTGGGGCGCCAGGATCGGCGCCGGGGACATCGTGATCCTGCGGCATCCCTTCCAGCAGGACCTGCTCGTCGTCAAACGGGCGGTGGAGCGGCGCGAAGGCGGCTGGTGGGTGCTTGGGGACAACACGTTCGCGGGCGGCGACAGCACGGACTACGGCGTCGTACCGGAGGACCTCGTCCTCGGGAAGGCACGGCTCCGGTACCGGCCGCTTCAGTCGGGTCAGCGCTCGCCGCTGGCCGCCGTGCGCTGGGCGCTGTCCGCCGTACGGCCCGTCTTCCCCGACCGGTCCGCCTCCAGGCGCTTGCGGGCGCGGTAGGCGGCCACGTTGGCGCGGGTGGCGCAGCGGTCGGAGCAGTAGCGCCGGGAGCGGTTGGTGGAGGTGTCGAGGTAGGCGTTGCGGCAGGGGGCCGCCTCGCACAGGCCCAGCCGGTCCACGCCGTACTCGGTGAGGTGGAAGGCCAGGCCCATCGCGGCGATGGCCGCGTAACCGGCGGTGGCGTTGGACGGGTGGTCCGCCAGGTGCATGTGCCACAGCGGGCGGCCGTCGTCGTCACGGAAGTCGTGCCCGGAGATCTGCGGGCTCACCGGGAACTCGAGCAGCAGTGAGTTCAGCAGGTCCACGGCGAGTGTCTCGTCGTCGCCGTCCGCCGCCTCGAAGACCGAGCGCAGCCGGGCCCGGACCGAACGGAACCGGGTGACGTCGGCGTCGGTGGCCCGGCGGGCCCCCGTGCCGTTGCCGCCGAACAGGTCGCGAACGGCCTCCACCGAGGTCAGGGAGTCCTTGCCCCGGGCCGGGTCCTCGCTGTTGACCAGCCGGACGGCGTAATCCGAGTAATAGGCCAGTTCCACTTGTAGTCCTTACGGAGGCGTTCTATCGTCGTCGTGCGGTCGGGTAACAGCTGATCGTGCTTCCAGGGTATTACGACTGCGACTGGACAGGGGCTCCCATGACGGCCGAACTCACCACCGACTGGAAGGCCTGGCAGAAGAGCTGGGACCGGCAGCAAGAGGTGTACATGCCGGACCGCGAGGACCGGTTCCGGATCATGCTCGACATGGTCGAGGCACTCGTCGGGCCCCGGCCGCGCGTACTCGACCTCGCCTGCGGCACGGGAACCATCACGGCCCGGCTGCTCGCCCGGTTCCCGGAGGCCACCAGCACCGGCGTCGACCTCGACCCCGCGCTCCTCGCCATCGCCGAGGGCACCTTCGCGGACGACGAGCGGGTCTCTTTCGTGACCGCCGACCTCAAGGACCCGGACTGGCCCACGAAACTGCCGTACGACTCCTACGACGCCGTCCTGACCGCCACCGCCCTGCACTGGCTGCACAGCGAACCCCTCGCGGCCCTCTACGGTCAGGTCGCGGAACTCGTCCGCGACGGCGGTGTCTTCATGAACGCGGACCACATGATCGACGAAGCCACGCCCCGGATCAACGCGGCGGAACGTGCCCGGCGCCACGCCCACATGGACCAGGCCAGGCAGGACGGCGCCCTCGACTGGGCCGAATGGTGGCAGCTCGCCGCGCAGGACCCGGTCCTCGCCGCGCCGACGGCCAGGCGCTTCGAGATCTACGGCGAACACGCCGACGGAGACATGCCGTCCGCCGCCTGGCACGCGCGCGTGCTGCGCGAGAAGGGCTTCGGGGAGGCCCGGCCGGTGTGGTCCTCGCCCTCGGACACCCTGCTGCTCGCGCTCAAGTAGACGCCCACGCGAAAGGGGCGGTACGGGAATCCCGTACCGCCCCTTTCGGTGTCGTACCGCTAGAGCACCTTCGACAGGAACGCCTGCGTGCGCTCGTGCTGAGGGTTGGTCAGGACCTCGCGGGGGTCGCCGGACTCGACGACCACACCGCCGTCCATGAAGACCAAACTGTCGCCGACCTCGCGGGCGAAGCCCATCTCGTGGGTGACGACGACCATCGTCATCCCGGACTCGGCGAGGTCGCGCATGACGTCGAGGACGTCACCGACCAGCTCCGGGTCCAGGGCCGAGGTCGGCTCGTCGAACAGCATCAGCTTCGGGTCCATCGCGAGCGCCCGGGCGATGGCGACCCGCTGCTGCTGGCCGCCGGAGAGCTGCGCCGGGTAGGACTTGGCCTTGTCGGCCAGACCCACCTTCTCCAGCAGCTCCGTCGCGCGTTCCCGGGCCTGGGTCCGGCCCGTGCCCTTGACCTGGACCGGCGCCTCCATGACGTTCTCGAGGGCCGTCATGTGCGGGAACAGGTTGAACCGCTGGAACACCATGCCGATGTCCCGGCGCTGCAGTGCGACCTCGCTGTCCTTGAGCTCGTACAGCTTGTCGCCCTTCTGGCGGTAGCCGACCAGCCCGCCGTCGACGTAGAGCCGGCCGGCGTTGATCTTCTCCAGGTGGTTGATGCAGCGCAGGAAGGTCGACTTGCCGGAGCCCGAGGGGCCGATGAGGCAGAAGACCTCGCCCTGCTTCACTTCCAGGTCGATGCCCTTGAGGACCTCGACCAGACCGAAGGACTTGTGGACGCCCTCGGCCTTCACCATGGCGGTCATACCGAGCCCCTTTCACGGCTGAACGCCATCATGTTGACCCTGATCCGCTGCCACGGCGTCGGCGGCAGGCTCCGCGACGAACCGCGGGCGAAGCGACGCTCCAGGTAGTACTGGAAGACGCTGAACACGCTGGTCATGACCAGGTACCAGATGGACGCCACGAACAGCATCTCCATCACGGCGTACGACGTCGAGCCGATCGTCGAGGTGGCACGCAGCAGCTCGTTGTACGTCACCGCGTACACCAGCGACGAGGTCTTCAGCATGTTGATGAACTCGTTGCCCGTCGGCGGCACGATCACCCGCATCGCCTGCGGGATCACGATCCGGCGCAGCGTCTTGGCGTGACTCATGCCGAGCGCGTGCGCGGCCTCCGTCTGGCCCTCGTCGACGGCCAGCAGACCGGCACGGCAGATCTCCGCCATGTAGGCCGCCTCGTTCAGGCCGAGACCCAGCAGGGCGCACATGAACGGGGTCATCACGTCCGTCATCTGGTCCTTGTAGATCGGACCGAGATTCAGCAGCGGGAAGATCAGCGCCAGGTTGAACCAGAGCAGGAGCTGGACGTAGACCGGCGTCCCGCGGAAGAACCAGATGTAGGCCCAGGCCACCCAGCTCGTCACCGGGTTCCTGGAGAGCCGCATCACGGCCAGCACGACGCCCAGGACCACGCCCAGGATCATCGCCAGAACGGTGATCAGCAGGGTGTGGCCGGCGCCGGTGAGGACCGTGGAGTCGAACAGCTTGTCGCCGACGGCGTGCCACTGGATCTTCTTCGCGGTGGCGAAAGCGTTGACCAGCAGGGCCACCAGGGCCAGTACGACGACGGCGCTGACATAGCGGCCGTAGTGGCGTACGGGGACGGCCTTGATCGCCTCGGGGGCGAGGGAGGCCGGAGGGGTGTCCGCCGGACCCTTGTCGATCTTGTCAGTCACAGTGACTGCCCTTCAGTGGTGCGGGGTCCGTCACTTGCCGCCGTTGACCGCGGCCTTGTCGATCGCGCCGGTCTCGGCGCCCCACTTCTCCAGGATCTTCTTGTACGTGCCGTCCTCGATGATGGCGTTCACGGCCGCCTCCAGGGCGCTCGTGAGCTCCTTGTTGTCCTTGTTGACGGCGAGGCCGAAGGGGCCGGCGTCGACCTGCTCGCCGACCACCTCGAAGGCGTTGCCGCCGTCGGCCTTGCGGGCGATGTCGACGGCGACCGGGTAGTCGTTGACGCCCGCGGCGGCGCCGCCCGACTTCACCCGGGTCTGCGCCTCGGTGTCGTTGTCGAAGGTCTCGAGGGTCATCTTCTTCTTACCGGCGTCCGTGCACTTCTTGGACTGGTCCTTCAGCATCTGCTCGTACGTCGTACCGGTCTGCACGGCGACCGTCTGGCCGCACAGGTCGTCGACCGAGTTGATGTTCTTCGGGTTGCCCTTCTGGACGTAGATGGCGGTGCCGGCCGTGAAGTAGTCGACGAAGTCGACGCCCGGGCCGAGCTTCTTGCCCTTCTCGTCCAGGCCCTCCTGGCGGGCCTTGGTGTCCGTGATGGAGGACATGGCGACGTCGTACCGGCCGGAGTTCAGGGAGCTGATCAGGCCGTCGAAGGAGCCGGAGGTGAACTTGAACTCCACGCCCAGCTTCTTGCCCAGCGCCGCCGCGATGTCGGGGTCGACGCCGACGATCTTGCCACCCTCCTGGTACTCCATGGGGGCGTACTCGGCGTTGGTGCCGATCTTGATGACACCGGCCTTCTGGATCTCCGCGGGCAGCTTGTCGAACAGCGGCGCGCTGTTGTTCGACTTCTCGGAGCTGCCGCTTCCGGTCTGGTCACCGCAACCGGTGAGGATCAGGGCGCCTGCGACCGCGATCGCACCTACCGCGGCTGTCCTGGAGCGCGCGACGGTCGTACGACGGGTGGAGCTTGCGGTCATGGTGGGTTCCTCCGGCGGATGGGTGGAGTTGCCGATGGGCGGGACGGCTGCCGACGGGACCGCCGGCTGCCTCGGAACCTCGGCTGTGCCTCGGTCGGTGAGGTGTGGCCTTGGTTCCGTAGGTCGACGAGAGCACACGCCTTCGAGTGTCGCGACCTCTTGTGATTACGGCATCTTGCCATTCGGACTGGACCATTCTGGGCGACGGTCATGTCAAAATCGGATAACGGGTGACCCCCGAACCGCACCATGTCCGTACATCACGACCGGACCATCTGCGGGAATCTGGCATTCCGGCCGCAACATTTTCGGTGTCTCCCGTGGCGCGGGTGAGCGGACCTCGGTGACGCGCAGTGACCTGAGCGTCCGCTCGGTGGTCGGCAGGGTGCTTCCGGCGGCTGTCCGGAAAGCGCCCCCATGATTCATGTCACCGCCGTTCGATGATCGATGATCGATTTGCGTAGCGGCATGTGACCTTGCGCCTATTGGGCTCGTCCTCGGCGGCGGTCGTCCGGTAAGAAGGTTCTTTACACCCCTCATCCGGGGCTCAGGGCGCGTGTGCGGCGCGCCCGTCGCGTACCGGCCCGTACGTATCCGTATGTGTCCACGACCAGGCCCGTGCGCGGTGCCCGCCCGTTCCTCAACCAGGAGCGGTCACCCTCAAACCATGAAGACCTAAGGGGTAAGACAAAGTGGCAGCGGAGATCGTCAATCCTCGCAGCGACAGCGATACGGGCCAGGACGGCGGGGCGGAGCCCCTCGATACCTTCGACCCCGCGTTCGCGCTGCACCGCGGCGGCAAGATGGCTGTGCAGGCCACCGTGCCGATCCGCGACAAGGACGACCTGTCCCTCGCGTACACGCCCGGCGTGGCGAAGGTGTGCAGCGCCATCGCCGAGCAGCCGGAACTCGTCCACGACTACACGTGGAAGTCGTCGGTCGTCGCCGTCGTGACGGACGGTACGGCCGTGCTGGGGCTCGGTGACATCGGGCCCGAAGCCTCCCTCCCGGTGATGGAGGGCAAGGCGATCCTGTTCAAGCAGTTCGGTGGCGTGGACGCGGTTCCGCTCGCGCTGGCCTGCACGGACGTCGACGAGATCATCGAGACGGTGGTCCGTCTCGCGCCGTCCTTCGGCGGCGTGAACCTCGAGGACATCTCGGCTCCTCGGTGCTTCGAGATCGAGCGGCGGCTGCAGGAGCGGCTCGACATCCCCGTCTTCCACGACGACCAGCACGGGACCGCGGTCGTGACGCTGGCGGCCCTGCGGAACGCTGCGCGGCTCAGCGGGCGGGGCATCGGGGATCTGCGTGCCGTGATCTCCGGCGCGGGTGCGGCCGGTGTCGCCATCGCCAAGATGCTCGTCGAGGCGGGCATCGGGGATGTCGCCGTCGCCGACCGCAAGGGTGTCGTGTCGGCCGACCGGGACGACCTCACGTCCGTCAAGCGGGAGGTGGCCGGGTTCACGAACAAGGCCGGTCTCTCGGGGTCGCTGGAGGACGCGCTGGCCGGCGCCGACGTCTTCATCGGGGTGTCCGGCGGTACGGTCGCGGAGGCGGCCGTCGCCTCCATGGCCAAGGGGGCCTTCGTGTTCGCGATGGCCAACCCGGATCCCGAGGTGCACCCGGATGTCGCGCGCAAGTACGCGGCCGTGGTGGCCACCGGGCGGTCCGACTTCCCGAACCAGATCAACAACGTGCTGGCGTTTCCGGGGATCTTCGCGGGGGCCCTTCAGGTGCGGGCCTCGCGGATCACGGAGGGCATGAAGATCGCGGCGGCGGAGGCGCTGGCGTCGGTGGTCGGTGACGACCTGGCGGCGGATTACGTGATTCCGTCGCCGTTCGACGAGCGGGTGGCTCCGGCGGTCACGGCGGCGGTCGCCGCGGCGGCTCGCGCGGAGGGTGTCGCTCGCCGCTGAGCATGATCGTTTCGCTGGGGTGGCTCCGTTCGGGTCTTCGGTCCGGGCGGGGCCATTTCTTTGCCTTTGGGGGCGGCTGATCGGGTGCGGGTTCGGTGGGGGCGGGGGTTTTTGCGCAGTTCCCCGCGCCCCTGAGGTGGGTGGGTGGGTCGGGGCCGGGGGGGGGGGGGGGGGGGGGGGGGGCGGCCCCGGGGGGGGGGGGTGTCCGTCCTCGGTCCGGCGGCTCGGTTCCTTGAGTGGTGCTCGGTTCCGGACGCCGGCCGCTGCGGGCGGACACCCCCCACCCCGTCCCCTTCACGCCGCCGGCGACTGCAACTCCCCAGGGGCGCGACCCACTCCGTGCGCGTCTAAAGGTGCGTTCGCCGTCCCCACTCAGGGGCGCGGGGAACTGCGCGACCAGCCCCCACTCCGCGTGCGTCTAAAGGTGCGTTCGCTGTCCCCACTCAGGGGCGCGGGGAACTGCGCGACCAGCCCCCACTTCGTGCGCGTCTAAAGGTGCGTTCGCTGCCCCTCCTCAGGGGCGCGGGGAACTGCGCGATCAGCCACAGTGGGCCCGCAGCTGGCGTACGACATCGCGAGGCACGTCAGTCGGCGAGCGGTTTCGCAAGAGGGCGTGTGTCACAGCGTCGTCCGGTTCCCCCGGGTCGCCGGCGGACCCTATCGTCAAGGCCATGTTCGCTGTCTACGCCGCCCGAATCGACCGCGACGACCCGCTCTCCGGACTGGAGTCGGGGGAGCGCCCGGCCCCCGAAGCCCGACCCGGCTGGAGTGTCGTCGACGTCAAGGCCGCCTCCCTCAACCATCACGACCTGTGGTCCCTGCGCGGCGTGGGCCTCGCAGAGGACAAGCTGCCGATGATCCTCGGCTGTGACGCCGCCGGAATCGACGAGGACGGCAACGAGGTCGTCCTGCACTCCGTCATCGGGCAGAGCGGACACGGGGTCGGTCCCAAGGAACCCCGTTCCATCCTCACCGAGCGCTATCAGGGCACGTTCGCCGAGCAGGTCGCCGTGCCGACCTGGAACGTCCTGCCCAAGCCGAAGGAACTGTCGTTCGCGGAGGCCGCCTGTCTGCCGACGGCCTGGCTGACCGCGTACCGGATGCTCTTCACCAACGCGGGCGTCCGGCCCGGTGACTCCGTGCTGGTGCAGGGCGCCGGTGGTGGTGTCGCCACTGCCGCGATCGTGCTGGGGAAGGCCGCGGGGCTGCGGGTCTTCGCGACCAGCCGGGACGAGGCCAAGCGGAAGCGTGCGCTGGAGCTCGGTGCCGTGGAGGCCGTGGAGTCGGGTGCGCGGCTGCCGCAGCGGGTGGACGCCGTCATCGAGACCGTGGGCGCCGCCACCTGGTCGCACTCCGTGAAGTCGCTCAAGCCGGGCGGCACGCTGGTCATTTCCGGTGCGACGAGCGGCGACCGTCCCTCGCACGCCGAACTGACCCGGATCTTCTTCCTGGAGCTCAAGGTCGTGGGGTCGACCATGGGGACCAAGGACGAGTTGGAGGATCTGTTGGCGTTCTGCGCTGCCACGGGGGTGCGTCCCGTCATCGACGAGGTGCTTCCGATGGACCGCGCCCGCGAGGGCTTCCAACGGGTGGCTTCCGGTGAGCAGTTCGGGAAGGTCGTGCTCACCAACGGCTGACCTGCTTTTCTCTTGACGACGGCCGGCCCGGTTGTGGGTCGGCCGTCGGTGTTTGTCAACCATGGTTGACGTGCCGATGGTGTCAATGTAGGTTGACGTCATGACCGAAGCAACGGATCTCGCCGAACGCGCGGGCGATCGTGATCCCAGGGTCGGACTGCGCGCCGTCGCCGCACTGCGCAGGCTGCTGGAGCAACTGGAGTCCGTGCAGGTGCGCAGCGCCCGCAATCAGGGCTGGTCGTGGCAGGAGATCGCCGCGGAACTCGGGGTGAGCAGACAGGCCGTGCACAAGAAGTACGGGAGGCATTGATGTTCGAGCGGTTCACAAAGGATGCCCGGGCGGTGGTCGTGGGCGCGGTCGAGCACGCCGAGAAGGCGGGTGCGGGGGCCGTGGATGCCGAGCACCTGCTGCTCGCGCTGCTGGACCGGGAGACCGGCCGGGCCTCCCTCGCGCTGGCCGCTCTCGGACTCGCCGAGCGTGGGGACGAGGTCCGGGAGGCGCTGGGTGAGGCGCGACGAAGGGCCGGGCTGTCCCAGGCGGACGCCGAGGCGCTGGCCGGGCTCGGTATCGACGTCTCCGAGATCGTCGCCCGGGTCGAGGAGGCGCATGGGGTCGGAGCGATGTCCGGCGACCGCACGGACCGGGGGCGGTGGTCCGGGCGACGGTCCTTCGGGCGGGGTGCCAAGGAGATCGTGGAGAAGGCTCTTCGCATGGCCGTGGCCCGGCGCGACCGCCATATCGGCGACGAGCACTTCCTGCTGGCCCTCACGGTCCGGCCGGGCGTGCCGGCGGAAGTTCTCGCCGACCACGGCGTGACGTACGAGGCGGTCGTCCGTGTCCTCTACGGCGGGGGAGAGGCGAAGGCCGGCTGAGCGAGAGGGGAGGGGCGGGTCGCCGGCCGCTTTGCCCGGCAGTACAACCTCACCGGCGGGCCGGGGGAGGCTGTACTGCCAGGGGCGGCGTGGTTCATGCCTTCGGGGCTCGTAGTAGTGCTCCCATGTGGGCCGCCGCCGTCGACAGGTGGCGGCGGGCGTCACGGAGCTGATCCGCCGTGATGCCGTGGTCGCGGGCGGCGTCGCGGATGTCGTCGCGGAAGCGGTCGAGCAGACGGTCCAGGTCGCGGGCCGGGTTTCCGGTCGGGTCCTCGTGGGCCCAGGACGGTTCGTACTCGGCGGGGAAGTCCTCCGGGGAGTGCGAGTACTCGGCGCCGGGCGGTGTTCCCTCGGCCTTCTCGGACCTGGCACCACCCCTGCCGAAGCCGAAGTCCTTCCCGAACTCCTTGCCGTAGTCCTTCCCGAACTCGCCGAACTCCTTGGCCAGTTCGGTCAGCCCCTCGCGCACCCCCGTCGGCCAGTCGCCGCGTGCGAAGTGGTCCTGCACCTGCTCCTGGACCCGCCGGGCGATGCGCTGCACCTCCTCCTGAGCCTGCTCCCGGGCCCGCTCCTGGGCCTCCTTGGCCTGTCGGCGGGCCCGCTGGGCCTCGTCGCGGGCGCGGCGGCTCTCGTCCTTGGCGCGCCGGGCCTGCTCCTTCCACTCCTGCTTGACGCGGCGCATCTCCTCCTTGGCGGTCCGCCACGCCTCCTTGTCGCCGAACTCGGTGAAGTCCCCGAAGGGCCCCTCGTGTTCGCCCCCGCCCTTGGCGGCGCTGCCCCGGCGGGCCTCGGTGGCGGCCGCCCGCACCTCGCGCCGCAGATCGCCGGCCGCGCCGCGCACATCGGCCCGGATCTCGGCGGCGAGCTCGGCGACCGACTCGCGGATCTCCAGCTCCAGGTCGGCCAGCTCACCGCTGCGGTCGGCCAGTTCGGCGCGGCCCGCGTCCGTGATGGAGTACACCTTGCGGCCGCCCTCGGTGGTGTGGGTGACCAGGCCCTCGGCCTCCAGCTTGGCCAGCCGGGGGTAGACGGTGCCCGCCGAGGGGGCGTACAGGCCCTGGAAGCGCTCCTCCAGGAGCCGGATCACCTCGTAGCCGTGGCGCGGGGCCTCGTCCAGCAGCTTCAGCAGGTAGAGGCGGAGGCGGCCGTGGGCGAAGACGGGGGGCATGTCAGAGCACCTTCTTGTCGGTCGTGCCGTCGGCCGGGGCGCGGGTCGGGTTGTTGGTCGGGTCGCCGGTCTGATCGTCCGTCGGACCTGGGCCGTCGGCCCGGCCGGAACCGGAATTGTCCCCCGCAGCCCTGTGTGCGTTGCCCGCGCCTGTGTGCGCGGCCGGATCCGGGGGCGTGTCCGTGTCCTTCACAAAGGGGTCCGGCTTATCCCACGGCTCCTCCTCGTCCTCCTTGGGCGGGCGGCGGAGAAGGGCGATGGAGCCGGAGACGGTGGTCGCGCGGAGCTTGCCGGTGCCGGCGCCGAGGCGACCGGTGACCTTGTGGGCGCCCCACTGGCCGTGCACCCGCAGGCCGTCGAAGGCGTTGGAGATCGTCCCGCTCGCGGTGTTGGCCTCCACCTCCGCGTCCGCGGGCTGGGGCAGCCGGATGGCGATTTCGCCGGAGACACTGGTCAGCCGTACGTCGGTGGGGCCGTCCGGATCGAGGTCGAGAATCATCGAGCCGCTGACGGAGTCGGCCCGCACGGAGGGACCGGAGCCTTCCACGACAGTGAGATCCCCCGAGACCGAGTTGAACCGCAGGTCGCCGGTGACGGCCTGGGCCTCCAGGTTCCCGGAGACGGTGTCGGCGCGGACGGTGCCGGAGAGGCCGACGAGTGTCGTGTCGCCGTTGACCCCCTTCACCACCGACGGCCCGCGCACGCCGGACACCACGGCCCCGGCGCTGACCACGCCCACCTCGACGCGGGTCTCGGCCGGCACGGCCAGGGAGACGACCGCGCTGCGTCGCCAGCCCTTGCGGTCGAGCCACTTGAGGAAGCCCTTCCAGGGCAGGTCCTCGTAGGCCACCGTGAGGGTTCCGTTCTCCTGGGTGACGATCAGAGGCGGCCCCTCGATCTCGGAGACCTCAAGGCGTGCGGAACCTTCCTCGGTGCCCACCACGTTCACCGTTCCATTGACGATGCGTACGTGGAGTTCTCGTACCGGCTCGTCGAAGGTGAGCTTCCTGGGCTCAGTGACGGACCACTCGGACATGGTGCAGACCTCCCCGTAGCAACGCGCCATATCGCGTCTCCTGCAATTCACGATATATCGTGGCTGTCGAAAGTCAAGGCACTCGTTCGGGGGATGCCTGAGGCAGGCCTGGAGGCCACGCCCCGGCGCCTGCGGCACGCAGGGAGCGTCGGCAGGGTCTGGGGCCGGATGTGTGCCCGCCGGTCCGGGATCCGGCGTATGCGGGGGTCTCAATGCGATGTGTCCGGGACTCAGGACCGGGGCGGGGTGTGCTCGAAGGGGGCTGGGATCGGATCCAGTCGAGGGGCGAGAGCGGACGTCCCACGAGCCTGAGACGCGTCGCCCCGCGCGCCCGAAACGCTTGAGGCGCCCCCGAAGGAGCGCCTCGTGTCCGCACTGTTCCTGCTCAGCGGGGTTACTCGTCCTCGTCCTCGTCGTCCAGCCGGGCCAGCCACGTCGCCAGCCGCTCCACCGGTACCTCGAAGTCCGGGTTGAGGTCGACGAACGTCCGCAACTGTTCGGCGAGCCACTCGAACGTGACCTCTTCCTCGCCGCGCCGCTTCTCCAGTTCCTCGATGCCGCGGTCGGTGAAGTACATGGGGCTGCTCTCCTGCGTAGGTGTCGGCGATGGACGGGTTACCAGCCTAGACGCGCGCGTAGGCGCCGGAGGAGGCACTGCGGGCCCGTCCCCGAGTCGTTCGGGAACGGGCCCACAGGTCGGGCGATGTCAGAGGCTCACGCCTCGAACACCTCACGCACCAGCTGCTCCTGCTCCGCCTGGTGCCGCTTCGCGGAGCCGACCGCCGGGGAGGAGCCGTGCGGGCGCGAGATGCGCCGCAGCCGCTCTCCGTGCGGAATGTCCGCGCCGACCGCCAGGTCCAGGTGGTCGATCAGGTTGAGGGCGATGAAGGGCCATGCGCCCTGGTTCGCCGGCTCCTCCTGGGTCCACAGGTACTTCTCGGCGTTCGGGTACTTGGCGATCTCGGCCTGGATCTCCGTACCGGGCAGGGGGTACAGGCGCTCGATGCGGATGATCGCCGTGTCCGTGACACCGCGCTTCTGACGCTCGGCGTCGAGGTCGTAGTAGACCTTGCCGGTGCAGAAGACGACCTTCTTGACCGCTGCCGCGTCGACCGTCGAGTCGCCGATGACCGGGCGGAACTGCCCCGAGGTGAACTCCTCCGTCTTCGACGCGGCGGCCTTGAGGCGCAGCATCGACTTCGGGGTGAAGATGACCAGCGGCTTGTGGTGCGGGTTGTGCACCTGCCACCGCAGGAGGTGGAAGTAGTTCGACGGGAGGGTCGGCATCGCGACCGTCATGTTGTTCTGCGCGCACAGCTGGAGGAAGCGCTCGACGCGGGCCGAGGAGTGGTCCGGGCCCTGGCCCTCGTAGCCGTGCGGGAGCAGGAGCGTGACGCCGCTCGTCTGGCCCCACTTCTGCTCCGCCGCCGAGATGTACTCGTCGACGATCGTCTGCGCGCCGTTGACGAAGTCGCCGAACTGCGCCTCCCACAGCACGAGCGCGTCGGGCCGGGCCAGCGAGTAGCCGTACTCGAAGCCCATGACCGCGTACTCGGAGAGCAGGGAGTTGTAGACGTTGTAACGGGCCTGCTCCTCGGCGAGGTACTGGAGCGGGGTGTGCTCCTCGCCGGTCTCGCGGTTGATGAGGACCGCGTGACGCTGGCCGAAGGTGCCGCGCTGGGAGTCCTGGCCCGACAGACGGACCGGGGTGCCCTCAAGGAGCAGCGAACCGACGGCCAGGGTCTCGCCCATGCCCCAGTCGATCGTGCCGTCCTCGACCATCGACGCCCGGCGCTGGAGCTGCGGCAGCAGACGCGGGTGGACGTGGAAGGTGTCGGGGATGTTGACCTGGGACTCGGCGATCCGCTTGACGGTCTCCGAGGAGATCGCGGTGCTCACGGCGACCGGGAACTCGGCCTGCGGGTCCGAGACGGGCCCGGCGGCCGACTGGGCCGTGACGGCCTCGCGGACCTCCGTGAAGACCTTCTCCAGCTGGCCCTGGTAGTCCTGCAGGGCCTGCTCGGCCTCTTCCAGGGTGATGTCGCCGCGACCGATGAGGGACTCGGTGTACAGCTTGCGCACCGAGCGCTTCTTGTCGATCAGGTCGTACATCAGCGGCTGGGTGAAGGCCGGGTTGTCCGACTCGTTGTGACCGCGGCGGCGGTAGCAGATGAGGTCGATCACCACGTCCTTGTTGAACGCCTGGCGGAACTCGAAGGCCAGGCGCGCGACGCGCACCACCGCTTCCGGGTCGTCGCCGTTCACGTGGAAGATCGGGGCCTCGATCATGCGCGCCACGTCCGTGGCGTACATCGACGAGCGGGAGGACTCCGGGGCGGCCGTGAAGCCGACCTGGTTGTTGATGACGATGTGGACCGTGCCGCCGGTGCGGTAACCCCGCAGCTGCGACATGTTCAGGGTCTCGGCCACCACGCCCTGGCCCGCGAAGGCCGCGTCACCGTGCAGGGCGACCGGCAGGACCGTGAAGTCCGTGCCGCCCTTGTTGATGATGTCCTGCTTGGCGCGGACGATGCCCTCGATGACCGGGTCGACCGTCTCCAGGTGGGAGGGGTTCGCGGCCAGCGAGACCTTGATCTGCTCGCCGTCCAGGCCGGTGAAGGTGCCCTCGGCGCCCAGGTGGTACTTGACGTCGCCGGAGCCGTGCATCGACTTCGGGTCGAGGTTGCCCTCGAACTCGCGGAAGATCTGCGCGTACGACTTGCCGACGATGTTCGCCAGGACGTTCAGCCGGCCGCGGTGGGCCATGCCGATGACGACCTCGTCCAGGCGCGACTCGGCGGCGGAGTCGATGACCGCGTCGAGCAGCGGGATGACGGACTCGCCGCCCTCCAGGGAGAACCGCTTCTGGCCGACGTACTTCGTCTGCAGGAAGGTCTCGAAGGCCTCCGCGGCGTTCAGCCGGCGCAGGATGCGCAGCTGCTCCTCGCGCTCCGGCTTGGTGTGCGAGCGCTCGATGCGGTCCTGGATCCACCTGCGCTGCTTCGGGTCCTGGATGTGCATGAACTCGACGCCGGTGGTGCGGCAGTACGAGTCGCGCAGTACACCGAGGATGTCGCGCAGCTTCATCAGGGACTTGCCGGCGAAGCCGCCGACCGCGAACTCCCGCTCCAGGTCCCACAGGGTGAGGCCGTGCTCGGTGATGTCCAGGTCGGGGTGCTTGCGCTGGCGGTACTCCAGCGGGTCGGTGTCGGCCATGACGTGGCCGCGGACCCGGTAGGAGTGGATCAGCTCGAAGACGCGGGCGGCCTTGGTGACGTCGTCGTCGTGGCTGGCGTCGATGTCCTTGAGCCAGCGGACCGGCTCGTAGGGGATGCGCAGCGCCTCGAAGATCTCGTCGTAGAAGCCGCTCTCGCCGAGGAGGTAGTTCGCGACGACGCGCAGGAACTCGCCGGAGGCGGCGCCCTGGATGACCCGGTGGTCGTAGGTCGACGTGAGCGTCATGACCTTCGAGATGCCGAGCTTGTTCAGGGTGTCCTGGCTGGTGCCCTGGAACTCTGCGGGGTAGTCCATGGAGCCGACGCCCATGATGACCGACTGACCGGGCATCAGACGCGGGACCGAGTGCACGGTGCCGAGGCCGCCCGGGTTCGTCAGGGAGACCGTGACGCCGGAGAAGTCGTCCATCGTCAGCTTGCCGTCACGGGCGCGGCGGACGATGTCCTCGTAGGCCTGCCAGAACTCGAAGAAGTTCAGCGTCTCGGCCTTCTTGATGCCCGCGACGACCAGCTGACGGTCGCCGTTGGGCTTCACCAGGTCGATGGCCAGGCCGAAGTTGACGTGCGGCGGCTTGACGAGGGTGGGCTTCCCGTCCTTCTCCGCGAAGTGCCAGTTCATCGACGGCATGGCCTTGATGGCCTGCACCATCGCGTAGCCGATGAGGTGGGTGAAGGAGATCTTCCCGCCCCGGGCGCGCTTCAGGTGGTTGTTGATGACGATGCGGTTGTCGAAGAGCAGCTTCACCGGGACCGCGCGCACGGACGTGGCCGTGGGCAGCTCCAGGGAGGCGTTCATGTTCTTCGCGACCGCGGCGGCGGGACCGCGCAGGGTCACGAACTCCGGGCCCTCGGCGCCGGAGCCACCGGTGGCGGCGGGCTTCGCGGCGGCCGGCTTGGCGGCCGGAGCCGGGGCGGCGGCCGGAGCAGCGGCCTTGGCGGGGGCCGGAGCCGCGGCGGCGGGCCTGGCGGCCGCGGGAGCGGTCTCCTGAGCCGGCGCGGGGGCCTGGGCCGGAGCGGCGGGAGCCGGAGCCGCGGAGGGCGCCGGAGCCGATGGGGAGGTGGTCCCTGCGGCCCCCGCGGCCGCAGTACCCGCCGGAGCCGGAGCGGAGGCCGCTCCGGGCTTGTAGTCGGCGAAGAAGTCCCACCAGGCTCGGTCTACCGAATTCGGGTCCTGGAGGTACTGCTGATAGATCTCGTCGACGAGCCACTCGTTCGGCCCGAACGCGGCAGCGGGGTTCTTGCCCGCTTGGTCTGCGTCGGTCGAGATGCTCGAGTTACTGGGGGACTGTGGCGACACGGCGGCAACCGCCCTCTTCCGCTTCTCACAAGGTGATGGACAGCGGGAATAAAGGCTACGCCCCCAAGACCGCGAAGGTCAGGCCGGGCCGGTCCATCGTCGTGTAAGTCACATGAAAGAGCGGGTTTCGCGCGTGGAAATGGCGGGAAACAAGCGGGGTTCCGCAGTGTGAGGCATGCCTGAGGGAAGGGCCCGGCGGGGCCCTTCGCGACGACGGCGCGGCCCTCTGCCTGATCACACGTGTCCGTCAGCGCAGAACAGAGGTGGATCTTGTGGCTCCGGTTCGAACTTTACGTCAACTTGGCAGAGAGGGAAGTCCCGGCAGAGTGACAAGAATCCTGCAGCCACGCTCGGATTCGGCCACCCCGATCCGGCCGCCGTGCAGATCCACCGCCCAGCTCGCGATCGCGAGCCCCAGTCCGGTGCCGCCGTCGCTGCCCGGACCGTGCGGCCGCATGACCTGGCCGCGGTTGAACCGCTCGAAGACGCGGTGCCAGTCCGAGCGCGGAATGCCGGGGCCCTCGTCGAGAACCTCGAGCTCCAGCGACTCGGGCAGCGCCCCGCGCCGCGCCTTGACGGTGACCCTGCCGTGCGGCGGGCTGTGTTTGACCGCGTTGTCGATGAGGTTGGCGACGACCTGGTGGATGCGCTCCGGGTCGGCGTGGGCGGTCAGCTCCGGCGGGGACACGTCGAGGTGCAGATGGACGTCGTTGCGGGTGTGGCTGCCGGACCCGGAGGCGATGCCCGCGCGTGCGGTGGCGACCATGTTGGCCTCCTTCAGCACGCCCGACAGATACGGCCACACCTCGAAACGGCGCTTCTTCAGCGGTACGACGCCGTTGTCCAGCCGGGACAGGTCCAGCAGCGTCTCCACCAGCCGCCCGAGCCGCTCGGTCTGCTTCAGGGCCGTGCGCATGGTCTCGGGGTCGGCCTCGGTGAACCCGTCGACGATGTTCTCCAGCACCGCGCGCAGACCCGCGATGGGTGTGCGCAGCTCATGGGAGACATTTGCCACAAGTTCCTTGCGCTGACGTTCCTGGGCCTCCAGGTCGTCCGCCATGCGGTTGATCGTCTGGGCCAGGTCGCCCAGTTCGTCCCGGCGGTTCTCGCGGACCCGGCGGGTGTAGTCGCCGTGCGAGATGGACCGGGCGACCGCGTTCATGTCGTCCAGTGGCGCGGTGAGCGAATGCGCCACGAACTGCGTAATCAACAGTGTGGCGATCATCGAGAAGACCGTGATGAAGCGCAGCTCGGTGGCTGTGCGCATCGCGATCACCATCAGCCCGGTGGTGATGAGGACCGCGATGACGACCAGCGCGCCCAGCTTCGTCTTGATCGAGAACGGGCTCACGCCGCCCCAGGGCTCCTTGGGGCTTCTCCGGCCGGCCGGACCGTCGCTCATGGCGTCGGGGTCTCCAGGGCGTAGCCGACGCCGTGCACCGTGCGGATCCGTTCGGCACCGATCTTCCGGCGCAGTGCCTTGATGTGGCTGTCGACGGTGCGGGTGCCGGAGGCGTCCGCCCAGTCCCACACCTCGGCCAGCAACTGCTCACGGGAGAGCACCGCGCGCGGGGTGTTCGCCAGACACACCAGGAGGTCGAACTCGGTGGGCGTGAGGTGCACGTCCTCCGAGCGGACCCGCACCCGGCGCTGCGCGTGGTCGATCTCCAGCTCGCCGAGACGCAGGATGCCGGAGCGGGGTGTGGTGGCGGCCAGTGCGGCACGCTCGACCCTCCGCAGCAGGACGTGCACGCGCGCGGCCAGCTCACGCATCGAGAACGGCTTGGTCATGTAGTCGTCGGCGCCGACGCCGAGCCCGACGAGCATGTCGGTCTCGTCGTCCCGCGCGGTCAGCATGAGGACCGGCACCGGACGGGCGGCCTGCACGCGGCGGCAGACCTCCAGACCGTCGAAACCGGGCAGCATGATGTCGAGGATCAGCAGGTCCGGCTGCCAGGCCTCGGCCGTGTCCACCGCCGACGGACCGTCGACCGCTGTTTGCACGAGGAATCCCTCGGCGCGCAGGCGGGTCGCGATGGCGTCGACGATCGTCGGATCGTCCTCGACGACCAGGACCCGGCGCTGTGCGCCCGGAGTGGCCGTCGAACCGTTGTGGGAGGTGTGTGTCTGCTCCATCGCCCGCCCCTGGGGAGTGCTTTCCGGAACCATGTGGGGTGATTCCTTGTCTGCGCATGACTGCGATTGACGCTTGAATGATCGGCGTAGGGAAGCAGAGTACGGGGAGTCATCACAGCTTTGCTATCCAGGTCGGACGGCGAGATGGACGACGTCGGGAACGCCCCGGGCAACGGGGATCTCCTCGGTACGTACCTGCTGGAACCCGGCATTTGCTAGGGATCCCTCAAATTCCGCAGAGGGTCGGGCGGACCACACGGCCAGTACCCCGCCCGGCTTCAACACCCTTGCGCAGCTTGTGAGTCCGGCACGCGCGTAGAGTCCGCCGTTGCCCTCCGTGACCGTCCAGTCGGGTCCGTTGTCGATGTCGAGACACAGCGCGTCGAAAGTGGCGCATGTCTCATTGACGAATCCGACTAGATCCGTTTCCAGAATGTTCGTCCTCGGATCGGCGAATGCCCTGGCCGAGAGCTCGGACAACGGCCCTCGGCGGTGCCAGTCGATGATGGCCGGTTCCCGCTCGACGACCGTGATCCGGCCCCAGCGCGGATTCGCGGCGGCGTGTGCGAGCGAGAAGCCGACACCGAGGCCGCCGATGAGGACGTGCGGGTCCGCGCGGTCGTCGAGCGCGCCGAGTGCCGCGTCGACGAGTAACCGCTCCGACCGGCCGTCGGACGTGTCCATCAGGAAGCAGCCGTTGGCGACGATCTGGAGCAGGTCGCCGTGCCGCCGCAGGACGACCTCGCCGTACGGGCCCTCGCGGCGGTCCAGGACTTCGGGGATGTCGTACGAGGTGGGCATCGGTCCATCCTGGCAGCTACGGCGTCCAGGGCCGGGCTTCTTGAGAAGTGCCTGTGAATCGGGGCCGAGGTGGCGTCGGTCACAGACAGCGAGGGGGTCGGGCGCGAAGGCTGGGGTGAAGCGGAAGGAGCACCTCACCTTGGAACGGACCGTGCCGACAGCTCCTTCCGACGCGACCACGCCTGCCGCGGACGCCTGCTTTCCGGATGCCGCCGGGCTGCTCGACGGCATGCCCCGGCAGCGGAGCGGCACGGTGGTCACCGTCGAGCCGCCGGAAGCGGCGCCGGCGGCCCCGGCCCGCCGGGTGCGCGTCCCCCGCGTGTGGCGGTTGCTCCCCACCCCCACCGGAACACCGTTCACCTTCGGCTACGGCGCCGTCCTGACCGCCGTCTCCCTGGTCGCCGCGCACCTGGACCCCACTCTCGTGCACACCCTGCACCAGGGCTCCAGCACCGATGTCGCGCACCTCGTGCGGACGCCCGTACTGGTGCTGCTCGCCAGCGCGCTCTGGATCGCCGGCGGGATCCTCTCGCCGTACGCCCTCGCCCTCCTGTTCGTCCTCACCGCACTGGAACGGCGGATCGGGGGCGTGCGCACGGCAGGGGTCTTCCTCCTCGGGCACGTGGGGGCGACCCTCGCCACCGAACTCCCCATCGGGCTCGCGGTCCTGGTCGGGCACCTCCCCGCCAGCTCACTGCACCGCCTGGACTACGGCGTCAGCTTCGGCGTGGCCGCGAGCCTCGGCGCGCTGACCGGGCTGCTCAGGCCGTGGCTGCGGTGGCCGTTGCTCGCTCTCTTCACCTGGACGCTGGTGACAGACCTGATCGCCTTCACCGACCCGATGACCAACTGGGGCCATCTGATCGCCCTGGCGATCGGTGTCGCGACCTGGCCGCTGGTACGGCGCCGGCACCGCGCCCGGCAGGTGCCCTCGGCCCGCTAGGGCCTGCCGCACCGCCGGGAAGAGCGAGGAGCGGCAAGGCGTTGTCCGACGTGCGGCCGGAGGGGAGCACCGCAGGCAGCCGCCTCCGGGTTCCCCACGGGCGGCCACGGACGGTCACCCGGCGTCCGGTCCCATGAACTTCGCACTGGTGAGCGGAGCTTGCACATGCCAGCCCAGAGACTCGTACAGAGCCCGCCCCGGCGGCGTTCCCGCGAGGACGCCGGTCCCGGCTCCCTCGGCGGCCGCCGTGGCCTGGAGCGTGCGCATGACGATGCTGCCCAGGCCCCGGCGCCGCTGGGCGGGGGCGGTTTCTATCTGGTCGAAGACGGCGGTCGCACCGGTCGGGGTGACCTGGCCGCGCGCAGCGAGGGAGCCGTCCGGCGCGACGACGAGCAGGCGCGTGACCCGGCCGACGGACCAGGTGCGCATCCGGTAACCGTCCGGGACGGACGTACCCCCGGTCTCCGCCGCCGCGAGCGGGACCGTCATCAGGTAGCCCGGCTCCGGGTCCACCCACCAGCCCTCGCCCAGCCAGCCCCCGACCACCGCCGGGCTCTGGAACACCTTGAGCCACACGCCGGTCCCCGTCACTCCGTCCGCCACCTTGCGCACGACCGTCTCGTCCACGTCGTCGCCCAGCGCATCGAAGACGTGGCGCGACACCTGTGCGGTGAGGCCGACATCCACCGTGAAGCCCCACGGCTCCCGCTGAGGCGGGGCGGCCCCGCGGGACAGGACCCAGCCGTCCACCCATGCCCGTACGATCCCGCTCACGAGACCCCCTGTAATGACTGATGAGCATCTTCGTCTATTACCGTGCTCACGATAGGCGGCGAAGCGCCGATTCCGGCAGTCGTGATCGCCCACAGCGAACAGGGAGTTGGGCGGGGAACATTCGGAGGCTCACGTGCATTGAGTCGGCATAGCTCAACTTGCATGCCGAAGGGGAGATCATGGCTTCGACGTCCACACCGCTCACTCTGCCTGTGCTGCCGCTCGACGACGAGGTCGTGCTGCCCGGAATGGTGGTTCCGCTCGACCTGAACGACGCCGACGTACGCGCCGCGGTGGAGGCCGCTCAGGCCGCTGCCCGCTCGGAAATCGGGAAGCCGAAGGTCCTCCTGGTGCCGCGCATCGACGGGACCTACGCGAGCACCGGTGTGCTCGGCACCGTCGAGCAGGTCGGCCGGCTGGCCGACGGCGACCCGGGCGCTCTCATCCGCGGCCGGGGCCGGGTGAGGATCGGTGCCGGGACGACCGGCCCGGGCGCCGCCCTCTGGGTCGAGGGGACCCGGGTCGACGAGACCGTTCCCGAACCGCTTCCCGGCCATGTCACCGAACTGGTCACGGAGTACAAGGCCCTCGCCACCGCCTGGCTGCGCAAGCGCGGCGCCTGGCAGGTCGTCGACCGCGTCCAGGCCATCGACGACGTCTCCGCCCTTGCCGACAACTCCGGTTACTCGCCCTTCCTGACCACCGAGCAGAAGGTCGAACTCCTGGAGACCGCCGACCCGGTCGTCCGCCTCAAGCTCGCCACCGGACAACTGCGCGACCACCTCGCCGAGCAGGACGTCGCCGAGACCATCGCCAAGGACGTCCAGGAGGGCGTCGACAAGCAGCAGCGGGAGTTCCTGCTCCGCCGTCAGCTGGAAGCCGTACGCAAGGAACTGCGCGAACTCAACGGCGAGCAGGACGGTGAGGAGTCCGACGACTACCGCGCGCGTGTGGAGGCCGCCGACCTGCCGGAGAAGGTGCGGGAGGCCGCGCTCAAGGAGGTCGAGAAGCTGGAGCGGTCCTCCGACCAGTCGCCCGAGGGGTCGTGGATCCGGACCTGGCTGGACACCGTCCTCGAACTCCCCTGGAACGAGCGGACCGAGGACGCGTACGACATCCAGGGCGCCAAGGAGATCCTCGACGCCGAGCACGCGGGCCTGGAGGACGTGAAGGAGCGGATCACCGAGTACCTGGCGGTCCGCAAGCGCCGTAACGACCGCGGACTCGGTGTCGTCGGCGGCCGGCGCGGCGGTGCCGTGCTCGCCCTCGTCGGGCCTCCCGGCGTCGGCAAGACCAGCCTCGGCGAGTCCGTCGCGCACGCCATGGGCCGCAAGTTCGTCCGCGTCGCCCTCGGCGGTGTGCGGGACGAGGCGGAGATCCGCGGACACCGGCGGACGTACGTCGGCGCGTTGCCCGGCCGGATCGTACGGGCCATCAAGGAGGCCGGGTCGATGAACCCGGTGGTCCTGCTCGACGAGATCGACAAGGTGGGCTCCGACTTCCGCGGCGACCCCGCGGCGGCCCTCCTGGAGGTCCTGGACCCGGCGCAGAACCACACCTTCCGCGACCACTACCTGGAGGTCGAGCTCGACCTGTCCGACGTCGTGTTCCTGGCGACGGCGAACGTCCTGGAAGCCATCCCGGAGGCCCTGCTCGACCGTATGGAGCTGGTCCGCCTCGACGGCTACACCGAGGACGAGAAGATCGTCATCGCCCGTGACCACCTGCTGCCGCGTCAGCTGGAGCGGGCGGGGCTCGCCAAGGACGAGGTCGTCATCGACGAGAGCGCCCTGCGCAAGCTCGCCGGCGAGTACACGCGTGAGGCGGGCGTCCGCACCCTGGAGCGGTCCGTCGCGAGGCTGCTGCGCAAGGTGGCGGCCCAGCACGAACTCGGCGAGCGGGAACTGCCGTTCACCGTCACCGACGAGGAGCTCCGCGGTCTGATCGGCCGGCCGCACCACGTGCCCGAGTCGGCCCAGGACCCCGCGGAACGCCGTACGGCGGTCCCCGGTGTCGCCACCGGACTCGCGGTCACCGGAGCGGGCGGGGACGTGCTGTTCGTCGAGGCGTCACTGGCCGACCCGGAGACGGGCGCGGCGGGTCTGACGCTGACCGGCCAGCTGGGTGACGTGATGAAGGAGAGCGCGCAGATCGCGCTGAGCTTCCTCAGGTCGCACGGCGCCGAGCTGGAGCTCCCGGTGGGCGATCTGAAGGACCGGGGTGTGCACATCCACTTCCCGGCGGGCGCGGTCCCGAAGGACGGCCCGAGCGCGGGCGTCACCATGACGACGGCGCTGGCCTCGCTGCTCTCGGGCCGCCTGGTCCGCACGGACGTGGCGATGACCGGTGAGGTCTCGCTGACCGGCCGGGTCCTCCCGATCGGCGGCGTGAAGCAGAAGCTGCTCGCCGCGCACCGCGCCGGGGTGAGCACCGTCATCATCCCCAAGCGCAACGAGGCCGACCTGGACGACGTCCCGGCGGAGGTGCTGGACAAGCTCGACGTCCACGCCGTCACCGACGTCCGCCAGGTCCTGGAGCTGGCGCTGTCCCCGGCGACCGAGGGGGCCGTGCCGGAGGTTCCGGTAGCGGCGTGACGGGCGCTGCCGGATGAAGTGAAGGCCCGGGTTCTCGTGAGGGAGGCCCGGGCCTTCGCCGTACGACGACGGGTCAGCCGTTGGCGAGGTCCTGCACGCGGTCCAGGTCACCGGCGAACTTGTCGTGGTCGCCGACCGTCGGGCCGGAGGAGGTGTACTGCCACATGGTGTACGAGTTCCAGCCGGACGGGAGGGTGCCCGCAGTCGAGGCGTACCGGGCGATCCACAGCGGGTTGGCGGAGAAGCCGCCGTAGTCGCCGGTGCACTGGGTCCACCAGCTGGTGGCCGTGTAGATGACGGCGTTCCGGCCGGTCCGTGCCTCGTACTGGTTCAGGAAGTCACGGATCCAGGCGACCATCGCGCTCTGGCTCTTGCCGAAGCAGGCGTCGCCGTACGGGTTCCACTCGATGTCGAGCGCGCCGGGCAGCGTCCTGCCGTCCTGGGACCAGCCGCCGCCGTGGTCGACGAAGTAGTTCGCCTGCGTTACGCCGCTCGTGGTGTCCGGGGTGGCGAAGTGGTACGCGCCGCGGATCATTCCGACGCCGTAGGCGCCGTTGTACTGCTGGCTGAAGTACGGATTGGTGTAGTACGTCCCCTCGCTCGCCTTGGTGTACGCCCATCGGACCCCGCTGTTCCACAGGGTCGGCCAGGAGACGTTGCCCTGGTAGCTGGCGACGTCGACACCCTCCGTGCGGGCGGCGCGGGTGTCGGAGGGGAAGCCGCCCTGGCCGTCATGCGCTACGACGCCCATTCCCATGTGGGCGGAGCCGCGGGCCGGGGTGGCGGTGGCGTCGAAGGCCTCGGAGGCTTCGGCGAGGCGGGGGAGATGCAGCAGGGAGAACGCGGCGAGCAGGAGTCCGGCGAGGAAGAGGCGCCGGGCGGATATCGGTCCAGGTCTGTGCACGGTCATGGCGTGCCTCCGAAGGCTCGGTGACGCTCGGTGGGGGGTGGGGGAACATGCGGTGCCGTGCCACGACTGGCATGGGCATGCCAGTAGCTGCGCGGTGGAGAAGTTACGAACTCGGGCGAGGGGGTGGGAAGGGGGACCGGAGGCTGCCATTGGTCCAGCCCTGCGAAATACTTACGGAGCTGGGGTGATGGCGCAATTTGGCGGGAACTTCCAGGACCGCGAAATCCGAGGCAGGGGCTGACGTGCACGAAGACGGAAACGACGGCGGGCGCCGGGGTGCGGCCGAAGCGTCGCCGAGCGGTGTGGACCAGCCCGGATTCCTGGCGCTCGAACGGGAGTTGACCGTCCTGCTGCGACGCGCCCGGGCCAACCAGGGGGAGATGGCCCGCGAGGTCCATCCCGACCTGGAGACGGCGGCCTACGGGCTGCTCGTCCGTCTGGATGAATGCGGCCGCCAGCGGGCCACCGAACTGGCCGGCTACATCGGCGTCGGCAAGGCGACCATGTCCCGCCAGCTCCGCGCCCTGGAGGAACTGGGCCTGGTCACTCGCGAACCGGACCCCGCCGACGGGCGCGCCTGGCTGGTCGACCTCACCGAGGAGGGCCGCTCCCGGGTGAAACGCGTCCGGGACGCACGGCGGGCCCGGTACGCGGGCCGGCTGGCGCACTGGGACTCCGACGAGGTCACCGAACTGGCACGGCTGCTGCACCAGCTGAACCGGGGAATGGAGAGGTAGCCGCCGCGCCCCCGTCCGCGCCACGAAGGTGAGCTACGAGATGCCCTCTGGGGCCGAGGCGGCCGGCGGTGAACCGGTGGCGAACCGGCGGGAGACGGTCTCCGCGCCCCCTTCGGCGCCCGCCCGGGCATCCCCTAGGGCTGCCGGGAACCGGTACCCCCGACCGAGCTCGCGACCTGCTCCAGCTCCGCGTACACCACCGTCGCGTCGTCGTGCGTCTTGCTCCGCCGGAGATACGTCCGGGTCTCCGCGTCCGCCCGCTCCAGCTCCCGGACCCGGTCCACCAGCGCCTGCGCCCCTTCCTTCCGTACGAAGGTGAGGCAGTCGCCCCAGTCGCCCTCCCCGAACTTCTCCACCCATCGGGTCGCCCCGTCCGTCATGGCCACCAGGGTGCGGACCGACGAGCGGGGCAGCACTCCCGTCACCGCCCGCCGCGCCACCGCCGGATCCGCCGCCGCCGTGAAGAATCCGCCCTCCTTGTTGCGCAGGCCGGCGTCGATCAGGGCATCCGTGGCCAGAGAGGCGCGGGGGAGGCGGGCGAGGCGGTCGTCCAGATACGGGGTCACCGTGCCGTCCGGGGCCTCCACCAGGAGTGCCGAGTCCGACAGCACCAGGTACTCGACCGTCGACGGGGACCAGCGCGCCATCACCACCGTCGCTTGGGGAGTACGCGGGTGAGAAAGGTCACAGCCCTCGTCGTGGGCCTCCGCCGTGCGCGTGATCGCCCGGGACAACGCCCCGGTCAGCGGAACATCCGGGAGCGAAACGGCCAGTTCGGTCAGCGCCCCGCCCAGCCGTGCCGTGAACCAGGGGACGCTGTGCGGACAGCCCGTCGGACCGTCGGGCGGGGTCACTCCGTCGAGGGCGATCACCGCGCCGCCCCGCCCGGACGCGGGTAGAGCGACGCTCGCGAAGTCCTCGTTGGGGCGGTTCGGATCGCCGGGCTCCGAGACAAGTTCCGTACGCATTCGGCCAGTCTGCACGAGCCCTTCACGATCTTCGCCAAAGAGCGGCAACGGGTGCGGAATTGACGCAGTCGCGCAGGTCAGGCGCCGGGTTTGGGGTGGAATGGTTTGTTCCGGGCGGACGTGCTGGCGAATACTGCCACCGGTCGTGGTCGGCGTCCAACCGGCAAGCCGTGCAGGGTTCGTGCGGGTGCCTCAGGAACTTGCCCGCCAACTCCCCTACGGGGTTCACTCCTTCGGGTGGCGGCCCCGGCGATGCGCGGCCACCGCCCACCGGCGCTGGGAGGGTCGGGAATCGTACCCCGGTGTGCACGCCAGTTGACGGAGCGTCACCACGGGCCCATGGGTTTCACGAGTTCAGGAATGCGAGCAGCGGTGCAGAAGACGCGGCCTCGTCGCACAGGCAAGCAGACGGCCTCCGGCACGGGCGCGGAGCGCACACCCGCCACGCCCGGCGCCCCCGAGACTCCCGTCGGCAAGGGCCGCCCCACCCACGTCCGCACCCGGCTGATTCTCGCCGCCGCCGTCGTGGCCGCCGCCGTCGCCGGAGCCGGTGCCCCTTCCCTGGTCACCGCCTCCGGAGAACTCCACGACTCCCAGGACCTGGTGACCTTCGCCGGACAGACCCAGGACGCGCTCGACCTCGCCCATTCGCTCGCCGACGAACGCGACGAGGTCACCTCCTACCTCGCGGCCGGCCGGCCCAGGACGAAGGCGCCGACCGAGCAGTCGAGCGCCCGCGTGGACCGCCAGGTCGAGGAACTGCGCGCCGACACCGACGTCTCCGCGACCCTGCGCGCCGACCTCGACGACATCGCCGCCGTACGACGGTCCGCGCTCACCGGCAAGAGCACCGCCCTCGAGGCGCACAACGCCTACTCCGCCGCCATCACCCAGCTCCACCGGCTCGCCGAGGAACTGGCCGAGCGGATGCCGGCCCGCGCGGGCTCCGGCACCTACTCCCTCGCCGAACTCGACTCCGCCGTACAGCAGGCCGCCGCCACCCGTGGGCTGCTGCTCGCCGCGCTGAACGTGCCGACGACGACCCAGAGCGTCTACGACCCGATCACCGGCCTCACCAGCACCAAGAAGGTGTCCTCGGCGGCCGACGCCAAGCAGCGCGACGCGCTCAGCGCAGCCGCCCAGCAGGCCCGGCTGCGCTCCGACGCGGGCCTCGCCGACTTCCACGACTCCGCGCCCGCGACCGCCGTGGCGAGCTACGACTCCACGGTCACCGGCCCCGAGGTCAACTCCGCCGACAAGTACCTCGCCGCCCTCACCGACCAGCCCACCCTCTCCACCGGCGACCTGGGCACCAGCACCGCCAAGCTCGACGCGGCCCTCTCCGCCCGCGTCGACCTCATGCGCGGCACCGAGTCCGCGCTCTTCGAGCGCCGGGTCAAGGAGCTCGCCCAGCTGCGCGACGACGACGTCACCGCGCTGGAACTGCGAGTCGCGATCCTCGGCGCGCTGATACTGCTCGCCGTCGGCATCGCCACCGCCATGGCCCGCACCCTCACCCGCCCCCTGTCCGTGCTGCGCCGCGGCTCCGCCCGGCTCGCCGGGGCCGAGGACCCCACCGCCGAGGAAGCGGTCGCCTTCACCGGCCGCAACGACGAGTTCGCGCAGGTCGTCCGTTCCGTCAACGCCCTGCACGCGCACGCCGTCGCCCTCGCCGAGCGGGTCACCACCCTGGAGTCCGACCGCAAGCACCTGGTCGGCCAGCGGCAGAAGATGGCGGACGCCCGCGAGCAGCTCAAGAGTGAACTCGCGGACTCCGGGGCCCAGTTGGAGCGGCTGCGGACCACCATCGGCGCCACCTTCGTCAACCTCGCCCTGCGCACCCTCGGCCTCGTCGAGCGTCAACTCGCGGTCATCGAGGGCCTGGAGGAGCGCGAGCAGGACCCCGAGCGGCTGGCCACCCTCTTCAAGCTCGACCACTTCGCCACCGTCATGCGCCGGCACAGCGAGAACCTCCTCGTCCTGGCCGGTACGGAACACGTGCAACAGAGTGCGGGCCCGGTCCCGCTGGTCGACGTCGTGCGGGCCGCGGTCAGCGAGATCGAGCGCTACGAGCGGGTCCGTATCGCGGCCCTCCCGCCGCACGCCCATGTGGCCGGGTTCGCCGCGGACGACCTCTCGCACCTGCTGGCCGAGTTGATGGAGAACGCCAGCTCGTTCTCCCCGCCCGACCTGCCCGTCGAGGTCTCCGGCTGGCTGCTGGAGAGCGGCGAGGTCATGCTCTCCGTCCAGGACGAGGGCATCGGCATGACCGCCGAGCGGATGAGCACCCTCAACTCCCGGCTCGCCGACTTCGATCCGGAGGCCGCGTACGAGTCGTACGACGAGGGCGACGAGGGGCTCGGCCTCGGCCTGTACGTGGTGGCCCGCCTCGCCCACCGGCACGGCGTGCGCGTGCAGCTGCGCGAGCAGAAGCAGGGAGGCGTGGCCGCGGTCATCGTCCTCCCGAAGACCCTGCTCACCGCCGCCCCCACGTCCGCCGTCCCGGCCGCCGACGGCCCGGTGGGCGACGTGAGCCACTCCTACTCCCTGCCGGGAGCGGACGCGGAGGTCAACTCCAACGTCCTGAGCGGCCGTTCGGGGACCGGCGACCCGCTGGTGACGCTGGCGGAGGAGGCCGTGCGCGAGGCGGCCGTGGACGAGCCGACGGAACACGGCAGGCCGGAGTCCCCCGCCGAGACGACGATGGAGCTCCTCGCCCCGGTGCCGCCGGAGCCGACGGCCGACGAACCCGTCGTGCCCGTCGAGCCCGTCGCGGCCTACGAACCTGTCGCGCCCTACGAACCGTCGAGCTGTACAAGCCCCATGAGCCCCGCGGAACCCGACGGCGAAAGCGGTACGGGTGACACGGGCGGGAACACCGACGGGGAACACGCTCGCGCCGACGAGGAACACACCCGCGCCGACGCGGAGCCCCTGACCGACAAGGGCCTCCCCAAGCGCACCCCGAAGATCACCGCGTCCGCCCCGGCACCCCGTCAGCGCAACAGCGCGGTCGACGCCGACGCCCTCCGCCGCAGGCTGGGTGGCTTCCGCCGGGGGGCGGAGGCAGGCTACCGCGACGTGGCGGTGGAGATCGAGGAAAAGACCGGCGAGACCAGACTGCCGGACACGCACAGCACCGCATCCGAAGAAGTCACGGGGGGCACAGCCGAGGAGGCAAGCAGTTGACCGCGCCCAGTACCTTCGGACTGAGTCGTGAAGCCCGCAATCTCCACTTCCTGCTGACCAATCTCGTCGAGGAGGTACCGGGCGTCCAGTCCGTGGCCGTCGTCTCCTCGGACGGCCTGCTCCTGCTCTCCTCCGACGCCGAGCGGAACGCGGAAGCACGGGAGACACGCGAGGCCAGGCCGTCCGGCCCCCGTGGCTCCGCCGCGGACCTCGCGACCATCGTCTCCGGCATCGGCAGCCTCACTCTCGGTGCCGCGAAGCTCATGGAGTACGGCTCCACGAAGCACACCATGATCGCGATGGACGAGGGCAGCCTCTTCGTGATGTCGATCAGCGACGGTTCGCTGCTCGGCGTTCACGGCTCCGCGGACTGCGACATGAGCGTGGTGGCCTACCACATGGCGTTGTTCGTCGGCCGTGCGGGCCACGTCCTGACCCCCGAACTCCGCAGCGAGCTACGGCAGTCGCTGGAGAACGACGGGACGGGGAGCGCCCGATGACGAACAGGCCCGAGCTCCCGGTCCGCGGCGGCGACCGCAAACCCGCACGGGTGCGGCCGTACTCCCTCACCGGCGGCCGTACCCGCTTCGGTCACGTCCTCCTGGTGGAGACGTTCGTTGCGGCTATCGAAGCCCCCGAGGAGCGCAAGGAGTTGACCAACGGCTCGCTGAGGTCGGTCATGCCGGAGCTGCGGGCCATCGTCGAACTGTGCCGCCGGATGCGCACGGTGGCCGAGATCGCCGCGCTGCTCAAGATGCCGCTCGGTGTGGTCCGCGTGCTCCTCAGCGACCTCGCGGACCAGGGAAAGATCCGTGTGTACGGCACCGGTACCGGTCACGGTACGGGCCGTCCCGACCGCGCTCTGCTGGAAAGGGTGCTGAGTGGACTCCGTCGCCTTTAGGGACCTCGCGTTCGAGGACACCGACGACAACCTGAAGTCCTGGCAGACGGACCGCACCCGGGCCCCCGTCGCCACGAAGATAGTCGTGGCCGGCGGCTTCGGCGCGGGCAAGACCACCCTCGTGGGCACCGTCTCGGAGATCGAGCCCCTCCAGACGGAGGCGCTGATGACCGAGGCCAGTGAGCAGCTCGACGACCTCACCGGCACCCCGGAGAAGGTCACCACCACCGTGGCCATGGACTACGGCCGCATCACGCTCGACGACGACCTGGTGCTCTACCTCTTCGGCACGCCGGGCCAGGAGCGGTTCTGGTTCATGTGGGACGACCTGGTGCGCGGCGCGATCGGCGCGGTCGTCCTCGCCGACACCAGGCGGCTGAAGGACTGCTTCCCGGCGCTGGACTACTTCGAGAGCTGCGGGATGCCGTATGTCGTCGCGGTCAACCACTTCGAGGGCAGTGACCGCTTCGAACCGGAGGACGTGCGGGAGGCGTTGACGATCCCCGCGCACATACCTGTCATGATCATGGACGCGCGAAGGAGGATCTCGGCGATCGAGACGCTCCTGTCCCTCGTCGGCCACGCGCTGGACGTCACCCCCGAGTAGCCCTGGTTAGGAGCCATCACCCGCATGCGGAAGATACTCGTCGTCGGAGCCGGCCAGTCCGGACTCCAGCTCGCCCTCGGCCTCCAGTCGCACGGGTACGAGGTCACCCTGATGTCCAACCGGACGGCGGACGAGATCCGCGCCGGCCGGGTCATGTCGACGCAGTGCATGTTCGACACGGCACTCCAGCACGAGCGCGACCTCCAGCTGAACTTCTGGGAGTCCCAGGCCCCGAAGATCAAGGGACTCGGTGTCTCGGTGGCGGCTCCCGGCTCCTTCGACCCGGGGCCCTCGCAGCGCGCGATCGACTGGCTGGGCACCCTCGACGGGTACGCGCAGTCGGTCGACCAGCGGGTGAAGATGGCCGGCTGGATGGAGACCTTCGCCCAGCGCGGCGGCCAGCTCGTGATCCACGGCGCGGCCGTCGGCGACCTCGACTACTTCTCCCGCACGTACGACCTCGTGCTGGTCTCGGCGGGCAAGGGCGAGCTGGTGTCGATGTTCGCCCGCGATCCCGAGCGCTCTCCGTACACCCAGCCGCAGCGCGCCCTCGCCGTCTCCTACGTCCACGGCCTGGGCCCGCGCCCCGAGCACCCGGACACCGAGGCCGTCCGCTGCAACCTCGTCCCCGGGGTCGGCGAACTGTTCGTCATGCCGACGCTCACCACCTCCGGGCGCGCCGACATCCTGTTCTGGGAGGGCGTACCCGGCGGCCCGCTCGACGTCTTCAACGGCGTCAAGGACCCGGCGGAACACCTCTCCCTGACCCTGCGGCTCATGGAGACGTTCCTGCCCTGGGAGTACGCCCGGGCCACGAAGACCGAACTCACCGACGCCGGCGCGACGTTGGCCGGCCGGTACGCGCCCACAGTGCGCAATCCGATAGGCCGCCTGCCCGGTGGGGGACTGGTCCTCGGCGTCGCCGACGTCGTCGTCGCCAACGACCCGATCACCGGGCAGGGCTCCAACTCCGCTTCCAAGTGCGCCGCTTCGTATCTCGCGTCGATCCTCGACCAGGGGGAGAAGGAGTTCGACGAGGCCTGGATGCGGGCGACGTTCGAACGCTACTGGGACACCGCCCGGCACGTCACCAAGTGGACGAACGCGATGCTCGCGCCGCCGCCGGAGCACATCCTGAACCTGATCGGCGCGGCCGGGCAGCTGCAGCCGGTGGCGGACCGTTTCGCCAACGGCTTCGACGACCCGGCCGACTTCGAGAACTACTTCTACGAGCCCGAGAAGACGGGGGCGTACCTCGCGTCGGTGGCGGGGGCCTGACCGGCCTCGTCCGGGCGTACGGCACCGAGGAGCGGGTGGGACGCGATCGGGGACACCTTGATCTTCTCGCCCGTTCTCGGGGCCTCGATGACCTCTCCCTGCCCCAGGTAGATCGCCACGTGGGTCGCCTCCGGGAAGTAGATCACCAGGTCTCCCGGGCGCAGGTCCTCCAGGTCGATCCTCGGGAGCCGCGCCCACTGTTCCTGGCTGGTCCTCGGGATCGCGGTGCCCGCATGTGCCCAGGCCTGGGACGTCAAGCCCGAGCAGTCGTACGTCTTCGGGCCCTCCGCGCCCCATTCGTACGGCTTCCCGAGCTGGCGGCGGGCGTACTCCAGGGCCTTCTCGCCCTCCCGTGACGGCTCCCGGTCGTCGTCGCCGAGGGCGCCCGAAGCGGTCAGCTCCTGCTGCGCCTTCTGAACGCCCTGCTCCTCGAACTCGGCCAGCCTGGTGAGCTGTTCGGCGGTGAGGGAGGCGAGCAGCCCGGCCACGTCGTCGAGCCTGTCCCGTACGTCGTCCCGGTCCTTCTTCTGCCGGGCCGCGAGGGTGAGCTGGTCGTCGAGCGCCCCGCGTGCCCTGCGGGCGAGTTCGTCGGCCCGGTGCTCGGTGCCGGTGAGACGGCCGACGGTGTCGGCCCGCTCCTTCGCCAACTGGCCGATGACATGGCCCTGGTCGAGGGCGTGCTGGGGGTCACGGGCGAGGAGGAGGCGGACGTACGGCGAGATGTCGGTGCTGTTCTGGTACTGCTGCCGGGCCAGCCGCCCCGCGGCCCCCCGGCTGTCGTGCAGGGAGAGACGGGCCTCGGTGAGCGCGGAGTCCAGCCGGGTCAGCTCGGCGCGCTTGAGCCTCAGCTTCTCCTCGGTGGCGTTGTAGGTCTCGGTGGCCTTCTCGGCCTCCCGGTACAGCCGCTGAAGGTCCGTCAGCAGGTCGGCCACGGAGCGTTCGCGCGGCTCCGGCTCCGGTACGGCGGCCGCGGGCAGCGGTGCGAGGACCGTGCCGGCCACCACCGCCGCCGTACACACCAGACGCAGAAGCCTTCCTGACACGTCATCACCTCCCGCGCGGAGCAGCCCCTCTGGTCCGCACGGCGAGCATCAGGCGGCGTCCGGGTTTTCGCGCGCCGGGTGTGGGCGGTTCGGCGCAACGTCGTCACCCGTCGGTGGAGTTCTGCCCGGCGTCCGGCCTGTCGGGTTTGGACCAGGGCCACTTCAGGCCGCCGTCCGCCTTCCCCTCCCCTGCCTCACCTCCGGCGGAGTACTCGTACTTCCACCCCGTCTGGATCCCCAGCCTCCTGGTGTGCCCCCTCGGCGCGCGCTTGTACACCAGCACGGTGGGCGGGCCGCCGGCCGCATCGGGGACGGGGATGCGGTACGTCTTCGGCGGCTGCCCGGTCGGTCCCAGCAGCACGGGCAGCACCCGGCCGTCCATGGGGCCGCCCTCGAAGGGGGTGTCTTCGCTCTTCACGGCACCAGTGTCAGCCATCCGCCGCGAGGGCCGTGACCAGCGCGGCGGTCTGCGGGTCACGGTTCGCTGTCACCGTGAGAACGGCGGCGAACTGCTCCACCAGCCAGTCCCGCAGCTCCTCCACCGGGGGCTCCTTGCCCTCGTCGAGCCAGATCAGGGAGGCCGCCTCCACGGCCGTGATCCACATCCGCACGGTCATCCGCAGCCGCAGACCGGGTTCGGCGACGCCGAGGTGGCTGAGGATGTGCTCGGCGGCGGCCCGTCGTACGCCGTCGACGATGGCGGTGGTCCGGGACGTCCCGACGACGCTGCCGCCCTGGAGCAGGGCGCTGAAACCGGCGTCGTGCTGGTCGACGAAGGCGAGGTAACGGTCGAGGGCACGGGAGAGCCGGGGGAGGAGGGGGCCGTCGCGGGGCTCGTCGAAGCAGTCCTGGAGCTCTTCGGCGGCGGACCGCAGCGCGGCCTCGTACAGCTGCTGCTTGCCACCGGGGAAGTACCGGTACACGAGGGGGCGGGAGACTCCGGCCGCCTCCGCCACGTCGTCGAGGGAGACGTCCTCGGGGACGCGGTGCGCGAAGAGTGTGAGGGCGGCTTCGAGGAGCTGGCTTCGGCGCTCCTCGACACCGAGTCTCCGATAGGCGGGCGCGGCAGGGGTCATGGGTGCAGCGTAGTCGGCGCCTGCGGGCGCGTCGTGGCTGGTCGCGCAGTTCCCCGCGCCCCTAAAAGGCGTGACTGCACCCACCCAGGGGCGCGGGGCTGTGACATCAGCGGCTCCGCCGCGGGGCGCGACCAGCCCCCACCGGCCCGCACCCGACGATCAGGCCAGCAGTCCCGACGACCTCCACAGCCGTCGCCCGACACCCCGCAGCACCCCGATGTCGTCCAGGAAGTCGGTCAACCGCCGAGCGCCCGTCTGCATGACCTCCCTCCGATGCCCGCTGCCGCGAACCTGCGCCAGCGCCTCCCGCTGGTCGAGGCCCACGTTCGTGTACACCTCCGGGTTCACGAAGGCCACGGAGAACACCCGCGCGAACTCCCCGGAGGTGACCCGCGTGAACTCCTGCGACCAGCGCGGAGCCGTGACCATCTGCCGCCGCAGCTCCTCGCGGGCGTACCGCACGTGCCGGGCCTCCTCCACCACGTGGATCCGTGTCACGCCCCGGATCAGCGGCTGCACGCGCTCGTCCGGGAACGTCAGCCGCTGCATCCAGTCGAGGACCTCCTCGCCCAGCAGCGTCGCCGTGAAGGACCCCGGCGTCGTGGAGATGGTCTTGAACAGCCGCCCGAGCCGCTGATGGGCCGGGCTCACCGGATACCAGGGCGTACCGCCCCGCGAGATCAGCCGCGCGAACATCTTCGAGTGCCGGCACTCGTCCTCGATCTCGGTGAGCGCGTACCGCACATGGGCGCTCGTGGCCGCCTTGTCGTAGATATGACGGACCAGCAGCTGCATGAGGATCAGCTCGAACCAGATCCCCAGCGAGGCCAGCGCCGCGGCCTCGTGCTGCGACAGCAGGATCCGCTGCTCCTCGCTCATCCGACGCCACATCGGGGTGTCGTAGAGCGAGACCAGTTCCGGCGGCCAGAACCACTTGCCCTCCTCGAAGGGCGCGTCCCAGTCCAGTTCCCTGTCCGGATCGAAGGAGTGCTTCGCGGAGGAGTCGAGCAGCCGCTGGGCCACCTGCTCCCGGTCCTTGAGCAGACCGAGCGCGTCACGCAGCCCTGCGAGCGCGTCGACTTCTGTCAGACTCGTCATGGCTCTTATGAGACTGCCTGTCAGCAAGCCCGTCAATCCCTCGCGCACGACTTGTTGACCCGGCGTCTACGAAGCGGCAGCCTGCCCCACATGCCGACATTCGACCTGTACACCACGGACCCCGAGGACCCCCACTGGCAGGTACCGGCGACCGGCGCGGCCCGCTTCAGCTGGGAGTACGACAACGGCCGCGACCGCCTCCTCGCCCTCTACCAGAAGGGCAAGGACAAGCAGTGGGACGGGCGGACGCGTATCGACTGGGACCTCGAAGTCGATCCGTGCGACGCCCTCGGCACCCCCGACGAGTCCATCTCCCTCTACGGCACCAAGTACTGGGCGAAGTTCACCGACCAGGACAAGGGTGAACTCCGCAAGCACCTCGCCTCCTGGCAGTTCAGCCAGTTCCTGCACGGCGAGCAGGGCGCGATGGTGTGCGCCGCGAGGATCGTCGAGTCCGCCCCCGACCTCGACGCCAAGTTCTACTCGGCGACCCAGACCATGGACGAGGCCCGGCACGCGGAGATCTACGGCCGTTTCCTGCACGAGAAGATCGGGATGCTGTACCCGGTCAACGACAACCTCCAGTCCCTGCTGGGCGACACGCTCCGCGACTCGCGCTGGGACATGCCCTACCTCGGCATGCAGGTCCTGATCGAGGGCCTCGCGCTGGCCGCCTTCGGCATGATCCGCGACACCACCGACAAGCCCCTGCCCAAGCAGATCCTCGCGTACGTCATGCAGGACGAGGCCCGGCACGTGGCCTTCGGGCGCATGGCACTGCGGGACTACTACAAGCAGCTCTCCGACGCCGAACTCCGTGAACGCGAGGAGTTCGTGATCCAGGGCTGCTACCTGATGCGCGACCGGCTGCGTGGAGTGGAGGTCCTGGAGAACTTCGGTATCCCCAGGGCGGAGGCCGAGGAGTACAGCGAGCAGTCCGAATTCCTCGCTCTCTTCCGGCGGTTGCTCTTCTCCCGGATCGTCCCCTGCGTCAAGGACATCGGCCTGTGGGGCCCACGCCTCCAACAGGCCTACGTGGACATGGGCGTCTTCGAGATGGGCGACTCCAATCTCGACCTCCTCATGGCCCAGGACGAGGAACTCGCCGAGAAACTGGACGCGGAGCGCTTCGCGGCGGAGGAGCGGGAGCGGGTCGCCGAGGTGGGTGAAGCCATCGAGGAGGGGGCCGCTCACATGGAGTAACGTACTGACGTGTCCACGCCCCAGGGTCCGTACGGGCCGCAGAATCCATACGGCCAGCAGTTTCCCCAGGCTCCGCAGGGCCCTTACGCCCCGGGCCCGTACGGTCAGCAACAGCCGTACGGCGCACCGCCCGTGCAGCAGCCACAACCGCAGCAGCAACCGCAGTACGGGAACCCGTACCCCCAACAGCCGCCGTACGGTGCTCCGTTCCCCCAGCAGCAGCCGTACGGCTGGGGCGCGCCGCCTGTCGCCCCGCCCCCGAAGCGGCGTCCGCTCATGGTGATCCTCGCCGTCGTGGGCGGACTCGTCGCCCTGGGCGTGGCGGGCTCGCTCATGCGCGGGGTCGAGGAGACGGGTACCCCCTTCCCGGCGGCCGAGTACACCCTCGACCTGCCCAAGACGCTGTTGGACGGCCGCTACGAACTCGACCAGGACCTCTCCGACTCCCCGGCCGCCCGGTCGATCGAGAAGGAGGCGGACGGCGCCTGGGGCTACAAGGACCTGAAGGCGGCCGTCGGCGAGTACACCCTGGGCGGTGACCAGGCCAAGGGCGGACTCGTGGTCTCGGGCATGTACGGGCAGTTCAAGCACCCCGACCGGATGCGGGAGAGCCTGCTGTCGGGTGCGGCGCGGGGCGAGGGTATCCAGCTCGCCGTATCCGCGGAGGACTTTCACCCCGAGGGCGCCGACGGGATCACCGTCACCTGCGAGGTCCTCACGAAGGGCCAGGCCGCCACGGCGATGACGGTCCCCGTCTGCGCCTGGGGCGACGGCAACACGGGCGCGGCGGTGGCCGAGTTGGCGCCGGACACGATGAACCAGGACCCGTTCAAGGTCGACCTGGACAAGGCGGCGGCGACCACCCTCCGGATCCGCTCGGAGATGCGCAAGCCGATCTAGACCGAGCAGCCCAGGTCGTCCGGGATCTCCAGGGCCGTGACCGGCTGCGCCCCCTGCGCCGGGTACGGCGTGCGCAGTGTGAACGCGTACGGCGTCGGGCCGTTCGTGCGCAGGTGCAGCAGGCGGGACTCGGCCTCGGCGACCGTGGGGCGGTGACCGGCCGGAACCCACCACATCGTCACCATCGCCTCCTGCACCCGTTCGAAGAACTCCCGGCGGCGGGCGAGCATCTCGCGGTGCCGGCCCTGGTACATGTACGCCGTCAACGCGTCGGTGTCCCGCCACACCGACATGTTGATGATCAGCCACTCGTCGCCGAAGACGGACACGTCCGTCGCGTCGCCCGACTCGCCCTCCAGGCGCCAGACGAAGCCGTCGGCGGCGTCCGCGTCGGCGTTGACGGGGTCGAGGTTGTCGACGAAGTCCTTCAACTGCGCCGAGTCCAGAGGTGCGCTGAGGCGGCCGATGTTCACCTGGGCGAGTTCGTATGCATGGGCTTCAATCATGGACCGAACGTTAGGTCGGTAGCCCGCGCTCCTCAACCCCCGTCTCACTCCTTGGAGTTGAGCACCGCCTCCATCACCGCCCGGGCGATCGGCGCCGCCACCCCGCCGCCGGTGATGTCCCCCCGGTCCGTCGACGCGTCCTCCACCACCACGGCCACCGCGACCTTCGGTTCCATGTCCCGATCGCCCTGCGCCCAGGACACGAACCAGGCATAGGGCGTCCCGGCGTTGCCGACGCCGTGCTGGGCCGTGCCGGTCTTGCCGCCCACGGTGGCTCCGGCAATGGCGGCGTTGGTGCCGGTGCCCTCGGTGACCACCTGCGCCATGAGCTCCTTCAGCCGTGCGGCCGTCGAGGGCTGCATCGCCTGCCGTACCGGACGGGAGCCCGCCGTCGCCACGATGGCGCCGGCGTCCGTGGTGGTCCGCTCCACCAGATAGGGCGTGCGGATCTGACCGCCGTTGGCGACGGCCGCCGAGACCATCGCCATCTGCAGCGGGGTCGCGCGGGTGTTGTACTGACCGATCGACGACAGCGCCAACTGCGCCTTGTCGACGGTCGGATCGAAGGTGCTCCGGGCCACCGAGAACGGGATCCGCAGCGAGTGGTCGTTGAAGCCGAAGGCGTGCGCGGTGGCCGTCATGTCACCCACCCCCACGTCCACGCCGAGCTTCGCGAACACCGTGTTGCACGACCATCTGAAGGCCTCCCGCAGGGAGAGATCCGCACAGCCGTCGGACTCGTTGGTCAGCGAGGTCCGGGTCCCGGGCAGCCGGTAGGGCGCGGGCGAGTCGGTCGGCGCGTCCACGTCCGTCACCACGCCGGCGTCCAGTGCCGCAGCCGCGGTGACGACCTTGAACGTCGACCCCGGCGGATAGGTCTGCCGTACCGCCCGGTTGAGCATCGGCCTGTCCACGTCGGCGTTGAGCCGGGCCCAGGACCTGCCCACCCGCGGGTCGTTGCCCGACAGTGCCCCCGGGTCGTACGACGGTGAGGACACCAGCGCCAGGATCCGCCCCGTCGACGGCTCCACGGCGGCCACCGCCCCCTTGCGCCCGCCGAGCCCGCGGTAAGCCGCCCTCTGCGCGGCCCCGTTGAGCGTGGTGACGACGTTCCCGCCCGGGTTGTGCCTGCGCGTGAAGTCGTTCCACAGCGGGAACGGCGTCAGCAGCGGGTCCGCGCCCGACAGGACCCCGTCCTCGGCGTGTTCCAGCAGGGTCGTGCCGTACTCCTGCGAGGCGAAACCGGTGACCGGCGCGTACAACGGCCCGTCCGTGTACGTCCGTTCGTAGCGCAGCTGCTCCGCGGTGTCCCGGGACCCCGTGACCGGCCGCCCGCCCACCAGGATGTCGCCGCGCTGCCGGTCGTAACGGGCGATGTTCTCCCGGCGGTTGGCCGGGTTCTCGTCGTGGGCGCGGGCCTCGACGACCTGGAGGCGGACGGCGTTGACGAGGAGCGCCGTCAGCAGCAGGGCGCAGAAGACGGCGGCGTGCCGGATGTAACGGGTCATGCCGGGCCCTCGCGTCGTCACGGGGTCTCCTCTCCGTCGTACTGACCGCGGGCCGAGTCGCTCACCCGGATCAGCAGCGCCACGATCGCCCAGTTGGTGACGACCGACGAGCCGCCCTGCGCGAGGAACGGCATCGCCATGCCGGTGAGCGGGATCAGCCCGCCGACCCCGCCCGCGATCACGAACACCTGGAGCGCCACGATCGAGGCGAGACCCGTCGCCAGCAGCCGCCCGAACGGGTCCCGCAGCGCGAGCCCCGCCCGGTAGCCGCGCTCCACGAGCAGGCCGTACAGCAGGAAGATCGCGGACAGTCCGGCCAGGCCCAGCTCCTCGCCGGCCGTCGCCAGGATGAAGTCGGACTTCGCCGCGAAGCCGATCAGGATCGAGTGCCCGAGCCCGAGCCCGGTGCCGAGGATCCCGCCCGCGGCGAACGCGAACAGGGACTGCGCGAGCTGGTTCGGGCCCTGGCCCGCCTTGATCGACGCGAACGGATGCAGCCAGTCCTCCACCCTGCTGTGCACATGCGGCTCCAGCCAGCCCACGGCGAAGGCACCGACGGCGGCCAGCAGCAGCCCCAGCGCGATCCAGCCGGTGAGCCCGGTGGCGACGTACAGGAGAACGACGAACAGGCCGAAGAACAGCAGCGAGGTGCCGAGATCCCGCTCCAGGACCAGCACCCCCACGCTGACCAGCCAGATGGCGAGGAGGGGGCCCAGTACCCGCCCGGTGGGCAGTTGCAGGCCCCAGAACCGTCGGCCCGCGAACGCCAGCGCGTTCCGGTTGGCTGCCAGGTACGCGGCGAAGAACACCGCGAGCAGCACCTTCGCGAACTCGCCCGGCTGGATGGAGAACCCGGCGATCCGGATCCAGATGCGGGCGCCGTTCACGGCGGGGAACAGGATCGGGAGGATCAGCAGCACCAGCGCGGCGGCGACACAGACGTAGGCGTACCGCTGGAGCACGCGATGGTCGCGCAGCGCGAGCACGACCACGATGAACAGGGTCACCCCGACCGTGGACCACACCAGCTGGGCGGGGGCCGCGCGGTCGCCGGGCGTCTCCAGGTCGAGCCGGTGGATGAGCACCAGCCCCAGGCCGTTGAGCAGCACACCGATGGGCAGCAGGAGCGGATCCGCGTATGGCGCCCGCAGACGTACGGCGATATGGGCGAGCAGCGCGAGCGTGCCGAGCCCGGCGCCGTAACCGGCGGCGCCGGGCGGGAGGGTGCCGTTCTTGGCGAGGCCGACAGCGCAGTAGCCGTACACGCAGAGCAGGACGGCGAGGACGAGGAGGGCCAGTTCGATGCCACGGCGCCGGGGCAGGCGTGCCGCGGAAACGGCGGCGTCCGCGGGGGCCACGGTGGTTCCGGCCTTGGTCATGTCCGGAACCTACCCAAATCAGACGTGATGTCTGCCTAGCTCGTGCGGGGTGTCAGCACGTGCGTGGCGTGGCACCGAAGACGTGGATGTACCGGGCCGAACCCCAGGCCCAGGTGCCGTCCGTGAGGAGGTACCAGGTGGAGTTGCCGTCGATGTTCTGGCCGCCGGTCTTGCAGAAGATCGTGACGGAGTCGCCGTTCGCGGCCCACCGGATGATCTGCCCGCCCCGGTTCGGCGCACTGCGCAGCGCGAGCGAACTGGCCGTCACGACGCCCTTGTAGAGCCGCGGGTTGCTGTTCTGGTTGCTGACCTGGTTCTGGTTGCTGTTCTGGTGACTCGGGTCCTGATTCTGACCCTGTCCCTGTCCTTGCCACTGGTTCTGCCCCTGCCCCTGCCCCTGCTCATGTCCCTGCCCCTGCCCCTGGTCCTGCTGGTTCCCCCAGTCGCTGCCGGAGTCCCCCCAGTCGTCCTCGGCGACGGCGGGCGTGCCGAGGGCCGTGACGGCGAGAGCGCCGACGGCGACGGCTATGGAGAGTCGTGAGCGCAGGGACATGGGAGCCTCCGTGAACGGGGTACGAACCTGACTATTCGCCACGTTAGGAGGCGGCCGGGAAGGTCGCCTTTCGAACTGGGCCATAGGAGAACTCGGCGTGGGGCCCTTCCTGGGAGAAGCCGGCCAGGCACTACCGCAAGGTCAGGGTCGCGACCGCCCCACCGTCATCCGCGTTCGAGAACGCGAGCCGGGCCCCCAGCACCTCCGCCTGTCCCACCGCGATGGTCAGCCCCAGCCCGTGCCCCCGCGCCCCGCCCTCCGTACGGAACCGCTGCGGCCCGTGCTCGACGAGATAGTCGGGGAACCCGTCCCCGTGGTCCCGAACGGTCACCACCGTCCCGTCGACCGTCAGGGACACCGGTCCCCGCCCGTGCCGATGCGCGTTGGCCACCAGATTCCCCAGCACCCGCTCCAGCCGCCGCCGGTCGGTGTCCACGGCCGCATCCCGCACCACGACGACCTCGGTGTCGGTCCCCGACACCCGCACCACCCGCTCGGCCACCGCGGCCAGCCGTTCCGTGTCCACTTCCAGCCGCTCCCGCCCGGTCTCCAGCCGGGAGATCTCCAACAGGTCCTCGGTCAGCGTCCGCAACGCCCCCACCCGGTCCCGCACCAGCTCCGTGGGCCGCCCCGGCGGCAACAGCTCGGCGGCCGCGTGCAACCCGGTCAGAGGGGTCCGCAACTCATGCGCGACATCCGCCGTGAACCGCTGCTCGCTCAGCAGCTTCCCCTGCAGTGACGCCGCCATGGAGTCCAGCGCGGCGGCCACCGCGGCCACCTCGTCCTGCGGCCGCGACGGATCCTTCGTGCGCGGATCGTCGACGCGCGCGTCGAGGTCGCCCGCGCTGATCCGCCGGGCCACCCGCGCGGTCGTGTGCAGCCGCTTGGTCACCCGGGTGACCGCGAACGCCCCCACCAGCAGCGTCGCCGTGATCGCCAGCCCCGACGACCACAGGATCGCCCGGTCGAGCGCCGCGATCGTCCGCGCGTTCTGCGAGTAGTCGACCTCCACGGCCAGCGACCGGTTCCCGTCGGCCGGACCCGCCGCCCACATCGTGGGCCGCCCGCGGTGCACGCCGACCATCGTGCCGCGGTCGCCAGCTGCCGCCAACGCCCGCAACGACCCGGGCAGATCCGGCGGATCCACACCGGCGTCCCACTTCAGCGTGTCCCCGGCCTCGTACGCCTCGGTCGCGTCCTTCAGCCGGCTCAGCGCCAGGTCACGTGCCTCGCCGACGGTCTGGTTCGTCACCGAGACGTGCACGAGGACACCGAGCAGCGCGGCGAGCGCGCAGCACATGACGGTGATGAAGACGGCGGCCTTCACCGCGAGGGTGCCGGACCAGCGGGGGAGCGCGAGTCTCATCGCGCGCTCGCGGACGGGCTGGGCGAGCCGCCGGGGGCACGGGTGCTCTTGCCCGTCCGGAGCATCTCGTCGTGGGTGAGGAGCATCGCCTTCTGCACCTGGTCCCAGGTCCACTGGAGGCGGTACTCGTACCCGGCCACCTCGGACGGCGAACGGATGATGACGGACCGCCCGGCCAGCTCCACCCCGCTGACCGCGTCCTCCCAGTGCATGACCTGCACGAGCCGGTGCTTCTCGACGGTGTACACGCGTACGGCGGTGATGTTGCCGGGCAACTGGAGGAAGCCCAGCGTCAGGTCGTCGCGCCCGTCACCGGTCAGATCGCGGTAGTACGGCTCGAGGACGGGGCACGCCTTCCCGGCCGCGCCGCTCCTGCCGCAGTCGGCCATCAGGCGGGCCGTCCGTACGTAGCCGCCCGCGGCGTAGTCGGCGGGTGCCGACTTGATCTCGGCGCGCACGACCGCGACCGGGTCCACCGCGCGGATGTCGTCACCGGGCACGGCGACGCCCTTGACGACGTGCCGGTCCACCTCGTCGATCGTGAAGGCGGGGCTGGAGGCGGGCGTCAGCCGCGGCCACAGCCGGTCCGGGCTGATCGCGGTCGGCGTCGACCCCGCACCGACCAGGTCACCCGCGTCACCGCAGCCCGCCGCGGCCACCAGCAGCAGGGCGACGGCGGCGACGGCACGGGTCGTACGGGGCGCGCGGCGGGCGGGTGGCACTGTGCTCCTGGGGTTTGCGCCTGAGGTCCGGGCCGGGGCGTGCGTCGGCCCCGGCCACCTTATTCGTGTGCAAGTCCTCTTTGCGTTCCGGCTGCTCCGGGCGGCCTACTCGGTCAGCTCCTCCAGCAGCCGGGCCGTCGGGAGACCGGCCCGGAGGTACTCGACGAACAGTTCGTTGTGCAGCGCCCACGGCGAGCGCCGGCCCCGGATCAGCCGGATCGCCTCGTCGGCCGTATGCCCCCTGCGGACCAGGGCGTGCGCCACGACCAGGCCCGAGCGGTTGTAGCCGTGGTAACAGCGGACGAGGACCCTGCGGCCCTCGTCCAGTGCGTCGCTCGCGGCCCGCGCGAGGCGCATCACCCCCGCGAGCTGGGTGCCGTCCAGCGGGCCGTCCGGGATCGGCCACACATGGTGCTCGACACCGGGATCGGGACCGTGCCCCGGCAGCCGCAACAGCGTCTGCACGACATCGAACTCGTCCCGTACGACGGCGAACTCCCGTTGCCCGGAAAGGCCCCGGAACTCGTGCCCGCCCATCCACAGCCCGGGCACGATCTCGTCCCACGCCCGGTCCGGAGCCGGTACATCGGGTTGCTTCCTGCGGGTCCGCAACAGCGCCTCCCCAAGCCCCTGCGACAAGCCCTGCAACGCACCTCAAAGGTAACCGCCTTCTTGCCTGCGCAGCACCCCGCCTGTTCCCATGGTCCGTGGGGTGATGGTGCATGAGCGGACTACGCGTCGTACCGACCTGGCGCCATGGTCAGGAACGGCTGTACGTCTGCCTCACGGACGGCAGGAACATCGCCTGGTACGACCGTGAGGCGGCCCGGATCAATCTGCTGAGCGAGGACCGCAGAGAGGACGTGCTGGACGCCCTCGGTCCCTTCCTGACCGGCCGGGTGGCCGTGGGCCCACCCCCCGTGCCGACGCCCGCCGAACTGGCCCGGCTCTCCCTCCATCCCGACGACGACCTCGCACCCAACCGGCCCGGCGAGTCCCTCCAGATCGCCCTCGACCGGGACCCGGGGCCCTCGCACCGGCTCCGCCGCGACCCCCGTCGGCACGCCCTGGAAGCCGAGCAGACGGTGGGCGACGCGCTGGACCGCCTCGACGGCGCGGGCTGGCACACCCTGCACTCCGTCCCCCTCCCCGGCGGCGACCGCATCCACCATCTGACTATCGGCCCCGGCGGACTGTTCGCCGTGCACACCCTGTACGCCCGCAAGCAGCGCGTCACGGTCGCCGACCCGATGGTCGCCCTCGGCCGCCGCGAACCCCGGCCGGTGCTGCGCCGCGTCCGTGCCGACGCCGACCGGGCCACCTACGCCCTCACGGCCGAGGTCCACCCGGTCCTCGCCCTCGTCGGCCCCACGGACATCGCGATCACCCTCCGGCCTCGCGAGACACGCATCCTCAAGGACACGGACCTCGACGACCTCGTCCGCCTCGGCGGCGTACTCAAACCGGCGGACGTGGAGGCCCTCCACGCCATGGCAAGAGACCGCCACACCTGGACAAAGACCTGACCCGACACCCCAGGGGCGCGGGGAACCGCGCACCCGAGCACAAGCGCCCTGCACCCGCCAAGCCGCCCGCCCCGGCCCCCACCCAGGGGCGCGGGGAACGGCGCACCCGAGCACAATCGCGCTGTACCCGCCAGGTCTCCCGCCCCGGCCCCCACCCAGGGGCGCGGGGAACGGCGCACCCGAGCACAATCGCGCTGTACCCGCCAGGTCTCCCGCCCCGGCACCCACCCAGGGGCGCGGGGAACCGCGCACCCGAGCACAAGCGCCCTGCACCCACCAAGCCACCCGACCGGCACCCACCCAGGGGCGCACCCAGCCACAACACACCCGCACTCGCCAACCCACCCCCCCACCCCGGACGGGCCGCTCACGGCAACGCCGCCGCCCCGTGACCATCGAGAAGCGGAGCCAACAGGTCACCGTAATCCTGTAGCCGTGCCTCCATGTCCCCGGCCTGGAAGGCGAGTTGCCCCGACGCCCCACACTCCGACACCTCCGCCCACGTCACAGGCGCCGACACGAGCGGCCGCTCCCGGGCCCGCAGGGTGTACGGCGTGGCCGTGGTCTTACGGGCCGCGTTCTGACTCCAGTCGACGAAGACCTTCCCGGGCCGCAGACTGCGGGTCATCCGGTGCAGGGCCAGCCGGGGCATCGCCCGCTCCGCCTCCACCGCGAGCTTCCTGGCGTACTCCGAGACCTGGTCGGAAGACGCCCCCCGGACCGCCGCCAGCAGATGCAGCCCCTTCGACCCGGCGGTCTTCGGGTACGCCTCGATACCGTCCGCGGCCAACCGCTCCCGCAGCCACAGCGCGACCTCGCAGCACGCGACGATCGTGGCGGGCGGACCCGGGTCCAGGTCGAGGACCAGACGGTCGGCCTCGTCGGGCGCGTCGACCACCCACTGGTGGGTGTGGAACTCGGTGACCAGATTCGCGGCCCACATCAGACTCGCGAGGTCCTGGACCAGCACCATGCGGGCCGGCCCCTCCGAGCGCGGCACCTCGGCCGTGGTGACCCAGTCGGGCGTGCCAGGAGGGACGTTCTTGGCGAAGAACACCTGCCCCTCGGGGCCGTCCGGATAGCGCAGGAAGGAGACCGCGCGGTCACGCAGATGGGGGAGCAGGACTTCGGCGGTCGTGGCGTAGTAGTGCAGCACCTCGCCCTTGGTGAAGCCGGTCGCCGGATACAGCACCTTCTCCAGGTTGCTGAGCGTGACCCTCCGCCCGTCCACCTCTGTGATCGGCGTCATACCATGAGAATCCCACGGAAAGTTGCTCATAACGCCATGAAAGGTGCTGATCGTGCGATCCATATGGAACGGCGCCATCTCGTTCGGCCTGGTCAGCATTCCGATCAAGCTGGTGAACGCCACCGAGAGCCACTCGATCTCCTTCCGCCAGATCCACACCGAGGACGGCGGCCGCATCCGCTACCGCAAGGTGTGCGAACTGGAGGACCGCGAGGTCACCCAGGCCGAGATCGGCAAGGCGTACGAGGACGCGGACGGCACCGTCATTCCGATCACCGACGAGGACCTGGCCCACCTGCCGCTTCCGACGGCGAAGACCATCGAGATCGTCGCCTTCGTACCGGGCGACCGGATCGACCCGCTCCAGATGGACGCCTCGTACTACCTCCAGGCGGGCGGCGTCCCCGCAGCGAAGCCGTACATCCTGCTGAGGGAGGCGCTGAAGCGCAGCAACAAGGTGGCCATCGCCAAGTTCGCGCTGCGCGGGCGGGAACGGCTGGGCATGCTGCGGGTGGTGGAGGACGCCATCGCGCTGCACGGCCTGCTGTGGCCGGACGAGGTCCGCGCGCCCGAGGGACTCGCCCCCGACACCAAGGTCACCGTCAGCGACAAGGAACTCGACCTGGCCGACGCCCTGATGGACACCCTCGGCGAGATCGACCTCGACGAACTGCACGACGAGTACCGCGAGGCCCTGGAGGAGGTCGTCGCCGCGAAGGCCGCGGGCGAGGCCCCGCCCCAGAGTCCCGAACCGGCCCGCAGCGGCAAGGTCCTCGACCTGATGGCGGCGCTGGAGAAGAGCGTGCGGGACGCCAAAGAGTCGCGGGGCGAGGAACCGGCGGAGGTCAGACAGCTGCCCCAGCGGAAGTCGGCGCGGGCCGCACCGAAGCAGACGGGCGGAAAGAAGTCGACGTCCGCCACGAAGAGGACGACGGCCGCCAAGAAGGCGACGGCGAAGTCGTCACAGGGAACGAGGAAGACGGCGGCATCGGCGAAGAAGACCGCGACCGCGAAGACCGCGACCGCGAAGAAGACGGCGTCGGCGAAAAAGACGACCGCGAAGACGACCGCCCGCAAGAAGACCGCATGACCTGCGTACTGCCCCCGAAACGGCTCGGCAGCCGCAGGTCCCGGTCTCGGTCCCGTCAGCTACTCGGCGACGTCAGCCGACGAGCTTCGCGGACTCGATGACCACCGGTTCGACCGGCACGTCACCGTGACCACGGCTGCTGCCGGTCGGCACGACCTTGATCCGGTCGACGACGTCCTTGCCCTCGACGACCTTGCCGAACACGGCGTAGCCCCAGCCGTTCGGTGTCTGGGACTTGTAGTTGAGGAACTCGTTGTCCCCGACGTTGATGAAGAACTGGGCGGTCGCGGAGTGCGGGGCGTTGGTACGCGCCATCGCCACGGTGTACTCGTCGTTCTTCAGCCCGTTGTCGGCCTCGTTCTGGACCGGCTCCAGGGTGGACTTCTGCTGCATCTGCTGGGTGAAGCCACCGCCCTGGACCATGAAGCCGTCGATCACCCGGTGGAAGATCGTGCCGTCGTAGTGCCCGTTGCCGACATACGTCAGGAAGTTCTCGACGGTCTTGGGTGCCTCGGCGTCGGCCAGCTCGAGAACGATGCGGCCGAAGTTGGTGGTCAGCTCGACCCTGGACATGGGAATCGTCCCTTTCTGGTGGGCAATGGCCGAAGCATCTTGTCACACGGCTGTGCGGAGGGGTGAGCGCCGCCGTCGCTCCGAGGGGGACCGGCGACGACGGGCGCAGCGGTTCAGGCCCGCCCGGCATGAGCCGCCTCCCGCCGGAACGCCCACCGCATCTCCGGCTCCACCACACACCGAAGGGCCCGCCGGACGGGTGGCGTACACAGCAGGGTCACGACGGTGGCGGCGACGAGGGCGGCCACGCCGACACCGAACGGCCCGTGGACCCACGCGGGCCCGTACCAGCCCCAGAAGCGGGCGCCCTGGACGAGGAAGCCGTGCAGCAGATAGCCGTAGAGGGTGCCCGCGCCCAGCACGGTGAACCAGGTCCGCCGCCCCGGCACCAGGGCGAGGAAGCAGCCGACCAGCACCAGCGAGCACCCGAAGGCGACCAGCGTCATCACCGGACCCGACCAGGCGGGTCCGCCCAACTCCTGGGCGCTGTCCCGGTGGTAGAACCAGGCTCCGCTCATCCGCGGCGCGACCCAGTAGGCCGCCACGAGCGCACCGGCGAACACCGGCACCGCCACCACCCGCACCGCACGCCGCCGTACCAGCCGGAAGTGCTCCGGCCGAAGAAACAGCCCCAGCACGAAGTACGGCAGGAACTGCAGGACGCGCTGGAGGTCGAGGTCGTCCCCGATGGACGGCGTGAGGGTCGCGAGCATCGCCACGGCCAGCGCGATCGGCACCGGATGACGCACCCGCTGCCACAGCGGCGTGGTCAGCCGCCACACGAACAACGCCACCAGGAACCACGTCAGATACAGCGGATCCAGCAGACTCACCGGCCGGTCCGGCACCTGGTCGGTCCACCGGGTGAAGAATGTGTACGCCGTCTCGAACACCACATACGGCACGACGAGCCCCGTCACCAACCGCCGCAGCCGCCCGGGACTCCAGTCGAAGTTCCGCGAGAAGTACCCGGACACGACGATGAACGCCGGCATGTGAAAGGCGTACACGAGCAGATACAGCGCGGACACCCCCCGACTCCCGTCCCGCAACGGCTCCCACGCATGCCCCACCGCGACCAGCACGATCGCCAGGTACTTGGCGTTGTCGAAGAAGGCGTCCCGCTCCTTCGGACGCTCGACTGCGGGTCTTTCCTGAGATCCGGCTGTGAGAAGTGGTTCGCGCATCCCGAGCGCCTCACCAACCCAGGACGCCCCAAACTTCGCAATCACGTGCGAACGGACTCGGACTCGCCAGGGCACCGCGGCACATGTGGACCAGGCGAATGACCAACCGGAGTCGCGAAGCCCCGAGATGAGGCGGAAACGCTCCAGAACCGCTCACGGCTTTCGCGCCACTCGGCAACGCTGGCGTCGCCCTCCCCTTCGTCCACCACGTGGGCGAGATCCATCTTTCGGTCCGCGGATGGCTCACGAGGGCCGTATGCGCGTGACGGCCCCCGGCAGCAGGACATGGAGCACTGGGTTCTGCGACCTTCGTCCCTTAGGCGGGAGGCAGCGGATGGGTGGCTACCTGCGCGTGGGCTACGTCGCTGACGTCGGCTTCCTGAGTTGGGCGACTCGTCGCCAGGCCACCCACAGATTGATCAGGAGCAGGGCGGATCCCGCAATGGGCCAACCTACGGATCCACCGTCGCGGTAGGTCTGAATGCCGAGGGACAGCAGCATCAGACCGAGTACGGGTCCACCCACCACGTCGAGGAAGGTCTTCGCCCACCTCGCGATCTTCTCCACGTCGACCACGGCTTGATCGTGTCAGGGGACCGCCCCCTCTGCCAAGGGCATGACCCCGGACAGAACCTGCACCTCGTCCTCTTGCCGGCTCGGACCAGAGCATCTGTCGACCGGGCCTGAGCCGGCGATCCGCTCGTCCGAGCGTCGGCAAGCTCTGGACGGGGCGGTTCGAGTCGACGCAAGTGAGGCCGCCGAACGCGCGGGCGACAGCGCGTTGAGGTCCTCCTGACCGCTACGCGAAGTGCATCGACGTTCGGCAGAAGACCGGCAACCGCAAGATCGAAGAGCTGTGCGCTGTTACGTTCGAGCAGTTCAGATGGGGATGAGGAGGGGACGACGATGGGCGGCGACGAGTGGCGTCACACGGGCCCGTACCAGCAGGACCTGACGGTCGCATTCCGGCAGGTTCAGGAAGCGACCCTGGCGCGGGACGACCACGGCTTCGCGGGTCGATCCATCGAAGAACTGTGGCGCGATCCGAAATGGCAGGAGTACATCTTCACCGGCGGTACGAGCACTGTGCTGGACTTCCCCCTCATGATCGACGCCACGGATACCGACGACGGTCCGTTCATGCGGCCGCTGACCGACGCTGAAGTACGCGCGTGGGCTCCCCAAGGCCGACCCACACACGAGGAGTGGGACGACGCCCTCGATTCCTACTGGCTGGCCTTCCCGGGCCGTGCCCAAGGAAACTGCACGGTGCTCTACCATGACGGCCGCCCCGAACAGATCGGCTACTGGGGTGTCACAGCCGACTAGCGAACAGCACCCCTGCACGGTGCGGCCCCTGGATCCGTCCGGAGCCCCGAGGCTGACGGCCGCTCAGGACTCCATCCGCCCCCACATACGCGAAGACCCCGGCCTCAGCGTTTCCGCTGCTGACGGGGTCTTTGGGCACCTAATGCAAGGTGCCCCCGGCAGGATTCGAACCTGCGCACACGGCTCCGGAGGCCAGCAGAGACCATTGCGCTCTTGGGCTGCTGACCTGCGGGGGAGGTGCGGTCATGTTCTTCGATCATCAAGATCATTACGTCCCTATTGCGTGGGCAGCCTGTCGGGCGGCTGGTCCGGCCCGTAAGGTCGAAGCATGATCTCGGGCAGCAGTGGGGAACCGGACGGCGGCGCGGAGTTCACGGCGGAGGGCCTGGAGCCGCTCCTTCGAGAGGCGTGCGCGACGGCCGAACTCGACCCCCGCGGGGCCGAGTTGCTACGCCTCGGCTCGAACGCGGTCTACCGCCTGACGTCGTTACCGGTGATCGTCCGCATCGCGCGCGATCGGTCGGTGCTGGCGGAGATGGAACGGGCCGTGCACGTGACCCGGTGGCTTGAGACACAGGACTTCCCGGCCATGCGTGTGCCGGCGGAGGTCGCCCAACCACTCGTCGTCGGCGGCCGGGTGGTCACCTTCTGGGAGAGCGTTCAGGAGCACGAGGAGTATGGGACCGTCGGCGAACTCGCCGACCTTCTGCGCCGCTTGCACTGGCTCGATGAGCCGGAATCTCTGCGTCTGCCGTATTTCGACCCACTGGCCAAGGTGGCGGCGTCCTTGGAGAGCCTGGAGGGCATCTCAGGGGAGGACCAGACGTTCCTGGAGGAGCGAGCGGCGAGCCTGGGCAAGGACTACGACCGGCTGGACTTCGTCCTCCCCTTCGGCATGATCCACGGGGATGCCAGCATCGGGAACATCCTCCGCCACCGGGACGGGCACGCCGTGCTCATCGACTTGGACGGTTTCGCTCTCGCGCCACGTGAGTGGGACCTGGTCCAGACGTCGATGTTCTACGAACGGTACGGCTGGCACACGCAGGCCGAGTACGCGGAGTTCGTGCACCGGTACGGCTTCGATCTGATGAACTGGCCCGGGTACGAGACCCTTGCGGACCTGCGTGAACTGATGATGGTGGCCTGGCTCGGCCACCAGGTTACGAGGAACGACCGGGCTGCCGCTGAGTTTGCCCGGCGGGTCCGGTCACTTCGCACGGGGGAGGGCCGAGACGAGTGGGGTCCGTTCTGAGCAAGCGCTGAGAGAAGCTCTCAAGCACCAGCACGCTCGTCCGACGCGATCCACAGTCTGTGCTCTCGGACCTGATCGGTGAAGAGCTGTACGTCCTTGCTGGTGCCGACCCCCGCAAGGTTCTGCCGGAACTCGGCCAGGTAGCTGACACAGCGGGCCGACTTGAGCTGCTCGCCCAAGTCGAGGGCATCGAGCGCCACGCGGCAGGCTTCCTCGACGTCTCCGGCACGAAGGTGGGCGTCGGCCAGAACCATGGTCGCAAAGAAGTCGCTCCGCACGTGGCTGCCGCTCATGGCGTTCTCGGCGTGGAGTACGGCCTTCCGCGCGCTGTTGACGTCTCGGAAGCAATGAGCGGCCTCAGCGGCAAGCTCAGCTTCGTCGAAGTAACTGATCCACTCGGGCTCGTCGTCGTTGTTCCTGCTCGCCAGTGAATTCGTGGCTGCGCCCAAGGCGGCTTCACAGGCCCGTACATCCCCTGTCCGGGCAAGCGCGCGGGCCTCCATGGCATGAAACTGGGCGCGAAGCGTCGGAGTGGCTACGGGGGAGATGCCCATGAGCGCCGCGCGGGCGAGCGTGGCGGCCTGGGTGTAGCGACCGAGGAACGTCGCCTGATGACTCATCGCGGACAGGATGCTTCCCGCGAGGCGACGATCGTTCGCGTCCTGAGCCAATCGGAGAGCCTGAAGGAAGTACCGCTGTGCCAAGCCGTGGCGGCAGGCGTCGTACGACATCCAACCGGCCAGGAGGGTTGCCTCCGCCACGGTGGAGAACAGTGCCCGTCCGACTTGCTCTGTGTACTGCCCTCGCAGGAGCGGTGTCACCTCGGTACTGAGGTACTGGACTGCTGCGTGCCGGGCATGGTCGCCACCGAAAAGGTCGTCCAACTCGGCGAACATGTCCGCGGTGGTCTTGATTGCTGCCACGTCTCCAAAGCCGACGCGCATTCCGTCCCGACGTTGCGGAGGAACGGCCGGCTCGGGCGCGACCAGCCACCGGAGCGAGGCTTCGTTCCACGCTGGTTCGGACGGCTCGGCCTGTAACAGGGGCTCGTACCTGTTGAGATCCGCGCGCCACAGCTGGCCGACGGTATCGATCGCTCCTTCGGGACTCGCCGGATAGCTGGCGTCCAGAAGTCCGGTGTCCCGCTCGCCTTCGTGGTTCAGCCCCAACTCGCCGGCACTGAGGTCGTACGCCTCACACAGCATCGGAGCGTAAAAGTCGTCCGGCGTGCTGTGCCCGTTCTCCCAACTGGCGATGCGCCGCTTCACACTGGCGTCAGAGGGAAGCTGGTGGCCTCGGCGGAGCGCAACATGACGCAGCTCGCGCACCAACCGCGGCTGACTCCAGCCCCGGCCCACCCGAGCTTGCCGTAAGCGAACGCTGATCGGCTCCAGCGAAGGCGCGACCATTCCCTCCCCGCCTGTCCGTAGATGCGACTTCTGCGGCGCACGACTCTTCGGCCTCTCGACCGAATGTACGCGCTGTTCCTGACCGCGCGCTGCAAGTAACCGAAGATCCATGGTCGTTGACTCGTGACGGGGGATGACGCGTCCATGCGCGACGCGTCATCCCCCGTCATCCCTCGTCATCTGCCCCGACCGGGGCATGGTCCCTGAGTCTGGACGCAGGGCGGCATTGCGGCCGCAACTGAATCCGACCGAGGTGAGATGAAGTGCAGAGGATGGCCAGAAGGGGTATGGAGTGGCTCTCCGCAGCGGCGGACAACCCTGCGGAGTGTCGGCAAGTCTGGGCGGACGACCCTCGGATGCCGTGCCTGTTGTCTACCGGCCGCCTCTTCGACGTGGTGAGCGTCGAACAGCGTCTCGGGACCGAGATGTTCGACCGCCTCCTACGAAGCGGGATGCCGTTCGGACCGACAGTCGTCGACCGCAAGGCGCAGCGCGTCGGGTTCTTCCTCGGCTCGGAGAGCCGCGAGACCTTCACGCACTACCTGGAACGCGAAACGTCATCGACGCCGCCGTACCGGTACCTCGGCCGCGGCTGCGCCGTTGTCGTCCCCGGCCCCATCCCTTTGTCGGATGACCGCTATCAGTGGCTCCGCGCCCCCACACGCAGGCCGGAGGCCAATCCACTGCGCCCTGTGGCCCTCGCAACCGCGCTGGTCGCCTCCGTGGAACTCCTAGCGCGCATCGACCGCTTCGACGAGCAGTACCCAACGCCCTACGCGGCGGTCGCTGCCCTCCCCGAGGAGACGAACACGGATGTCGGATGAGCCGACCGGCGGTCGAGACGCTGCCGCGTGGTCGCCTCTCGACAGCGACGGCTGGTACGCGGCCCGAAACGCGACCACCGCCCTGCGGGACGTCCTGGTGCGCGCTGGCCTGGAGAAGGACTTCCCCTACCTGCGCGCGGACTTGAACGCCTTCGGGCACGGCCTCGTCGAACTGGGCCGAGTGTCCCCTGACACGGCTGAGCGTCTCGCAGAGCTCCTGCGTCTGGCACTGGCAAGCGGCTTCGGGCGAGACCGTAACGACGACGATCACGAACCAACCATCACCGAAGAACACAAGGGAAGGGCCTGACGCCATGACCGACCGGCGCGGAGTGGTAGCCAAGCGAGCGGAGAACCTGTCGCCCGGCGTGCCCTACGTACGCGGCTGGAACCGCGCACGACGAAGCGCCGGCGCTCTGGCTGATCAGCTCGTGTTACTCGGGCTGGACTCCGACTTTCCCGGCCTGGTGGCCGACGTGAACGTCTTCGGTGACGGGTTGGTGGACCTCGGGACCGTTCGGCCTGAAGCGGCCGAGCTGCTGGCGGCACTGATAACGGCCGGATTGGCTGCGGAATCGCGTGAGGCGGTGACGGACAACCCTCTGCTCCCTCCGCGGGAAGCAACTGCGGCTTGAACTGCTCCTCGGCGGTCAGCTGCCCTGCCGCTCGGCCGGGACCGGCGCCCCAGCGCCGCAGCCCGGACGAACGGCAGGGCCCTCAGCCCCAGCCAAGGGGGGCGGCTAGACCGACGAGCAGACCGCCACATACGACAAGGCAGGGGAGGGCTGGCGGGACGCCGCTCAGGCTGTCCAGATGGCTGTGGGTGAACACGCGAAGGCCGAGGGCGCGGTCTGGTTCGACGTCGAGAGCAAGATGAAAGCAGCCGTACGGCCTTCGGCTGAATAGTCATCCGTGGGCAATCGGTGAAGCTGAGTGTCACGGTCGCATAGGGCTCGGAGCTGCGGATTTACTGCCGTGGAGCCATCCACGGCCTGGCCGGAGATTTGCGCCGGTGTACTATTCCGTGTATGCGTAGACGCTCTGTCTACGCGGCGGAGAGCCCGGCCCCGGCCATCACCCGAGACCAGGCCCTCCTACGCAGTTCACGAGCCCGGTCGAGCACCTACCGACCGGGCTCGCTGCATCCCGGAACCGGCCGACCGAAGACTCGTCACGCTCTTAGCGAGTGGCGAGGAACTGCGCCGCACCGATGATGATGGTTACCACCACCCCGGACGCCGCCATCCCGAGCGACCACTTCTGGTAGCTCGTCCAGCGACCGCGATCGTTTGAGCCGTCGGGTCCTTCCGACTCTTCCGAACGCTCCTCAAGCTCCTCGGAGTAATCCTCAGAGTCTTCGGACGGGTTACACATCGGGGAGACCTCCCTTCCTCGCCGACCCGCCCTTTGCAGGCCGGAGCAGGAGGCCGCACCCCCAACGCGGCTCGAAAGAGGAGCTGTTCGGTCTCTGCTTGAAATCATACCGGGGCCGCCGACAGCCACCGCGGCATGCAACCTTTTCCCAGCTCAGGGGGATTTGAGGCGCCGTCAAGCCACCCCTTCCGGCGTAGAAATCCATCAGCTTCATAGTTCATTGACGCTGTTGTGAGGAGGGTTACGAACTCAAGCTCTACTCCTCCTGCAAGCTGGGTGAGTAACCGTCACGGAACAGCCACAACCACCAATCCGCGCCCCACCTGCCGCGATAATGCCCCCTCAGCCACCGTGTCCAGGGGGGACTATGCGCATCCGCACCATCGCCGTCACCGTCGCCGCGCTCGCCTGCGCGCTCGCCGCGTGCTCCAGCCCAGCAAGCAACGACAAGACGACCTCGAAGCCCTCGAAGTCCGCCACGGCGAAGGAGTCAGTGAAGGAGCTGACCGAGGAGCAGAAGGACGACGCGCTGGCGGACGCTGGCATCCCGAAGGAGCCCACCGGCGCCGACCGCGCCGCACTCCTCCGGGCGCTCGCCGCGGCCAACCCTGACGTTGTGAAGTACGAGGACAAGGCGATCGATGCCGCGCGCAACCAGTGCTCGGCAATCAATGGTGGGGGCAGCAACCTGGACTACGTCGCTTCGCAGCGTTTCTCGTACAAGGACGTCACGACGACCGAAGTGCAGGCCAAGCAAATCAACGCCGCATTGAAGGGCCTCGGCTTCTGCAAGGTGTAGCCGTGTGACGGACCTCCATCCCGAGGCAGTGGCCACTGCCCGCCAGCCGCAGCTCTGTGCTCCGTAGGCGGGTACGCCCTGTCAGCCACACAGCGCCCAGATCTGCTCCACCCCTACGTTGTTCCTCAATTCGCCTTCACTGATGAGTACCCGCGGCGGCATCGACACTCCCCTCTCTGAGCAGGGGAAGGACTGTTGCCGACTGTCGTCATCTGTCGTTGGTGGCTGCCCTCGGACGGCCCACAGACGGCCGGGTTCCGGCCCCGGTATGAGGGGGCCTGTTGCGCTATCGCACCAGGCTATGAGCCGCACCATTCTGCCTGACGGTCGCTGCCGCGATGATGTCTGGTCATGAAGGAACTCGTCCTCGCCCTTGTGGCTGCGGTGTTCGGACTAGCAGGCACAATCGTTGGTGCGCGTGCCGCGAAGAAAGGAGCGTTGATCAGTGCGGAAGTCACCTTGCAGCAAGTTCGCGATCAAGCCAACGTCGATCACGCTCACTGGCTTCGTCAACAGCGGCTGCAGGCGTACGAAGGTTTTCTGGCAGCCTGGGACGAGTGCCTTCGCATCGTTGACTCCGTCGGTTTGCCGGGGAACTCCGACCCGCCGGGAATCAACCCTCTGAAGGAAGCTACTGGCCGCATGGCAGAGCGTGCGAGGCGGATCGACATCCTGGGGCCAGCCGAGGTGGCTCGGGCAGCGGAAGAGCTTGCCATCAGCATTCGGCGCGACGTGGACCTAGCCACCAAACTCATGGAAGTCGCAGAGGCGCAGCAGCCGGCAGCCGAACGCATCACCAACGCGACAGCACCCGCGATGGCATCCGCTGTTGAGGCCATGGAGCAGGCGGTAAGGCAGATGCAAGAGCTTGCGGCGGAGGCAATCGAGGACGTTCGAGTGCCTCCTGGAGCGGACGCGATGTTTGAGGCCTTCGATCGGGCCGAGGAACTCGCCAACGCTGCGATCGCTCAGGCGCACGAGGGCAGCGATGATTTCGCAGTCTTCCTTGACCAAGCGACTGCGATCCTCACTGAGCTGAAGAGCAATCAGGAAGCCCGCGAGGGAATCCGCGGGTGGTTCACGGCCGCGGCGCGGCGCACGCTTGATTCCGCAACTCCATGAGCATGGCGCCGGATTCCCAGTCGTGACTCAATAAGTGAACATGAGCTTAGAAGATGCGGGCGTGCCTTGGTAACGCCGCCTGAACGACCTACGCCAACGCCATGCTGAGCTGCTGAGTGCCCTTACCGTCCGCCGTCGTTGTCGTCAGCGCTGCACTGCCGTCACTGCCGTTGGAACTGCTGCCCTGCGACACCCGCTTTAGGAGTTCGATCCAGTTCCGCTCCAGATGCCGTCGGCGACTGGTGCGACGGCCGGACAGTGACGCTGGTGTACGTCCCCGTCCGGCGGCGTTGATGTCAGCAGTGGATGTCAGAAACCTTCTGTCCGTGGTGCGTGACCGGCCCCAGGTCACGCCTGAATGCCAGTGAACGGGGTTGGAGGAGACGAAAACGCAGACGGCTCGGCAGGCCCAGCAGCCCCCTGGACTCTCGCGGCACGCGCTCAGCGGGGCGTCACGAGTCCGCGTCTTCTTCGCGGTGCCCTGCATCCGGTTGACGTCGACTGCGCCAGATGGTTAACGCACGTTTGCCAGTAGCGAGAAGAGCGCCTGTTACACAAGCGCTGGTGAGATTGACGACCAAGTCGTAGGCGAACCCGTGCACTTACTCTCCGTGGGCAGCTCGAAGCTACCCACCGGATGAGCAGGCTGTAACGAACGCCGGCCAATGAGCAACCGACTGGAATGTCACCCCGTCCTCGCACAGGGGTCACAACGTTGTGTGACGTGGTCAGGGTAGCAGCGAGATGTCGAACTCTCTCTGGTGGCCCATGACTACAGCCTCCAGAAGCATCCACCACTTGTCGGCCTTGACCTGCGGCGTGCGGGTGCAACGGGGGCAAACGAACGTGTACGCCTCACGGCAAATGAACGACTGCGGTTTGGCGTCCGGCATGGGAGGCGCGAAGCGCTCCAGCGGCCAGTTCATACCTCGCTCGCTCCGGCGCATTCTCGCCGTGGTCAACCGAGTACGACGATGCTGGCCGCGATCTGTGCAGACGATCGACACAAAGATCAGCTTGCTCCAGATGTCCTCATCCTGCTCCACACGCCGAGACTAGGCGCAACGGCTCGTTGGTGAGACGGCTTTCAGTCGAGTGATCGTGCGAGCGCACGTCGCAGCAGCAAGGCGACCAACGGAGCGAGGGGCCGGTTCTGGTCGCACCGCAACATCCAGATCGCTAGAGCTGGTCGATGCACACACGCAATAGCGCGTTGATGTACGAGGGCAGGGGGACATCATGCATCGTGATAACCCCCCGGCTGGTCCGGATCTGCCGGTGCATCACGTCGTCCGCCTGGTTCTTGAATTCCAACAGCTTTTTGGCGTACTTCCGGTCTGCCTCGGTTGGCCAGGCGTGGTTGCTGGCCGCCGTCTGGAAGGACTTCTGCCCGAGAATCGGCGGCACATGGTCGATGATGGCGCGCACCAGAGCATGACAGGCGTAGGCATGCCCGTCCCGGAAACAGGCGTTTAGTTCGCGCATGAGCTGCAAGAGCTTGTCTGGACTCAGCCGGGTCTGTCCCTGCTTATCCTCAAGCTCTCTAATGAGGTCCTCATTGACGTACTGCGGCGGCGGGTCGACGACTGGCGCAATAGCGGGCGGGACCTCGGTCGATTGGTTACGCTGGATGCCCGCCAAGATGGCTTCGAGAGCCCGTTCATCCTCCTCGACTAGCTCAACAACCCGGCTCACATAGTCGGTCAGACTGGTGATCCCCTTGAGTTTGAGCAGCTCCCGGTGAAGTTCATACCGCCATGTTTGGCGGCCATTAGGCGCGCTGTAGTAGCCCTGGCCCCCACGGGCTAGCGGGGGCTCATGCCGGAAGATCTCAGGCAAAACGGTCAGATATTCCTTGCTCATGGTGGGAAACCTCTCGGCGATCTCAGACGCCTCCACGAAGTTCCTCTGTACCTGGTTTGGTGACGACGGAGCTTCAAGCTGACGCTTGATGAGGTAGTGCACCACGGGAGTGAGCCAGGCGCCGAAGACATCCTCTAGCTGCTTCAAGTGCAGGCCAGCCGCCACGGTGAGCGTGGGGCGACTGTCATCCGCGATGGTATTGCGGTCGTACCACGCCAGTCCGTATGACCGGCCGCCAATGGCAGTCGAGCCCACAACGGGAAGCGACTTAAGTAGCTTCTCGGCATCCAGGCCCTTACGATCCATCTCCGCTACCACGTGGTGCCAGACTGGCCAGCGCCCATCCTTCAAGAACGGCCCGGCCATGGTCTGCATGAGCATCAGTTGTTCAGGGCCCAGCTTGGCCGTCAGGTCCGACATCGTTCGTCCACTCTTGAGATCATCCGCACAGATGACCCCGTATGTTACGCCGAGTCACTGACAGTCAGCCACGTCTTTGAGTCCGCTCAACCTGTGCAGGGGGCACGGGACTTGCTGCCGCCTTGATGCACCATCAGCGGCCACGGTTCTACGTCGGCCCCGCTATGACCCAAGCCGATGGAGCCCCAATACAAGTGACAACTCCTTCGGACGGCCCAGGGACGGCCCGACTTTGCCCCGCTCGACTGAGGGCACCTTCGATACGCCCCGCCTCAACCTCAGCCGAAGACAGCCAGCCACGACGGTGGGCCCGCCGACCGATCACGCACGCGTGTGCTCCACTGCACCCCCACAGGCCTCAGCCACGCTGCCATGCCGTCCACCAGAGCAAGCCACGACGGCCGGCCCGTGACAACAGTCTTGAGCCCTCAGCTTGGGAAGCTTGCGTCTTCTGGCGGCAGTTGCTGCGTTGACCTGCGGCGGAACTGATACGGCAAGCGCCTGGCCAACGACTTGGTCCCCGCCATTCCCCGTGGTTCTGGCACAGTCTCGTCGTCCCGAATCCTCTGCCAGGTGGTCATTCGGGGTCCCGTAGGCCGGTCGGCCGTAGCTGATCGGCTGTGATCTTCTTGGGACACGGCACGAGGATCGTCAAGATAAGCAATTTCGCGCTCAGACAGTGCGCTCAGACGCTACCGTGTCTTCAAGATCCATGCCTGGTGGCAACGTCTTGGAGAAGCACATGAAGATGGAACCGCGCAGCATCGCGCTTGACAAAATCTTCAAGCGCCGAGGCCGGTATGACATCCCGGATTGGCAGCGGGACGAGGTTTGGTCGCCAGAGCGAAAGCAGTTGCTCATCGACTCCATCCTTAACGGGTGGAAGCTTCCTAAATTCTATTTTGCCAAAACTGCGAGTGATCCCGACGAGTTCGACGTTGTCGATGGTCAGCAGCGACTCTCCGCAATCTGGGAGTTTTTTGAAAACAAACTCCGTCTCTCGGAGGAGACCGCCCAGAAATTTGGCGGCCATACATATTCCGAGCTTCCTTACACCGTGACCGACAGTTTCGACGATTTCGAGATTCAGTATGACGAAATCACTGATGCGACGGACGATGAAATCCAGGGCTTCTTTCAGCGCCTGCAGCAAGGAATGATGCTGACCTCCGCAGAGAAGTTGAATTCCATCAACAGTAGTCTGACCAGGTTTGCGCGACAGCTTGCCGCTCACAATTTCTTCAAGGAGAAAGTGGCTGCTAGTAATTCTCGGAAAGCCTACTTCGATATTGCAGTGAAGACGCTGGCGCTCGAATCCGAGGGCTTCGGAATGCGGCTGCGTTATGAGGACTTGAAAGAGTTTGCCGAGTCCCACGTTGCGTTTTCTGAGAATTCACAGATCGCGGCTCGCCTGACCGGAACACTTGACTACTTGGACCGCGTGTTTGCGGGGAAAAGCACCTTCCTGCGGAATCGGAGCACTATTCAGTCCCTCATCACGCTAGCCGCGAATATTGTCGATACGGGACGCGCTGATGGCACGGAGGAACGCTTCAGAGGATTCGTCGAAAAGTTTGGTGCGGAGCTAGCTCATCAAAACGAGCTAGGGACTCGCGCTACGGATGGCTCTTACTTGGATTATCAGCGTACATTGTCTGCGAATGTGAAAGCCGGTCCGCGCATCCGTCACGAAATCCTGATGCGTAAGCTGCTGCTATCCGACCCGTCATGGATTGATGTCTTTGGCACTCAAGAGGGTGTTTCAGGGCTTCGGGAAGAGATCGATCGGCTCGGGCAGCGTGTCGCATCTCTGGTATCACTCAGGAATGAGGAGCATTCAGCGAAGACAGGGAAGGACTTTATTAAGCTAACCAATAGGACAGTGACGGCACTTTCAGTAATTCGTGAGCCAGTAGAGAACTTCGAAGGCTACTCGAAGATGATCGGTGACTTGTACTTCACGCTACGGGAAGGCCCTGGACAGCGCCTAGAGCAGATCCCCTCGTCGTTTGAGGACGTTAACCTTCTTCGGACAGGTCTCCAGCATGATGTAGATCATGGTAAAGCTGGCGATGTAGCAAAGAAGAGAGTCAAGATCGGCGCTGCATTCGCTAAGTACGCATCCGGGGATACGTCACCCCACACGCTCGCTCCTGAGCGGTTTCAGTTTGTACAGGCCGCCTTGCTCCAAGCTATCGTCGAAGATCTCGAAAACCTCTCATTCTGACTTTGCATATCCGGCTATCAGCCTTCCTCTGGCCTAACTGGAAGTGACCTATGCCTGAGCACGTCCTGGACCCGGGGCTGCAAGTCATAGATGCCCTTGCCAAGCTCGGTGAGTGTCTCGGCTATGAGGTGGAGCGAGAACGTCGCGTAGGCGGAAAAGGTGCAGCAGTCGATTTGGCGTGGTACGCCGCAGGCGACAGGTGGATTCCTCTGATGATATTTGAGGTAGAGAGCAAAGCCAGCTCTGGCATGGCAAACAATGCCATGAAGGTCCTGTCTCGAGACGTCGATGACTTCGTTAAACCGCTATTCCTGTTTCATGTCGTGCTCAAAGGAAGTGCGACCAATGAACGCATTGCCAACCTGCGTCGCCAGTGGGGCTCGCACAACTATCGTGTCTACACGCTAGAGTTAGAGGGGGAAATTCAGCGTCTTGTAGTCGACGTCCTTTCGCAGCATCGACGCGTGACGAAGAGCATCGACTTGGAGCGCGTGAGCGCAACACTTGATGATGGCGCATGGGAAGCAGTTGACAAGATTTCTGTACTTTCCAAGCTGCAGGGTCTTAAGTATTCTGCGAACTACCTAGGTGGGCTCGCGCGCATTGGTTTGCGGAATCCTTCACTGGTATCCCTCTATCTGGATTCCCTGGAGTGTATTCACGGTGCTGGACGCGATGTGGTCGGCCGATACGGTGGCTTCATCGGGGATTATATTCCTGGCCTGTTGGAGATCTCGATGCTTATATCCCGTGGGCGACTGTCCGATGGGGACGGGCCTGGGAAGCTGGAGGAGTGGCAGGAGAGGTCCGGTTATGGGATGCGCACCATTGGACCCTATTTTGGACTGAGCCGAGACTACGACTCCTTCGTGATAGGTGTGGCTCCCTACGTCTACGGCATGGCTGGCATGCTGCTTCGAGGGCATCCCGAGTCTTATCGCTGGCTGACGACAGATCTGCATTCGATTGTCATGGAGGAGTACCGTCGGCAAATGCGCGAACCGACCACGCTTCCCGGTGCTGTCTGGCTTCTGCATATTTCCGCTAGTGGCTCGTCTCTTTTTCCCGCGCAAAATGGTACTGATTCCGCATTTGAGGCTGTATTCGAGTCTTCGCGTGCACTGATAAATGGTGGCGGTGGACTCCCTGTCGAGATTCTGGACTCCCCGCCGGACTATGTGGACGTGCATGACGAACATGTAATGAGTGAGTGGCTGGGGCGTCTAGAAGGTGAGCGAATCGAAGTGCCGCAACTGCGGGATTTCAATGAGCGCTACCTCGACGGCAATGATTGCGCGGAAATAGGACGCGAGTATGCCTTGGAATCGGCCATGGAAATGCTGATGGCAGATGATTGGCGCTGTAAGTCAGTAGACCTTTTTATCCGTGAGCTTCGAAAGTCACCTAGGTAAAACGGGGGCCCGGCACAACGCGGTCGGTGGAGCGGCTTTGGGGTGGCGCTGCTTTGGCGCGAGTGATCATGGCCCCGTAAGCTTCCGGCGCGTCGGGCAGTCTGTGGACCTGCCCGGTAAAGCACGACGTTGGGGCCATGATCTTCGAGGCTCGCGCCAAAGTGGCTCCGTAAAGCCGCTCCACCGACCGCCCCAGCCACAACGTCCCCCTTCTCTCGCATCAGGCGGCTGCATGCTGTGCGCGCGGTACGGGCGGCGGCCGGGCTGGAGCGGGGCGGAGACAGGAGCGCAGGCCCGGCCGGGGGCCGGGCCGCGCGCGGGGAGCGGAGCGAGCCGCCTTGACCAATACGGGACCCCAGACTGCTCGTTGTCTGGGGTCCCGGCGTGTCGGAAGCTGTATACCCTCCTGGGCTGTGGGGTCGGAGAGCGATCCGGCCGGGTCCGATTGAGGAGACACCAAAGTGTCCGAGCCCATGAGCACCCCTGCAGAGACCCGCGTTCGCCTGAAGGACGGTAGCTATGCCGTCCTTACACTGGCGGACGTCGCCGTCGCTGCCCTGCATACGCCTGAGGACGATAAGTACGAGGTGCTCGCCGTGGTCGGCGGGAAGAATGTCCCCGCCCTGGCGCTCGCGCGGGATGCGCTGAATGGCCGGGACCCGTGGAACACCAACGTTGCTGAGATGGCTCTGCACGATCTCGGGTTCAGCATCTTGGTGCGGCGCCGATTCGACAACGCCACCGGTGAGCCGGTGCGTCTCACCCGCGAGCAGATCAACAATTCTTCGGTCTGACCTGGACGACGTCTTCGATCGAATGCCAGGGCCCGGACTGCCATCGGTCGAGGGCTCCGGCCTGTCCACAGGTGTCCCGTCTTAATTGATCTGGTTCCGAGTTGGACCCCTGACATGCGGCGACCAGTTCGGTTGAGACGTGGGGGTGCCGCGAATCTCAGCTGATGTGGTCCTGGCCGAGGGACGCCGGATGCCGTCTCAGTTGATCTGGTCCAGCTCCACGGTTTCGAATAACCGTGTTCCGCCCCTGCAGCGCGAGCGTGGAACGGCCGTGGAGATGATGACCTGATGCAGCACATCCTCAACCCACCGGGAGGGCTGACGGACAGGGGCCGGCGCTTCATCGCCGCACGGGCCCGCACCGTTCCTTTCCCCGTGCAGGACAACCCGGACGACACCGAGGTCATCGCGCGGCTCGCGCCGTTTCCCGAGGTGGACACCACGATGGCGCTCGCCGGGCTCCGGCGGGCCCAGGAGCGCTACGGCGGGCTCGTCTATCGCACCTCGGCCTGGTCGTTCCAGGAGGAGATTCGTTTCGAGCCGTGGCCGTACTACCAGGAAAGCGTGGGCCACGGGCCGCTGGGGGAGTTCATCGACCACGAGGTGGCGCACCCCTACTCCGTGACCCTGCGGAGCGACAGCGCGGTCGTGTACCGCTTCGCCGCAGACGTGGCGGTGTTCGCGGACGCCGACGCCCTGATCGAGGCGGACGCGCTGTACTGGGAGTGCGAGAGTTGGATCCCAGTGGTGGAGCCGAACGTAGGGCAGTCCGCTGCAGGGGTCAGGGAAGCGGCTTCACAGCTGTCTCTGATCCGGGAAGGTTCCGGGAACACGGAGTGGTGGTGGGAGTCCGACGGGTTTCGAGTACACCTGTGGCGGACGTTCGCTGAACTGTTTCAGCAGGAGAGGCAGGCCAAGTGGGGGCTGTGGGCCAGGGACGAGGCAGGTCTGCGGGCAGCCCATCGGTTCCTCGCAGGAAACGACCTTCGGTGACTTCTGACGGTCCCCATGGCAGTTGTCCTGTCTCAATCGATCTTGGGCAGAGCGGGCCGGTGAACTGGGGTGCCCACGATCGGATGAGACAAGCGCGGGCTCGTGTCTCAAATGATCGTGGGCATCCTGTACGAATCAGGGCGAGCTGAGAAGCTCGGCTCATGATGGAGCGGGCCGGTCGTGTGCAAGGTGATGTCGTCAGCAAGGGTAAGTATGCGCGTGTCGAGAGGGAGAGACGGTTCTTGCTGGCAGAGCCTCCGGCTCCTTCGTCGGTCACTGTCACCCGTGTGATCACAGACCGGTACCTGGTGGGGACGCGTCTGCGTCTGCGACGGGCCGAGCGCCGGGATGTCGGTGGTTGTGAACTCAAACTCACCCAGAAAGTGCCCGCCGATCGGCCGGGTGCCGTGCAAGGGCTGATCACAAATACCTACTTGTCTCCAGCCGAGTACGACGTGCTTGCCTCGTTGCCAGCTGCGCTGTTGTCCAAGACGCGGTTCAGCGTGCCTCCCTTGGGCGTTGATGTCTTCGACGGTCCTCTGCAGGGCTTGGTCCTGGCGGAGGCCGAGTTCACCAGCGATGAAGCGGCCCTGGCTTTCGTGCCTCCTGTGGAGTGCGTGGCGGAGGTCACGGTCGACGCTCGCTTCACCGGCGGGAGACTGGTCGGGGCTTCTCGGGAGGACTTGGTGGCGTGGCTGGCCGAATACGGAATCCGTCCAGAGGTGCGCTGACGCGATACAGCGAAGGCACGAATGGCCAGACCTCCCGTGCCCCCAAACGACTGAGACGCCGACCCAATTGCCCAGAGGGACTGAGACTGCCCAGGGTTGGCTGAGACGGGACAGGAACCTCGCGAAACGCCTTCTGGCCTGGCGCGAAGCCGATCAAGATCATTACGTCGTCATTACGTGATCACTGGCAAACGGCTGCTTTTGGCGGCATCTGCCTGCACATACGCGAAGACCCCGGCCTCAGCGTTTCCGCTGGTGACGGGGTCTTTGGGCACCATATGAAGGGTGCCCCCGGCAGGATTCGAACCTGCGCACACGGCTCCGGAGGCCGTGGGATTCCCGCGTGTTTTCGCAGGTCAGCGGCTTACCTGACAGGTTGTCAGGCCCGCCGTCCCGCGCATGTCCCGCGAGAATGAAATGGCCCCTTTGGTTGTCTTGTCCGTATCGTTCCCTGTGGCTGCCGATCCATGCACCATGACGTAGATCACGACTTCCTCGGACGAGCGTAGGGGTATATGGTGCGCCGCTCAATCGAACAGGGAGGCAGTCCGGAGCGCGCGGGCAAGCCAAGCGAGCCGGTTGTGCGCCGGGCTCGGCGGGGGCGCTCCCACGCGGTGCCGGGGTCAGCGGTGGCCGACGGGCGTGTCCCGCCGCTTCTCGTCCGGATGCCCTGAGGGCGTGCGGCCGTGCTGAATTTCCGGCTTCCGGCGGGTCGAGGCTCATCGTCGACGTGGTGCCGTAGCGGGCACCCGGCTGGCCCATGCGGCAATCGGCGTTGGTCGCAAGGGCGTGGCCTCGCGAACCTCGACGGCGAACAGGCGGGGCGGACGCCGGGCAGGGGTGCCGACGGCCGCAAACCGGCGGGCGAAGGCCGGCCGACGCACACCAAGGCCGAAACGGCCCCGATCTCCCGTCGCCTGGAGGTGCTCGGCGTGGGTGTGGGGGACTGGCCCGCCCGGTCGTGAATATGGGCGGACCTCGTGTGGAGTTGTGAAGTTGAGTTCGGGATGCGGCCTTTCGTCGTACGGGCAGGTGGTGGCGGTGGACTGTCAATGATCCAGGGGATCGCCGATTTGGCCAACCGGCGATCCCGAGCTATGTTGCGCTGCCCGAAGCGGCGAACGCAGAAGCACCAAGAACGTGTGAGCCCTTGCTTCAGAGCGGGCGCCGTTTGCGGATGGGCAAAATACTCAGGGCCATGATGGTGCCGTCGCCCTGGAACGAGATCGGGTCGTTCCATCTCCCAGCTGCATGGGAGTCGCGCCGTTTGGAGTGGAGTTCGTAGACCGCTTGCCGGTACTCCTCCACGCGGCCGTCTTTGATCAGTTCGTACAGTTCTGAGTCCATTCCGGAGAATGCCTCGATGCGTGCGGTCCCCATGCGGAAGACATTGTCCGTGCCGACGAATTTCGTGTCGCCGACCTCGATGTCCGCATCGTCGACGCTCGATGTCGCGGCGAAGGCGGGCGTGTCGTAGTGCTCTCGTCCTTGGCGGGCGGTGAGATAACCGGCCGTGTATTTCCGTCCGCCGGAGAAAGCGGTCAGGCCGGCTGCTGCGGTTCGGGCCAGGAGCTGGCCGAACCAGGCGAGGTCGTCCTCGCCGACCTGGAAGCCGTCGACCGTCCGCGCCCGTCGACCGTCGCGGGCCGGTACGCGTATGGCGTTGGGGTAGGGGATTCCGGGCTTGTCCCTGATCTCCTCGTCGGCATCATTCAGGGCGCCGGGTATTCGGAGGGGGAGCAGAGCCTCGCCTGGGGATTGCAGCACATTGACCACGACCCCGCCCTGGCCCATGAGTTCGGTGGACAGCATCAGGCAGGGCGTGGTGTTCCAGGGGCCGATCTGCATGCCTTCGGTCAGTTCTGCTCCCTTGACCAGTTGCTGGATCGTGGTGCTGCGGGTTCGGCCGGTGCGTTTGCTGGGCTTCTGGTGGTTTCCGCGGCAGGCCACGAAGGTGACTTTCGACGGCTCGCCGGGTTTCCATGCCTCGATGATGTAGTCGGGCCGGGGCCGTGAGCCCTTGTTCCGTTGGGAGACGCTCAGGGGCCAGCCGGCTCGCAGCAGCGTGTTCGTGTCGACGACCGAGATGATGTGGTCGGGGTAGCGCTGCTGCACGATGTGCTCCGCCACCGTGAGCCCGAAGCCGACGGCCAGTTCCCGGGCCTGCATGCCCTTGTACCAGCTCTCGGAGGAGCGGCCCTTGTCGGTGAGATCCATGGAACCGGCGCGGTTGCCGTCGAGTGCCTCGCAGAACTTCAGGCTGAGCCAGTGTTCTGCCAGCCCGCGTCCCATGCCCTGGCCGGCCAGGACGTAGCCGCGCGCTACGGCGTGCAGGACTTGCCACGGCGTCAGGTCGATGGATCGCCCGTGCTCGGCCGGCGCGACCGGCCGCAGGTCGGTCTTCCTGCGTGCTGCTTCCTGGCCCTTTTCCCGGCGCTTCTTGTCGATGGCCGCCGCCGCGGAGTCCACGTGCGCGGCCAGTTCTGTCGTCGAGTGGACGTGAACGCTCGTCGAGCGGCTGAGTGCGTTCAGGATCTGTCGCGCGGTTCTCGCCATGCATCCCCCACGGTCCGCGTGCTCTGGCTGGCCGGGAACGGTAGTTCGGGACATTGGGGCGCGTGCAAGTGCGCATGGCGCACCAAGGACTACAACTGGCCACACCGGGACCGGGTATGACCAGTGGCGACAGAAGTCGGGCCGAACATCCGACAAACCACGCTCGTCAACGGGGAGCCGCGCGAGTGCCCTCTTACAGGGGGATGTTGGAGTGGATGTGCCGGGCAGCCATGCTCCCGCCGATCAGAAGGAGGCGGGTATGGACCCGAACGAGGACCACGGCGCCGCACCGGAGCCCGAGCAGCCTGCGGACCGATCCCCGGCGCAGCCGCATGGTGATGGACGGCCGGACGGCGGCAGCCCGGTCGCGGGCTTGGCGGGAGAGTTCGGCGCGGAGCTGGTACGGGCCATCCGCGTGGGCCTGGCCGAGGTGAGCAGCTCCGCCCACGGGGCACGGCGACCGTCGCAACTGAGCTGGTATGCCTTCGCCACCGAGTACGCGCGAGCCCACTGGCCGGGCAGGGCGGCGAAGACCCGGGACGAGGTCAGCGACGCGCTGACCGCTATCACGGTGGCGATGCTGTGGGATCTTCCGGGGCGGCCGGGCGGGCAGCTGCTGCGCCGCGCTTTGCGGCACTGGGCGTTCGTCGTGCCCGGCCCGGGGCAGGGGGAGATGCCGGTGGAGGACCGGCTGGTGCTGCAGTGGGTGGCGAAGGCATCCCGTCCCCTGGTGGATCTGCACGATCCGGTCCTGGCGCGTGACGTGCTGGAGTCGCTGCGCCGCAAGCTCGACGGCGGTGAGGCGGCGGTGGAGACGATGCGCCGCAAACGCAAGGTGCTGGTGCACGCCCTCCACTACGCCGTCGAGCGGGGCGAGTTGGGCAGCCACCCGCTGAACAAGGTGCGCTGGCGGGTGCCCAAGCCGGCGGTCACGGTCGACCCGCGGGTGGTGGCCAACCCGAACCAGGCCCGGAATCTGCTGGACGCCGTCTCCTACGTGGGCGGCTACCAGCGGGCCCGCGGCCGTCGGCTGGTCGGGTTCTTCGCCGGCATGTACTACGCGGGCCTGCGCCCCGAGGAGGCGGTCGCGGTCGCGCTGCCGGACTGCCGCCTGCCCGTCACCGGTTGGGGCCGGGTGATCCTGCACCGCACCCGGCCGCAGGCGGGTAAACGGTGGACCGACAGCGGCGAGAACCACGACGAGCGCGGGCTGAAGAACCGTCCGCCGGGAGAGACACGGGTGGTACCGCTCCCGCCGCACCTGGTCGCCCTGTGGCGCGATCACGTCACTACGTTCGGCACGGCCGACGACGGCCGGCTGTTCTTCACCGAGCAGGGCCGGGTCATCAGCTACACCACCTACCACCGGGTCTGGCACGAGAGCCGCGCTCTCGCCCTGCCGCCCGCGCTCACCGGCACCCCGCTCGCGAAGCGGCCCTATGACCTGCGGCACTCGGCGCTGTCCACGTGGCTGTGCGCGGGCGCCGACCCGGCGGAGGTTGCCGAGCGGGCGGGCAACAGCGTCGGGGTCCTGCTGAGCCGGTACGCGAGGTGCCTGTACGACCGGCAGTCCATCAACAACCAGCGCATCGAAGGGCTCTTGAGCTCCTACGACCAGCCGCCTGAGCCTGACGAGCAGCACGAGGCGTAGCTTCCCGCGCCCGAGCTGAAGCGGGCGTGGGAGAAATCCGCCAGGTTCAGCTGGAAGGGCTGGATGCCCCTTGCGCCGCGGCTGTTGTCCTGTGGAGCCCCTGGATGCGCTCGGGCCTGGTTGTCAGTAGTGCCGCGTAGCCTGACTGAGCAGCAGCTCGGCCGGTGGCTCGTAGCCGTGCCGTGTCCAGCAGGGAGGGTGTGGTGATGGCGGATCGCAAGACCGTGACGCGCCAGACGTTCATCGGGGAGAAGGGCATCGCCCTGATCGAACGCCGGTGCCTGGAGATGGGCCACCTCTTTCACCCCCGGCGGGTCGATCACGGCATCGACGGGCACATCGACCTGGTGGAACCCGGCAGCGGGGCCGTTCTCAATCTGACCCTGCTGGTCCAGAGCAAGGCCCAGGACAGGCGCTTCTCCGGTGAGACGGACGATGGGTTCCGCTACGTCTGCGACCAGCGCGATCTTGATCACTGGTTGTCCGGCAACTCGCCGGTCATCCTGGTCTTCTCCCACCCTGAGAGCGACGAGGCATGGTGGACGGAGGTCAAGGCGGCGTTCCCGGACGCGGTCAGCCGTGCCGAGCGCGTCGTGCACATCGACAAGCACACCCAGCGCTTCGACCGGGAGGCAGCCCAGGCGCTGCTGCATCTTGCCGTGCCCCGGACATCGGGCCTGTACCTGCGGCCCGCGCCGATCACCGAAGTGCTCACCACGAACCTGCTGCCCGTTACCGAGATGCCGCCGACGGTGCATCTGGCCCCTGCGGCCTTCACCGACTATCGCGCGGCCGGCGCCGCGCTGGACGCACAGGGCCGGCGCGCGTCCGGCTGGATTCTGCGGGACGGACTGGTCCTGTCGTTCCACAGCCTGCGGGACTCGCCCCTGCGGGTGCTCTGCGCCGGAGACCCTGAGCGCCACGAGACCGTCGAATGGGCGGACAGTGACGACCTGGACACCCAGCACCGCTTCGCTGACCTGCTCTCCCGGACCGTTCAGGACTCCTACCCGGACCTGCGGTGGCACAAGGAGCGCAAACACGTGCACTTCCGGGCGACCTCGCGTCTGGGGCCGCGTAAGGCCGGCAAGGGACCGGGATCACGCGGCCGGACCGTGTTCGGCCCACACGCCTCCAAGTCCGACCCGCAGCGTGTCGGCTTCTACCACCACGCCGCGCTGCGCACACGATTCCGGCGCCTGGGCGGAGTCTGGTACTGCCAGCTGGAGCCGGACTACTGCTTCACCACCGACGGGCACACCGAGCACCCCTACGCGGACCGGCTGCTCGCGGGGATCAAACGCCTGGACCGGCACCCAGCCGTCCGGTTCTGGACCCGCGTGTGGGCCAACTACCTGAACCACGCCGACCTGTTCACCGAACCACGGCCCGTACAGTTCGGCGAACTCGCCACCATGACCGTTGACCGGGGAATCGACGACCGGTGGTGGGGACCGGCTCCGTCCGGCGCCGCCCCCGAGGACGACCAGGACCCGTCCGCCGGGGGACAGGAAAGCCTGGACACCGTGCTGGCCGTCGCGGATACGGACACCCAGGATCTTCTCAGCCTGCTTCAGGACGGGGACAGCGACGGCGACGCCGGCGCCCCCCGACGAAGAGGCGCCGGAAGCAAGGCCAGGTCCGCAGGGCGACGGACGTCCCGTCGGGGAGGAACGAACAGCGCGAGGCGAGGCCAGTGATGTACTCCGTGATCCTTGACGAACCCGAGCTGGAATTCGGTGGCGCGGCCCGGCACATCGATCCTCGGTTCGGCATCACGAACTACGGTCCCGCCGATCTCGGCGCGGCCGATGCTCCCCGAGCGATCCGCGTCGGCCTGGTCGGTCCCGCAGACCAACTCGAGGGGTTGCGCCGGTGGCTGGAGCGCTGCCGGGAGCCCATCGCGGCCAAGGATGAGCAGTACCCGCATTTGTTCCCGGAATTCCCCGGGTGCGACACCGACCGCGGCCTGCACACCACCCTGGTCTTCAGTGACCGCAACACACGCGCGATCAGCAGCAGAGATTTGCGTGCCATCGAGTCCGCCGGCCAGCCGGCAGCCCTGACCAGGGCCGTGAGTGTCTACGCGGAAGAGATCAGGGCACTGGCCGACGAGAACCGGGTTGACGTCCTCCTGGTCGCCAGACCCGAGCAACTCGTCGAGACGAGCGGCCGATCATCAGGCCGTCCGGACGCATCCGGTGACCCTGCGCAGGACGACCCTGACGATCCGCCGCTGGGCCAGTTCGCCAACTTCCACGACCTACTCAAAGCCCGGCTGCTGAACCTGCGCCAGCCCATCCAGATCATCCGGCGCAGTACCTGGGACGAAGCGACCCGCCCTCCCGAGGGCCACAGCCGGCAGGACGAGGCCAGCCGCGCCTGGAACCTCCACGTCGCCCTCTACTACAAGGCCGGCGGCGTCCCCTGGCGCCTCCTGCGTAACCCCGCCGATCTCACCACCTGCTACGTCGGCATCGCGTTCTACCGCAGCGACGACGGAAACGCCCTGAACACCTCGGTCGCCCAGGTCTTCAACGAACGCGGGGACGGAGTGATCGTGCGCGGAGGACCGGCACGCATCAGCCGCACCGACCGCCAGCCCCACCTGGCGGGCGCCGACGCACTCCTGCTCCAGGCACTGGACGCCTACCGGCGCGAACACCACACTGCGCCCGCCCGCATCGTGCTGCACAAGACCTCGGCCTTCATCACCGAGGAGTCAGGCGGCTTCCAGGACGCCGCGGACGAACGGTTCATCGACACGCTGGAGATGAGCTGGATCACCAGCAGCGAAGGCGCCGCCACCTTCCGCCCCGGCGACGCACCGCCCCTGCGCGGCACCCTCGCCGTCCTCGGCGAACGCGAACTCGCGCTGTACGCGACCGGCAGCATCGAGTTCTACCGGACCTACCCCGGCATGTACATCCCGCGCCCGATCGGCATCAGACCCGCCACTCCCACCCGAAACCCACGCGAACTGGCGGCCGAAGTCCTCGCTCTCACCAAGATGAACTGGAACCAGACCCGCCTGGACGGACGCCTCCCCCTCACCCTGCGCACGGCCAACCAGGTCAAGTCCATTCTCCGCTTCTGCCCGCCCGACCAGGCTGTGGCCACTCGCTACGCCCACTACATGTAAAGGCAAACCGGCGGGCGGCTGCCGATGCGAGCGGATGCTTCGGCCGAAAGCGGCATCCGGCGGCGGACACGTCAGATCTTGATGACGGTGGCGCGCCTGCCGCACAGCATGGTGAGGTCCTCCGGGTCGGAGGTCAGGATCGTGGCCGGTCCGGGGGCGGCGAGGGCGGTGGCGCTGAGCATGGCGTCGATGGCGTGCTTGTGGCCGTGCAGGCCGGCGTCGGCGAGGAGGGCGGCGGCGTGGCGGGCGATGGGTTCGGTGACCGGTTCGATGACGAGGCGGGAGAGGGTCCACTCCAGGGCGGGGCGGTTGATCCGCGGGTGGACGACTTCGACCAGGGTGGCTGCGGAGGTGATCACTCGTAGGTCGTCGGCGCGGGCCAGGGCGAGCCAGGCGGTGACGGTGCGGTCGCGGAGGACGGCCTTGGCCAGTCCCTCGCTGTCGAGCACGAGGGTGCCGCCGGGGACGGCGGGGGAGCGGCTCACGCTGCGTTCGCTCCGCCGGCTGCCTGGTTGTCGCGGGCCTGGTGGAGCTGGTCGCGCAGCGCCTGGATCTCCTCGTCGGTGACGGGGCCGTGTTCGGCCTCGGCGACGGTGATGAGTTCGTTGAGGTTGTCGCGTTCGATCTGGCGGGCGACGGCTGCGGCGACGTAGGCGGAGAGGCCGGAGGGGCCGCTGCGGGCCTTGGCGGCTTCGGCGATGTCGCGCGGCATGGTGATCGAGTACTTGCCGGTAGGCTCACTCATGCTACCTATCCTACCCTCCATCCTCCCGCGCGACGTGTACGGAACGCGGACCCGCGCGGTCGAGACCGGGAGGCGGGCACCCCGGTGATCCGTCCCTGTGCGAGTCCTGGCGCGAGCCGGTGCAACGGCCGGCCCATCCGCAATCGTCGCCGGCCGTCGCGCGCAGGGCAGACGCCGAGGCACAGGGGCCCGCGACACATGAACTACGCCGGCTGCCTGTCCGGACGCGGGTCGGCACTGGCGTAGTAGAAGGCCCGTGCCTGCTTGACGTGGTCCCGGGAGGCACCATGCTCCGCTCCCTCTACGTTCAGCGGCGGGTGCAGCAGCGAGATCAGTTTCTTCTCCAGCGGGACGGGGTCGGGGTGCTCGGTCCAGGTGAGGGTGAGGTGGTGGTGCATCCAGTGGGTGAGACGCTGCTCGTCCTCGGGGATCAGGACGACGCGGTCGGTCCAGGTGGTGCGGTAGCCCTCGGTGGGCATGAGGAGTCCGGCCAGGGTCCGGCGCAGGGTGGACCGTCCGGAGTCCCTCAGGTGGTACGAAACGACGCGGGACCGCAGCCGACTGGCCTTGCCCAGGTAGACCAATCGCCGTCCGGGATCGTCCGAGTTGACCGGTCCGGGGAAGGAGGCCAGGACCTCGTGCGGCGCCCACCAGGCGTACACCCCTGCGGTCCCGGGCAGGGTGGCGGCCACGCGGCCGAGAGGGTGGGGCTCGGAGAACAGATCGGCTTTGGCCCGCTGCACTGTTGTGTCGTCGAACATGGACGCACCCTAAGCGCGACGAGCGGAGCTGTCATCGCCTGCGGGCCACCACGCTGAAGCTTGATCAGACAGGCCGCTCGGGGCCGACGTGGGCCGTTTCACTGAGGGCGCGCGACGTCTCCGAGGCATCCGCCGAACGTCTTCCGCTGATGATCGGGGTCGTCATCGCACTGTCCATGGTGCTGATGCTCGCGTTGGTCCGGTCGGTCACAATCGCCCTGCATGCCGCAGTGATGAACGCGCTGTCGATCGGCGCCGCCCTTGGTGTGGTTGTCGCGATCGTGCAGGGGGATGGCTCGGCACGGCCTTCGAGTGTTCACTAGGCAAGCCACATGTCGCGTATCAGTTTGTCGAGTTTCGCACTGCGAGCGTATCCCTTCCCTACGTCTGGAAGCAGGAGGTCGGCGTTCCGCAATGGACACTTCTGACGATGTGCTCATGCTGGGGGACGTGTTGCTCGGCATGTGGTCAGCACGTGATCGGCTACAGAAGGCCGGGCTCTCGGCGGACAGGAACGATCCGATCGGCGGCCTCGCACAGTCCCTCACCGCTGCGGCCCTCTGGCCGAGCACGTCGGTGGCGGCGGCTTACAACCGGGCCAGAGCCGTGCGTACCGGATTCGACGAATCCGGTGAGTTCGGTCCAGCCGTTGGCGGATGGGACAGCCCCGCGCGCCCAAACGGCGTTGATCTAGCAGTTCCTCGGGCCTCCCTCGTTCAACGAGTACCGAGTCTTGCCGCGTTCGCCCGGCAGCGCCAAGGCGAGCGGTGGGCGTGGGATGCGAGCGCGGGTACTGCGCCATGCGCTGGCGCAGAACGACCACCGGCGGACCGGTACTGCGGGCTCGCTCGGGTGCGGGTAAAGGCGCGTTTCGCGCCGCACGCCCGAACGAAGGCTCCTTGGAGGCGATCAGGCTTTGGGGGCGTCCGTGGCGAGAAAACTCCCATCAATGATCTGTATGTCTTGGTTCTGTTCGCCCGTGTGGACGAGGAGAACAGCGATCTTCGGGATATGAACTTCGTGTGGTCAGCGGCCATCTTCACGGACGAATGCCTTGCACATATGGGCGGGAGACTGGTTCAGACATGCTGCGGTGGCGTCAGATCCACTCCCAGTGGGATCGCCTCCCTCGGGGTACACACGATGTAACGGCGCTATTCCGCGCTGTCCGGGTACCAGGATGGTGAGATGTCCGCAACGGCATCGTGCCTGGTCGCGGGGTTCTCGACCACGACGCTTTGTGGCGGCGGTCTTGGCCACAGGGGCCGTCGCCCCAGAGCACCGAGTCGGCGGAGTGGTCGCGCAGCGAGGCGGCGGCGTGCTCCAAGACGGCGATGTTGCCGGGCCGCCGAGCAAGTCGCGTAGGACGGCTGCTGTGGCGCCGGGGAGTTATCGCAGGGCGCCCCTTTCCTTCGTGGAGACGGGCGCCCCTCCGCACCGCCCCCAAGTACGGGAGTGTCCGACCTTGGAGAATCCGCAGCCTCTCATCGACCTCACCGTCGCCACCCCTGCCAGAAGATCGCCGCGACGCCGTTGGGTGAGACGGCCGGAGTGACCTCTTGTGGGCCTCCGGTCGCGGTAGACGTCAGGGCCGGGCGCCGCGACTCCGTGCAGGAGCCCGATACCCCGGTTGAAGCGGCGCAGCAGGAGGGTCGCGGTGGTCGCGAGGCCGATGAGCAGGCCCAGCCAGATGCCGACCGTGTCCCAGCCGGTGGCGAAGCCGAGAAGTGCGGAGGCGGGCAGGCCGACGAGCCAGTAGCCGACGAGGGTGACGCGGAAGCCGCCCTTGGTGTCGTCGAGGCCGCGCAGCAGGCCGACGCCGATGTTCTGGGCGCAGTCGAAGAACTGCATTACCGCGGCAATCACCAGGAGGCTCGTGGCGAGGTCGGTGGCCGTCCGGCTCTCGCCCTCGAAGGAACAGGCCCTGTTCCACGTCGAGCATCTGCGGCTCGGTCTGCGCGACGCCCCCGCCGCCCCGGCTGTGGTCCACCGGTAAGGCGGTCACGTTCCGCGACTCTCGCCAATGACCGTGAGTGAGCGTTCTGCGAGGGAGCCCCGGTCGACAGGAGGTCGTCGACCTCGAGGCGTCACGCCGGGTGGCGCCATCCGTGGTCGCGCAACTGGCCGACCTCGTAGCCCCGTTGCTCACAGGTGTCGAGGATGCGGGGGAGCGCGCCCAGAGTCGAGCGCCAGGCTCCCGGGGCGGACGTGCAGTCGGAGTCGTGGAGCAGGATGGTGCCGCCGCCGTCCAGGTCGGACGTGACGGTGCGGTGGACGGACGCCGGTGTGGCGCGGGCGGTCCAGTCCTCGCCCCAGCAGGTCCACAGCACCGGGGTGAGGCCGAGGCGGCGGGCGGCCAGATGTGCGGCGGTCGACATGACACCGTAGGGGGGCCGGAAGAGCGTGGGCCGGAGCCCAGTGATGTCGGCGACGGTGTCGCGGGCCCGTGCGAAGTCGTCGTACGTCGCGCGCGGGCCACGCAGCACCAGCGGGCGGTGCAGCCAGCCGTGGACGCCGATCTCGTGTCCCGCCGCGGCGATCTCGCGGACCAGTCCGGGCGAGCGCCGCGCCTCGCGGCCCAGCAGGAAGAAGGTCGCGCGGACTTGACGCTCGGCCAGGAGGCGCAGGAAGAACGGGGTGGACAGCGGATCGGGTCCGTCGTCGAAGGTGAGGGCGACGTGATCCGGGCGGCCACGGCCCGAGAGGCGGGGCATGGCGCGGTTGCGCAGTGGCCCGAAGGTGGAGACGGCGGGGGCGGCATGGGCGGTGACGAGGGCGGGCAGGGCGGCGAGAGCGGCGGTACGGACCAGGCGGGCGGCGGTCACGAGTGGTGGCCTTGTGGGTGGGGGACGTGGTCCGGGAGGGAGTCGTCCAGGTCGAGGCTGTGCCCGATGGCGTGGATCATGCCCGAGCCGTCGTACGCGGTTGCGATTCCCGTGCCGACAGCGCTGGCCCACACCCCGCATGCCACGGCGGTGGTGGCGACGAGCCGACGAGCCGCCGGACGGCGTCGTCGCACGGCGGGCCGGGAAGGCAATGCCGGCAGTCCCGCGCGGTGGACGCGCGCTGTCTCCGCGACGGGCCCCGAATCGCCGGGCTCGGCGGAGAAGAGGGCGAGGCCGGTGGCGCGTTGACGCAGTCCGAGCGGGCCGTCGATCAGGTCGCACAGCACGGCCTTGAGGCGGGCCGGGTCGCGAATCCAGACCGCCGCACCGGCCCCCTCCAGGGCGGCGGCGTTGGTGGGTCCGTGGCCCGGTATGCAGCGGTAGCTCGCGACGGGCAGACCGGTGGCGAACGCCTCCAGGGAGCTGAGCCCGCCGGCGTTCTGGACCAGGACGTCGGCGGCGTGCATCAGAGCGGGCATGTCGTCGACCCAGCCGTAGGCGTGGTCGATGCCGTCCGCGCGAAGTTGCTCGGCCAGCGCCTCGTTGCGGCCGCAGACGACCACGGGGACGGCGGCGCCGCAGTCGCGCAGTTCCAGGGCGACCTGCCGGACCGGTCCGACACCCCAGGAGCCGGCGACCAGCAGCGCCAGCGGGGCGTTCTCCGGCAGCCCGAAACGGGCCCGGGCCGTGGCGCGATCCCCCGCGCTGCCGGGGCGGAACCGCGGATCCACTACCGGACCGCACACCCGGACGTCCCGCGCCCCGGCGGCCCGGGCCTGGGAGGCGGGCACGGCGTGCGCGGCGAGGTGGACGTCGACACCGTCGGCCACCCACAAGGGGTGCACGGAGAAGTCGGTGAGGTAGGTGAGGACGGGCACGGTCAGCCGCCCGCGGAGCCGCAGGCCGCCCAGGACACGGCTGGCTCCGGGGTAGGTCGAGACGACCGCCCTGGTGTCGGGGTGCAACGCGCGCATCATGCGCTCCTCGGCCGTCCGCAACAGTGCCCTGGCGAACATCCCGCCGCCACCGGCGCGTTCGGTGCTGCGGTAGATCCGCTGGTAGGCCCAGGGGGCCTGGACGAGCATGCGGTGGTAACCGTCCCGGACGAGCGGTCCGATCCGCGCGGGCAGCAGATCCAGCAGGTCGAACCGGTCGACGACGAAACCGTGGGCGGTGAGCCCGCGCGCCAGCTCGGCGGCGGCGCCGTCGTGGCCGGCGCCGATGCTCGCCGAGACGATCGCGACACGCTCGGCCCGGGCCGTGGCCGGCGCCTGCTCAGGGCGCGGGATGGCGGCCGCCAGCGCGCGCGGACGCACCGAACTTCCGGAGCAGGGCATGGGCTCGTTCCTCCGCAGATGGAGTGGGGCGGCCGAACTCTACAACATGTAGTAGCTGAGATCTTACAAGATGTAGTAGGTCTCGTATGAATATCCCGTGGGCGTCCTACAAGCCGTAGTAGGTCCGCCGGTAGTCTGGGCTGCCGAGTGAAAGGGCTGGTGAACGGTGCGCGACCGGAAGAGCGACGAAAGTGGCGGAGTGACCGGCCGAAGGGCACGCGGGGAGCTGGAGAGCAACGTCCTCGCCGCGCTCTGGGCCGTGGACGAGCCACTGACCGCACGGCAGGTCCTGGAGCGGCTCCCCGGGGACCTGGCCTACACGACGGTGCTGACGATCCTGTCGCGCCTGCACGACAAGGGCATGCTCGTACGGCACCCGGCGGGACGCGGGTACGCCTACGCGCCGGTCCGGGACGAGGCGTCCGACACCGCCGTACGGATGCACAGTCTGCTGGAGCGCGGCTCGGACCGGGAGGCGGTGCTCGCCCGCTTCGTCTCCGAACTGTCCCAGGAGGAGGAGCAGTTGCTGCACCGCCTGCTGGGCGAGCAGGACGCCGGGCGCGGCGACGACGGGCGGTGAGCCTGTGAGGATCAGCGTCTACGTCCCGCTTCTGGTCACCGTGGTCCTCGCGGTACTCGCGCCCCGGGCGGCCCGGCGGCCGGCTCCGCGGCCCGCGGCCTGGTTCCTGGCGTGCGCGGCGTTGGTGACGGCGGCGGGCTGGCTCGGATCGCTGACGCTGCTGGCGTTCACCGGGTTCGCGCAGATCCCCGAGGTCGCCGAGGAGGGCCACTGGTCGGTGGCCGCTCTGCGTGCCGAGGACCCGGTTTCGCTCGCCGTCGCGGCCGTCGGCGCGCTGACCCTGGCGGCGGGGCTCGTCTCGCTGGGGGTGGCGGCCGTAAGGCAGGTCCGCCATGTCCTGTGGGCCCGGCGGAAATGCGCCGGACTGTCCGGAGACACCGAACTGGTGGTGCTCGACGACGCGGCCCCGCAGGCGTTCGCGCTGCCCGGTGCCCCCGGACGGATCGTGGTGTCCCGAGGGATGCTGCGCTGTCTCGGCGACGCTGAGCGCGAGGCACTCCTGGCGCACGAGCGGGCACATCTGCGCGGCCGCCACCACCTCTTCCAGGCCCTGTGGCGGCTCACGGCAGCCGTCAACCCGCTGTTGCGACCGCTGGCTGAGGCGGGTGGGTTCGTCCTGGAGCGGTGGGCCGACGAGGAGGCCGCGGCCCGGATCGGCAGCCGTACGGTCGTCGCCCGCGCCGTCGGGCGGGCGGCTCTCGCCTCCGCCGGCCTGCCCCGCCCCGCCGCCCTGGCCGCGACCGGCGGGGCGGTGCCTCAGCGGGTGCGGGCCCTGCTGGCCCCGCCTCCCCCGCGCCGCACCCTGCCCTTCGCGGCGGGCGCCCTCCTGCTCACCCTGTGCTGCGCGAGCCTGGCCAACGCTGCGTCGGACAGTGAGAGCCTGGTCGAGAGCGCGGAGCGAGCCCAGTGCGCAGCGGACGCGGGGGCGCTCGGCGTGGCGTCGGCGGGCCACTCCCCGCAGCGGCCGGACGGCTGCTGCGGCCACGGTGAAGGCGGCGAACGCGGAAGTCATCGCAGATAGTCGTCGCAGCTGGTCGCGTACGCACGGCAGTTGACCGAGAGGTCGGTGTTCGCGCCGGCCCGCGACTCCACGCCCCTGGTGCCGGGCGCCGGCCTGCCGGTCCTCCTGTACTGGATGGCAAGGGACGCACGATGGCCGGGGCCGTCCGGGTGAAAGCCACCCGGACGGCCCGGCCGTGAGCGGTGCGGTCAGCCGTTCGGGCCGGCCGGGGTCGTGGTGGTCTTGAAGCCCTCGGTCTTGTTGGCCTGGACGGCGAAGGCGTTCGTGAACGTCTTGCCGAGGTCCACCGCGCCCTTCACGTTGCCGACCAGCTGTTCCGTCGCCAGAGAGGTCTTCGGACCGCCGGCCGGCATGATGCCGTCGGGGAGGAACTGGCCCTTGTCCTCGTTCAGGGCCGAGATGTAGTCGGCCTTGGTCACCAGCTGGTTCGACACGAACGAGGCCGGCAGCTTGTTCGCGATGTCGGCCGCGCTGTGGGTGTTGATCCAGTGCATGGTGGCGACGAGCGCGTCGACGACCTTCTGCACGGTGGCCTTGTTCTGGTTCACCCAGTCGGTGCGGGCGAGCACACTGGCCGCGGGATAGGCGCCGCCCATCGCCGTCGTGGCGCCGGCCGTGGTGGCCAGGTCGATCGCGGACGTACCGACGCCCTTCTTCTGGATCGCGGCGACCGTCGGCTGCGTCGTCATCACGCAGTCGACCTTGCCCTTCTGCAGTGCGGCGACGGCGGTGGAGCCCGCCCCGACGGCTATCCGGTGGAACTGGCTGGTCTTGACGCCCTTCTTGGCGGCAAGGAACTGGGTGAGGGTGTCGGTGCCCGAACCCAGGTCGGTGACGCCGAGCGTCTTGCCCTTGAAGTCGGCGCCCGAGGTGACGCCCGACTTCGTGGTGCACATCTCGCGCTCGCCCGGCGCGCCGGAGAGCTGGACGACGTCCTCGACCGCCTTGCCCTTCGCCTGGAACTCGATCGTGTGGTTGTACCAGGCGCCTGCCATGTCGACCTGCCCCGAGGCCATGGCTTCCTCGGCGCCGACCCCGCCGTCCTGTTCGGTGCTCAGCTCGACGTTGACGCCGTACTTCTTGTAGAAGCCGAGCTGCTGGGCGAGCTGGTACGGCAGGTAGATCTGCTTGTCGAGGCCGCCGGCCATGAGCTTGACGGTCGGTGTGCCGCCCGAACCACCGGTCGAGGCGGACGAGGTGCTGGAACAGGCGCTGACCGCGCCGAGGGCGAGAACGGTGAGCAGAGACGCGGCGACGGCGACGGGTCGTCTGGACATGGCTGACCACATTCCTTTGCTGAGCAGGGTTCTGAGATGAAGGAGGGGGAAGTGCGGGGGCGTCAGAGGGAGTTCGCCTCGGTCGGCGCCGGCGGGCGCCAGGCCAGCAGCCGGTGTTCGAGCTTTCCGATCAGCCACTCGGCGCCGAGCACGATGACCGAGATGACGAGCATCGTCGCGAACACGCCGTCGGGATCGAAGTTGTTCTGCGCGGTCTTGATGACCAGGCCGAGCCCGCTCTGCGCGCCGAGCACCTCGCCGACCAGCGCACCGACGATGGCGAAACCGAAGGCGCTGTGCAGGCTGGCGATGATCCAGGTGAGCGCGGACGGCACGATGACGTGACGGGTGATCTGCGTCTGTGAGGCGCCGAGCACCTTCGCGTTGGCGAGGATGTTGCGGTCGACCTCGCGCACGCCCTGGAAGGCGTTGAAGAAGACGATGAAGAACACCAGCACCGCGGCGAGCAGGATCTTCGGCAGGACACCGATGCCGAACGCGACGATGAAGATCGAGCCGAGGACGATACGCGGGATCGCGTTGACCATCTTGATGTAGGGGCCGAGCACGTCGGCGAGGAAGCGGCTCTGGCCGAGGGTGACGCCGAAGACCACTCCGGTGACGGCCCCGAGGGCGAAGCCGGCGAGCGCCTCCTGGATCGTTGTCCAGATGTTCGAGTAGAACGACCCGAACTCGGTGCCGTGCCGGAAGAGGTCAACCAGCCGCTTGGCGATGCCGGACGGCTGCCCGAAGAAGAACGGGTCGACGATCCCCCAGGTCGTGAACGCCTGCCAGCCGCCGATGACGAAGACCGCGAGACCGATGCGGCCCGCCCACACGAGCGCGGTGCGCTGCCGGACGGCGCGCTTGGCGGCGTCCGCAGCCGAGGGCGGTGCGCCGTCCTTGACCAGCGTGGCGGAAACTGCGGACGTCGTGCTCATGGCGTACCTCCTGCGGTGCGTGCGTAGGCGCGCTCCACCTCCTCGCGCAGCGTTTCCCAGATCTGGTGCTGGAGTTCGATGAAGCGGGGCTGGAAGCGGATCTCCTGGACCGCACCGCGTGGGCGGGGCAGGTCGATGTCGAAGACCGCCTTGACCGATCCGGGGCTGGACGTCATGACGACGACCCGGTCGGCGAGCGCCACGGCCTCGTCGAGGTCGTGGGTGATGAAGATGACCGAGGGACGTATCTGCTCCCACAGGCCGAGCAGTTCGGTCGACATGATCGCCTTGGTCTGCACGTCCAGGGCGCCGAACGGTTCGTCCATGATCAGGATCCGGGGTTCGTTGATCAGCGCGGCGGCCATCGCCACGCGCTTGCGCATGCCGCCGGAGAGCTGGTGCGGGTAGCGGTCCTCGAACCCGGTCAGGCCCACCCGGCGTATCCAGTCGCGCGCCGATGCCTGCGCCTTCTGCTTGGGGACGCCGCGGAAGACGGGGCCCATCAGCACGTTGCCGAGGACCGTTTTCCAGGGCAGCAGCGCGTCGGCCTGGAACATGAAGCTGACGCCGTCGGCGACGCCGTCCACCTCACGGCCGCCGACCTTGACCGACCCCTCGCTGGGCCGGTCGAGCCCGGACACCATGCTCAGGGTCGTCGACTTGCCGCAGCCGGTCGGGCCCACCACGGCACAGAACTGGCCCGGCTCGACGGTGAAGGAGACGTCCTGCAGTGCCGTGAACACCTCACCAGCAGGAGTCAGAAATCGTTTCGTGAGTCCTGAAATTTCCACTCGCGCGCTGTCCCGGCCGATTCTCTCGGCGCCAGGGAGCACGGCGACATCGTTTCGCGAAGCCATGTGAGGCCGTCTCCTTCTCTCACCTCGGAGGTCGAGGAAGGCAGACGCTAAAGGCCGCGCAGTATTACGTCGCTGTTTCACACGTATCTCGCGTTAGTCGTGTTAACGGCAGTTCTGCGCGTTCTGCTCAGCAGGTCAGGGGGTGGGCAGAATGTCAGTGGTGGGACACAATCACGCCACCACGGGTACGGCGCAGGGGCCGGGCCCGGCAGCACGACAAGGGCGAAGGCACCTGTGATGCCCATCCGTATCCGGATCGGCCGCGGCGGGAAGGGGAGGCTCTCCGCGCGGATCCTGGCCAACCAGCTGGTCATCCTGACTCTCACCGGGGCCATCGGCTTCGTGCTGTTCGCGTTCGCCCAGCGGGCCGAGATCGACCGTGCCTACGAGCAGCGGGCCCTGGACATCGCGCAGACCACGGCCGCCGAACCGCAAATCCGGCAGGCCGTGGGTCACGGCGGGGCCGGTGACATCGTGCAGACCGTCGCCGAACGGATCCGGAAGGCGTCGGGGGCGTCGTACGTGGTGGTGATCGACCTGCACGGCATCCGCCACTCGCACCCCGATCCGGGGCTGATCGGCGAGCCGGTGGGCGATCCGATCGTGGTGCTGGACGGCCGCACCCACGTGGGCTCCGACCAGGGAGCGACCGGACGTTCCGCGAACGGCAAGGCTCCGCTGTACGGGCCTGCGGGCACGCTGGTCGGTGAGGTGTCGGCCGGCATCCCCGAACGGGACGTGCTCGGCGAGTTGTGGCGGGAACTGCCCACCTTCGGCATCTACGCCGCGATCGCCGTCGCGCTCGGCTCGACGGCGGCGTTCCTCTTGGCCGGCCGGTTGAAGCGGTCGACTTTCGGGCTGGAACTGGAGGAGATCGCCGGGCTGCTTCAGGATCGCGAGGCCATGCTGCACGGTATCCGGGAGGGCGTGATCGCCTTCGCTCCCGACGGCCGGATCACCGTGGTCAACGACGAGGCGCGCGACCTGCTCGGCATCGGCACGGCGCTCGGCAGCAGGCTCGACGAGATGTTGCCCGAGGGGCGGCTGCGCCGCGCCCTGGACGGCACCCTGCCCGGCACCGACCTCAGCGTGCTGACCGACGACCACTGCCTGGTGGTCAACCGGATGCCGGTGACGCTGCAGGGCCGTGAACTGGGCGCGGTGGTCACCGTACGCGACCGCACGGAGCTGATCGGCCTGCTGCGCGAACTGGACTCGGTACGCGGGCTGACCGACGCCCTGCGCGCCCAGCAGCACGAGTTCACCAACCGCATGCACACCGTGGCCGGGCTGCTGGACATCGGCGACCACGACGCCGCCTTCGAGTACGCCGTCGAGTCGGCCGGCGCCGACCAGGCACTGACCGAGTCCGTACGCGAACGGATCGGCAACACGCTGCTCGTGGGGCTGATCGTCGCCAAGACCACGGTCGCCGCCGAGCGCGGGGTACGGGTGGTGCTCAGCGACGACTCCGCGCTGGGCGAGGACCCGCCGCATCTGCGCCGGCTGCTGACCATTGTCGGCAACCTGCTGGACAACGCGATCGACGCCGCGGCCGGCGGACCGCCTCCGGCGGGCGGCCGTGAGGTCGAGCTCTCGCTGATCGAGGCGGTCGACCAGGTGCTGGTGCGGGTCGCGGACAGCGGCCCCGGGATTCCGCCGGGCGCCGCCGGGTCGATCTTCGAGGACGGCTGGTCGACCCGGCCCGACCGGGGCACCGCCCGGCGCGGGCTGGGGCTGGCCCTCGTCCACCGGCTGGCCCAGCGGGACGGCGGCACCATCGCCGTCAGTGAAGGTCCCGGCGCGGTCTTCACCGTCGTACTGCCACTGCCGGACGCCACACCCGTACCGCGGGACGCACAGTTCACGACGGCCTCGCCGACAGGAGGTGGCCACGAATGATCCGGACCCTGGTGGTGGACGACGACTTCCACATCAGCCACATCCACTGCGACTACGCGTCCCGCGTCGAGGGCTTCGAGGTGGTTGGCCGGGCGGCGACGGTGGCCGAGACGCTGGACGCGGTGCACGCCCTCCACCCCGACCTGCTGCTGCTCGACATCTTCCTGCCGGACGGCAGCGGACTCGACGTGCTTCGGCGGCTCAGCGGTGACGAGGGTGGCGCCCGCCCCGACGCGATCATGATCACCGCCGACAGGGACATCACGTCGGTGCGGACCGCCATGAAGCTCGGCGCCGTGGGCTACCTGGTCAAGCCGTTCGGCTCCGCCGACCTGGCCGAGCGGCTCACCGCCTACCGCGAACTCCAGCACCGCGCGGACGCCCTCGGCCTGGCCTCCCGAACCGACCAGGCCGACGTGGACGCCCTGTTCAGCGCCGCCCGCCCGCCAGCCGTCCCCCGAGTCCCGGCCAAGGGACACTCCGCGCCGACCCTCGCCCTTCTCCACCAGGTCCTGCGCACCGCCCACGACGCCCTGTCCGCGGCCCAGGCCGCCGAACTCACCGGCGTCTCCCGTGCCACGGCCCAGCGGTACCTCTCCTACCTCGTACGCGAGGGCATGGTCCGGCTCGAACTCCGCTACGGCACCACCGGCCGGCCCGAACACCGCTACCGGATCGTGCACTGAGGGCTCGCCGCGGGTGTGCACGGAGCTCTTATTGCAGCCTCAGCAGGTCTGAGCCGCGCCCGTGACGGACCAGGCTCGGGCTATGGAGCCGACCTGAGGGCCGCGACACGGCAGTTGGCAAGGCCAGGCGTCCCGAAGCCGGGATGCCTGGCCTTGCCGCAGCGGCGGATCAGACGGGGCGGATGTTCTCCGCCTGGGGGCCCTTCTGGCCCTGGGTGACGTCGAACTCGACCGTCTGGCCTTCCTGCAGCTCGCGGAAGCCCTGGGCGGCGATGTTGGAGTAGTGGGCGAACACGTCAGGGCCGCCGCCCTCCTGCTCGATGAAGCCGAAGCCCTTCTCGCTGTTGAACCACTTCACAGTGCCCTTGGCCATGACTGTCTCCTTCGAGGGAAACCGGGCCCGCACCCTGCGTGCCCGGGAGGTGATCGCCCTGGTCCGGAGAGGCGCTGAACAGCAAGAACGCCCGTGATGGCGATCACGGGCGAACAGAACTTCGGAACCACGACTGCTGATCACGACGCTACACCCGCGTGGCGACAGCCGCCAGCAAAAGGCGCGGCATCAGCGCCTGGCCTCTCGGTGTGCTGCCCACCCTCAGTTCACTAGGCAAGCCACATGCCGCGCACCAGCTTGCCGAGTTTCGCACAGGGAGCGTGCCCCTCCCCAACGTCTGGCAGCAGGAGGTCGGTGTTCCGTAATGGACACGTCTAACGATGTACTCATGCTGGGCGACGTGTTGCTCGGCATGTGGTCAGCACGTGATCGGCTGCAGCAGGCCGGGCTCCCCCCGGGCCAGCAGAAGGGGAAGGCCGGGCGACAGTGCGTTCGCCAGCGAGCGTAGCCGCAGCGACCCCCGGGCGTTGGGTCGCACTGGGCGGTCGTTGAAGGGTGATCCCGGCGTCGGTGAGGATGCTCAGGTCGAGCCTCCATGTAACCGCTGAGCGGCGCCACCAGAGCGCGAACACGGCGTCGATGTGGCGGCGTGCCGGCCTGGGCCTGACTTTCAGGTTGCGGTGAGAACGCGCCTGTCGCGCTGTGACACGGCGAGGTAGCCGACGAATCCGATGATCGCGGCCGTCCACGCGAGTGTGACCGGTGCCAGGCCGAGGCCCAGGCCGCCGCGGGTGTGGCCGAGTGCCATCCAGTCGGCGAGGGAGGCGCCGAGGGGGCGGGTGATGACGTATGCGGTCCAGAACGCGGTCACCGCGTTCAGGGTGCCGAAGCGGTGGGCCAGGGCGGGCACGCAGATGCCGGCCGCGAAGAGGATGACCGAGCCCAGGTAGCCGAAGCCGACGGTGGCCGTGAGGTCGCCGGCGGCGGTGCCGAGGGCGAAGGTGGCGAGGACGGCCGCCCAGTAGAACGTCTCGCGGCGGCGGGTGCGGATGGTGTGGATGGACAGGGTCCGCTCGCTCGCGTACCAGAGCACGAAGACCGCGGCCAGTACGGCCAGGAAGGCCGGCGTCGACACGGCGTACGGCACGCCGAGGCCGACGTGCAGGATGTCGGCTGCCATGGTGCCGAACACGCTGACCATGACGACAGCCGTCCAGTAGGCCCAGGCGACGTACCTGCGGAGAGTGAACTGGACGGCCAGGGAGCCCGCCAGAGCGAGGCCGCCGAGCGCTACCGCCGGTACCGGGCCGAGCGTCCGCGCAAGGAGGTCCGACGCCGTCTCGCCCATGCCGGTGGTCAGCACCTTGATGATCCAGAAGTAGACGGTCACCTCCGGCACCTTGTTCGCCATCCGGCGTACGGGGGCGAGGGGCCGGTCGTCGAGGACGTGCTCTGCGGTCATGATCAGCACGATGGCACTTCGAGCATGAACGCAACCTGAACGGCGTGCGCGCGGCAACGGTGCCATGTAGTACCCCGGTACGACCTGACGGGCGTGGATCAGTCCGCGGTATGACCGAATCGGGGCGTTTCGGGTCTTAGCGTTGCCGGTGAGGCGTTCAGGGGCCACGGACGGGCGCTGGTGTCCGACAGGAAGAGACGCGAATGATCGACGCACAGCAGTTGACGAAGAGGTACGGCGAGAAGACGGCCGTCGACGGGCTGGACTTCGCCGTCGAGCCGGGCACGGTGACCGGATTCCTGGGCCCCAACGGCGCGGGGAAGTCCACGACCATGCGGATGATCGTCGGGCTCGACGCCCCGACGAGTGGCTCCGTGAAGGTCAACGGTCGCCACTACGCCCGGCATCAGGCGCCGCTGCAGGAGGTCGGCGCCCTGCTGGAGGCGAAGTCGGTCCACCCGGGCCGCTCGGCCCGCAACCACCTCAGGGCGCTCGCGCTGACGCACGGAATCCCCCGTCGCCGGGTCGAGGAGGTCATCGACCTCGCCGGGCTCGGCAGCGTCGCGAAGAAACGGGCCGGCGCCTTCTCCCTCGGCATGGGCCAGCGGCTCGGCATCGCGGCGGCCCTGCTGGGTGATCCACAGACGGTGATGCTGGACGAGCCGGTCAACGGGCTCGACCCGGAGGGCGTCCTGTGGATCCGCAACCTGCTGACGGGGCTCGCGGACGAGGGCAGGACCGTGTTCGTGTCGTCCCACCTGATGAGTGAGATGGCGCTGGTGGCGGACCACCTCATCATCGTGGGACGCGGGCGGCTGCTGGCCGACACCACCGTGGCGGACCTGATCCGCGAGGCGGGCGGGGACACGGTGAAGGTGGCCACGCAGGATCCGGCGAGGCTGCGGGAGGTTCTGGCGGGACCCGGTGTCGACATCACCGGCCGCGCCGGCTCCGAGGAGCTTCAGGTGACCGGGCTCAGTGCCCGCGAGATCGGCCTGAAGGCGGCCGAGCACGGGATCGCCCTGTTCGAACTGACCACGCGGACGGTGTCGCTGGAGGAGGCATTCATGGAACTGACCAGGGATGCCGTGGAGTACCACGGCACCACGACCGACATCGACACCCTCGCGGCCGACGGGAGGGCGGCATGAGCATCCTCACCGCGCCCGTCGAGGCGCCCCCGGCCGACCCCGCTCGCCCCGCCTACCGGGTGACCGGACGGCGCGTGCTGTCCTCGGAATGGGCCAAGCTCTGGTCGCTGCGTTCGACGTGGATCACCCTGGGCCTCGGCCTGGTCTTCCTCGTCGCCTTCGGAACGATCGCCGCGAGCCGCTACAAGTCCGGGATCGGCTCCGCTCACATGGACCGCGACTTCGCCGCCTCGACGGCCGTGAGCCTGTCCCTCTTCGGCACCCACTTCGCCCAGCTCGCCCTGGGCGTGCTCGGCGTGCTGGTCACGGCCGGGGAGTACTCCACCGGCATGATCCGCTCGACGCTCGCGGCCGTACCGCGCCGGCTGCCCGTGCTGTGGTCCAAGGCGGCCGTGTTCGGGCTGGTCGCGCTGGTGGTCGGCCTCCTGGGCGCGTTCGTCGCGTTCGGGTTCGGCAGCGGCATCGTCTCCGGCACCCCGGCCGCGATGAGCCTGACACACGCGGGAGTTCTGCGAAGCCTGCTGGGTGCCGGGCTCTACCTCGGCCTGGTCGGCGTGATCGGCACCGCCCTCGGCGCCCTGCTGCGGTCGGTGGCCGGCGGCATCTCGGTGCTGGTCGCCACCCTGATGCTGATCCCCGGGCTCGTCTCGCTGCTCCCCAGTTCCTGGCAGGACAACATCAGCCCCTACCTGCCGAGCAATGCGGGCGAGTCGATGTTCGCCCTGACCCACGACAGCACCACCCTGTCACCCACGGCCGGGCTGCTGGTCTTCCTCGGCTGGACGGCACTCGCGCTGGCGGGCGCGGCGTACCGGCTGGTGCGCCGCGACGTCTGATGGCCTGCACGATGGGCGGGTGACCACCTTGACGACGACCACGTCCGCCGGCGACATCGGCGGGATGGGACCGCTGGTCGCCCGGTTCTCCCGGGGCGGCCAGCGGCTGAAGCAGGCGGACCGGGACCGTCCGTGGGTGCTGGACACCGCGGTGGTGGTGCTGGTCTTCCTCATGTTCTGCCTGCCGGACCTGCTGCACGGTGGCGCCGGGGACGGCGACGGTCCACGCCGGTTCCGTCTCGCCTTCACCCGGCTTCCCCTGGCGGCCATGCTGCTCCTTCAGGTCGGTCTGGTGCTGCCGCTGCTGTGGCGGCGGCGCAGGCCCATGGCCGCCTTCGGTGCCATCGCGGCCGTGTTCGTGCTGCAGTGGTCGCTGGGCGCCGCGCTGCGCGCGGACGTCGCCCTGTTCATCGCCCTCTACAGCCTGGCTCTGCACGGGCGGATGCGGCGGCTGCCGTGGGCCTGCGGCGTCATGGCGGGTGCGGTGGGTTTGGTCGCGGTGCGCGTAGCGCCGGCCGTGTCCGTCTGGGACGCGCTGTTCTTCCTGCTGAGCACGGCGACCGCGGCCCTGGCGCTCGGCCTGATGATCAGGACGCGGCGGGCCCAGCTCGCGGGGCTGCGGGAGCGGGCGGCCCGCCTGGAGATAGAACGCGACCAGCGCAGCAGGCTCGCGACCGCCACCGAACGGGCGCGGGTGGCTCGCGAGATGCACGACATCGTCGGCCACAACCTGTCCGTCATGATCACCCTCGCCGACGCCGGCTTGTATGCCACGGACACGGCTCCGGACCGCGGCAAGGAGGCCCTGCGGCTCATCGGCGACACCGGCCGGACGGCCCTCGGTGAGCTGCGGCGAGTGCTCGGCGTCCTGCGGGAGGCATCGGACGTGCTGGCCACGGCGCCCGAACTCAGTCCGCAGCCCGCTCTCGTGGACATCGGGGCGTTGTGCGACGGTGTGCGCACCGCGGGCCTGGAGGTCGTCTACCAGACCGTCGGCGAGGTGGACGCCTTGGACCGCGGGATGCAGCTGACGGTCTACCGCATCGTCCAGGAAGCCCTCACCAACTCTCTGAAGCACGCCGGGGCCGGCACACGGGTGAAACTGTCGTTGATCGTCGAGGACACCCGGCTGGTCATGCGTGTCCGGGACGACGGGCCGGCTGGACGTCCCGGACCATGGAACGAGGAAGGACACGGGCTGGTGGGCATGCGCGAACGAGCGGCGCTCTACGGCGGCGACGTCAGCGCCGGACCTGCGAACGGCGGCGGATGGATGGTGGAGGCCACCCTCCACCTGACCCCTCAGGCAGGTGCCCGGTGACCACGGTGCTCGTCGTGGACGACCAGCCGCTGCAGCGCTACGGCTTCCGGGTGCTGCTCGACTCCATCCCCGAGACGGAGGTGGTCGGCGAGGCCGCGCACGGCGCCGAGGCCGTCCGCAAGACCGCCGAACTACGCCCCGACGTCGTCCTGATGGACGTACGCATGCCCGGCATGGACGGCATCGAAGCCACCCGCCGGATCACCGCCGCCGGGGGCCGCTCCCGCGTCCTCGTGCTGACCACCTTCGACCTCGACGAATACGTCCACGCCGCCCTGCGCGCCGGAGCCAGCGGCTTCCTCCTCAAGGACGCGCGCCCCGAGGAACTCCTCGCCGGCATCCGCGCGGTCGCCGCCGGCGACGCGGTGATCGCCCCGGCTCTCACCCGCCGCATCCTGGACGAGTACGCCCAGCACGTGCCCGCCGGCAGGAGCGACGCGAGCGAGGACGAGCGGCTGGCCTCCCTCACCGACCGTGAGCGCGAGATCCTCGTCGCCATCGGCAAGGGCTGGACCAACGGCGAGATCGCCACCCGCTTCGTCGTGTCCGAGTCCACGGTGAAGACGCACGTCGGCCGGGTCCTGGCCAAGATCGGCGCCCGCGACCGCATCCAGGCCGTGATCTTCGCCTACGACCTCGGACTCGCCGGCCCCGGCGCCGGGTGAGCGGACGGCGGAGGCCGGCCCGCCGGATCCGGGGCATCACTCGGCGGCACGACCGACGTCATGGCGGGCTCTCCCCATCAAGCAGTTCCCGCAGCGCCCGCGCCTCCCCCGCGCTCAGCCCGGTCACGAAGCGCTGGAGGACGGCGATCGGATCCGGTCCCCGGTCCAGGGCGTCGTGCATGGCCTCGGCGGTCAGCTCGGCCGCGTCGCGCGCCGGCCGGTAGGCGCCGCGCCGCCCGTCCGCGTCCCGCAGCACCAGCCCCTTGTCGTACAGCCGCCTGAGGATGGTGTGCACCGTGTTGTAGGCCAGACCGCCGCCCAGTTCCGCCTGGATCTCGGCCGGCGTTCGGGGACGCTCCACCGCCCACAGAGCAGCCAGAACCGCAGCCTCCAGCTCGCCCGCACTACGCCGTTCGGGCCTCTCGCGTGGGCCGCTGCCCGCCATGTCGGCCACCTTTGACGTGGGGAGACATCCTCTCACCCTCCTCTAACCCTACAAGCCGTAGTGTTACAAGAGGCCCTACGGGCTGTAGGGGATCGATCCCGTGGCCTGCGACGACGAGAGGTACATGATGGCCGACGGCTCGAACGCCACGACGACCGGCGCCTGTCCAGCCGGCCTCACACCGCAGGCCGCCCGGACTCGGCGCCCCCGGGGTGAGCCCTGGCTCGCGGCGGTCGCGGCCACTTTCGTCCTTGCCCAACTCGCCCTGGTCCGGCCGGGATTCGGTCTCGGGTGGGACGAGACGGTCTACGTCAGCCAGGTCAGCGGCCACGCCCCGGCCGCCTTCTTCAGCGCGCCCCGCGCCCGGGGCATCTCCCTCCTCGTCGCCCCGGTCACGTCGTGGTCCGGCTCCACCTCCCTCCTGCGGATCTACCTGGGCGTCCTGTCCGGCCTGGCCCTCTACTTCGCCCTGCGCGTCTGGCGAGCCCACGTCATGCCGCGCGTCCTGGCCCTGGCGGGCGCCCTGTTCGTCTCCCTGTGGGTGACGGTGTTCTACGGCCCGCAGGCCATGCCCAACTACTGGGTCGCCGTCGGCGCCCTGGCCTGCGTCGGCTGCTTCCTGCGCGCCCGCGCGAACGCACGGGACCGGGCAGCCTGGTGGGGCCTGTTCGCGGGTGCGGCGCTGATGGCGTGGATGCGCCCGATGGACGCGAGTTATGTCGTACTGCCTCTGCTCGCCCTTTCCCTGCGCCGCCCGCGTCTTCTCGTCGTGCTGGTCGCCGGACTGCTGGCGGGCGTCGGCGAGTGGGTGATCGAGGCGTACGCGAGTTACGGCGGCCTCGCGCAGCGCCTCTTTGACGCCTCCCGTATCCAGGGCGGCCTGGGATGGCACCTGGCGGTCGTGGACCAGCTGCGCAGTCTCGGCGGGCGCACGCTGTGCCGGCCCTGCACCGGGTCGGTCCCCAGCCCGGTGGTGACCCTGTGGTGGTTCGCGCTGCCGCTGCTGGCCGCCCTCGGCGCGGTGGCCGCGGTCCGTGCCCGGCGCGCGCTGCCCGTCCTGCTCCCGGGGGTCTGCGCCGTCACGGCGGCCGTGCCCTACCTGTTCCTCATCGGCTACGCGGCCCCCCGTTTCCTGTTGCCCGCCTACGCCCTGCTCGCCCTTCCCGTCGCCTACGGCCTCGTCCACGTGGTCACCGCTCCGGCCCGCGGGCGTGCGCGCACCCTCGCCATGAGCCTGGTGGCGGCCGGTCTGGCGGGCCATCTGGCCGTGCAGTACGTCGTCCTGGAGCGCACCGTGCGCGCTTCCGTCGCCCACCGCGCGGACTGGTCCCGTACCGCGGCGGCCCTCCATACGCTCGGGGTGCGGTCTCCGTGTCTGCTCAGCGGTTACGAGGCCGTCCCGATCGCCTTCTACACCGGCTGCGGTTCCGCCCAGACCGCGGGCCACGACGCCAGCGCGACCGCGGCCGAACTGACCCGGGCCGCCCACCGGAAGCCCTTCGCCGTCCTCACCCCGCCGGGCGGCCGTCCGCCCGCCTACGCTCACGGCTGGCCCGTGGAACGGGTCGGCGTTCTCCAGGCATACGTGGCTCCCGCCGTACGGCAGGGGCGGTGAACGGCGTGAGCGCGGCCGACGGCCTGCCGATGACCGGGCGGCGGCGGTTGTACTGGCAGGTGGGGATCACTCTGGCGGTGCTCGTCGCCGCCGTCGGGATGCTCGCATCGCACCGGGCCACACTCGACAGCGGAACCGACCAGCTGGCCGCGGCCGACGGGGAGTGGCTGCTGCTCGCCTGCCTCGCCGCCATGGCCACATGGGTGTGCGCGGCCGTGGCGCAGCAGGGGGCGGTCGCCGAACGGCTGCCGAGGGGGCGGCTGGTGGCCGCGCAGTTCGCGGCGTGCGCCGCCAACCACCTCCTCCCGGCCGGGGCCGGTGCGACTGTGGTGAATCTGCGGTTCCTGACGCGGTGTGGGCTGTCCACCAGGCGCTCGGCGACCGCGCTGGCGGTGAAGGCGGCCGTCGGCGGGATCGTCCGGTGCGTGCTGGGCGTGGCCCTGCTGGTGACCTCGCCGGGCACGGTCCGGCTTTCGGCGCGGGTCCCGCACGTGCTGCTCCTGCTGCCGGTGGCAGTAGGGGTGGTCGTGCTGGCGGTCGCGGTGAGTGGTCGTCTGCGGCGGGCGGCGGGCCGGGCCTTCGCCGACGTGCGGGACGTGCACCGGGTCCGGGCACGGGCCTGTGCGCTGTGGGGCGGCTCGGTCGCGTTCGCGCTGTTGCATGCGGGGGTGGTCGTCGCTGTGGTCCACGCGCTCGGCCTCGCCCTGCCCACCGGCCGGGTGGTCATGGCGTATCTCGTCGCCAGCGGCGCGGCGGCACTGCTGCCCACGCCCGGTGGACTGGGGTCGCTGGATGCCGCGCTCGCCCTCGCCCTCACGGCGGCCGGGGTACCGGGGCAGACGGCCATCTCGGCGGTCCTTGGCTACCGCCTGCTGACCGGCTGGCTGCCGATGGCCCCCGGTCTGCTGGTCCTGGGACTGCTGGTCCGCCGCTCGGCGCTGTGAGCCACCCGGAGACGGTGCCGTCCCCCCGCCGGTGGGTCACGGGCATCGGCCCACCGGCAGGGCGGCAGCAGGGCCGGAGCCGCAGAACCGGTCGGCGCGGTGGGCGCCCTGGCGCGAGGCCCCGAATGCGTTCTCAGCTCGACGGGGCCGGCTGCTGTTCGAGCCGGTAGCCGTGTCCCCGCAGTGTGGTGATCTCCGGCAGCCGGGCCGGGGACCCGTTCGCCTCGGCGGCCTCGGTCAGTCTGCGCCGCAGGCCCGCCATCGTCACATCCAGAGTCTTGGTGGACCCGAACCAGTTCTCGTCCCAGACCTCGGCCATCAGCGTCTCCCGCGACACCGCCTCGCCGACCCGCCCGGCCAGCACCGCGAGCAGGTCGAACTCCTTGGCCCGCAGCGGGACTTCGACGCCGTGCAGCGCGCAGCGCCGGGCCGCCACGTCGACGACCAGATCGCCCAGCCGCACCGGCTCCCGGGCCGGGGGTGCCACCGCGTGCCGCCGCAGATGCGCCCGCAGCCGGGCGAGCAGCACGGTCAGGCTGAACGGTTTGACCAGGTAGTCGTCGGCCCCGGCGTCCAGTCCGGCGATGACGTCGATGTCCTCGGTGCGCGCCGTCAGCACGACGATCAGCAGGTCGGGAAGGCGGGCGCGCAGCTGCCGGGCCACGTCCAGGCCGTCCATGTCCGGCAGCCCCAGGTCCAGCAGCAGCACGTCGTACGGTGCCCGCAGTGCCTCCACCAGCGCGCCCGCCCCCGTACGGCACCACGCCGGCGCGTAGCCGTGGCCGCGCAGGCCGGTTTCCAGGTGGTGGCCGATGGTGGCGTCGTCCTCGACGACGAGGACACGCGGACGGCTGCGGTCCGGTGCGTTTGGTGCGACGGGCATGCGCATGGTCGACAGCCTAGGAGTGGCGTGGGCCATGGGCTCGTCGTTGCCGTACGGGTCGGTCACAGGTCACGGAGTTCCTCCACGGCGGGGCGGCGGGTGCCGCGGATGCCGTTGAGGGCTGCGGCGAGGATGGCGGCGACGGCGGCGGTCGCGGTGAGTGCCAGGTAGGTGCCGGGGACCGACAGGCTCGCGGGCGGAGGATCGAAGACCCCGGTCAGGACCTTGACCAGCATCTGTGACAGCGCCCAGCCGATCAGGGCGCCTCCGGCCAGGCCACCGGCGGCCAGCAGCAGGGCTTCGGTGAGGACCATGCCGCGCAGCTGGCGGGCGCGCGCGCCGAGGACCGTGGCGATCGCGAAGGTGCGGCGGCGCTCCGCGAGCCCGAGGGCGAGGACGAGTCCGCCGGCTCCCGCGGCCAGCAGCACCGCGAAGGCGAGTTCGACGCGCGTCAGGCCCGCTAGGTCGACGGCGGTGAGGCTGGTGCCGACGGTGCCGCGGGCCTGGGTGAGGTCGGTGACGGTGGCACCGGTGCCGAGCTGCCGGCGCAGCTGTGCGGCGATCTGCTTCTGGTGGCTGCCGCCGGTGTCGAGGAGGAAGGCGCCGGCCGCGTCGCTGCCGGTGGCCTTGGCGATGTAGGAGGCGTTGGCGACGAAGAAGCTGTCCTTGGGGGCGGTGGGGAATTCCTTGGCGATGCCCGCGTAGTGGAAGGGGACGGTGCGCAGGGCCTTGGTGCGGGCGTCCTGGATGCGCAGGTTGACGGTGTCGCCGGGGGAGAGCTGGAAGTCGTTGACGGTCTCGACGCTGACCAGGAGGTTGTCCGGGCGCTGGGCGAGGCGTCGCATCAGCTGGTGGGCGGTGCCGCCGGCGAAGTAGGCGTCCTGGAGTGAGGTGGCCTTGGCGATGGTGTCCGGGCGCACGCCGTAGAGGTCCTGCAGGTCGGAGCCGACGTAGGCGAAGCGGTGCTGGAGGGGTTCGACGTGCCGTACGCCGGAGACCTTCAGGGCGGAGGCGGCACCGGGTGCGAGGTGGGCCCCGGGCGGTTCGGTGACGGTGACGTCGGCGCCGTTGGTCAGCCGGGCGTCGACCTCGGCCTGCTGCTGGAAGGTGGCGTTGAAGACGGCGGTGGACACGGCGAAGGAGACGGCGAGGGCGAGCAGGACCACCGAGCGGGCGAGCGGACGGCGGCGCCGGGTCAGGACGGCAGCGGTGGTGCCGGCCAGGGTCGCGGTCAGCGGGCGGGCCAGCCGGGTCAGGACGGGACGGCCGTGGGTGAGGGCGAGCAGGGTGAGGCGCCACAGCAGCAGCGCCGCGCCGGCCCACAGCAGGGCGGGGCCGAGGAAAGCCCAGTACGACACGGAGATGCTGGGGACACCCTCAGGGGCGAGGACCAGGGCGTACTGGTTGCCGGAGGAGGCACGGAAGACCAGCCACGAGCCGGTCAGCAGCACGAAGTCCAGGCCGTACCGCATCCACCAGGGTGACTGGGTACGGAGTTGGCCCTCCTGCTTGCGGGTGTCGGCGACGGTGACCGAGCGCACATCCCGCAAGGCGGGGACGAGGACGGCCCCGGCGGCCACCACGGCTCCCAGCACGAAGGCGATCGCGTACCAGACCCACCACGTCCCCGCACTCGCGCCGAAGGAGGCCGCGCCGAAGGCGAGACGGCCGGTGAGCGCGGCGACTGCCAGCCCCGCGAGGCCCCCGGCGAGGCCGATCAGGGCGGCCTCCAGGCCCGCGAGACCGGTGATCTGGCGGGGGCGCAGTCCGCGTAGCCGCAGCAGCCCCTGCTCCTGGCGGCGCCGTTCGCCGCCGGCCGAGGCGACCGCCGCCGTCAGCGCGGCTGCCAGGACCGCGCCGGGCACGCCGAGGAAGAGGAAGAGGATCTGCGCGTACAGGGCGTCCTGGCGTGCGGAGTCGAGAGCGGCGCCGATGTTGTCGCCGACCAGGGCGGTGCCCGCGGAGCGTGCCTCCAGGTTGTGGGCGGCACCGGTGACCGAGGAGAACGCGGCAGCCGGGTCGGAGGGCAGGCGCGTGTCGTCGCGGATGACGTGGATCTGGGTGGTGACGGCGGTGGCGCCGCGGGTGAGGGAGGCGAACCGGGCGGCAGGCAGCAGGACGACGTTGTCCGGGGGCGCGGTCGGCTGGGACTGGCTCGGGGCGCCGACGGTCTGGAAGAGGGAGTCGGCCTGGGGCAGGTCGACCACGCCGTCCACCTTCACCTGGCGCAGGCCGGCGCCGGGGAGCTGGAGGCCGATGGTGTCGCCGGGCGCGGCGTGCAGGTTGGAGGCGGTCTGCTGGGCCAGCAGGACGCCGGTGGAGGAGCCCGACAACGTACGGATGACGTCCGGGAAGCGGGCACGGTAGCCGTCGGGAAGGCCGAGGGCCATGCCTGGACCGGTGGTCTGGGTGCTGCCCTGCACGCGGGCGGTGAAGCCGCTGGTGTGGGCGAAGCCGACCGGCAGCGCGGCTCCGGTGCCGGGAGTCTTCTGCACCAGTGACAGGACGGCGTTCGGGTCGGCGCCTGGCTGCACCTGGACCTGCCAGTCCACGGCGACCGAGCGCAGGGCGCGCTGGGTCATGGTCGCCTTCGAGGCGGTGAGGAAGGAGCCGAGTGCGGCGACGAGGGCGACCGCGAGCGCGATGCCTGCCAGGGCGGCCAGCAGCCGTCCGGTGCGGTGGCGGGTCAGCCCGCCGGCCCATGCGGTGATCATGACGCCTCCTCGGGTGCGAGCAGCCGTCCGTCGCGCATGGTGCGCCGTGCGGTGAGCCGGGCGGCGACGGCGGGATCGTGGGTGGTGATGATGAGGGCCGCGCCGGTGTGGCCGGCGGCCGTCAGCAGGGCGTCCAGGACGCAGGCGCCGGTGGTGTGGTCGAGGCGGCCGGTGGGTTCGTCGGCGAGGATCAGGCGGGGTGCCTGGGCCAGGACCCGGGCGGCGGTCACTCGTTGGGCCTGGCCGCCGGAGATCTCCTCGGGCAGCCGGTCGGCGAGTTCGGCGGCGTCCACCAGGGCGAGCGCGGCGAGGGCCATCTGCCTGGCCGCCTCTTCCGGGTGGCCGGCGAGGACCAGGGGGAGGGCGGTGTTCTCGGCCACGTTCAGGGCGGGGATCAGGCTGTCGCCCTGGAAGACGAGTCCGATGTCGTACGGCCCGAGGGAGGCGGCGCGGGTGACGGTGCCGTGGGTGGGCTGTTCGAGCCCGGCGATCAGGTGCAGCAGCGAGCTCTTGCCCGACCCCGACGGGCCGATCACCGCGAGCCGGTCTCCGGCCCGGATGTCCAGGCCCGCGCCGTGCACGGCCACGACCGCCTGCGTCCCCCGGCCGAAGGTCAGGGCCGCGTCCGCGCAGCTGACGAGCACGTCATCCGATGACATCGTGCGCCTCCCGTCGGCCGTGCGGGTTCGGGGTGTCGGTGGCCTTGCCGTCCGTCAGGGTGATCACCCGGTCCGCGATCCGGACCGCCTCCGCGCTGTGCGTGACGATCAGCACCGCGCAGCCCTCCGCGGCCCGCTCCCGCAGCATCGAAAGGACCAACTGCTCACTCTCGCCATCCAGTTCACCGGTCGGCTCGTCGGCCAGCAGGACGGCGGGCGCGTTGGCCAGCGCGACAGCCAGCCCGGCCCGCGCCAGCTCTCCGCCGGACAGCTGCCGGGGCAGGGCATGCGCCCGGCCGGCCAGCCCCACCCGGGCCAGCAGAGTCTCGGCCGGGACGAGGGCCCTGCGGTCCCGCGCCCGCTGCGGCAGGCGGACGTTGTCGCGCACGCTCAGGTGCGGCAGCAGATTGCGGGACTGCAGCAGGACGCCGATGTGCCGGGCGCGCAGCCGGGCCCGCTCGGTCTCGGGCCGGTGACTGATCCGTACGCCGCTCACGCGGACCTCGCCGCCGGAGGGCTCGTCGAGTCCGGCCAGGCACGCCAGCAGGGTCGACTTGCCGGCCCCGGACGGCCCCACGACCGCGACCGTCTCACCGCGCCGCACCGTCAGCGACACCCCGCGCAGCGCGAGCGTCTCCTCCTCGCCGGCCCGGTAGAAGCGGTACAGCTCGCGGGCCGTCAGGACGTCGGCGGCCGAACCACCGGAGTGGTACGAGTCGACGGGCATCGGGCTCACCGCCACGCGAAGGAGTCGCTGACGATGCGCCAGGGATCGACGTTGTCAGCCTTGACCGGCCCGGACAGGGTCAGGTCCACCTCGTTCCCGGCGCGGTAGAAGGCGTACCGCTCGAACGCGTCCCGCACCACCTTGCCGGTCACCGGGTCCTTCGCCGAGTCGCCCTGATAGGTGAGCAGGACCACACGGCCGGCGTGCCGGGGCACCTCCGACACCTTGGGAGCGGCGAACTTCGAAACCCGGGAGCGCAGTTGCGGTACGACCGTGTTGGTGACCGAGCCGGTCGTGGGCGCGCCGGCAGCGGAAGCGGCCGTGATCTTCACGGTGTTGAGCTTGTCCGTGAACACGGCGGTGCTTCCCTGGCCGGTGCGGGCCCAGCCCTCGGGCACCTTCACGGTGAAGCCGGTGAAGGAACCGCCGCTCGGCCGGTAGGAGACGAACACCTGGTTGTCTGGGATGTCGCCCGGCGGGTTGGACTCGGTGGGCGCCGCGTTGTTCTGCCCACTGCCACCGCCGGAGGAACCGGACGCGGGAGCGGCCGGAGGCGTCGCGGAGCCGGATCCCGAACCCGAACCCGACCCGGAACCGGAACCGGAACAACCGGCGGCCACCGCCGCTACGAGCGCCAGTGCGACGGCCGCGTACGACCGTGTGTGTGCTGCCATGGCCACTGCCCTCCAGGGAAGTCCTCGGACCGGACGGTCACGGCATCGACGCTAGAAGGCAGCCGGTTAACCCTCCGCCCGCCGAGGGTTAGACGACGGCAAAAGCGTGTGGCGGCTCGTGTCCGCGCAGGTGGGCGGCCCGCATGATGGGGGCATGAGACAGCGCGTGGTGCGAGTGGCCCTGACCGCAGCCCTGGTCGCCGTCGCCCTCCTCGCCGTCCCGCTCGCCCTGGTGATCAGGTCGTCCCTGTACGCCGGCCAGCGCGACACCCTGGAGCGGGCGGCCCTGGCCGGCGCCGTACGCGTCAGCCCGGACTACACGAGCGGCGACCCGGTGGAACTGCCCGCGGCCCCTGCCGGAGGGCACCTGGGCCTGTACGACACCCGACTGCGCCTGCGGGCGGGCAACGGCCCCAAGAGCGGTGACGCGACGGTACGCCGGGCCCTCGGCGGGACGGTGGTGCGCGGGCACTCGGCCGGTGACCTGACGGTCACGGTGCCGGTCGCGCACGCCGAGCAGGTCATCGGCGTCGTACGCGCCTCCTCACCCGCCCATGCCGTACGCGACCGCGTTCTCGCCGTATGGGCCGTACTCGCCGGCGCGTGCGCCCTCGCACTGACCGTGGCCGTCCTGGTGGCGCGCCGTCAGGCGCAGGCACTGGCGACACCATTGGAGGATCTTTCCCGCCACTGCCGGGCCGTGACCGAGGGCGACCTGAACGCCCGGGCCGCCCCCAGCAGCATCGCCGAGATCGACCAGGTCGCCCGCACCCACAACGAGATGCTGCACAGCCTGTCCGAACTCCTGCGCCACGAACGCGACTTCACCGCCAACGCCTCTCATCAGCTGCGTACCCCCCTCACCGGCCTCCAGCTCACCCTGGAATCGGGTCTCGCCCAGGACAGCGACGCTCGGCTGAGGCCCGTGCTGGCCGAAGCTCTGGCCACTACGGCTCGCCTGCACCACACGGTGGAGGAGGTACTGCGCCTGTCCCGCTCCAGGGAGGTGTCCCGCCTTGCCGCCGGCAAGATCGCGGTACGGCAACTGGTGCAGGAGACGCAGGAGCGGTGGCACGGGGTATTCGCCGGGGACGGCAGACGCCTGGAGTGCGCCGCGCGTGACGCACCGGCCGATGTCCAGGTCCCGGGCGCGCCCGTGTCGGAGGTCCTCGGCATCCTGCTGGACAACGCCCGCGTCCACGGCCGCGGCACCGTCCGGGTCGCGGTGCGGGACCTGGAGGACGCCCTCGCCTTCGACGTGAGCGACGAGGGCGCCGTGGCGGGTGAGCCGGCCCGGCTGTTCGACCGCGGGCACACCGGCGGCGGGCCGGGAACAGGCATCGGTCTGGCCCTCGCCCGGGACCTGGCCGTCTCCCTCGGCGGCAGGCTCTCCCTGACCAGCGGCCAACCGGCCACCTTTACGCTGCTCGTGCCAGTCGACCAGAACGAGGCATAAGAGGCACAAGAGGTACCTGGGTGAGACGGTGGCTGCCTCGTACTGCGGCCACGAGCATCCTGAGGAGGGGCACCGTCGAACCCACATCATCCGCATCCTGGGCAAGCTGCGTCTCCGGGACCGGGTGCGGACACGGGCTGCGACCGCTCACGCACGCGAGGCCGAGGCGACGACCCGGCTTGCGGCAGTTTTCTGCAGCAGCCCGTAGGCGAGCACGGGCAGCAGCAGGTGCGGTTTGTCGGGCAGTGTGGTGGTGATCAGGACCGCGCTGGCGCTGCTGTTGTTCATGCCGCAGGCGAGCGTCAGCGACGAGGAGGAGGGGGCGTCCAGGCGCAGCAGGCGTGCGGCGGCCCGGCCCAGCAGGAAGGAGAGCAGGCAGACGAGCGTCGCCACGACCAGCGCCGCGCCGAGCAGCAGTGGACGCGGGTGCGCGAGGAACGAGCCGAGGGCGCCACTGGCGTTGACGTACGTCAGGACCAACGATCCGACGAGGGCCACGGGCGTGATCACGCGCAGCGCGTGGCCCCGCCACGCCGTCGGCAGGGCGAGCCGGCACAGGATTCCGGCCGCGCAGGGCAGGACCACGCCGACGAGGGCGAAGCCGCCGTGGGCCGTGTGCCCGGTCGTGGTGAGTGTGTCGGCGTAGTCGTCGCTGAGGAGCGGTACCAGGGTGGTGATGACCAGCGGGATGGTGAGCGGGCTCAGGAGTGTCGAGGCGAGGACGAGCCCCACCATGGTGGGCTGGTCGCCGTCGTCCTTGCCGGTCCACACGGTGGCTCCGGCGGCGACGGGCATCGCCACGATCAGGATCATCGCCGTGACCAGGCCGCTGCCGCCGTCAGCGTCGGGCGTTTGACGCAGGACGAACGCGACGAGGGGGATCACCAGCAGCGGGATCGCCAGGTGCAGGACGAGTCCCGCCAGCAGGGCGGTGGGACTGCGCAGCAGTCGGCCCAGCTCTCGGACGGGCACCTGGAACCCGGCGGAGAAGAGCACCAGGGACAGCAGCAGCGGGCCGGTGCTCAGCGGCAGACCGCCCGCGGTGCCGAGCGGCAGGGTGTGCTCCCGGCGCAGCCACAGACCGGGACCGGGCAGGAGGAGGGCGGCGAGATAGGACAGCACCACGGCCCGGCCGAGTCGGCGGCGCAGCCAGATTTCCGCCCGGTCAGCGGGCGGGAGGGAGCCAGACGGATGGTTCAAGGCGGCCTTCTTCCATAGCGGCGGACTGGACGGGGCGGAACGCCGCTATGTAAAAGCCCTGATCACGAGTCGTCATGGCATTCATGGTGCCCGGGTGACGCGGATGCGGCAGGCGATGCCGCACGGCAGTCAGGATGCGTTCAGGTATCCCGTGGCACGGTCAGGTCTCATGACATACGAGACGTCCAAGACCTCCCCGACCCCGGTGGCCGGCGCCCAAGCGGTGTCCTCCGGCCGCCGGCTGGGCTGGAACAAGGTGCCCGAGGTCACCGCCTACTTCTGGATCATCAAGGTGCTGTGCACCACCGTGGGCGAGACAGCTGCCGACCTCCTCAACGAGAAGGCCGGCCTCGGCCTGACCGGCGTGTCGGTGCTGATGAGCGCGCTGCTGGCGGTCGTCCTGGTGGTGCAGTTCCGCACCACGGCCTACCGCGCGGGCGTGTACTGGCTCGCGGTTGCCCTGATCAGTGTCGTCGGCACGCTGATCAGCGACAACCTCACCGACAACATGGGCGTACCCCTGGCGACCAGTACCACCGTCTTCGCGGTCATTCTCGCGATCGTCTTCGTGATCTGGTACCGGCGTGAGCGGACCCTGTCCATCCACCACATCGACACCCGCAGCCGGGAGTCCTACTACTGGCTCGCCGTCCTGTTCACCTTCGCGCTCGGCACCGCGGCCGGTGACCTGGTCTCCGAGCGCATGGACCTCGGCTACTGGCTCGCCGCGCTCCTGTTCGGCCTGGCCATCGCCGCGGTCGCCCTCGCGCACTTCAAGCTCGGCCTGGACGCGGTCTGGAGCTTCTGGATCGCCTACGTCCTCACCCGCCCGCTCGGCGCGTCCATCGGCGACTACCTCTCCCAGCCCACCGGCGACGGCGGCCTGGGGCTGGGCACCGTCGTCACCAGTGCTCTGTTCCTCACCGTCATCCTCGGCCTGGTCGTCTACCTCTCGGTGACCCGGAAGGACGTGGCGGAGCCTCAGCGCATCGCGCGGCACGCGGCCTGAGCAGGCACGCGGCAGGCGTTCAGGATGCGTTCAGACCTACACGCTGCCACAGTTGGTCACGACGATCGCCATTGCGCGGTCGCCTCTTCTCACAGGGCGCTCGTCCCCATCGCGGGGCGGGCGCTCTGCCGTTCGACCGAAGCGGAGCCCCCCACAGTGCAGCAACCGGAACTGTTCACCGATCTGGACGTCGCGAGCGCGACCAAGTCGGTGATGAAGAAATTACCCGAGGTCACTCTGGCGTTCTGGATCATGAAGGTCGCCGCGACCACTCTCGGTGAGACGGCCGGCGACCTCTTCGCGCAGACCCTCAAGCTCGGCTACTTCCTCACCACGATCGTCCTGTTCCTGCTTTTCGTGGTGACGCTGGTCGTCCAGCTCAGGTCCAGCCGCTACAACCCGTTCTTCTACTGGACCGTGATCCTGTCGACCAGCATGGCCGGCACCACGATGTCCGACTTCATGAACCGGGACGCGAGCGCCAAGTTCCTTTCCGGCGGTTCCACTTCCCTGGGGTGGGGACCGCAGGGGCTCGGCCTGGGCTACCCCACCGGCGCGGCGATCCTCATCTCGGTCCTGCTGGTCATCTTCGCCGTCTGGAAGACGACCGGGATGACCTTCCAGATCCGCGACATCGTCACCTTCCGCGGCGAGGCCCTGTTCTGGTCGGCGATTCTCGTCTCCAACACCCTCGGCACCTCCATGGGCGACTTCCTGTCCGACAGCTCCGGGCTCGGCTACGCCGGTGGCGCGCTGCTCGTGACGGCCGCGCTGGTCGTCCTCGTCGCCCTGATGAAGGTGCCGGTGGTGCCGAACGTGCTGCTGTTCTGGATCGCCTTCGTCCTCACCCGCCCCCTGGGCGCCACGGCGGGTGACTTCCTGACCAAGCCGGCCGCCAAGGGCGGCCTGGACCTCGGCACGGCGGGTTCGTCGGCTGTGCTGCTGGCCGTCCTGCTCGGTCTGGTCGCCTTCGCGCAGGTCCAGGAACGCCGGATCACCGCGTCGCGGCGATCGGAAGGGGAGCCGGTCACTCAGCGGGCCGACTGAGTCCGGTCACCCGGCAGGCAGGTCGACCCGGAAGCGCGCTCCGCGCGTGTGAGCGGGGTCGTGGGACACCTCGCCGCCGACGGCGCGGGCCAGGCGCCGTGAGAGCGGCAGTCCGAGGCCCGCGCCGTCGTGCCCGTCGCCGGTGTCGGCGCGGCGGCCGGGCTGGAAGAGGTCGTCGACGAACGCCTCCGGCACGCCGGGACCGTCGTCGGTGACCTCGATACGCACGCTGCCCGGCAGCTGCCGCGCGGACACGGTCACCGTGGAGAGGGCGTAGCGGACCGCGTTGGTCAGCAGCGGGCTGACGATGCGTTCGAGGAGGGCGGGCGCGACTCCCGCGTGCAGTCCTGGATCCGCCACGTCGATGAAGATCTTCACCCGCTCCCGTGCGTCGAGATTCCCGGCCAGCCGGTGCAGGACGGGGGCGACGGCGGTGGTGCCGGGGGCCGTCGAGGTGTTCTGACCTCTGTCCCGGGCGTCGTTGAGCAGTGTGTCGCAGATGGTGCGCATGGACTGGGCGGCCTCGGCGATCACCTCATGGGTGGCGCGGGTTTCGGCGGCGGTGCGTGGGCGCGCCTGCCACCAGTCGAGCTCGATGATGATCCGGGTGAGCGGGGTGCGCAGTTCGTGGGACAGTTCGCCGGTCAGCTGCTGCTCGTGGCGCAGCACGGTGCGGATACGGTCCAGGAGCGCGTCCAACGAGGAGCCCAGGCGGGCGAGTTCGGCCGGATGGCCGTCCGTGCCGAAGCGTTCGTCGGAGCCGACCGCGCTCCACTGGGTGGCCTGGTCGGTCATGGTCCGCACGGGGCGCAGCGCCCGTCCGACGGCCAGGCGCGTCAGCGCGTAGGTGCACGCGAGCATGGCGGCGTCCAGGATCAGGGAACCGAGCAGCAGGGTGTCGGCCGAACTGCGGTACGGCCCCAGGTCCAGGGCCGTGACCACGGTGGCGCTGTGACGGCTGCCCACGAGATCTGCGCACAGGCGCACGGCGTGCGGGCTTTCGGCGTCGACGGTCGAGCAGGCTCGCTCGTGTTGTGCGGCGAGGCGGTCGGCGGCCAGGGTCAGCGTGCTGTCGGCCGTCGTGGACGGGGGCTGCTCCAGCAGTTGTGTCCCGGCGTAGATCCACACGTTCGCGTCGAGGAGTTGGTCGTTGACGGTCTCCAGGACCCGCACCCGGGGACCTGTGGTGTCGATGGTCGTGGCGACGGCCGCGGCACGGTTGCGCAGTTGGTCGTCCGCCTGGTGCTGCAGGTGCCGGTCCATCACGGTGTTGAACGCCACGGTCAGCACGGTCATCAGCAGCGCGGCGGTGGTCAGCGCCACGAGGGAGAGCCGGCCGCGCAGGGTGCGGGGAGCCAGGCGGTGCAGCAGCGGGTTCATGACAGCCGGTGTCCGATCCCGCGCGCCGTCGTCAGGCTCAGGCCGCTGCCGGCCTCGCGCAGCTTGCGGCGCAGCCGGCTCAGATACTGGTCGAGGGTGTTGTCGTTGACCTGTGCGCCGTCCGGCCAGGCGGCCCGGACCAGGTCGCGCCGGCTCACGATGGCGCCGCCCGCGGCCACGAGCGTGGCCAGCAGCCGGAACTCCGTCGGGGACAGGTCGACGTCGGCTTCGCCGACTCGCGCAGTGTGCCGGGTCGCGTCCAGCAGCAGATCCCCGGCGGTGGCCACGGCCGGTGGGCCGGCGCGTTTGATGGCGGCCCGTAGCCGGGCGACGAGTTCGGCGAGGTGGAACGGCTTGGGCAGGTAGTCGTCGGCCCCGGCGGAGAAGCCGGACAGCCGGTCGGTGAGGTGGTGGCGGGCCGTCAGGAAGATGATCGGGGCGGCGAAGCCGTTGGCGCGCAGCGCCTGGCAGACGTCCCGTCCGTCCGCGTCGGGCAGCCCCACGTCCAGGACGACCGCTGCGACGTCATCCTTGGCCAGTCTCAGGGCGGTGGCGCCGTCGGCGGCGAGCACCGGCTCGAAGTCCTCGTCCAGCAGGCCGCGGCGCAGCACATCACGCAGGGCGTGATCGTCCTCGACGACCAGGATCTTGTGGTGCATGGTCCTCCGTCGGATCTTCCGGCGTACGGGTCGTGCCGTGAACGCGTGAGGCGGGCAGCCATCGGGCCATCGCATACAGGCACACACCGAGCCATCCGGTGGCGAACAGCCAGCCCCCGATGACGTCGCTGAACCAGTGCACGCCGAGATAGATCCGGGACAGGCCCACCAGTACGCCCCAGCACCCGATGACAGCCCGGAGCGAGGTGGCGCCGCGTGGGGCGCGCAGCGAGAGGGCGACGATCAGCAGCCCCGCGGTGAGGGCTGCTGTGGTGGTGTGGCCCGAGGGGAAGGCCCAGCCACCGGCCGACGTTGCCCAGTCGGCGTGCGGCGGACGCGGTCGCTGGAGGAGTTCCATCACCCCGTAACGCATCGCCTGCCCGCATCCCAGGCAGGCAACGCTCAGCGCGGCGGCCCACATCCGTTGCCGCACGGTTCGCCCTGCCACCACACCGGCCAGCGCCGCGAGGACATACGGGACGGCGCCACTGCCGGTGTCGGTCACCCCTCGGGCCAGCGCCATCGCCACGTCCGGGCGATGGGCGAGCGACCAGGTAAGGAAACCGTCGTCCATCCGCAGCGGAGCACCGTCCTGGCCGATCACCACCCAGATGAGAATGCCGAATGCGATGTAGGCGCCGAGACCGATGGTGCCGGCCAGGTCGGCGGCGTCGCGCCGGTTCATGGGGCCGTCACCATCGGGTGCATGCGGCTGGAGGCGATCCACCGGCCCACGGGTCGCGACCACCGCCGCACGGCGGTCATCGACAGGAGCGCGATGAGCCCGCCGACCAGCACTCCGGCCACGACGTCGTGCGGATAGTGCGCGCCGACCCACACCCGGGAGACCCCCATCGCCAGAGCCGCCACCGCCGCGACCGCTCCCAGCCGACGGGAGACGAAGAACAGGGCCACGGCGGCGGAGGCGGCGATCGCCGCATGGTTACTGGGGAAGGACCAGTCCCCGGGCGCCGGACACGCCTCCAGCGTCCGCACACGCAGGCTCTGGCACGGCCGGTCCTCGCGCACCAGCAGTTTCACCACGGCATCCACGCCGAACGCCACGACCACGACCACCGGCACGGCCAGCGCCGTCACCGCCGCCGCGCCCCCGGCCCGGCGCGCGAACCACCAGCCGACGCCCGCGAGGACGGCGAACACCGCGAGCCCGTACGTCGACCAGAACGACACAGCCCCGTCCAGCCAGCCCGGCGCATGCCAGGCCAGCCTCGCTACATCCAGGTAGGTGGAGCCGTCGATCGACGATCCGTCGAAGGCCATGATCACCTGCTTCCCCCCTTGGGCGTGGTGCCCCGGCGGGCCCGGTACACCTCGGCAAGGAGAGGGGTCAGCGACACGACAATGATCAACGCCACCAGCGGGAGCAGGTAACGGTCGACGTTCGGGATCGATGAGCCCAGCGCATACCCCGCGAGGGTGAGGCCGATGCTCCACACGAGCCCGCCGACGATCTGCCACAGCGTGAATGTCCCCACCGGCACCCGAAGTGCTCCCGCCACCGGATTGAGCACCGTTCGCACCACCGGCACGAACCGGGCCAGCACGATGGCCTTCGCGTGCCCGTACTTCTCCAGCAACTCCTCGGCCCGGTGCGCCCCCTGGTGCAGCCGGGGCGAGTGACTGCGAGCGAGCAGAGCGCCGCCCGCTCTTCTCCCGAGCCAATATCCGCACTGCGCCCCGGCCAGCGCACCGACGGACGCGGCCACCAGCAGCGGCCCGAGCGACAGCTTCACCCCGCTGTCGGCCGTGCCGGTGCACAGCAGCCCCGCCGTGAACAGCAGCGAGTCGCCCGGCAGGAAGAAGCCGATCAGCAAGCCCGTCTCGGCGAACAACACCGCCCCCACCCCCAGCACTCCGAAGGCGGCCAGCAGAGAATGGGCATCGAGCACGTCGACAGCGAGCTGCGACGATAGGTGGACGGGTGTGGACATCGTCGCGACCCCTTCGGTCCGGCGGAGCGGGCGCGTCGCAACAGCACCCGACCAGCGACTACAATTCTGTAGACGGTCTACTGAACTGTAGACGATAGCGGGGTGAGGACCGTTCCCATGACCGACCCGAAGGACGAACGCCGACCGGCCGGCGAGCTCGAAGCCGCCGTCATGGCCGCACTGTGGGCTGCCGACGCACCGCTCACCCCGGCACAGGTACAGGTCGAGCTCGCCTCCGGCCTCGCCCGGACGACGGTGACGACGATCCTGTCCCGCCTCCATGGCAAGGGCGTCGTCGACCGCGAGCGACACGGGCGCGGCTACGCCTACGTCCCGGTGCAGGACGCCCCCGGGCTGACCGCCCAGCGCATGCACACCGAACTCGACCGGGACGCCGACCGCGAGACCGTCCTCGCCCGCTTCGTCGCCCAGCTCAACCCGGACGACGGGGAACTGCTGCGCCAACTGCTGGAGGCCGACGAACAGTGATCGCCCTCCTGCTGATTCCGCTCCTGCTGCCCTTCACGTTGCCGGCACTGGCCCGGCGCGTCCTCGCCCGCCTCGACCCGGTCACCGTCCTGCGGGCGCTGACCGCCTGCGCTCTGGCGTGCGCCGGTGCGTGCCTGGCCGCCCTCGGCGCCCTCGTGCTGATCGGCCTGCTCAAGCTCTCCCTCTTCGCGGCACTCGGCGACCTTATCCACCCCCTGCGCACCCCCTCCGACCTGCTCGTCCTCCCGGCCGCCGCGCTCGCCACCGGCGCGCTCACCCTCGGCACCTCGACTCTCGCCCGCTCAGTCCTGCGGCAGGTCCGGGCCTTCCGCACCGCCCGCACGGAGGCCGACCGCCGTCCCGCCGCCGGCGACCTGTGCGTCGTCCACTCACCGCATCCAGATGCGTACGCCCTACCCGGCAGACCCCACCGGATCGTCGTCACCACCGCGATGCTCCGCAGCCTCGGCCCCGCCGAACGGGAAGCCCTCTTCGCCCACGAGCGGGCCCACAACGCGGGCGGCCACCACTACTTCCTGGCGGCGGCCGAACTCGCCGCCCACTGCCACCCCGCACTCCGCGCGACACGTGCCACCATCCGGCTCGCCGCAGAACGCGCCGCCGACGAGAGTGCCGCTGCCACCGTCGGCGACCGCCGCCTGCTCGCCCGGGCCATCGCCCGCGCCGCCCTTGCCTCAGACGCTCAGCGCTCCACCCGCCCGGACTTCGCCCCCGGGGCCACCACGGGCCCCGTTCCCCAGCGGGTCGCCGCCCTCCTCGCCCCCGGCGACGGCCGCCCGAAATCCACACGGTGGATCGCCCTGCTCCTCACCGTCTGCGCGATCCTCCCCGCCGCGACCGCGACCACCGGCGTGATGGCCTTCCACCACCAGGTCGAGGTCGCCCAAGGCGAAGAGAACCGCTGACGGCCCAGCGCCTACCGACGAACACACTCCGCGTCGTCGCCCCATCCGCCCGCGCACCATCGCAGTCGGCCAAGATCGGCGCCCCTCTTCGCCTGAAGCCCGGCCAAAGCGCTCTCGGATCAACGTGGGTCCGGCAACCGAAAGTGACTCCAGCGAGGGCCTCGAGTTCGGCCTTGGCCTGCTCCAACCCGAGGGAGAGCTCCGCAATGATCATCCGCATCGTCTTATCCCTGGCCTGTTCCCGGCGGAGCTCGCCGCTCAGTTCGTCGTTGCGGGAGCCGCCGGAACTCTCGGACCGGCTGTGGGGAATGGTGACGGGGGAAGACCGCTGAGGGGCAGCCCGTCCCGGCCGCCCCTCCCGAGTCACTACGCGGTGCGTTTGAGGTGGGACAGTACGCCCATGCCTCCGCTGAAGGCCGCAGCGAAGGCGCTGCCACTCGCACCGAAAGTCGCGAGGGGGTTGCCATGGAAGGCCATCACCACAATGACCGCGACGAGAGAAACCACAACAGCACACAGACTGACGATCGCAACATCACGCCCGGGATGCGTGCAGGCGAGCTGGTGCGTCGAGTTGGCCGACACTCGGTACCTCCATTGACTTGTTCGCTATCTCCGCTGGATCTGGACGCACTTGACCTGGGTCAAGTGGTCACCAGCGGTACGCAGCGGGGCTTAGGTCGCCCCGGAACAGCCGTCCGGCTGTGTCCACGTATGAAGCGATGAAGTCAAGGAGCCTCCTGTGAGTAGTTGGCAGAACGACTCTAGCGATCCGTCAACTCCACTGCAATGACCAGCCGTTCAACGCTTTGGGTGAGGGAAGGCGTCCGGCTCTGCCGCCAGGCCGGACAGATCCAACACCAGTTCTCCGCCCTTCGAGCACCAGCTACGCGCCCACGGTGATGACGAGCGGAGCGGCAACGGAGAAGCAGGCGTTCAGGTGGAATCGGAAACGACCCTCTTGCAGGACCGCGGAAAAGATAACTGTGATCATCGGGAAACCGCGACGCGACCCCCGAGACCGCACCCATGCCAGGCTGATCACTGAGTTCGCAGGCAGAGAGCCCCGGAACAGACGAAGAGAAGGTCATCCGGCCGGCGTGTTCCGTACGCAGCACCGACCTCCGGCGCGGCGCCCGCCGGCGGGCATGGAACAGCGGGCGCGTCGCCCACAGCCGACGAGACGTCTGAACCCGCCTCCGCGCAGCCATCCCCCCTTCGCTCACCGTCCGCTTCGAGCCCGCCCGCGACGCTGATGAGGACCTCCGAACAACCCCGGGCTCGCTCCCGATTCCCCGGTCGGAACGGGTGACGACCTGGCAGGCGGTCAGGCTTCCCCCTTCGTTGTGGCGTGTCGGACGGCCGGTGCCGGCCGAAGACGAGAGGTTGGGGAAGACCCTGATCGAAAGGACCGCAATGCCCGAAGTCACAGCCTCGCACTACCCACCCGGCACGCCCTGTTGGACCGACCTGACGGTTCCCGACCAGCAGGCGGCCCTCGACTTCTACCGCGACCTGTTCGGCTGGCAGGGCGAGGTCGGACCGGCCGAGTTCGGCGGGTACACGGTGTGCACCCTGAACGGCAAGCCGGTGGCCGGGATCATGAAGGCCCAGCCGATGGACGAGGGTGTTCCCACGCCGCCCACGGTGTGGACCACCTACCTGGCCAGCACCGACGCGGACGCCACCCAGGACGCGATCGGCGCGGCCGGAGGCACTGTGATGTTCCCGGTGATGGACGTGGGCACCGTCGGCCGGATGCTGGTGGCGGCCGACCCGACCGGCGCCGTCTTCGGCGTCTGGCAGCCCGTCGACTTCTGGGGCGCCGCCGTGGTCAACGAGCCCGGCGCCTTCACCTGGAACGAGCTGCACACCCCGGACCTGGCCGCCGCCGGGGCCTTCTACCAGCAGGCGCTCGGCCTGTCGTCCGTCCCGATGGAGGGCATGGACGACTACCACTCGATGAACATCGGCGACCGCTCGGTCGGTGGCATGACCACCATGGGCGAGATGGCGCCCCCTGGGACGCCTCCGCACTGGCTCACCTACTTCTCGGTGGACGACACCGACAGCACAGTGGACGCGCTGGTCAGGGCGGGCGGTAACGTTCTGCTCCCGCCGTTCGACATGGTCGCGGGCCGGATGTCGGTCGTGACGGACCCACAGGGCGCCGTCTTCGCAGTGATCAAGGCCGTTCCGATGTAGGGCTCCAGACGCCAAGACCTCGCCCTCCCGAACTCAAGCAGGGTGGGCGGGGTCAATCTTTGACGGACGGCACATCCAGGCTGGGCACGGCACGGCGGCGACCGGTCAGCCATCGCCGAAGGAGCACCCTTGAGGCCGGGCCATCCCTGAACCTGCGAGTGGGGAACCTGGAGCAAGGTCCGTCCCTCGACTGGGCGACGGTGAGGACTTTCAGCCCCGCTTTCCGCAGAACGAGACCGGCGGCACGGCACAGACGCACCGTTGCGCAGTCCTCCGGCGCGGGTGTCACGAACGGCCACTTTGGAGACCTGACCGGTCCATCGATGCAACTCATAGGTCGCATACGATGTGACCTGCGAAGACGGCCGCACCCGGTGCGCAGAATCGCCCTTACCGGGTGACCTCCGAACTCGCCGACGTCCCCGACACCGGGGCCACTGACGAGATGTACGTTCCCGGTATGAGAGACGACGAGCCCACCCGCGCGGCACGACTGCTGGACGCTCAGGCGAAGGCCGAACGGCTCTTCTCCGAGATCGAGGTGCGCGGGCTGGTCGCGCCGGGTGAGGGGGAGCGGGCGGTCAGCGACCGGATCCGGGACCTGGCGAACGAGCTGTTCGGCACGACCCGGCACTGGCACAAGCGGATCGTGCGCTCCGGCCCGAACACCCTGAAGCCCTACAAGGAGAACCCGCCGGACCGGGCGATCGGCGCGGACGACATCGTGTTCGCCGACTTCGGGCCGATCTTCGAGGAGTACGAGGCCGACTTCGGGCGGACCTTCGTCCTCGGCGACGACCCGGTCAAGCACCGCCTCCGCGACGACCTGCCGACGATCTTCGCCGCCGGCAAGCACTTCTTCGAAGATGATCCCGAGATCACCGGGAAGCGGCTGCACGCCGAGGTCGAGCGGCTGGCCGCCGAGTCCGGCTGGGAACTGGGCGGCTGGCACGCCGGGCATCTGGTCGGCGAATTTCCGCACGAGAAGATCGACGGCGCGGACGTGGAGTCGTACATCACCGCGGACAACGACACCCCGCTGCGGCGTACTGACAAGGTCGGGCGTCGCTGCCACTGGATCCTGGAGATCCATCTCATCGACCGGGAGCGGGGTTTCGGGGGCTTCTACGAGGAACTGCTCACGCTCTGATCCGTCACGTCCCGCCTCGTCACGCTTTGGAGAGCAGAAGGAAGACGAGGTAAAGAATCCCTGTTCCGGCGCTGGCTCCCACGACCTGGGACATGCGCGTGTAGTACATGCGGACGATCTCATCGGGCGTCAGCCGGGTCTGACGCTTGATATGGGTGTTGCTCGCAGATGCCCGGAGGTCGATCTGCGGGTCTGAGCCGTCTACCAGCATGATGTATGTCAATGTCTGGCCCTGGTGCAGAGGTGTCGCAGGGTTCAGGCTGAGAGTTTTGGCGCCGACGGTGGCTGGCAGCACCCGCTGCGCCGTAGGCCGTGAGGTCTCGTTGAGGACAGCGATCACGTCGGCTGTGGATGTGACCTCGATGGGCTGGCCGTTGAATTGAGCCGGCTCCAGATCCTTGTTGCCGACGTTGGAAAGGTCAATTTCCACTACGTGCGGATTGCTCAGGGTCGTGGTTCCGTGCGTGATCGTCAAAGTGCCGTGAGCGGCGGTGTGCGTGAGAGTACTGACGCGCGCCGACCAATAGATCCGGCGTCGTGGCCAGACGGCGCGGTAACCGAGCCAGCCGATGAAGAGCGCTGTCGGGATCGCGAGCACGGCTCCCACCGCTCCCATAGCCGTCCAGAATGTCTCGCTCGGCGCCGCGATGATGGTCATGGCAGATCGTTATACCGGCCGATGTGCTTGGTTGAGTAGCAGTCTTCCTGGCGTAACTGGTCGCGGGGATCGTGGACTTCGGTGGCATTGGGTGGTCGTCGGCTGGCGGCGACGTGTGTTCGTGCTTCTTCAGGAACGGGAAGCCGGTGCGGCCTGCCCTCAGATGTTGATGACGGTGGCGTGCCCACCGCACAGCGCCGTGAGGCCCTCGGGGCCGGAGGTCAGGATCGTGGCGGTCCGGGCGTGGCGAGGGCGGTGGCGCCGCGCCTGGCGTCGATGGCGTACTTGTGGTCCTGGAGCAGTTGTTCCGCCGCCACAAACGACTTCTTCTTGTGAAGTGCTGGCCAAGCATTGAGGCAAAGGAGCAACGACCCTCCTGACCGTGTGCGTTTTCGTGTGCCGTCAGTCACATCAGTGCAGGTCACGCGCGATGTTCGAGGAAAGTCGACGCCTTGGTGCCCACGACGGGGTGCGGTCGGTATTTGCCAGGGAGGGAGACAATCAAACGCCCAGTCGCGGGTCTTTGACCTGCGGAAACCTGTCAGCAGGAGAGGTTATCCACAGTATGTGGAGGGGCGTGTGGCTCGAAAAGAGCAACGGTTAAAAGACCGTGTGCGTTTTGACGTGAACGCAAAAACTCCCGACCCGCATTTCTGCAGGTCAGGAGCTTTTCCCGGAGTGCCCCCGGCAGGATTCGAACCTGCGCACACGGCTCCGGAGGCCGTTGCTCTATCCCCTGAGCTACGGGGGCGTATCGGCGTTGAGCTGGTGGCTCGCGGCGACGGGTAGAACACTACCAGCTCCCTCCGGGTGATCAGGAACGGGTTTCGCGGTGGCGTCGGGCGGTCGGAGTGGGGGTGCGTCCCCGTGCGGGGTGGAAGTGGGGAAAACCCGGACGCGGTGGCCGGTCCACACCTACTCTCGAGTTGTGCCAGGCGCGTCGGGTCGGGTGCTTGTTGTGGACGACAACAAGGTCATCCGGCAGTTGATCAGGGTCAATCTCGAGCTGGAGGGTCTCGAGGTCGTGACCGCGGCCGATGGTGTCGAGTGTCTGGATGTCGTTCATCAGGTGCGGCCCGATGTGGTGACGCTCGACGTGGTCATGCCCCGGTTGGACGGGCTGCAGACTGCCGCGCGGTTGCGTTCCGACCCCCGGACCTCTCATCTGCCCCTCGCCATCGTCAGCGCCTGCACGCAGTACGAGGTCGACAGCGGCCTCGACGTCGGTGTCGACGCCTTCCTCGCCAAGCCCTTCGAGCCTGCCGAACTCGTACGCCTTGTACGGCAGTTGCTGGAGCGGGGTGGAGAGGGGCGGGACGCGGCGGAGGAGGGCAGTCCTCTCGTCGGAGGTGTCCTCGGTGGTGGTGAGACCGAACGGGTCGGTCGCACCGGCGGCTGATCGCCAGAACGATCCGCTCCCAGAACAAGCGGCTCCTAGAGCGACCAGCTCCAAGAGCAACCGGCTCCGAACGACCCGTCCCCGTCTCGCGACCCCCGTCCACATCGCGGACCTCCGCCCAAACCCGTTCGCCTACCCACCCCCCTCCTCCCCTACGCTTGACCCGTGACCCCCGTCGAGCTCTCCCGTACCGTGCTGCGCGCGGTGCGTCGTGCTGTCGATGACGGGGAGCTCGACGTGACCGTGCCGGGGCAGGTCAAGGTCACGCCTCCAGGCCCCGGTGGGTGGGGTGACTACGCCACCAACGTGGCCCTGCAGCTCGCCCGGCCGGCCGGGCAGCCCCCGCTGCGGGTCGCCGAGATTCTCCGGCAGCACATCGCCAGGACCGACGGCATCAGTGACGTCGTCGTCACCGGGCCCGGGTTTCTCAACATCAGCGTGCGGGGGAGCGACCCGACCCTGGTGCGGGAGATCCTGCGGTGCGGCCGCGGGTACGGCCATGCCGACCGGCCCACCGGGCAGCTCGTGCGACTGCACGCCCCCCACGAGGTCCGCGCGGTCGTCGTCATGGACGCCGTCGCCCGCGTCCTCCGCTCCCAGGGCGCCCTCGTCCGCACCAGCTGCGCCGACCGGCCCGAGCCCGAGTGGACCGACGTCCTCGATGCGCACAGCGACGCGTACGGCAGTCCCGGGCATCCCGGGCATCCCGGGGGCCCCACGTCCGCCGCCCCCCTCGTCGCCGTACGGCCCGTACTGGCCGCCCGCGACCCTCTGCCCCTGGGGCGCGACGCCGCCCGCTGGGCCCTGCTCCACCCGGCCGCCCACGACCGTCCCCGCATCACCGCCGACCACCTGGTCCAGCGCGAGAGCAACCCTCTCTTCCGCGTCCGTTACGCCCACGCCCGCACCCGGGCCCTCAGCCGCAACGCCGCCGACCTGGGCTTCCACGCCGAACCCGCCGGACCCGCCGTACCGGACACGCAGACATCGCAGGACACGAAGGCGCTGCACAACGCCCTCGCCGATCACCCCCGTGTCCTCGCCCGGTCGGCCGCGCACCACGCCCCCGACCTGCTCGCCCGGCATCTCGTCACCGTCGCCGATGCCGTTCTGCCGTTCCTGGTCACCGTGCTTCCGCGCGGTGCGGAGAAACCCTCGGCCGCCCACCGTGCCCGGCTCGCGCTCGCCGAAGCCGCCGGGGCGGTGCTGGCCGGTGGCCTGTCCCTGCTCGGCATCGACGCACCCGAACACCTGTGACGCACACAGAAAGCCACCCGAGAACATGAGCCGTTCCGCACATCCCGCCGGGCCCCGCCACGCCGACGTCCTTCCCGAGGGGCACTATTCCGCGCCGCCCGCCGACCTCAACACTCTCGACCCCAAGGTGTGGGCCCAGACGGTCGGTCGTGACAGCGACGGTGTCGTCACCGTCGGCGGCATCGACGTCAAGACCCTCGCCGAAGAGCACGGCACTCCCTCCTACATCGTGGACGAGTCCGACTTCCGGGCCCGGGCGCGGGCCTGGCGCAGTGCCTTCGGGGCCGACGCCGACGTCTTCTACGCCGGCAAGGCGTTCCTGTCCCGGGCGATCGTGCGCTGGCTGCACGAGGAGGGGCTCAACCTCGACGTCTGCTCCGGCGGCGAGCTCGCGACCGCGCTCTCCGCCGGCATGCCCGCCGAGCGCATCGCCTTCCACGGCAACAACAAGTCCACCGAGGAGATCACCAGGGCGATCGAGAACGGCGTCGGCCGGATCGTCCTCGACTCCTTCCAGGAGATCGTCCGCGTCGCCCACATCGCGCAGGGACTCGGCAAGCGGCAGCGCGTCCAGATCCGTGTCACCGTCGGCGTCGAGGCCCACACCCACGAGTTCATCGCCACCGCCCACGAGGACCAGAAGTTCGGCATTCCGCTCGCGGGCGGGCAGGCCGCGGAGGCCGTACGGCGGGCGCTGAAGCTCGACGGGCTCGAGCTCATCGGGATCCACTCCCACATCGGGTCGCAGATCTTCGACATGTCCGGCTTCGAGGTCGCCGCGCACCGGGTCGTCGGGCTGCTCAAGGACGTCCGTGACGAGCACGGCGTCGAGCTCCCCGAGATCGACCTCGGTGGCGGGCTCGGCATCGCCTACACCAGCGACGACGACCCCCGTGAGCCGCACGAGATCGCCAAGGCGCTGACCGAGATCGTGACGAGGGAGTGCGAGGCCGCCAAGCTGCGGACCCCGAGGATCTCCGTCGAGCCCGGCCGCGCCATCGTCGGACCGACCGCCTTCACGCTCTACGAGGTCGGGACCATCAAGCGCCTCGACGGTCTGCGCACCTACGTCTCCGTCGACGGCGGCATGTCGGACAACATCCGCACCGCGCTGTACGACGCCGAGTACACCGTCGCCCTCGTGTCCAGGACGAGCGACGCCGAGCCGATGCTCACCCGCGTCGTCGGCAAGCACTGCGAGAGCGGGGACATCGTGGTGAAGGACGCGTTCCTGCCCGCCGACCTGGCACCGGGTGACCTCATCGCCGTACCGGCGACGGGCGCCTACTGCCGGTCCATGGCGAGCAACTACAACCACGTCCTGCGCCCGCCGGTCGTCTCCGTCAACGACGGCGCCTCGCGTGTCATCGTCCGCCGCGAGACGGAGGAGGACCTGCTGCGGCTCGACGTCGGCTGAGAACACCGGGGGTGGAAGATCTTCGGTCTTCCACCCCCGGACAAATGAAATAGATGTCTCATAATCCGGACGACGGGCAGAAAGTCCCGTCCGGTGAGTGAGACTGGTCCCACCGTTGACGGTATGAGGAAACGAGGTCGGATGATGCGTACGCGTCCGCTGAAGGTGGCGCTGCTGGGCTGTGGAGTGGTCGGCTCAGAGGTGGCGCGCATCATGACGACGCACGCCGACGACCTCGCCGCCCGCATCGGGGCCCCCGTCGAGCTCGCGGGGGTCGCGGTACGGCGGCCCTCCAAGGTCCGTGAGGGCATCGACCCCTCCCTCGTCACCACCGACGCCACCGCCCTCGTCAAGCGCGGCGACATCGACGTCGTGGTCGAGGTCATCGGCGGTATCGAGCCCGCCCGGTCCCTGATCACCACCGCCTTCGAGCACGGCGCCTCCGTCGTCTCCGCCAATAAGGCGCTCCTCGCCCAGGACGGGGCCGCCCTCCACGCGGCGGCCGGACAGCACGGCAAGGACCTCTACTACGAGGCCGCCGTAGCCGGTGCCATCCCGCTGATCCGTCCGCTGCGCGAGTCCCTCGCCGGCGACAAGGTCAACCGGGTGCTCGGCATCGTCAACGGGACGACGAACTTCATCCTCGACAAGATGGACTCCACGGGCGCCGGCTATCAGGAGGCCCTCGACGAGGCCACCGCCCTCGGGTACGCGGAAGCCGACCCGACCGCCGACGTGGAGGGCTTCGACGCCGCCGCCAAGGCCGCCATCCTCGCCGGGATCGCCTTCCACACGCGTGTGCGCCTCGACGACGTGTACCGCGAGGGCATGGCCGAGGTGACCGCCGCCGACTTCGCCTCCGCGAAGAACATGGGCTGCACCATCAAGCTCCTCGCCATCTGCGAGCGTGCCGAGGACGGGCAGTCCGTCACCGCGCGCGTGCACCCCGCGATGATCCCGCTGACCCACCCGCTGGCGTCCGTGCGCGGCGCGTACAACGCGGTGTTCGTCGAGTCCGACGCCTCCGGCCAGCTGATGTTCTACGGTCCGGGCGCGGGCGGCGCCCCCACCGCCTCCGCCGTGCTCGGGGACCTCGTCGCCGTCTGCCGCAACCGGCTCAGCGGCACGACCGGACCCGGTGAGTCCGCGTACGCCGCCCTTCCCGTCTCGGGCATGGGCGAGGTCGTCACGCGTTACCACATCAGCCTCGACGTGGCGGACAAACCGGGTGTTCTCGCCCAGGTCGCGACCGTGTTCGCCGAGCACGGCGTGTCCATCGATACGGTTCGCCAGCAGGGCAAGGACGGCGAGGCCTCTCTCGTCGTCGTCACGCACCGGGCCTCCGACGCCGCCCTGAACGGGACCGTCGAGGCGTTGCGCAAGCTCGACACCGTGCGGGGTGTCGCCAGCATCATGCGGGTTGAAGGAGAGTAACGAGCAATGACCCACCAGTGGCGCGGACTCATCGAGGAGTACCGGGACCGGCTGCCCGTCTCCGACACCACGCCGGTCGTGTCGCTCCGCGAGGGCGGCACGCCCCTCGTGCCCGCCCAGGTGCTCTCCGAGCGCACCGGGTGCGAGGTCCACCTCAAGGTGGAGGGCGCCAACCCCACCGGGTCCTTCAAGGACCGCGGTATGACCATGGCCATCACGCGGGCCAAGGAGGAGGGCGCGAAGGCGGTCATCTGCGCCTCCACCGGCAACACGTCGGCGAGCGCCGCCGCCTACGCCGTACGCGCGGGCATGGTCTGTGCCGTGCTCGTCCCGCGCGGCAAGATCGCGCTCGGCAAGATGGGCCAGGCGCTCATCCACGGCGCGAAGATCCTCCAGGTCGACGGAAACTTCGACGACTGCCTCACCCTGGCCCGGTCGCTCAGCGACAACTACCCGGTGGCGCTGGTCAATTCGGTCAACCCGGTGCGCATCGAGGGCCAGAAGACGGCCGCCTTCGAAATCGTGGACATGCTCGGCGACGCGCCCGACATCCACGTCCTGCCGGTCGGCAACGCCGGCAACATCACGGCGTACTGGAAGGGCTACAAGGAGTACGCCGCCGACGGCATCGCCGCCAGGACCCCCCGGATGTGGGGCTTCCAGGCCTCCGGCAGCGCCCCGATCGTGCGCGGCGAGATCGTCAAGGACCCCTCGACCATCGCCACCGCGATCCGCATCGGAAACCCCGCCTCCTGGCAGTACGCCCTCGCGGCGAAGGAGGAGTCCGGCGGGTTCATCGACGAGGTGACGGACCGTGAGATCCTGCGCGCCTACCGGCTGTTGGCCGCTCAGGAGGGTGTCTTCGTGGAGCCCGCCTCCGCCGCCTCGGTGGCCGGTCTGCTGAAGGCCGCCGAGCAGGGCAAGGTCGATCCGGGACAGCGCATCGTCTGCACCGTCACCGGTAACGGTCTGAAGGACCCCGACTGGGCCGTCGCCGGCGCCCCGCAGCCCGTCACCGTCCCGGTCGACGCGGCGACGGCGGCCGAGCGCCTCGGCCTCGCCTGAACAGCGCTGAGCAGGGAATCCCCTGAAGGGGTGCACAGGGGGCTTACGACACGCATCGTGCGCCTCCTGTGCGCCCTATGTCGCCACAGAACCTTCCTTCGATAGGCTGTAGCGAACCCGCCCCCTGCATATGCCCCCGCGCATGGCAGGGAGCCGCGTAGTCTCCGCGGCCTGAGGGTCTCCAGGTACCTATCGAATGCCTTCGACAATCACGCAGCTCAAGGAGAGTCATCGAGAGATGGCCGGTCCCGCCTTCCGTGCCGCCGCCGTCCGGGTGCGCGTCCCCGCCACCAGCGCCAACCTCGGACCGGGCTTCGACGCCCTCGGCCTCTCCCTGGGGCTCTACGACGACGTAGTCGTCCGCGTGGCCGACTCCGGGCTGCTCATCGACATCGCGGGGGAGGGGAACGAAACGCTCCCACGCGACGAGAACCACCTTCTTGTACGGTCCCTGCGCACCGCCTTCGACCTGCTGGGCGGCCAGCCGCGCGGCCTGGAGATCGTCTGCGCCAACCGCATCCCGCACGGCCGTGGCCTCGGCTCCTCCTCGGCCGCCATCTGCGCCGGCATCGTCGCCGCGCGCGCCGTGACCATAGGCGGCGAGTCCCGCCTCGACGACACCGCGCTCCTGGAGCTCGCCACCGAGATCGAGGGCCACCCCGACAACGTGGCGGCCTGTCTGCTCGGCGGATTCACGATCTCCTGGATGGAGGCCGGCGCCGCCCGGGCGATCAGGACCGAACCCGTCGATTCCATCGTTCCGGTGGTTTTCGTGCCCGGGAAGGCGGTCCTGACCGAGACCGCGCGCGGCCTGCTCCCGCGCACCGTGCCGCACGTCGACGCAGCCGCCAACGCGGGCCGTGCCGCGCTGCTCGTCGAGGCCCTCACCAGGCGCCCCGAGCTGCTGCTTCCGGCCACCGAGGACCGTCTCCACCAGGACTACCGCGCTCCCGCCATGCCGGAGAGCGCCGCGCTCGTGGAGCGGCTGCGGGCCGACGGGATCCCGGCGGTCATCTCGGGAGCGGGACCCACCGTGCTCGCGCTGGCCGACGCGGAAAGCGCCGACAAGGTGGCCCATCTGGCGGGCGAGGGTTGGGCCGCCAACCGGCTGGAACTCGACGCCCACGGCGCGAGCGTGCTGCCGCTCGCGGCGGCCGGCGACATCGGCCAGTGACATCAGAAGTGACAGGAGATCCGGCGGCCGCCGGATTTCGAGAGGGGGAATGTTTGTTGGATCCGGTAGTGTTAATCTCAAGTCTGCACCCGACCCCACCATGGCGAGGTGCTTCACGTCCCCGTCCGGGACAGACATTCTTCCGGGAGCCTCCCAAGCCGCACTGTGTTTCGTACGACGTACATGGGCAGTACCTCGTACGCGAGCACTGAGCGACATGCCGGGCACGCTCCGGAACCGGTGCGACCAAACCGCGTGACACGGACACTCAGTGCCACGGTTTTCGGAAGCGCCGTCACCACATTCCTCCGCCGTTCAGGCGGACCACCGCCCCGGCACGGTCCACAAGGATGGGACCGACGTCGGACAGCACAAACGGTCGCCGAGCCAGACAGGCCGACGTCCGCTCCAGGGAAGGACCCTTCGTGAGCGACACCACCGATCTGATGGGCGCACGTGTCGAGGAGACCGCTGCCGCGCCCGACACGGACGCCTCCGCGCCTGCCACCGGTGCAGGCTCCCGGCGGCGCCGCGGTACCGGCCTCGACGGCATGGTGCTGGCCGAGCTCCAGCAGGTCGCATCCGGCCTCGGCATCAGGGGCACCGCGCGTATGCGCAAGAGCCAGCTGATCGAGGTCATCAAGGAGGCGCAGGCAGGAGGTGGCGCTCCGGCGAAGGCCGCGTCCGCCCCCGCCGGGGACGCCGTCGAGACCAAGCCGAAGCGCCGTGCCACCTCCAAGGCCCGTACCGGCGAGTCCGCCGAGGCGAAGGCGGAGGCCAAGGCCGAGGCGCCCGCCCAGAAGGCCGAGAAGGCCGTGGCCCAGCAGCAGATCGAGATTCCCGGTCAGCCGGCCGGCGGCACCGCCCAGGCCGAGCGAGGCCGGGACGCCGGGGGCGAGGACGCTCCCACCGAGCGCCGTCGTCGCCGCGCCACCGCCGAGGCCGGTGCCCCCACGGGCGGCGCCGAGACGATCGTGGCCGAGGCCAAGAGCGAGCCCAAGGCCGAGGCGCCCGCACAGCAGCCTCAGGGTGACGCCGGTGACGGCGAGGGCCGTGGCCGCCGCGACCGCCGTGACCGCGGCCGCGGTGACCGTCAGGACCGCGGTGACCGCCAGGAGCGCGGTGACCGTCAGGACCGTGGCCGCAAGAGCGACGACCAGCCGGGCCAGGGCGGCCAGCAGCGCGGTTCGCAGCAGGGCCAGCAGCAGGGCGGGGGTCGTCAGGACCGTCAGCAGCGCGACAACGGCCCGCAGGACGACGATGAGTTCGGCGATGGCCGGCGTGGCCGCCGGGGCCGTTACCGGGACCGCCGTGGCCGTCGTGGACGTGACGAGATCGGCGGCGGCGCCGGTGAGCCGCAGCTCGCCGACGACGACGTCCTGATCCCCGTCGCGGGCATCCTGGACATCCTCGACAACTACGCCTTCATCCGTACGTCGGGCTACCTGCCGGGCCCCAACGACGTGTACGTCTCCCTCGCCCAGGTCCGCAAGAACGGCCTGCGCAAGGGCGACCACGTCACCGGTGCGGTCCGTCAGCCCAAGGACGGCGAGCGCCGCGAGAAGTTCAACGCGCTGGTCCGCCTGGACTCCCAGAACGGCATGGCTCCCGACTCGGGGCGCGGCCGGCCGGAGTTCAACAAGCTGACCCCGCTGTACCCGCAGGACCGCCTGCGTCTGGAGACGGACCCGGGCATCCTCACCACCCGCATCATCGACCTGGTCGCGCCGATCGGTAAGGGGCAGCGCGGTCTGATCGTGGCCCCGCCGAAGACCGGCAAGACCATGATCATGCAGGCGATCGCCAACGCGATCACGCACAACAACCCCGAGTGCCACCTGATGGTCGTCCTGGTCGACGAGCGTCCGGAAGAGGTCACCGACATGCAGCGGTCGGTGAAGGGCGAGGTCATCTCCTCGACCTTCGACCGTCCGGCCGAGGACCACACCACGGTCGCCGAGCTCGCCATCGAGCGCGCCAAGCGGCTGGTGGAGCTGGGCCACGACGTGGTCGTGCTGCTCGACTCGATCACCCGTCTGGGCCGTGCGTACAACCTCGCCGCGCCCGCCTCCGGCCGCATCCTGTCCGGTGGTGTCGACTCGACCGCCCTGTACCCGCCGAAGCGCTTCTTCGGTGCGGCCCGCAACATCGAGGACGGCGGCTCGCTGACCATCCTCGCCACCGCCCTGGTGGACACCGGGTCCCGCATGGACGAGGTCATCTTCGAGGAGTTCAAGGGCACCGGCAACGCCGAGCTCAAGCTCGACCGCAAGCTCGCCGACAAGCGCATCTTCCCGGCGGTGGACGTCGACGCGTCCGGTACCCGTAAGGAAGAGATCCTGCTCGGCAGCGACGAGCTCGCCATCACCTGGAAGCTGCGCCGGGTGCTGCACGCGCTCGACTCCCAGCAGGCGATCGAGCTGCTGCTCGACAAGATGAAGCAGACGAAGTCGAACGGCGAGTTCCTGCTGCAGATCCAGAAGACGACGCCGATGCCGGGCAACGGCGACTGAGGCAAAGCCTTCTGAAGGGCCGTCCCCCGTTTTCGGGGGGCGGCCCTTTTTGGTGGTTCCTGGCGGGTTACGATCACGCTCTTCGGTCGGATTTCCGATCTCTGAACTTGTGATCCCTAGGGGGGACTTGCATGGGCATACCCATGTCCGGAGGCGCCGGTCGCCTCAGACGTCGTGTCCGGATCGCGCTGCCCGTCGCCGTGGCCGCCGCTCTGCTGACCACGTCGGCGAACGCCGCGACCGCCGGCCCCGAGCCGAAGGCGCCCAGCACGGCCGCCGCGGCGTCCTCGCCCTCGCGGGCCGAGCTGGAGAAGCGGGTCCTCGCCGCCATGGCGGCCGACGACGGCTCCGGGTCGGTGACCCGGCCCTCGAGGACGGCGGCGAGCAGCCCGGCGGTCGACGGCAGCATCTCGCCGATGATCATCGGCGGCTCGACGACGAACATCTCCTCGGCGCCCTGGATGGCCCAGCTCTGGTACACCGACGACCAGGGCACCACGGACACCAGCGACGACACCGGCTTCTTCTGCGGCGGTGCCGTCATCGCGCCGACGAAGATCCTCACCGCCGCGCACTGCGTCAAGGGCGCCGACTGGGCGACCGGCGGCGTCGTGGTGACCGGGGCCACGCAACTGCCCTCCGAGGACGGGGACCTGCACGGCGGCACCCCGGCGCCCGTGCTGCGGCAGTGGTACAACCCGTCCTACAACGAGGACGCCATCGACAACGACATCGCGGTGCTGACCCTGGCGATCCCCGTCAAGGCCACCCCGATCCGGATGACGACCTCCACGGACACGGCCTCGTACGACGCCTCCACGGCCGGTGCCAAGGCCGCCAAGGTCTACGGCTGGGGCCGTACCAGCTCCACCAGTGACGCCGTCTCCCAGACGCTGAAGACGGCCACGCTGCCCATCAAGTCGGACACGACCTGCGCGGCGGCCTACGGCTCCTGGTTCATCAAGGGGCACATGGTCTGCGCCGGAAAGCCCGCCAGCGGCAGCGACTCCGGTACGACCGCGATCTGCAGCGGCGACTCCGGCGGCCCGCTCGTCGTCAACGGCCGGATCGTCGGCGTCGTCTCCTGGAACGTGACGGACTGCGTCGCCAAGGGCGCCTACAGCGTCTTCACGAAGGTCAGCAAGTACGTCGGCGCCGTCTATCCGCGCGTCGAGGACACCAACCTGAACTTCGACCACAAGGCCGACCTGTGGGTGCGCAAGTCCTCCACCAAGGTCGGCTACGAGCTGGACTCCAAGGGCACCACCCTGGCCGCCCGGAAGTCCTGGGGCGACTGGAACGGGGTGAACCTGCTCCGGCAGACCGACCTCAACCGGGACGGCTACCAGGACCTCGTGTACCGCGTCTCGGCCACCGGTGACGTCTACTGGCTGCGGTTCGTCCCGTCGGCCGACGGGACCACCGGCGCCTGGGCCGACCCGAAGAAGGTCTTCACGAACTGGAAGACCCGCACCCGGATCCTCACCCCCGGCGACGTCACCGGCGACTACAAGGCCGACCTGCTCTCCGTCGACTCGGCGGGCGTCCTGTGGATCTACCCCGGCAAGGGCGACGGCAGCTTCGCGGCCCGGGTACGGGTCGGCGGCGGCTGGAGCCAGTACAACCTCCTGCTCGGGCACGGTGACTTCACCGGCGACGGCAAGGCGGACGTGCTGGCCCGCAACAAGAGCACCGGCGACCTCTACCTGTACAAGGGCACCGGCAAGTCCGGCACGGGCGTGTTCTCGGCCCGGGTCAAGGTGCGCAAGAACTGGAGCGGCTACAACGCCTTCGACGCCGTCGGTGACATCACCGGCGACGGCAGGGCCGACCTGGTCGCCCGCACCCCGGGCGGCACGCTCTACCTGTACAAGGGCACCGGCAAGGGGACAAGCGAGATCTTTGCCACAAGGACCACCATGGGCACCGGTTTCCAGCAGTACGACATCTTTGGCTGAAACCGCTGGTGAACGGGGATCCTCCTGATATCTCCCGTGACGTGTTGTGACCACTGCTTCACGCGGTGGTCACAACACGTTGTGCAACCCTTTCCCGAGTTTCGCCGTCTGACCAGGCGGAGCGACCATGGTGCGGTACGGGTCTTCCGAGACCACGTCTGACCCTGAAAGCAGGGGGTAACCGACCGAACGGGATTCGAGGAGCACATGTCAGCCGAGAGCACGCCGACACCCGGCATACCGGGTGGCAAGGGACGCCGCCGAAAGCCGCGCAGCAAGGGCCGCAAGGGTCTGCTGGTCACGGCCTGGGTCGCCGCGGGGATCGTCGTGCTGGGCGGTACCGGGGCCGGCTACCTGTACTTCAAGCTCAACGGCAACATCAAGAGCATCGACATCGACCAGGCCCTCGGCAGCGCCCGGCCCACGAAGGTCGACAACGGCTCCGAGAACATCCTCGTCCTGGGTTCGGACTCCCGCTCCGGCTCCAACAAGACGCTCGGCGGCGGCACCGACGACGGCAGCGCCCGCTCCGACACCGCGATGATCATCCACGTGTACGAGGGCCACAAGAAGGCCACCGTGGTCTCCGTCCCGCGCGACACCCTGATCGACCGCCCGCAGTGCACCGACACCGACGGCAAGGAGCACGACGCCGCGACGGACGTCATGTTCAACTCGGCGTACACGACCGGCGGCGCGGCCTGCGCGGTGAAGACCGTCGAGTCCATGACCGGCATCCGCATGGACCACTACCTGGAGGTCGACTTCAGCGGCTTCGAGAAGCTGGTCGACGAGCTGGGCGGGGTCACGGTCACCACGACCGAGGCCATCAAGGACAGCGACAGCCACCTGAACCTGAAGGCCGGCACCCACAAGCTCGACGGCGAGCAGGCCCTCGGTCTCGTCCGCACCCGGCACGGCGTCGGCGACGGCTCCGACCTCGGCCGTATCCAGCTCCAGCAGGCCTTCATCAAGGCGCTGGTCAAGCAGGTCAAGAGCGTCGGCGTGCTGACCAGCCCCAAGAAGCTGTACGACCTCGCCGACACCGCCACCAAGGCCGTCACCACCGACTCCGACCTCGGCTCGGTCAACTCCCTGGTCTCCTTCGCGAGCGGCCTCAAGGGCATCACCCCCGCGAACATGACCATGGTCACGATGCCGGTCCGGTACGACCCGGCGAACCCGAACCGGGTGATCGTCGAGGAGACCAAGGCCAAGCAGATCTGGACGGCCCTGGAGAACGACCGGACGATCCCGAAATCCGCCACCGAAGGCAACGCGACGGGCCAGGCCAAGGGCGTCGTCACCTCGTAGCGGACCGCTGGTCACGGCCTGGGAATAGATCCTGGCGTCCCCTCGTTTTGGGGGATGCGGCCAGTCCTGGCAGACTGGTACGTCGGTCCCGGTTCACGCCCCCGCAATCCGCGGTGGCGACCCGGCACCCTCCCGAAACTAGGAGACACCTTGAAGCGCGACATCCACCCCGAGTACGTCGAGACGCAGGTCAGCTGCACCTGTGGCGCGTCGTTCACCACCCGTAGCACGATCGACAGCGGCACCATCCGTGCCGAGGTCTGCTCCGAGTGCCACCCGTTCTACACGGGCAAGCAGAAGATCCTCGACACCGGTGGCCGTGTGGCCCGCTTCGAGGCCCGCTTCGGCAAGGCTGCTGCCAAGAAGTAGCGAGCCACCAGCGCCGGTCCACGGCCGTACTCCTCGGAGTGCGGCCGGGACCGGCGTTTTTGGTCGCCCGTATTCCCCCTTCGTTCGCAGTACAGGAGCCCAGAGATGTTCGAGGCCGTCGAGGAACTCGTCGGTGAGCACGCCGACCTGGAGACCAAGCTCGCAGACCCGTCGGTCCACTCCGACCAGGCCAACGCCCGCAAGCTGAACAAGCGTTACGCCGAGCTCACCCCGATCGTCGGCACGTACCGCTCCTGGAAGCAGACCGGCGACGACATCGAGACGGCGAAGGAGTTCGCCGCCGACGACCCGGACTTCGTGGCCGAGGTCAAGGAGCTGGAGAGGACGCGCGAGGAGCTGACGGAGAAGCTGCGGCTTCTTCTCGTGCCGCGCGACCCCAACGACGACAAGGACGTCATCCTCGAGGTCAAGGCGGGCGCGGGCGGCGACGAGTCGGCCCTGTTCGCCGGCGACCTCCTGCGGATGTACCTCCGGTACGCCGAGCGCGTCGGCTGGAAGACCGAGATCATCGACGCCACCGAGTCCGAACTGGGCGGCTACAAGGACGTCCAGGTCGCGGTGAAGACCAAGGGCGGCAACGGCGCCACCGAGCCCGGCCAGGGCGTCTGGGCCCGGCTGAAGTACGAGGGCGGCGTGCACCGCGTGCAGCGCGTGCCGGCGACCGAGTCGCAGGGCCGTATCCACACCTCCGCGGCCGGTGTCCTCGTCACGCCCGAGGCCGAGGAGGTCGACGTCGAGATCAACCCGAACGACCTCCGCATCGACGTGTACCGCTCCTCGGGGCCCGGCGGGCAGTCCGTCAACACGACCGACTCCGCGGTGCGCATCACGCACATTCCCACCGGAGTCGTCGCCTCCTGCCAGAACGAGAAGAGCCAGCTGCAGAACAAGGAGCAGGCGATGCGTATCCTGCGCTCCAGGCTCCTCGCGGCAGCCGTGGAGGAGGCGGAGCGCAATGCCGCCGACGCCCGTCGCAGCCAGGTCCGCACCGTCGACCGCTCCGAGAAGATCCGCACGTACAACTTCCCGGAGAACCGGCTCTCGGACCACCGTGTCGGCTTCAAGTCGTACAACCTGGACCAGGTCCTGGACGGCGACCTCGACGCGGTGATCCAGGCCTGCGTCGACGCGGACTCGGCGGCGAAGCTGGCGGCCGCGTAAAGGACGCTGAAGAGGTAGCGCTGAAGAGGTACCTACGCACGACCGAGTACGACACGGAGGACTTGCGTGAACCTGCTGCTCGCAGAGGTGGCCCAGGCCACCCAGCGGCTGGCCGACGCCGGCGTGCCCTCGCCGCGCAACGACGCGGAGGAGCTCGCCGCGTTCGTGCACGGCGTGAAGCGGGGCGAGCTGCACTCCGTGAAGGACGCGGACTTCGACGCCCGCTACTGGGAGACCATCGCGCGCCGTGAGCAGCGCGAGCCGCTCCAGCACATCACCGGCCTCGCCTACTTCCGGTACCTCGAACTCCAGGTGGGCCCCGGTGTGTTCGTGCCGCGCCCCGAGACCGAGTCCGTGGTCGGCTGGGCCATAGACGCCGTCCGCGCGATGGACGTCGTCGAGCCGTGCATCGTCGACCTGTGCACCGGCTCCGGCGCCATCGCGCTCGCCCTCGCCCAGGAGGTCCCGCGCTCCCGCGTGCACGCCGTGGAGCTGTCCGAGGAAGCCCTGCGCTGGACCCGTAAGAACGTCGAGGGCTCCAGGGTCGACCTGCGGCAGGGCAACGCCCTGGACGCCTTCCCCGACCTCGACGGCCATGTCGACCTGGTGATCTCCAACCCGCCCTACATCCCGCTCACCGAGTGGGAGTACGTCGCTCCAGAGGCGCGGGACTACGATCCCGAACTCGCCCTGTTCTCCGGCGAGGACGGCCTCGACCTCATCCGCGGTCTGGAACGGACCGCACACCGTCTCCTGCGCCCCGGCGGCGTCGTCGTCATCGAGCACGCCGACACCCAGGGCGGCCAGGTCCCGTGGATCTTCACCGAGGAGCGGGGCTGGGCCGACGCGGCCGACCACCCCGACCTCAACAAGCGCCCCCGGTTCGCGACGGCCCGCAGGGCGATGCCGTGACCACCCCGAAGACTCTTTCCCGTAAGTCCGTGTACGAGGAGGCCCGCTAGACATGGCTCGGCGATACGACACCAACGACGCGACCGACCGCACGACCGGTCTGCGCGAAGCCGCGTCCGCCGTCCGCCGGGGCGAGCTCGTGGTCCTCCCGACCGACACGGTGTACGGCATCGGCGCCGACGCGTTCTCCTCGGAGGCTGTGAACGACCTCCTGGAGGCCAAGGGCCGGGGCCGCAACATGCCCACCCCCGTGCTCATCGGCTCCCCGAACACCCTCCACGGTCTGGTCACCGACTTCTCCGAGCTGGCCTGGGAGCTGGTCGACGCGTTCTGGCCGGGCGCGCTCACCCTCGTCGCCAAGCACCAGCCGTCCCTGCAGTGGGACCTGGGCGACACCCGGGGCACGGTCGCCGTACGCATGCCGCTGCACCCCGTCGCCATCGAACTGCTGACCGAGGTCGGCCCCATGGCCGTGTCCTCGGCGAACCTGAGCGGCCACCCGTCGCCGGAGGACTGCGACGCCGCGCAGGAGATGCTCGGCGACTCGGTCTCCGTGTACCTCGACGGCGGCCCCACCCCCGGCATCGTGCCGTCCTCGATCGTCGACGTCACCCGCGAGGTGCCCCTGCTGCTGCGCGCGGGCGCGATCTCCGCCGAGGAGCTCAGGAAGGTCGTACCCGACCTCGAGGTGGCGAATTGACGGCCCCTGACGCGGGGCGTGGCATATGGGACGGGGAAGAGACGCGGACCTTCACAGGGCTCCCGCTCGACAGCTTCCGCATCCTCCACGTCAGCACCGGCAACGTGTGCCGCTCGCCGATCACCGAGCGGCTGACCCGGCATGCCCTGGCGGACCGGCTCGGCGACCCGCTGTGGGGCGGCGTCGTCGTGGAGAGCGCGGGGACCTGGGGCCACGAGGGCGCGCCCATGGAGACCAACGCGGAGACCGTGCTGGCCGAGTTCGGCGCGGACCCCACCGGGTTCACGGGGCGGGAACTGCTGGACGAACACGTGATCATGGCGGACCTGGTCCTGACGGCCACCCGTGACCACCGTCAGCAGGTGATCTCGATGGGGCACTCGGCGGGCCTGCGCACCTTCACCCTGAAGGAGTTCACCCGCCTGGTGAAGGCGATAGACCCCGCGACCCTGCCGCCCCTGGAGGACGACGGCCTGGTGATCCGCGCCCGGGCCCTGGTCCGCGCCGCGGCGGCTCTACGCGGGTGGCTCCTGGCCCCGACCGCCGAGGCCGACGAGGTCTTCGACCCGTACGGCGCCCCCCTGCCCTTCTTCCGCTCGATCGGGGACGAGATAAACGAGGCGCTGGACCCGGTGGTGACGGCGCTGACGGGGGTTCCCGCGCGCGCGTGACGGGCGGGGCCGAACGAGGCGCCGGACCCGGTGGCGGCGGGGGAACCTGCCGGCCCGTCGCACCCGCGCGCAGCAACGACCGGGCGTCCCTCCTGCCACCGGCCTACATTGGACGTACGTCACCGTCGACGCCCGGAGTCCACCATGTCGGTCACCCATGCCCCAGAGACCGCCGACGTCCTCGCGCGGCAGGACCCCGAGCTGGCCGAGATCCTGCTCGGGGAACTCGACCGGCAGTCGTCGTCGTTGCAGTTGATCGCGGCCGAGAACTTCTGCTCTCCGGCCGTGCTGGCCGCGCTCGGCTCGCCGCTGGCCAACAAGTACGCCGAGGGCTACCCGGGCGCCCGTCACCACGGCGGCTGCGAGCTCGTCGACGTCGCCGAACGGCTCGCGGTGGACCGGGCCAAGGCCCTGTTCGGTGCCGAGCACGCGAACGTGCAGGCCCACTCCGGCTCCTCGGCGGTCCTCGCCGCGTACGCCGCCCTCCTGCGCCCCGGCGACACCGTCCTCGCTCTCGGCCTGCCCTACGGCGGCCACCTCACCCACGGCTCGCCCGCCAACTTCTCCGGCCGCTGGTTCGACTTCGTCCCCTACGGCCTCGACGCCGAGACCGGACTCATCGACCACGACCAGGTGCGCTCGCTCGCCCTGAGCCACCGGCCCAAGGCGATCGTGTGCGGTTCGACCGCCTACCCCCGGCACATCGACCACGCCTTCTTCCGGGAGGTGGCCGACGAGGTGGGCGCGTATCTCATCGCCGACGCCGCCCACCCCATCGGACTGGTCGCAGGGGGAGCGGCGCCCAGTCCGGTGCCGTACGCCGACATCGTCTGCGCCACCACACACAAGGTGCTGCGCGGCCCTCGCGGCGGCATGATCCTGTGCGGGAGCGAGCTGGCCGAGCGGGTCGACCGGGCGGTCTTCCCGTTCACCCAGGGCGGCGCCCAGATGCACACCATCGCGGCCAAGGCGGTCGCGTTCGGCGAGGCAGCGACACCCGCGTTCGCCGCGTACGCCCATCAGGTGGTCGTCAACGCGCGGGTCCTCGCAGCCGGTCTGGCCGGCGAGGGGCTCGTCGTCACCACCGGGGGCACCGACACCCACCTCGTGACGGTGGATCCGGCGCCCCTCGGTGTCGACGGACGCACCGCGCGCGGTCGCCTCGCGGCCGCCGGGATGGTGCTCGACTGCTGTGCGCTGCCTCACGCGAACTCCCGCGGGCTGCGCCTGGGCACGGCCGCCGTCACCACGCAGGGCATGGCCGAACAGGAGATGGCGAGGATCGCCGCCCTGCTCGCGGGGGTGGTGCGCGGGGAGGTCGAGAGCGCGAAGGCACGTGAAGAAGTGCGGGATCTAGTAGGCGGATTTCCCCCGTATCCGGCCTGAGCGAGGGTAGTTGCACCAGGGTGCACAGCCACACGTGCAACCATCTGCTCTACCCGGAAGTCCACAACCGTATGCGACCGTCGCTAGGGTGTGGTGCTGAGATGGCCAGCGAGACCTGTGGGGAAGCCCGTGCGTGAATACCTGCTGACGCTCTGCATCACGGCCGCGGTGACGTATCTGCTGACAGGGCCGGTACGCAAGTTCGCGATCGTGGCCGGAGCGATGCCGGAGATCAGGGCCCGTGACGTGCACCGGGAACCGACTCCGCGGCTCGGCGGGATCGCCATGTTCTTCGGACTGTGCGCGGGCCTGCTGGTCGCCGACCACCTGACCAACCTCAGTGAGGTCTTCGAGAAGTCGAACGAACCGCGCGCGCTGCTCTCCGGCGCCGCCCTCATCTGGCTGATCGGCGTCCTGGACGACAAGTTCGAGATCGACGCCCTGATCAAGCTGGGCGGACAGATGATCGCCGCGGGCGTGATGGTCATGCAGGGTCTGACGATCCTGTGGCTGCCCATCCCCAGCGTCGGCTCGGTCGCGCTGACCCAGTGGCAGGGCACCCTGCTGACGGTCGCGCTCGTCGTCATCACCATCAACGCGGTGAACTTCGTCGACGGCCTCGACGGCCTCGCGGCCGGCATGGTCTGCATCGCGGCGGCCGCGTTCTTCCTGTACGCCTACCGGATCTGGTACTCGTACGGCATCGAGGCGGCCGCCCCGGCCACGCTGTTCTCGGCGATCCTGATGGGCATGTGCCTGGGCTTCCTGCCGCACAACATGCACCCCGCGCGGATCTTCATGGGCGACTCCGGCTCGATGCTCATCGGCCTCGTGCTGGCCGCGGGCGCGATCTCCATCACCGGCCAGATCGACCCGGACGCGCTGAAGCTGTTCGCGGGGTCCGAGAAGGCGGCCGTGCACCAGACGGTCCCCGTCTACATCCCGCTGCTGCTGCCGCTGACGATCATCGCGGTGCCGGCCGCCGACCTGATCTCGGCCATCGTGCGCCGCACCTGGCGCGGCCAGTCGCCGTTCGCCGCCGACCGCGGGCATCTGCACCACCGGCTGCTGGAGGTCGGGCACTCGCACAGCCGCGCGGTGTGGATCATGTACTTCTGGGCGGCGCTGATCGCGTTCGGCTCGCTCACCTACTCGGTGAACTCCGCGTCCATGTGGATCGTCCTCGGCGTCGTGATCCTCAGCGCCCTCGGTCTCGTGCTGCTCCTGCTGCCGCGCTTCACCCCGCGCGTCCCGGTGTGGGCCCAGCACCTGGTGCCGCCGCGCTACCGCCGCCGGCGGGCCGTGGTCGCGGAGCCCGTCGAGGTGGAACAGCGCACCCCGGTCGCCGTGGGGGTGGCGGGTGTCAACGGCGCGACCGCGCTGAGCGCCCGTTCGCACGTCCCGGAGAGGCGTAAGGCGGAGACGTCGCGCTGACGCCCAAGGTAAGAATCTGACTAAAGCATTGCCAACGCGTGGGAGTTTGACGGGGCGACAAACCGCTCCTATATCAGACAAGTCGACCGTGATCCTGCACAGACGCGCACCGTCACTCTCATGTGTGACAGCGAGCACACCTTCTAGGTAAAGACCGCATCAAATAGTTTGTGATACGGTTCACGAGAACCCGGGACAGAGCCGAAGGACCGTAGTGCGACGGTCCATTGGCGTGAGAGTCACCCTCAGCCCGGGACTACGCTCGTCCATGACGACACCCCTCCCCCCTTTCGAAAGCGGAGTTGCCGCCATGCCCTCCAACGACGTCCGGATCCTGGCTCAGGCCGCCGTGCCCACGGCTGCCGTCGGCGCGATCGCCGCCGTCGTCAGTGGCGTGGTCGTCGGGGGCAAGGGTGCGGTCGGGGCGGCCGTCGCGACGGTCATCGTCATCCTCTTCATGGGCATCGGGCTGTACGTTCTGCAGCGCACTGCCAAATCGCTTCCGCACCTGTTCCAGATGATGGGCCTGATGCTGTACGCGGCGCAGATCCTGCTGCTGTTCATCTTCTTGGCCGTCTTCAAGAACACCACGCTCTTCCACCCCAGGGCCTTCGCGATCACGCTGGTCGCCGGCACACTCGCGTGGATCGCCGCGCAGACCCGTGCGCACATGAAGGCCAAGATCCTTTACGTCGAGCCCGAAAAATCGGGGCACTCGTCGTGAGGGGTAGGGCCGGGATAAAGGGGCGTGAGATCTCCTGCTATCGTCCGGTGCCAACTGCGGCATCGCGGGCGCGGGCATCTGAGCTGACGCCTGCTCAATCGCGAGGCTTGATGCCCCACAGCCGCCCCCACATCCGAAACACCAGTCCCGTGCCGAACCGCGGCTGCACGCCGCGCCGACACAACGAGGTTGCCGTACCTATGCGCCACGATGAAGGAGCCCGCGGTGAGTGCTGACCCGACGCAGGTGCTCGCCTTCGAGACCGACTGCCACCTGTTCGACGGTTGTGGCTTCCCGGCTCCTGGCCTGCACTCGTTCCTGTTCGAGCCGCTCCTCGGCGACGCGGACGGCAACTCGTACTTCAACAAGACGATGCTGCTGGCCCTCCTCGGCTCGGTCATCATCGTCGCCTTCTTCTGGGCCGCCTTCGCCCGTCCGAAGGTCGTTCCCGGCAAGCTCCAGATGATCGCCGAGGCCGGTTACGACTTCGTCCGGCGCGGCGTCGTCTACGAGACCATCGGCAAGAAGGAAGGCGAGAAGTACGTACCGCTCGTCGTCTCGCTCTTCTTCTTCGTCTGGATGATGAACCTCTGGTCGATCGTCCCGATCGCCCAGTTCCCGGTCACCGCGATCATTTCCTATCCCGCGGTCCTCGCCGGCATCGTCTACATCGTGTGGGTCTCGCTGACCTTCAAGCGCCAGGGCTTCGTCGGCGCCTGGAAGAACTTCACCGGCTACGACAAGTCCCTCGGCGCGGTCCTCCCGCTGTCGATGACCATCGAGCTGTTCTCGAACCTGATCGTGCGGCCCTTCACTCACGCCGTCCGACTCTTCGCGAACATGTTCGCCGGTCACACGCTCCTGCTGCTCTTCACGATCGCCAGCTGGTACATGCTGAACGGCATCGGTATCGCCTACTCCGGCGTCTCGTTCGTGATGGTCCTCGTGATGACGGCCTTCGAGCTCTTCATCCAGGCGGTCCAGGCGTATGTCTTCGTCCTGCTGACCTGCAGCTTCATCCAGGGCGCGCTCGCCGAGCACCACTGAGCCAGCCCGACCCGCAATCAGACATCCGGTGGCCAACCCCCACCGGTCCTTGAAAGAAAAGGAAGAACCGGCATGTCCGCTCTCCAGACCCTTGCAGCCGGCGTCGAGATCAAGGGCAACCTCGGCTCGATCGGTTACGGCCTCGCGGCGATCGGCCCGGGCGTCGGCGTCGGCATCATCTTCGGTAACGGCACCCAGGCGCTCGCTCGCCAGCCCGAAGCGGCTGGCCTGATCCGCGCCAACCAGATCCTCGGCTTCGCCTTCTGTGAGGCGCTCGCCCTCATCGGTCTGGTCATGCCGTTCGTCTACCCGACCTCCTGACCCAGACGTCGGACAGCCCCTTTCGACGAAAGGCATTGATATGAGCCCCCTGGTTCAGCTGGCGGCCGAGGAAGCGGAAAACCCGCTGATCCCGCCGATTCCGGAGCTCGTGATCGGCCTGATCGCCTTCGTCATCGTCTTCGGCTTCCTCGCCAAGAAGCTTCTCCCGAACATCAACAAGGTTCTGGAAGAGCGTCGCGAGGCCATCGAGGGCGGTATCGAGAAGGCCGAGGCCGCACAGACCGAGGCCCAGAGCGTCCTTGAGCAGTACAAGGCCCAGCTCGCCGAGGCCCGCCACGAGGCCGCGCGGCTGCGCCAGGAGGCGCAGGAGCAGGGCGCCACGCTCATCGCCGAGATGCGCGCGGAAGGCCAGCGGCAGCGCGAGGAGATCGTCGCCGCCGGTCACGCGCAGCTCGAGGCCGACCGCAAGGCCGCTTCCTCCGCGCTGCGTCAGGACGTCGGCAAGCTCGCCACCGACCTGGCCGGCAAGCTCGTCGGCGAGTCCCTCGAGGACCACGCCCGGCAGAGTCGCGTCATCGACCGTTTCCTCGAAGACCTCGAGGAGAAGGCCGAGGCCGCGCGATGACGATGCACGGAGCGAGCCGCGAGGCACTGGCCGCCGCACGCGAGCGTCTCGACGCGCTGACGGACTCCACGTCCGTCGACGCGGCGAAGCTCGCCGAGGAGCTGGCTTCCGTCACCGCGCTGCTCCACCGTGAGGTGTCGCTGCGTCGGGTCCTGACCGACCCGGCGCAGGCCGGCGAGGCCAAGGCCGAACTGGCCCAGCGCCTGCTCGGCGGCCAGGTCGGCGGGACGACCGTCGACCTGGTGTCCGGTCTGGTGCGCTCGCGCTGGTCGCAGTCGCGCGACCTGACGGACGCGCTGGAGGAACTGGCGAACGTCGCGGACCTCACCGCCGCGCAGCAGCGGGGCACGCTCGACAACGTCGAGGACGAACTGTTCCGGTTCGGCCGGATCGTCTCCTCGAACACCGAGCTGCGCGCCGCACTGACCAACCGCGCCGCGAGGGCGTCGGCCAAGGGCGAGCTGCTGCGCACTCTGCTCGGCGGCCGTGCCGACGTGACGTCCGAGCGTCTGGTGACGCGCCTTGTGACCGCGCCGCGGGGACGTAGCCTGGAAGCGGGACTGGAGTCCCTGTCCAAGCTCGCCGCCGAGCGCCGGGACCGCACGGTCGCCGTCGTCACCTCAGCGGTCGTGCTGAGCGACTCGCAGAAGCAGCGCCTGGGCGCCGCCCTCGCGAAGCTCTACGGCCGCACGATGCACCTCAACCTCGACGTGGACCCCGAGGTCCTGGGCGGGATCCGGGTACAGGTCGGCGACGAGGTCATCAACGGCTCGATCGCGGACCGCATCGACGATGCCGGCCGCCGCGTCGCGGGCTGACAGCAACTTCATAGCAGTACGTACTTACGACGGCCCTGGTTGGGCCGTGCATGAAGAATCCTGGGGGTCGCCCCCAGACCCCCAAAGTGAAACTTCGGGCCCAACAAGGAGAGCAGGGAACCCAGATGGCGGAGCTCACGATCCGGCCGGAGGAGATCCGGGACGCACTGGAGACCTTCGTCCAGTCGTACAAGCCGGACGCGGCCTCGCGCGAGGAGGTCGGTACGGTCACCCTTGCCGGCGACGGCATCGCGAAGGTCGAGGGCCTTCCCTCGGCCATGGCCAACGAACTGCTGAAGTTCGAGGACGGCACCCTCGGCCTCGCGCTCAACCTGGAAGAGCGCGAGATCGGCGCCGTCGTCCTCGGTGAGTTCAGCGGCATCGAAGAGGGCCAGCCGGTCACCCGTACCGGCGAGGTTCTCTCCGTGGCCGTCGGCGAGGGCTACCTCGGCCGCGTCGTCGACCCGCTCGGCAACCCGATCGACGGCCTCGGCGAGATCGAGACCAGCGGCCGACGCGCCCTTGAGCTGCAGGCTCCCGGTGTCATGGCCCGTAAGTCGGTGCACGAGCCGATGGAGACCGGCTACAAGGCCGTCGACGCGATGACCCCGATCGGCCGTGGCCAGCGTCAGCTGGTCATCGGTGACCGCCAGACCGGCAAGACCGCCCTGGCCGTCGACACGATCATCAACCAGCGCGACAACTGGCGCTCCGGCGACCCGAAGAAGCAGGTCCGCTGCGTCTACGTCGCCATCGGCCAGAAGGGCTCGACCATCGCCTCCGTGCGTGGCGCCCTCGAAGAGGCCGGCGCGCTGGAGTACACGACCATCGTCGCCGCCCCGGCGTCCGACCCGGCCGGCTTCAAGTACCTTGCGCCGTACACCGGTTCGGCCATCGGTCAGCAGTGGATGTACGAGGGCAAGCACGTCCTCATCATCTTCGACGACCTCTCCAAGCAGGCCGACGCCTACCGCGCCGTGTCCCTGCTGCTGCGCCGCCCGCCGGGGCGTGAGGCCTACCCGGGTGACGTCTTCTACCTGCACTCCCGTCTGCTGGAGCGCTGCGCGAAGCTCTCCGACGAGATGGGCGCCGGCTCGATGACCGGTCTGCCGATCGTCGAGACGAAGGCCAACGACGTCTCGGCGTTCATCCCGACCAACGTCATCTCCATCACCGACGGCCAGTGCTTCCTGGAGTCGGACCTCTTCAACGCCGGTCAGCGCCCCGCGCTGAACGTCGGTATCTCCGTCTCCCGAGTCGGTGGTTCCGCGCAGCACAAGGCGATGAAGCAGGTCTCCGGCCGTCTGCGCCTGGACCTCGCCCAGTACCGTGAGCTGGAGGCGTTCGCCGCCTTCGGTTCCGACCTGGACGCCGCGTCGAAGGCGCAGCTGGAGCGCGGTCAGCGACTGGTCGAGCTGCTCAAGCAGGCTCAGTACCAGCCGATGGCCACCGAGGACCAGGTCGTCTCCGTCTGGGCCGCCACCACCGGCAAGATGGACGAGGTGCCGGTGGGCGACATCCGCCGCTTCGAGAAGGAGCTCCTGGAGTACCTGCACCGCAAGGAGCAGGGCCTCATGACCTCCATCAAGGAGGGCGGCAAGATGTCGGACGACACGCTCACCGCCATCGCCGACGGCATCGCGGACTTCAAGAAGCAGTTCGAGACCTCGGACGGCAAGCTTCTCGGCGAAGACGCGCCGGCCGCCACGGCCAAGTGACCACGGAAGGGACCTGACTCATGGGAGCCCAGCTCCGGGTCTACAAGCGTCGCATCCGATCCGTCACCGCGACCAAGAAGATCACCAAGGCGATGGAGATGATCGCCGCCTCGCGCGTCGTCAAGGCGCAGCGCAAGGTGGCGGCCTCCACGCCGTACGCGCAGGAACTGACGCGTGCGGTCACGGCGGTCGGTACCGGCTCGAACACCAAGCACCCGCTGACCACGCAGGCCGAGACGGTCGTGCGGTCCGCGGTGCTGCTCCTGTCGAGCGACCGTGGTCTGGCCGGTGCCTTCAACTCCAACGCCATCAAGGTCGCGGAGCGGCTGACCGAGCGGCTCGAGGCCGAGGGCAAGGAGGTCGACACGTACATCGTCGGCCGCCGCGGTCTGGCCCACTACAACTTCCGCGAGCGCAAGGTCGTGGAGTCGTGGTCGGGCTTCACCGACGAGCCCAGCTACGCGGACGCCAAGAAGGTCGCGGCCCCGCTGATCGAGGCCATCGAGAAGGACACGGCCGAGGGCGGCGTGGACGAACTCCACATCGTCTTCACCGAGTTCGTCTCGATGATGACGCAGACGGCGCTCGACGACCGACTGCTTCCGCTCAGCCTCGAAGAGGTGGCGAAGGAAGCAGCCCCCAAGGGCGAGATCCTTCCGCTGTACGACTTCGAGCCCTCGGCGGAGGACGTCCTCGACGCCCTGCTGCCGCGGTACGTCGAAAGCCGTATCTACAACGCGCTGCTCCAGTCGGCCGCTTCCAAGCACGCCGCCACGCGCCGCGCGATGAAGTCGGCCACCGACAACGCGGGAGACCTGATCACCAGCCTCTCCCGACTTGCCAACGCGGCCCGCCAGGCCGAAATCACCCAGGAAATCAGCGAGATCGTCGGTGGCTCTGCAGCCCTGGCCGACGCGACCGCGGGGAGTGACAGGTAATGACGACGACAGTTGAGACGGCCGTTGCCACGGGCCGCGTCGCCCGGGTCATCGGCCCGGTCGTCGACGTGGAATTCCCCGTCGACGCCATGCCCGACATCTACAACGCCCTTCACGTCGAGGTGGCCGACCCGGCCCAGGACGGCGCGAAGAAGACGCTGACCCTGGAAGTCGCCCAGCACCTTGGCGGCGGCCTGGTCCGCACCATCTCCATGCAGCCCACCGACGGTCTGGTCCGCCAGGCCGCGGTCACCGACACCGGCGCCTCCATCACCGTGCCGGTCGGCGACTTCACCAAGGGCAAGGTGTTCAACACCCTCGGTGAGGTGCTGAACACCGACGAGAAGTACACGGGCGAGCGCTGGGGCATCCACCGCAAGGCTCCCAACTTCGACGAGCTCGAGTCGAAGACCGAGATGTTCGAGACCGGCGTCAAGGTCATCGACCTTCTCACCCCGTACGTCAAGGGTGGAAAGATCGGTCTGTTCGGTGGTGCCGGCGTCGGCAAGACGGTGCTCATCCAGGAGATGATCTACCGCGTCGCCAACAACCACGACGGTGTCTCCGTGTTCGCCGGTGTCGGCGAGCGCACCCGTGAGGGCAACGACCTCATCGAGGAGATGGCGGAGTCCGGCGTCATCGACAAGACCGCGCTGGTCTTCGGCCAGATGGACGAGCCCCCGGGCACCCGTCTGCGCGTGGCCCTGGCCGGTCTGACCATGGCGGAGTACTTCCGCGATGTGCAGAAGCAGGACGTGCTGTTCTTCATCGACAACATCTTCCGCTTCACGCAGGCCGGTTCCGAGGTCTCGACCCTGCTCGGCCGTATGCCCTCCGCGGTGGGCTACCAGCCGAACCTGGCCGACGAGATGGGTCTCCTCCAGGAGCGCATCACCTCGACCCGTGGTCACTCGATCACCTCGATGCAGGCGATCTACGTCCCCGCGGACGACCTGACCGACCCGGCCCCGGCCACCACCTTCGCCCACCTCGACGCGACGACGGTGCTCTCCCGTCCGATCTCCGAGAAGGGCATCTACCCGGCCGTGGACCCGCTGGACTCCACGTCCCGGATCCTGGACCCGCGCTACATCACGGCGGACCACTACAACACCGCCATGCGGGTCAAGGGGGTCCTGCAGAAGTACAAGGACCTCCAGGACATCATCGCCATCCTCGGCATCGACGAGCTCGGCGAGGAGGACAAGCTGGTCGTCCAGCGTGCCCGTCGCGTGGAGCGCTTCCTGTCCCAGAACACCCACGTCGCCAAGCAGTTCACCGGCGTCGACGGGTCGGACGTCCCGCTGGACGAGTCGATCACGGCCTTCAACGCGATCATCGACGGCGACTACGACCACTTCCCGGAGCAGGCGTTCTTCCTGTGCGGTGGCATCGAGGACCTGAAGGCCAACGCCAAGGAGCTCGGCGTCTCCTGAACTCCCTGAGTTCACAGTGAACCCCGTGGTTCACGCTTGAGGGGGCGGGGCACGTCCCGCCCCCTCATTCACGCCCACTGCTGCATCCTCTGGGGGGCAACCCCCAGACCCCCGGCCGCCTTCCGGGGTGGGCCCCGACACTTTGATGCTCGGCGCCCCACTAGACTTGCCAATGACACCCGGCGATGAGAGTCGGGTGGTGACCCGAGGAGCCACCTTGGCTGCTGAGCTGCACGTCGCGCTGGTCGCGGCCGACCGAGAGGTCTGGTCCGGCGAGGCCACCCTTGTCGTCGCGCGCACCACGTCCGGCGACATCGGCGTCATGCCCGGTCACCAGCCGCTGCTCGGTGTGCTGGAGTCGGGCCCGGTGACCATTCGTACGAGTGCGGGTGAGACGGTCGTCGCCGCGGTGCACGGCGGTTTCATCTCGTTCGCGGACAACAAGCTGTCGCTGCTGGCCGAGATCGCCGAGCTGTCGGACGAGATCGACGTCCAGCGCACGGAGCGGGAGCTGGAGCGCGCGAAGGCGGAGGGCGATGCCGCCGCCGAGCGTCGCGCCGATGTGCGACTGCGTGCGGCGGCGGCGAGCTGAACCCGCGCCTCACGCGATGACGTCACTCAGCCGCGGCTGGGACCGGAGTGATCCGGTGCCGGTCGCGGCTGAGGCAGATCTGGATGTTTTTTCCGTTCCGTTACCTGTCGAAGGTACCTAGGAGACGAGGAGGTCGGTGTCGATGGTCCTCGCTCTGACTGTGTGCGGAATCGTCGTGGCCCTGGTGGTGCTGGGGCTGTTCGTCTTCGGTCTGCGCCGCAGACTCATCCAGCGCTCCGGCGGCACCTTCGACTGTTCCCTGCGCTGGGACGTTCCGGAGAAGACCGACACCAGCGGCAAGGGCTGGAGTTACGGGGTCGCCCGCTACAACGGCGACCGCATCGAGTGGTACCGCGTCTTCTCCTACGCCTATCGCCCGCGCCGGGTCCTGGAGCGCGCCTCGATCGAGGTCGCGGGGCGCCGCCTCCCCGAGGGCGAGGAGGAGCTGGCGCTGCTCTCCGACCACATCGTCCTGACCTGTGTGCACCGGGGCACGCGTCTCGAACTCGCCATGAGCGAAGACGCGCTGACCGGGTTTCTCGCGTGGCTGGAGGCAGCCCCGCCCGGACAGCGCGTCAACGTCGCCTAGAGCTCTTTCGGGTGGTTCCGCTATGACAGTCCGCTGTTGATGGCGCTCACCAGCTCACCGCCCGCGGTGTCGCCGCTGAACTCCCAGAAGAACGCGCCGCCCAGGCCCTGGTTCTTGGCCCACGTCATCTTCCCGGCGATCGTGGCGGGGGTGTCGTAGGACCACCAGTTGGTGCCGCAGTAGGCGTACGCCGTGCCCGCGATGGTGCCGGTGGTGGGGCAGGACGTCTTGAGGATCTTGTAGTCCTCGATGCCCTGTTCGTAGGTGCCGGGCGCCGGTCCGGTGGCCGAGCCGCCCGGGGCGGCCTGGGTGACTCCGGTCCAGCCGCGGCCGTAGAAGCCGATGCCGAGGAGCAGCTTTCCGGAGGCCACGCCCTTCGACTTCAGCTTGGCGATCGCGTCGGCGGAGTTGAAGCCGGCGGCCGGGATGCCGGCGTACGAGGTGAGCGGGGAGTGCGGGGCGGTCGGGCCGTCCGCGTCGAAGGCACCGAAGTAGTCGTACGTCATCACGTTGTACCAGTCGACGTACTGGGAGGCGCCGCCGTAGTCGGCCGCGTCGATCTTGCCGCCGGAGGAGCCGTCGGCGGTGATGGCCGCGGTGACGAGGTAGTTCGGGCCGAACTCCGAACGCAGCGCCCCCATCAGGTTCTTGAAGGCGGCGGCTCCGCTCGTGTCACAGGTCAGACCGCAGGCGTTCGGGTACTCCCAGTCGATGTCGATGCCGTCGAAGACATCCGCCCAGCGCGGGTCCTCGATGACCGACTTGCAGGAGGCGGCGAAGGCGGCCGGGTTGGCGGCGGCCTGGGCGAAGCCGCCGGAGTAGGTCCAGCCGCCGAAGGAGTACAGCACCTTGATGTTCGGGTACTTGGCCTTCAGCTCGCGCAGCTGGTTGAAGTTGCCGCGCAGCGGCTGGTCCCAGGTGTCGGCGGTGCCGCTGACGGACTGGTCGGCGGTGTACGCCTTGTCGTAGGCGGCGTAGGTGTCGTCGACGACGCACTTGCCGTCCTTGACGTTGCCGAACGCGTAGTTGATGTGCGTGATCTTCGAGGCGGAGCCGGAGGTCACCAGGTTCTTGACGTGGTAGTTGCGGCCGTAGACACCCCACTCGGTGAAGTAGCCGAGCTTGACCTTGGAGCCGGTGGGCGGCGGGTCGGTGGTGCCGCCGGTGGTGTGCACGGCGACCGCGCCGCTGGCCGGGCCGGTCTGGTCGGCGGTGTCACGGGCCTGCACGGTGTACGAGTAGTCGGTGCCGGCGGTCAGCCCGGTGTCCGTGTACGAGGTGGTCGTCACCGTGGCCACCTTGGCACCGTCGCGCAGCACGTCGTAGTTCTTGACGCCCTTGTCGTCGGTGGCGGCGCTCCAGGCGAGCTTGACCGAGGTGTTGGTGATGCCGGATGCGGTGGGGGTTCCGGGGGCGGACGGGGCCGCGTCCCCGGGAGTGGAGCCGCCGTCACAACTGCCGCCGTTGAGCTTGCAGTTGGCGGGGGATCCGCTGCCGGTGCCGTTGAAGCCGAAGGAGACGGAGGCGCCGGGGGCGAGGGTGCCGTTCCAGGACTTGTTCTTGGCGGTCCAGTGGGTGCCGGAGGAGGTGACGTCGGCGTCCCAGGCGGAGGTGACGGAGGTGCCGGAGGGGAAGTCCCACTCGACGGTCCAGGAACTGAGGCTGCTGGTACCGGTGTTCTTCACCGTCCACTTGCCTTCGAAGCCGGTGCCCCAGTCCTGGGTCTTGGCGTAGGTCGCGGTGGCGGAGGTCGCGGCCTGGGCGGGGCTCGCGAGGCCGACCAGGCCGGCGAAGGGGAGCAGGAGCGTCGCGAGGCCTGCCGCGGCTCTGTGTCTGAAGCGCATCGTGCGCCTCCTCTTTCAAGCGGGGAGTTGGGGCGTGACTGAGCCTCACGCCCACGGTGCCGCGAGAATAGAAAGGTCTGGACCACGGGTCAATAGGTCTGGACCACCTTGGAGGAGGGTTTCCGTCTAAACCCTCAACTCCTTGGCCAGGACGGCGGCTTGGACCCGGCTGCGCAGCTCCAGTTTCCCCAGCAGACGGCTGACGTGCGTCTTCACCGTGGCCTCCGCCATGTCGAGGCGGTTCGCGATGTCCGCGTTGGACAGCCCCTCGCCGAGGCAGGAGAACACCTCGCGTTCGCGCCGGGTGAGGGTGTCGAGAACGGCCGGGTCGGCACCCGCACCGCGGGCCGGTCCGGAGGCGAACTCGGCGATCAGGCGGCGGGTCACGGCGGGTGCGATCAGACCCTCGCCCCGCGCCACGGTCCGTACCGCTTCCAGCAGATCCGCCGCCTCGGTGTTCTTGAGCAGAAAGCCGGACGCGCCCGCGCGCAACGCCCCGAACACGTACTCGTCGAGATCGAAGGTGGTCAGCACGAGGACGTCGGCGAGTCCTTCCGCGACGATCTCCCTGGTCGCCGACACCCCGTCCAGACGCGGCATCTGAATGTCCATCAGCACCAGGTCGGGCCTCGACTCCCGGGCCAGCGACACCGCCTGCTCACCGTCGGCCGCCTCGCCGACCACTTCGATGTCGGGTGCGCTGCGCAGGATGAGGACGAGCCCGGCACGTACGGCGGACTGGTCCTCGGCGACGAGGACACGGATCACTGGCGGTCTCCTTCGGCTTCGCTGAGGGGGAGTGCGGCACATACGGTCCACAGCGCGCCCTCGGGCCCGGCCTCGAACGTGCCGCCGAGCAGCGCGGCCCGCTCCCGCATCCCGACCAGCCCCGATCCGGAACCGGCGACGCGCGGACCGTCCCGGTGGCCGTAGGGGCTGCTCACCCGCACGTCGAGGATCGTGTCGCGGCGGGCGAGGGTCACCGTGACACGGCCGGGGCACGCGTGTTTGAGCGCGTTGGTCAGGGACTCCTGGACGATCCGGTAGGCGGCGAGTTCGACCGGGGCGGGGACCTCGACGCGTTCGGCGTCCAGGGTGATGTCGAGTCCGTTGGCGCGGGCGCCTTCGACCAGGGCGGCGAGGCCGTCGAGGGTGGGGACGGCGGCGGGCTCACGGTCCCCGTCGGTGTCCCGGAGGATCCTGATCAGCCGGCGCATCTCGGCGAGTCCCGCGACGCTGTTCTCCCGGACGACGGTGAGGGCCTCGCGGGAGGTCGCGGGGTCGTCGATCGACAGCGCGGCCGTGGAGTGGATGGCGATCGCGGACAGGTGGTTGGCGACCATGTCGTGCAACTCCCGTGCCATCCGCGCCCGTTCGGCGACGACGGCCTGGGTGCGGTCCATCTCGGCCAGCAGCGCGGTCTGTTCGGCGCGCAAGCGCGCGGCTTCGGCGGCGTCACGGTGGTCGCGCACGATCCAGCCGGTGGCGGCGGGCCCGTACGCCACGACCCCGACGACCACCCCGATCAGCAGCGCCTCCGGCTCACGCCACACCGCGAACGGCGCCAGCGTCCCGGCCACCGTGAGCAGGCCGGTGATCCACTGGATGCGGCGGGCCGAGGCGAGCGGACCGTACAGCACGGCCGCGTAGACGACGTCGGTGAACATCAGGATCGAGGCGATGCTGCCCTGGGTCGTGAGGTCGGCGCAGATCGCGACGGTCGCGGTGAGCAGGGCCGCGCGAGGGGCCGTGCGGCGCAGCAGCTCGCAGCCGGCCAGCACGGTGAGCGGCACGAGGACCGGCCAGGGACCGTCGAAGAGCGTCATCGGGTCGCTGGACGGGCGGGTGCCCAGGCCGATGCCCACCAGCAGCAGGCCGCCGAGCAGCCCGCCGGCCGCGAGGTACACGTCGAAGCGGTGCGGGCGCGGAAGGGCCATGACTCCATCCAACACGCTGTCCCCGCACCGCGCCTGATCCCCGGGGACGGTCCTGGACTGCATCGTTCGATGTACGGCGGTGTCGTCACCGCCGACGACGCGAGGGGCGGTCCCGGCCGGGAGCCTGGAGGGGAGACGGAGGGAGCGATCGTGATCGTCGGACTGATCGTCGCGTGCGAGGTGGCCTTCTGGGTGCTGCTCGCCGCCGGACTGGCCTTCCGCTACGGGCTGCGGATGCCACGTGTCGGGCTGGCCCTGCTGCTGTGCGAGCCGCTGCTGGAGCTCGTGCTGTTCACGGTCACCGCGATCGACCTCAAGAACGGTGCGGAGCCCGACTGGAAGCACGGCCTGGCCGCCGTCTACATCGGCTTCACGGTGGGCCTCGGCCACTCGACGATCAGATGGGCGGACGCCCGGGTCTCCCACCGGTTCGCGGGCGGCCCGCCGCCGGTGCGGCCGCCGAAGTACGGAACGGCCCGCGCCGTCCACGAGTGGAAGGTCGCGGGCCGCTGGATCCTGGCCGCGGTGGTCGCCATGGTCCTGCTGCAGGCCGGGGTCTGGTATGTCGGCTACGGCCAGAGCGACTCACTGCGCGCGTGGCAGCAGCGCATGCTGTGGCTGATCGGCATCAACGTGGTCATCGCCGGCAGTTACACGCTGTTCCCGAAGCGCAAGCGCTGAACGCTCCGCGTTCGTCTGCAGCGCCGTCGTGGCTGGTCGCGCAGTTCCCCGCGCCCCTTCGGGGCGCTGCCCGTCCGCTCAGCGCTCCCCGCCCGGGACCCAGAGCACATCGCCGACGTCCTTGTTCGCCGTCCGCGCCAGGATGAACAGCAGGTCCGACAGCCGGTTCAGGTAGGTCGCGGTCAGCGGGTTCATGTGGTCGCCGTGGACCTCCAACGCTGCCCACGTCGAGCGCTCGGCCCGGCGTACGACCGTGCAGGCCTGGTGGAGCAGGGCCGCGCCCGGGGTGCCGCCGGGGAGGATGAAGGACCGCAGCTTCTCCAGCCGCTCGTTGAAGCGGTCGCAGTCCGCCTCCAGCTTGTCGACGTAGAACTGCTCGACCCGCAGGGGTGGGAACTGCGGGTTCTCGACCACGGGTGTCGAAAGGTCGGCCCCGACGTCGAACAGGTCGTTCTGGACGCGGGTGAGGACGGTGACGATCTCCTGGTCCAGCCCGCCCAGGGCGATCGCCGTGCCGATCACCGCGTTCGCCTCGTTGGCGTCCGCGTACGCGGAGATCCGCAGGTCGGTCTTGGCGACCCGGCTCATGTCGCCGAGGGCGGTGCTGCCCTGGTCGCCGGTCCTGGTGTAGATGCGCGTCAGATTGACCATGAGGCCAGCGTAGTTATGCCCCGGCCGTCCGGAACACACGTGTGCCGACCGTCACGGCCAGCGCCGTGAGACCGAGGGCGACCAGGACGCCGTACAGCATGTGGGCCGTGGCGTACGAGCCGACGTACGCGTCCCGCATCGCGTCCACCAGATAGCGCAGCGGCATGAAGTGGGACAGGACGTCCAGCCAGGCAGGCCCCAGGGTCATCGGGAGCATCAGGCCGGACAGCAGCATGGACGGCATGCTGACCGCGTTGACCAGCGGGCCGAACTCCTGCGGGGTGCGCACCTTCATCGCCAGCGCGTATGACAGGGAGGCCAGTGACGCGGTCAGCAGGCCGACGAACGCGAAGCCGATCAGGATCCCGGCCAGCGGTGCCCGCAGTCCCATCGCCACCGCGGCCACGACCAGCAGCACCGCCTGGAAGACGAAGACGGTGGCGTCGCGCAGCACCCGGCCCAGCAGCAGGGCGAGCCGGCTGACGGGGGTGACCCGCATCCGCTCCACCACGCCCTGGCCCTGCTCGAGGATGATCACGAAGCCCGAGAACAGCGCCCCGAACAAGCCCAGTTGGAGCAGCAGCCCGGGAACGAGCACCTGCCAGGAGCTGCCGCGTCCGCCGAGCGGGAGACCGGTGAGCAGCGGTCCGAAGAACACCAGATACAGCAGCGGCATCAGCACACCGAACAGCAGCGCGAAACGCGAGCGCAGGGACTGGCGCAGATAGCGGCCGTAGACGATCGAGGTGTCGTGAAGAAGCATGGCTTTCCTAAGCTGCTACGGGGCTCATACGGCTACGGGGGTGGCGTCGGCCGGGGCGGGGCCGCGGCCGGTGATCGCGAGGAAGGTGTCCTGGAGCGAGGCGTCGATCGAGCCGCCGTACCGCAGTTTCAGGGCGCTCGGCGTGCCCTCGGCGACGACCACGCCCTTGTCGACGATCACGAGGCGGTCGGAGAGGGCGTCGGCCTCGTCGAGGTAGTGGGTGGTGAGGAAGACGGTCGTGCCGTACTCGTCGCGCAGTCGGCGGACCAGGTCCCACAGGTCGGCGCGGCTGCCGGGGTCGAGGCCGGTGGTCGGCTCGTCGAGGAACAGCACCTTAGGGCGGTGCGTGAGCGCCAACGCGATGTCCAGGCGGCGGCGCTGGCCTCCGGAGAGTGAGCCGCACCTGCGGTCGAGCAGCTCGGTGAGGTCGAGGTCGCGCGCCAACTCCTCCGCACGTGCGGCTGCTTCAGACGTCGTCAGGCGGTACAGGCGGCCCTGGGTGACCAGCTCCTCCCGCACGGAGATCTGCGGGTCCACCCCGCCCGACTGGGCCACGTACCCACACACCCGGCGCACCCCGGCGGCGTCGGTCGCGAGGTCGTGGCCGGCGACGGTGGCCGCGCCGCCGGTGGGTTCGAGCAGGGTGGTGAGCATCCGGAGGGTGGTGGTCTTGCCGGCGCCGTTCGGGCCGAGGAAGCCGAGGATCTCGCCCTCGCGGACCGTCAGATCGATGCCGCGCACGGCTTCCAAGGGGCCGCGCCGGGTCTGGAAGGTACGGGCGAGCGAGGCCGTACTGATGATGGGCATGGGCCAAGAAAAACAGAGTCTCTTAAAGTTTGCAATGGCTCCAAAATTTCAGACGGCCCACGAAGCTAGCATTTGGCACATGGCAGAGGGGCTCAGGGAGCGGAAGAAGCGCGAGACCAGGCAGCGGATCTCGGACATCGCCACGGGCTTGTTCCTGGACCACGGCTTCGTCACGGTGACGATCGCGGAGGTGGCGGACGCCGCCGACGTGTCCGTGAACACCGTCTACAACTACTTCCCGACCAAGGAGGACCTCTTCCTCGACCGCAGCAAGGGCGTCGTCGACCGGCTCTCGCGCTGGGTGCGCGGGCGGGACGTGGGCGAGTCGGCGGCGGCGGCCGTGCTGAGGGAACTGCGCGACGAGGTCGAGGCGGTCTCGCCCCGGGTCGGCCTGATGTCGGGATACGACCGTTTCATGCGGGTCATCCACGACGCGCCCCCGCTCCGCTCCCGGCTGTGGAGCATCCAGCAGGAGGTCCAGGAGAACCTGGAGACGACGCTGCGCGAGGAGACGGCGGCCGCGCCCGGCGATCCGCTGCCCGCCCTGATCGCCGGTCAGATCAACTGGATCCACCAGACGGTCATGGGGAGCATCGGGCGCGAGATGGTCGCGGGGCGCGAACCGGACGAAGTATCACGAGAGACACTCGCGCTTCTCGACGACATGGAGGAGTTGTTGAGCGAAAAGGTGCTCAACTACGCCGTACGAGAGCACTCGTGACAGCTACCGGTGTGATGTCCGTCAGATGAGACGTGACGCGCATTACTAAGCGGTCACACAGCCCCTCACGAGCGCTAGGGTCCGCCGAAGAGGCAACCTAAACAGGCTGTAAGGCGTTTCAAAGGGGAGTCGCAACAGTGGCACGGAAGCTTGCCGTCATCGGCGCCGGCTTGATGGGTTCCGGCATCGCCCAGGTCTCCGCCCAGGCGGGCTGGGACGTCGTCCTCAGGGACGTCACCGACGAGGCGCTCAAGCGCGGCACCGACGGCATCAAGGCTTCGTACGACAAGTTCGTCAGCAAGGGCAAACTGGAGGCGCACGACGCCGACGCCGCCCTCGCCCGGATCACCGCGACCACCGATCTGGACGCCGCGGCGGACGCCGACATCGTCGTCGAGGCCGTGTTCGAGAAGCTGGAGATCAAGCACGAGATCTTCCGCGCGCTGGACAAGATCGTGCGCCCGGACGCCGTGCTCGCCTCCAACACCTCCGCGATCCCGATCACCAAGATCGCGGCGGCCACCGCCCACCCGGAACGGGTCGTCGGCGTGCACTTCTTCTCACCGGTCCCGATGATGCAGCTCGTCGAGCTGGTCCGCGGCTACAAGACGAGCGACGAAACCCTCGCCACCGCGCGGGAGTTCGCCGAGTCGGTCGGCAAGACGTGCATCGTCGTGAACCGGGACGTGGCGGGCTTCGTGACCACCCGTCTCATCTCCGCCCTCGTCGTCGAGGCGACCAAGCTCTACGAGTCGGGCGTCGCGACCGCCGAGGACATCGACCTCGCCTGCAAGCTGGGCTTCGGCCACGCCATGGGCCCGCTCGCGACGGCGGACCTCACCGGCGTCGACATCCTGCTGCACGCCACCAGCAACATCTACACCGAGTCCCAGGACGAGAAGTTCGCCCCGCCGGAGCTGATGCGCCGGATGGTGGACGCCGGTGACATCGGACGCAAGAGCGGGCAGGGCTTCTACAAGCACTGAAACCGCACAAGCCCCGCGCGTTGCACACGCGGGGGTGAATTGGGTATCGGTTCGCTTACGGACGGCAACCTCTGACCGCCCAACGCAGTCAGAGGTGTCATCACTGGACATCACATTCGTGGAGTACTGCACGCACTCACGGGGAGCGCATATGTACATCAGGGGCGACCACGCCGAGCTGGTCGTCGGGGGCCGCCTCGACGTCCGCAGCGCGGCGGACGCCCGTACGGTCCTGCACTCGGCTGTCGACGACGGAGCCGGCGACCTGGTGCTCGACCTGTCCGAGCTGGACTCCTGGGACGCCACAGGACTCGGGGTGATCATGGGGGTGCATCGCCGGGCCGGCCGCTGCGGTCGCCGCCTGGTGCTGCGCGACGTACCGCCGCAGATGCAGCGCCTCCTGGTCGCCACCCGACTGCACCGGATCCTCGCGGTCGAGGGCGGTATCGGGGTGGAGTCGCTACCCCGCGTCTGACCCCCGCACCCCGGCGAAACGCATCTCGCGCGCAATCCTCACGAGACTGTGACGTCTCGGACGGCGCGGGACCCCGGGCTGTCGTAGATACTGTGCGAAGGTTTAGGGTTCGGTCGCCCGCTGCCACACACCCTTCGAGCGGGCCCGGACCAGAAGCGACAGCGCTGTGTGCAGCAGGCCGGGAGGGGCCTGGGCCCGACAGGACCCACTACACACCAGACGCTTTTGGGGGGCTTGAAACCTATGGACCCGAACAACCGGGGACCCGAGGAGTACGGCCATGACGGCGACGGCGGAACGTCGCGTCCGCGGCCTCCCAGGGACCCTCTGACACCCGGCCTCGGCCAGCACTCACAGGGGCTCGCCCGCACCGTGCAGCTCGTCGCGGGCGACTTCCTGCTCACCGTCAACCCCGTCGACGGCAGCGAGATAGAGGTCTGCCCGCCCGGCGAGCGGCCCGGACGGGCAGAGAAGTTCGGTGCCGCCGAACGCGCCGAAGTGGACCGCGCGGCCCGCCCGCCCGTCCCGCCGGGACCCACCCGCACCGCCCTGCCGCTCCTGGCCCGCCAGGACGAACGCGAACGACTCGTGCGGCTGCTCGCCCGCGGCCGCTCGGTCCGCCTGACCGGCCCCGCGGGATCCGGCCGCACCAGCCTCCTCGACGTGATCGCCGAGGACTGCTCGGACCTCGCGCCCGACGGCGTCGTCCGCCTCACCGGCTTCCACCGCACGGCGACCGACCTGCTGTACGACCTCTACTACGCCGTCTACGACTCGCCCCTGCACCGCCCCGACCGGGACGGACTGCTGTCCTGTGTGCGGGACATCGGCGCGGTCGTCGTCCTCGACGACATCGAGTTCGGCGGCGCCGCGCTCGACGAACTGCTGGACGCCACCCCCGAGTGCGCGTTCGTGGTCGGCGCCACGCCCGAGGTGCCCGCGCCCTCGGTCGACTCCACCGTCGAGGAGGTCTTCCTCAGCGGTCTGGAGCGTGCCGACGGACTCGAACTCCTGGAGCGCGTCGTCGGCCGGGTGCTGACCGAGGAGGAGTCGAACTGGGCGGGCGACCTCTGGTTCGAGTCCGAGGGCCTGCCGTTGCGTTTCGTCCAGGCCGGTGCCCTGCTCAGGCAGCGCGACCGGCAGCGGGCCGGGGCGAGCGCCGTCGACGAGTTCGGCGTCTTCGCGGACGCGGCTCCGGCCGACGCGCCCTTCGGGGCGGACCAGGGCGAGGAGATACCCCTGCCCGCGCTCGGCGAGGCCGCGGCACCGGCCCCGTTGCTCGCCTCCCGGCTGAGCGAGTCCGCGCGCGCCACCCTGCGCTTCGCCGTCGCACTCGGTGGCGAGGTGCCCCATCAGGCCCATCTGCCCGCCCTGGTCGGCGACACCCACGCGGACGCCGCGCTGGGCGAGCTCGCCGCCTCGGGTCTGGTCTCCCCGACCGGCTCCCGCTACCGGCTCGCCGCCGGAGTCCTCACCCAGCTTGAGGCCGCCGGATACGGCGACGACGCCGAGACCCGCGCCCTCGCGGCCGCCCAGCACTACGGCTGGTGGGCCGGACACCCCTCGGTCACCCCGGAACGGGTGTGCGCCGAGGCGGACGCCCTGCTCGCCGCCCTCGACACCCTGGTCTCGGCCTCGCACGAGCCGGAGGAGCCCCCGTCCCCGCCCGCCGAGGGCGAGGAGAGCCCCCTCGTGCAGCTGGCCCGCACGGCGGCGCCCGCGTTCGCCGCGGGCGGCCACTGGGGCGCCTGGGAGCGGGCCCTGAGTTCCGGTGCGGAGGCCTCCCGGCTCACCGGCGAGGTGTCCGAACGGGCCTACTTCCACCACGAACTCGGCATCCTCGCGCTCTGCGGCGGACAGCTCGACCGCGCCCGCGCCGAACTGGAGGCCTCCGTCGGCCTGCGCGGCGCCCGCGCCGACAAGCACGGCACCGTCGCGGGCCGCCGCGCCCTCGCCCTGGTCTCCGACCGGGACGGCACCGCGCCCGGCCTGGCGGGCTTGGCCGGCCTCGGCGCGACGGCGGGCGAGGAGGTGCCCGACGCCCGGTACGACGAGTCGGCCTCGCCGCCCGGGGGAGTCCCCGCGGCCTTCCCGGCGCTCCTGCCGCCGGCCGACTCGCAGACGATCGTCGTCAACCGCGCCTCCGGGCGGCCCGCGCCCTCGCGCAAGGCCCGGGGCGGTCTCAAGGGCCTCGCCAAGCGCAACCTGGTCGCGGCCGGCGCGGGCGCGCTGCTGGTGGCGGTGCTCGGCACGGTAGTGACGCTGGGCGCCACCTCCGACCACGACCCCAACGCCCCCTCCAACCAGGTCGGCCCCAATCCGTCGGCCAGCGTCGGCATCGACGAGGGCAACCTCGGAGCCGACGCCCCCAAGAACGACGACGGTTCGGGCGACACGGGTACGGCCACGTCCCGTCCGACCGATCCGGGACCCGACGGCACCTTCGGGACCGCGGACGATCCGACGCCCACGGGACCGGCGGAGCCGTCGGACAGCGCGAGCGGGACGAAGAGGCCGGGAAGCAGCGGTACGCCGAGCTCGCCGAAGCCGTCGACGCCCAAGCCCTCGACGAGTTCGTCGACACCGTCCACACCGACGGGCCCGCCTTCCTCGTCACCGTCGACGTCACCGTCCGGGACTCCGGAGCCTTCGGTGACGCCCACGCCCACCCCGACCGCCACGACCCCGAGCAACGCCACCTCGGCCAGCGGCACGGCCTCCACCACCCCGGTGGAGACCAGCAGTTCGGCAAGCAGCGCCCCGGCGAGCAGCCCGGAGCAGGTCATCTGAGTCCGAGGCACAGCGCGCGACAGGAGGGCCGGGTCCGTCACACGGACCCGGCCCTCGTCGTCGTAGCGAACAAGTGCTGTCAGAACAGCCGCAGTTTGTCGTCCTCGATGCCGCGCAGCGCGTTGTAGTCCAGGACCGTGCAGCCGATGCCGCGGTCGGTGGCCAGCACGCGGGCCTGGGGCTTGATCTCCTGGGCGGCGAAGATGCCGCGGACCGGGGCGAGATGGGGGTCGCGGTTCAACAGGTCCAGGTAGCGGGTGAGTTGCTCGACACCGTCGATCTCGCCGCGCCGCTTGATCTCCACCGCGACGGTCTGTCCCTCGGCGTCCCGGCACAGGATGTCGACCGGGCCGATGGCCGTCATGTACTCGCGGCGGATCAGGCTGTAGCCGTCTCCGAGCGTTTCGATGCGGTCCGCGAGCAGTTCCTGGAGGTGTGCTTCCACGCCGTCCTTGATCAGGCCCGGATCCACGCCCAGTTCGTGCGAGGAGTCGTGCAGGATCTCCTCCATCGTGATGATGAGCTTCTCGCCCGCCTTGTTGATGACGGTCCAGACGCCTTCGTCGTCGCCGGCTCCCTCCTTCAACGTGCAGGGCGGCGACATCCAGTTCAGGGGCTTGTAGGCCCGGTCGTCGGCGTGGATGGAGACGCTGCCGTCGGCCTTCACCAGGATCAGACGGGGGGCCGAGGGCAGGTGGGCGGTGAGCCGGCCCGCGTAGTCGACGGAACACCGGGCAATGACGAGACGCATGGTCGGCAACGCTACTCGACGGGCGCATGTCCACGCGATTCGGCCCGTAAGGCTGTGAAGGAACCCTGTTCACTTGTGGCCGATTGTGAGCCTGTTGGGAGTGCCCTTTGTTCGCATTCTCCTGGTGCGGTCACCGGCCGTTGCCTACCGTAGTAACCGGGAGGTCGCGAGGCATGTACTGAGAGTGTCCGATATCGCGAACTCCCTCATCTGTCCGGCAACCCCTGAGCAATCGGGGGTGCGAGAGGAGAACCCATGTCGCTCGACGTCTCACCGGCCCTACTGGAGAAGGCCGAGCGAGGCGAGGTCGACGAACGCGAATTCGTCGACTGCGTCCGGACCTCCCTGCCCTACGCATGGGAGATGATCAGCTCCCTGGTGGCCCAGCTGAAGGTGGACGGCGGCAACTTCGCCGACAACCAGACGCCCCCGCCGGACGAGCAGGCACGCGGTCAGCTGCTGCGTGCCCTTGCGAGTGACGCGATACGCGGCGCGCTGCAACGGCACTTCGGTGTGCGGCTGGCCTTCCAGAACTGCCACCGGGTGGCGGTGTTCCCGCTGGACGCCTCGGTCGACGAGACGCTGGTCCGCTTCACCTCGGTGCGCAGTCAGTTGCTGAACCAGTCTCCGGAGTTCCGGGACTGCTGACGCGACACCGCTTGCTTGCCGCTCCGTACGCGGGAGGTGCATCAGTACCGGGGCGGCAAGCTTCCCGTCGGACAGGGTCTCGTCCACTTCAGGTCAGATGCGGCAGCACCTCGCCACCCAGCCGCCGTACGTTCTCCTCGGTGGCCGCGAGGTCTCCCGAGCCCTCGACGAGCAGGGCGAAGCGGGAGATGCCCGTCCGTTCGCTGGTCGCCGCGAGGCGGTCGGCGCACAGCCGGGGGGTGCCCACCGGGTGCAGTCCGCAGAGCAGTTCGGTGTAGGCCACCGGGTCGCGCATCTGCCGGGTGCGGCCGTCGACCGTGACATGGGCGCCGAGCCCCTGCCTGAGCCAGCCCGGCATCGCCTTCGCCAGGGCCTCCACCGCGTCCGTGCGCCGGTCCGCGATCTGGCAGACGCCGGCCGAGACATGGGGCGCGCCCAGGACCTTCTCCGGCGCGTGTCCGGCCGCCCGCGCCTGCCTGCGCCACAGGGCGACCATCTCCGTCTTCTCCTCGTCGCCGACATGCATTCCGAGCAGCATCGGCAGCCCCTTCTCCGCGGCCAGCCGGATGCTCGCGGGCGAGGTGCAGGCGACGACCACCTCCGGGCCGTCCTCCTCGGTGAGCGACTCCGACGGCCGCGGTACGACGGGCACTTCACGGAATCGGAAGCGCTCGCCGTCGGCCCCGACCGAGGCCTCGCGCAGCCAGCGCACCAGCAGATCGAGTGATTCCGGGAACCCCTTCTCGTAGGCCTCCAGGCCCGAGCCGAACACCTCCAGGTCGACCCAGGGACCGCCGCGGCCCACGCCCAGCGAGAAGCGCCCGCCGCTCGTCATGTGCAGCAGCGCGGCCTGCTCGCCGAGGGCGACGGGGTGGACGGTGGGCAGCACGCTCACGGCGGTGCCGACCCGGATGCGCTGGGTGCGGCCCAGCAGTAAGGCCGCCAGGGTGATGGCGGACGGGCAGGTGCCGTACGGCACGAAGTGGTGTTCCGCCAGCCAGACCGCGTCGAGGCCGGCCTCCTCGGCGACCTCGGCCGAGCGGACCGCGCGGTGCAGCGCCTCCCCCTGTCCCTGTCCCGGGAACTGGGCCGCCAACACGAATGTTCCTACGTGCATGTGCTTTTCCTGCTTCCTTGGCTCCGACACGGAGCTCCCCCACTCGGCATAACCGTCTGACACGTGCCGAGGACACGGCCTGGCGGAGAGATTTGCCGATTGTCTGCAGAATGGGTCTCCCCGGAGGGGGACTTGTGGGGGTTGGTTCCCTACGCGTACCCCGCGTCCCGCCGCGTAGGCTGGACACGGTCCCTGCTTCCTGTATAGCCCCGTGAGGTGTCCTGTGTCCCCGCGTCGCAACCGACCCAAGGGTGCCGGTTCGTCGGACCCGGCCGACCGGAGCGCCGAGGACGACCGGTCCGGCCGCTACGGCGGCTTCCAGTCCTCGACGCACTGGCAGGGCGAGGACTGGAACATCCGGCATGTGGCAGGGGCGAGCGCGCAGGGCAAGACGTACCGCTGCCCGGGCTGCGACCAGATGATCCCGGACGGCGTCCCGCACATCGTGGCGTGGCCGGACCACTCCGGCGTCGACGAGCGCCGGCACTGGCACAAGGCCTGCTGGAACGCGCGGGACCGCCGCACCACGAGGGTGCAGCGGTCCCGTAACGCGCCGAAGTTCTGAAGCGGCTTACACGTCCCGCTTCTCCAGCAGGGCGTAGGCGCCGGCGAACGCCACGGCCGCCACGCCGACGATGATCCACAGCGGGTCCCAGCCCGAAGGGCCGGAATCGGTGAGGGAGTTGGAGTAGAACACGCTGAACTGGTTCGGGATGGAGTACTCGAACAGCGCCTGGCGCAGGCCCTCAAGGGACCGCGAGAACATGAACAGCGCGATCACCAGCGGGGCCAGTACGACACCGATCATGATCGTGATCGCGCCCGCCGAGTGCCGGATGATCGAACCGATGATCAGCGAGAGCAGACCGAGCAGCGCGATGTAGAGCGAGATGCCGATCGTGCCCTTCAGCCACTCCTGGCCGGTCGGGGTCCGCGCGCCGTCCAGCAGAGCCACGTCGACCAGGGCGACGACCAGCACCGAGACCAGGGTGGTCACGAAGGCGACGGCGAAGAACACGATCGACTTCGCCGCGAGGACGCGGCTGCGGGAGGGGCAGGCGACCATCGTGGTCCGGATCATGCCGGTGCCGTACTCCGAGGCCGTGGTCAGCACGCCGAGCGTCATGACGCACATGCTGCCGAGCAGCAGTCCGAAGAACCCGAACGACAACGGGTTCTCGCCGCTCAGGTCGTCCTGCGAGGTGTTGGCCGACAGAAGCGCGGCGACCGCCAGCCCGATGCCGATCACCAGCACCACGAACACGCCCAGCGTCCAGATCGTCGAGCGCACCGAGCGGATCTTCGTCCACTCCGACGCGATCGCATGCCCGAGATGCGTCCGCACGACGGGGATCGGCGAGGTGTAGCCCGGGTACGACGACGGTCCGGCAGCCACCTGCCAGTTCGCTGCGGCGGCCTGCGGCATCGGGGGCTGCGGGGTGCTCATCGGGCGTCCTCGGGCTGGGTCGGGGTGGCGGGGGCGGATCCCTGCGGGGCGGGAGCGGGGGGCTGCGGCACGGGGGCCGGCGCGGCCGGCTGAGCCGGGCCCTGGGGGGCCGCGGGGCCCGCCGGGGCGTACGGGTTGGGGCCGCCGTACGGGACCGGCTGTGGCCCGCCCTGCGGGCCCCCGAACGGCTGGCCGCCCTGCTGCGGCGGAGCCGGCGGGTACCAGTCGGGCTGGCCCTGACCGGGAACCGGCATGGGGGGCTGGGCACCCAGGGGGAGGGGCTGCATGAGCCCCGCCTTCTGGTCGCTGGTCGAGCGGTAGTCCACGGCACCCTGTGTCATCCGCATGTACGCCTCTTCGAGCGAGGCCTGGTGCGGGGACAGCTCCCACAGACGTACGTCCGTGTCGTGGGCGATGTCGCTGATGCGGGGCAGGGGCAGTCCGGTCACCCGCAACCCGCCGTCCTGCTCCGGGAGGACGTGCCCGCCCGCCTCCGTGATCGCGGCCGACAGCTTCTCGCGCAGCTGCGGTTCGGTGTCCGGCGTCCGCACCCGCGCGAAACCGGCGGAGTTCGCGGCGATGAAGTCCCGCACGCCCATGTCGGCCAGCAACTGGCCGCGCCCGATGACGATGAGATGGTCCGCCGTCAGCGCCATCTCGCTCATCAGGTGGGACGAGACGAAGACGGTCCGGCCCTCCGCCGCCAGGGCCTTCATGAGGTTGCGCACCCACAGGATGCCCTCGGGGTCGAGCCCGTTGACCGGCTCGTCGAAGAGCAGCACCTGCGGGTCGCCGAGCAGCGCGGCCGCGATCCCGAGCCGCTGTCCCATGCCGAGCGAGAAGCCCTTGGAGCGCTTCCTGGCCACGTCCTGGAGGCCGACGACACCGAGCACCTCGTCGACCCGCCGGGCCGGGATCCCGGACAGCTGGGCCAGGCACAGCAGATGGTTGCGGGCCGCCCGGCCGCCGTGCACGGCCTTGGCGTCGAGCAGCGCGCCGACCTGCCGGGCCGCGTTGGGCAGCCTGCGATACGGGTAGCCGCCGATCGTCACCTGCCCCGCGGTGGGGTTGTCGAGGCCGAGGATCATCCGCATGGTCGTCGACTTGCCCGAGCCGTTGGGGCCCAGGAAGCCGGTGACGGCACCGGGACGCACCTGGAAGGAAAGGTTGTGCACAGCGGTCTTGTCGCCGTAGCGCTTTGTCAGGCCGACTGCCTCGATCATGCTCCGCACCCATCGCAAGGTTCAGGACAGCGGGGCACACGCCCCCCGTAAGGGTTAGGAGCTTATCGGGACGCTGACGGTTCCGCTCAAATGAAAGCAAAGCCTTCGGCAGGCCTCACGCGTCACGCCTCTTCAGCAGGACGTAGCCACCGATCAGCGCCACCGCCACCCACAGCGCCATGATCCCGAGCCCGCCCCAGGGGCCGTAGGGAGTGTCGTCGTCGAGCGGGGTGACCACCTGCATGATCTTGCTGCCGGCCTGGTCGGGTAGGAACCGGCCGATCTTCTTCGTCGCCGGGACGTTGCCGAGGATGTTGGAGATCAGGAAGAAGAACGGCATCAGGATTCCCAGCGACAGCATCGGTGAGCGCAGCATCGCGGCCACGCCCATCGAGAACATCGCGATGAGGGTCATGTAGAGGCCGCCGCCGATCACGGCACGCAGCACGCCCGGGTCGCCGATCTCGGCCCGGTGGGAGCCGAGCATCGCCTGGCCGAGGAAGAAGGTCACGAAGCTGGTGACGAGGCCGACGGCGAGCGAGAGCCCGGTCGCCACCGCGATCTTGCCGGCCAGGAAGGCGCCGCGCTGCGGCACGGCGGCCAGCGAGGTGCGGATCATGCCGGTGCTGTACTCGTTCGAGACGACGAGCACCCCGAACACGATCATCGCGAGCTGGCCGAGGGTCATCCCGGCGAAGCTGACGAAGGTCGGGTCGAAGGAGAGCTGGTCCTGGCGGCTCATGTTGTCGAACTCGTTCTTCGACAGGGCCGAGATCAGGATGCCGAGCCCGATGGTCACGACCACGGCGAGGGAGAGCGTCCACACCGTGGACGCCACCGACCGGATCTTGGTCCACTCGGAGCGGATGACCTGGGTCGCCGCCATGGTCAGTTCCCCTTCCAGCCGTTGCCCCACGGCTGCTGCTGCGGTGCGTCGACGGGTGTGTCGCTGTGTGCGTGGTACTCGACCGACTCCGCGGTCAGCTGCATGAACGCCTCCTCCAGGGAGGCCTGTTGGGGACTCAGCTCGTGCAGCACGAGCTGGTGCTGGGCGGCCAGCTCACCGATGTGCTCGGACTTGCTGCCGTCCACCTCCAGCGTGCCGTTGCCGGTCTCCACCACGGTCACCCCGGCCGCGTGCAGCACGTCGAGCAGGCGCTCGCGCTGCGGGGTCCGGATACGGACGTACGACCGCGAGTTCTGCGCGATGAAGTCGGCCATGGAGGTGTCGGCGAGCAGCCGCCCCTGGCCGATGACGACGAGGTGGTCGGCGGTCAGCGCCATCTCGCTCATGAGATGGGAGGAGACGAAGACCGTACGGCCCTGCGCGGCAAGGGACTTCATCAGGTTGCGGATCCAGTGGATGCCCTCGGGGTCCAGTCCGTTGACCGGCTCGTCGAACATCAGGATCCGCGGATCACCGAGCAGTGCGCCCGCGATCCCGAGCCGCTGTCCCATGCCGAGCGAGAAGCCCTTGGCCTTCTTCTTCGCGACGGCGGTGAGCCCGACCGTGTCCAGCACCTCGTCGACCCTCTTGCGCGAGATGCCGTTGCTCTGCGCGAGACACAGCAGGTGGTTGAAGGCGCTGCGCCCGCCGTGCATGGCCTTGGCGTCCAGCAGGGCGCCGATGTACGTCAGCGGGTCCTTGAGCTGGTCGTAGTGCTTGCCGTCGATACGGACGTCGCCGGCGGTCGGCCGGTCCAGGCCCAGCATCATGCGCATGGTGGTCGACTTGCCGGCACCGTTGGGACCGAGGAAGCCCGTGACGATGCCCGGTCTGACGGCGAAGGTCAGGTTGTTGACCGCCACCTTCTCGCCGTACCGCTTGGTCAGCCCCTCGAGCTCGATCATGCCGACCACGCTAGGGGCGGGCCCCTTCGAATGCCACTCCGATGGGCAAACGGAGACCGACGAGCGCGGCAAGAAACGTGAAACCCGTGGACGGGACGAAGGCTTACGCGACACCGCCATGGCCGAGTACGGCCGCGAGGCCTGCGGTGCGGAGGAAGCCGCCGAGCGCGGAGGAGACGTGGACCGGCGGCGGGCCGCGCGGGCGGGTCCGGTGTCTGACCTCCGGTGCGCCCCGTCGGCCGGGCGGGATGCCGAGGGCCGGGGGCAGGGCGCGCACGGACAGGTTCCGCCCACGCCGGAGGCCCGCACCTTCGGGGGAGACGGTGCGGGCCTCTGGAACGCGCTACTGACTACCGGGACTGCTGAGCCGGAACCCCACGGGAGATCGGCTCGTCCTCGACCGGGGAGCTGGCGGCGGCCACCGCGGCACCCGTGAGCGTGGCGAGCATCTCGCGGACGTTCGTCAGCTGAGCGTTGATCGAGTCGCGACGGTTCGTCAGAGCCGCCAGCTCGCGCTCGGATTCCGAACGGATGCGGTCGGCCTTGGCGTTGGCGTCGGCCACGATGTCCTCGGCCTGGCGCTGCGCGGTCTCCACCGTCTGGCGGGCGCGACGCTCGGCGTCGGTACGCAGCTTCTCGGCCTCCAGGCGCAGCTGCTCCGCGCGGTGCTCGATCTCCGCGAGGCGCTTCTCCGCCTTCTGCTGACGGGACGCCAGGTCGCGCTCGGACTGCTCGCGGCGCTTGGCGAGGTTCGTCTCGAAGTCGGCGGCGGCCTGCGCGGCCTTGGCGCGGGTCTCCTCGAAGAGGGCGTCGGCCTCCTCACGCTTCTGCTGCGCGTCCTTCTGCGCCTCCTGGCGCAGCTGGGAGGAGTCGCTCTTGGCCTTCTCGACGATCCGGACGCCCTCGTCCTCGGCCTTGGCCTTGCGCTCCGCGGAGAACGATTCCGCGTCGTTGCGGACCTGCTGGGCCGCCGACTCGGCGAGCTCGCGGTGCTGCTCGGCCGCGCGACGGGCCTCCTCGCGCAGATCCTTGGCCTCCTCCTCGGCGAGGCGGAGGATCTTCTCGACCCGCGCGCCGAGGCCGGCGTACGACGGCTCCGCGTCGGACACCTGGGCCTGGGCGTTCTGCGTCTCGAGGTGGAGCTCCTCGATGCGCTTCTCCAGGGCGGTGATGCGGGAGAGAGCGCTGTCACGGTCGGAGACGAGCTTGGAGATCCGTTCGTCCACCTGCGCGCGGTCGTACCCACGCCGCACAAGCTCGAAGCCGTAGGGGGAAGTGTCGCTCATGGGGTTCCTGTCAAATGAGACCGGTGAGGTGATAGGGGGAATCCTAGGGGCCGAAGCGGTGTGTCATCGAGCGGATACGTGTTTGATCTGGAGAATGACACCCCTTTTGAGTGGCTAACCCCGGGACGGCTTGCCAAAAACTTGGTCAAAGGCCCCAGACGGGACCGGAACCAAGCAGTCGGTTAGCTGTCCGAAGGCTTACCCGAACGAGGGGCGCCGACCGCTGCGCCCGCCTTGACGCCGTTGTCCTTGCCCGCCGCTGGAGCCTCGAAAGACTCCAACGCCTCCAGGACATCCTGGACACGGGAGATCTCGGTGTTGATGTCCTCGCGGCGCCGGACGAGGACCTCGAGCTCGCGCTTGCCCTCCTCGACCGTGCGCTTGGCCTCGCGGATCGCCTCGGCCTTGAGCTCCTCGGCCTCCCGGACCAGCGTGGCCTTCTTCTGCTCGGCCTCCTTGAGGAGCGCCTCGGCCTTCTTGACCGCGGCGATCCGCACCTTGCCGGCCTCCGAATTGGCCTCCGAGACCAGCTCCTTGGCCTTCGCCTGCGCCTTGGCGAGCTGCTCCTCGGACGCCTTGATGAGCGCGTCACAGCGGTCGCCGGTCGACCTCATGGTCTCCGCGGCCTCACGGCGGGCCCGCTCGTGCAGTGCCTCGATCTCGCCCGTGATCCGGTCGCGCAGCTCCTCCGCCCGCTCCCGTATGGCGGTGGCGTCCCGGCGGGCGCCGACGAGCAGTTCGTCCGCGTCCGTACGGGCCTTCTCCACCGTCGAGTTGCCCTCGACCGTCGCCTGGGACACCAGCCGGTCGGCCTCCTTGCGGGCCGCGCCCACCATGCTGTCGGCCTGCGCCTCCGCGTCCGCGGTGGTCTTGAGCGCCTGCTGCTGCGCCTCGGTGAGCAGCTTGTCCGCCTCGGCGGCGGTCTCCGTGATGAGCGTGTCGACCTGCTCGGCGGCCTCGGAACGCCGCTTGTTGGCATCCTTGCGGGCCTCGTCGAGGGTGCGATCGGCTTCCGCGCGCGCGGAGTTGACCAGTTCCTCGGCCGTGGCCGCCGCGTCCTCCCTGACCCGCTCGGACTGGGTACGGATCCGCTCCGCGTGCTGCTGGGCCTGACCGACCGTCTCGGCGGCCTCGGCCCGCAGGCGCTCCGCGTCGCCGGCGGCCTCGCCGATCAACTGCTCGGCCCTGGCGACCGATTCGGCCCGCACCCGGTCGGCCTCGGTGATCGCCTCGACGCGCACCCGCTCCGCCTCGGCGACCGTCTCCGTCCGCAGCCGGTCGGTGTCGGCGATGGTCTCCTCGGTGAGCCGCTCCGCCTCGTTGCGCGACTCGGTGATGAGGGTGTCCGCCTGCGTCGCCGCGTCCGACCGGATGCGGTTGGCGTCCTCGCGGGCGTCCGCCCGGGTCCGGGAGGCGTCCTGCTCGGCCTGGGCGATCGCGTCGGAGGCCTCGGTGCGCGCCCGCTGGGCGTACTCGGACGACTCCGACCTGAGCCGCTCCGCCTCCGAGATCGCCTCCGAGACGGTGCGCTCGGCGAGCGACTTGGCCGCGTCGGTCTCCTCGGCGGCCTCGCGCCGGATCCGGGCCGCGTCCTCGCTGGCCCGCTCCCGCTCGGAGTAGGCGTCCGAGCGGACCCGGTCGGCCTCCTCCTGCGCCTCGCGCCGGGTGCGGTCGGCCACGTGCTCGGCGGCGCTGCGCAGCCCGGTGATCTCCTCCTGTGCCTGCTCGTGCAGCCCGGCGACGGAGTCCCGCACCTGCTGCGCGTGCTGCTCGGCGGCCGACACCATCTCGGTGGCCCGCCGGTCCGCCTCCTCGACCAGACGTACGGCCTCGGTCTGGGCCTCCTCGACCCGGTTGCGGGCCGAGGCGAGGAGTTCCTCGCTCTGCTCGCGGGCCCGCTCGCGCTCCTGGTCGGCCTCCTGGCGGGCCGAGCCGAGGTACTCCTCGGCCTCGCGGCGGCGCCGGTCGGCCTCCTCCTGGGCGGCGGCCAGCGTCTCGGACGCCTCGGTGGCGAGCCGCTCGGCGGCGGCCCGCGCCTCCGCCCGGAGCCGGTCCGCGGTGTCCTGGGCCTCGGTCTTCAGCCGCTCCGCCTCGGCGGCCGCCTCGGAACGCAGCCGTACGGCGACGGCCTCGCCCTCGGCGCGGGAGGCGGACGCGTCGGACGCGGCCTCGGTGCGCAGCCGGTCGGCCTCGGCCTCGGCCTGCTGCTGGAGCGAACGGATCCGCTCGGCGGCCTCGCCACGCAGCCGGTCGGTCTCCTCGGCGGCCTCGCGGCGGATCCGTGAGGCCTCCTCACGGGCCTCGGTGAGGGCCTGCTCGGCGGTGGCGAGGCGCTCCTCGGCCTCGGTGTGCAGCCGGGTCAGTTCCTCGGCGGCCTCGGCGCGGCGGGCCTCTATGGCCCGCTCGGTCTCCTCGTGCAGCTCAAGGGCGGCCCGCTCGGCGTCGGCCTTGATGCCCTCGGCCTGCTCGGCGACCTCCTCGCGGTGCCGCTCGGCCTCCTGACGGGTGCGCTGAAGGGTCTCCTCGGCCTGCCGACGCAGCGTGGTGGCGCGCTCGATGGCCTCGGTGCGGACCTTTTCGCTGTCCGTCGTCGCGGTCTGGCGCAGCTCGTCGGCGTCCGCCTTGGCCTTGGCGAGCAGCTCCTCGGCGGTCCTGGCGGCCTCCTCGATCTGCTGGACGGCCTCCTTGCGGGCCTCCGCGCGGATCTTCTCGCCCTCGGCGACCGCGTCGGCGCGCAGCTGCTCGGCCTCGCCGCGCAGCCGACGGGCCTCCTCCTGGAGCTCGACCGTCTTGGCCCGGTACTCCTTGGTGTCGTCCTTCGCGGAGCCCTTGAGCTGTTCGGCGATGTCGTGCGCCTCGGCCCGCAGCCGGTCCGCCTCGGTCTCCGCCTCGCGACGGATCCGCTCGGCCTCCTCGGCGGCGGCCTTGGTGGTGTTCCGCGCGTCCTCCTGCGCCTTGTTGAGGACGTCCTCGGCGGTCTTGGCCGCTTTGGAGAGCTGGGTCGCGCTCTCCTCGGCGGTGAGCGTGCGGGCCTTCTCGGAGGCCTCGGCGGTGATCTTCTCGGCCTCGGCGCGGGCGTCCGCGACGATCTGCTCGGCGGCCGCCTTGGTCGCCTCGGCCTCCTGGCTGGCCTCGGTGACGAGCCGGGCGACCTGCTCCTTGGCCGTGCGCGTGCGCTGTTCGTTCGCCGACTCCGCGCTCGCCAGCGCCTTCTCGGCGGCCGCCTTGGCCTCGCTGAGCACCTTGTCGGCCTCGGCCTGCGCCTTGCGCAGCGCCTCGTCGGCCTCCGCGATGCGCTGCTCGGCGGCGCGGCTGAGCTCGGTGGCCTGACGGCGGGCGGAGTCCGACTCGGTCGCCGTGGAGGTGCGCAGCTGCTCGGCGTGGTCGGTGGCCTCCTGGGCCTGTGTGGAGGCGCTGTCGATCAGTCGCTCGGCGTCCGCGCGGGCGCGGCGCAGCAGCTGTTCGGCCTCCGCACGGGCCGCCTCGGCCTCGCTCGTCAGACGCTGACGGGCCTCGGCGGCGACCCGCTCGGCCTCCGCGCGGGCGGCCGCCAGGGCCTGCTCGGCCTCCGCGCGGGACTCCTCCAGGAGCCGGCGGGCCTGGGACTCGCTGCGGGCGCGCAGCTGCTCGGCCCATGCCACGTTCTCGTTGACGTGGGACTCGACGGTCTGGCGGCGCTCGGACAGCTCCTGGTCGAGCTGCTGACGGCGGGTGACCGCCTCCTGGTGCAGCTCCGCCTGCAGGCGGGCGGCCTGCTCGGCGTGCTCCTGGAGGATGCGCTGGGTCTGCGCGCGGACCTGGCTCAGCTCGCGCTCGGCGTCCTGGCGCAACTGGTCGGCCTGGATCTGCGCATTGCGCAGCAACTGCTCGGCCTGGTAGCCGATGTCGCCGCCGCCGAATTCGGGCCGGGACATGAGGGTGCGCCGCGCCTCGTGCAGCTTGGCGCGCAGCACCTCGACCTGGTAGCCGAGGTCCTCGGCGTGCTGAATCGCCTTTTCCCGCTCGGTCTTCAGCCGATCCATCTCGGCCTCGAACCGAGAGAGGTGGTCGACGTCAGCCGCCGGCTCTCGCTCCTGGCGTTCGTAGCCCCGCACTGCGCGGTCCCATCCGTCCCCTGGTCGCAAGTCTTTCCGAACGAGCCCTGTCCATCCGCCGAACGGGGCCCCCGGGGAATGGTGTCAGATCACGGTGGAGCATGGGCTGCCGCCCACTGCTCGCCCCCGAAACCCGGACCCCGGCGCGGTTCTGCCGCCATGGGCAGGACCCGGTCGCCCTGGCAAGAGCGGCGACCGCCCCCAACCCTACCGGCCCATATGTACGAGGGTCAGTGCTCAGGTGACTCAACAGGCGCCGAAGTGACCAGTTCTGTCAGTACGCCGTGGCAATCCTTCGGGTGCAGGAAGGTGATCCGTGACCCCATGGAGCCACGTCGCGGCTCCTCGTACAGAACGCGTACGCCCTTGTCCTTGATGTCCGCCGCCTCGGTGTCGACGTCCGCCGTACCGAAAGCGATGTGGTGGACACCCTCGCCGTTCTTGTCCAGCCACTTCGCGACGGTCGAGTCGGGGCGGGTCGGCTCCAGAAGCTGCAGGTAGGAAGCGCCGCCGTCGGACGTATCGTTGATCTTGAGCATGGCCTCGCGCACGCCCTGCTCCTCGTTGACCTCCGAGTGGAACACCTCGAAGCCGTACGTGGCCCGGTAGAACTCGACGGTCTTGTCGAGGTCGAAACAGGCGATCCCGATGTGGTCGATTCGCGTCAGCATGTAGTCAGTGCAGCGCTCGCGGAACGGTTACGCAACGTGCGCGCGATCACACCGACGGAGCGATGACGGCACGGAGTGCCACTCAGTACATTCGAAGTAAACCCTCGTTCACTCCTCGGCAGTGCAGCCGGTAAGGGGATCGCACCTCATGTCTGGATCGAACAGCACCACCTCGGTGATCGTCGCGGGCGCCCGTACGCCCATGGGACGACTGCTGGGCTCGCTGAAGTCCTTCTCCGGAGCCGACCTCGGCGGCTTCGCGATCAAGGCCGCCCTCGACCGTGCGGGAATCGGTGGCGACCAGGTGCAGTACGTCATCATGGGCCAGGTGCTCCAGGCCGGGGCGGGCCAGATCCCGGCACGCCAGGCCGCGATCAAGGCCGGCATCCCGATGAACGTCCCAGCGCTCACCATCAACAAGGTGTGTCTCTCGGGCCTCGACGCCATCGCGCTGGCCGACCAGCTGATCCGCGCGGGCGAGTTCGACGTGGTCGTCGCGGGCGGCCAGGAGTCCATGACCAACGCCCCGCACCTGCTCCCGAAGTCCCGCGAGGGCTTCAAGTACGGCGCGATCGAGATGCTCGACGCGATGGCCTACGACGGCCTCACCGACGCCTACGAGAACATCCCCATGGGCGAGTCCACGGAGAAGCACAACACGCGGCTCGGCATCCAGCGCCCCGAGCAGGACGAGATCGGCGCGCTGTCCCACCAGCGCGCCGCCGCAGCGCAGAAGAACGGCGTCTTCGAGGCCGAGATCACCCCGGTCGAGATCCCGCAGCGCAAGGGCGAGCCGGTCGTCTTCAGCAAGGACGAGGGCATCCGCGCCGACACCACGGCCGAGTCCCTGGGCAAGCTGCGCCCGGCCTTCACCAAGGACGGCACCATCACGGCCGGCACCTCCTCGCAGATCTCCGACGGTGCCGCCGCCGTGGTCGTGATGAGCAAGGCCAAGGCGCAGGAGCTCGGCCTCGAGTGGATCGCCGAGATCGGCGCCCACGGCAACGTGGCCGGTCCCGACAACTCCCTGCAGTCCCAGCCGTCCAACGCGATCCTGCACGCCCTCAAGAAGGAGGGCCTGGAGGTCTCCGACCTCGACCTGATCGAGATCAACGAGGCCTTCGCGGCCGTCGCGGTCCAGTCGATGAAGGACCTCGGCGTGTCCACCGAAAAGGTGAACGTGAACGGTGGCGCGATCGCCCTGGGCCACCCCATCGGCATGTCCGGCGCCCGGCTCGTCCTGCACCTGGCCCTGGAGCTGAAGCGCCGGGGCGGCGGCGTGGGCGCGGCCGCGCTGTGCGGCGGCGGCGGCCAGGGTGACGCGCTGATCGTGCGGGTACCCAAGGCCTGAGTCCCCCTCGCTGAACGGAGCTGTGATGCAGGACGTCTCCTCGCTGGTCGCCCAGGCCAGGGAAGGCCGGCCGCGGGCCGTGGCCCGGCTGATCTCCCTCGTGGAGGGGGCGTCCCCGCAGCTCAGGGAGGTCATGCAGGCGCTGGCCCCGCTGACGGGCAACGCGTACGTGGTGGGCCTGACGGGATCGCCCGGGGTGGGCAAGTCGACGTCCACCTCGGCCCTCGTGACCGCCTACCGCAAGCAGGACAGGCGGGTCGGCGTCCTGGCCGTCGACCCGTCCTCGCCGTTCTCCGGCGGCGCCCTGCTGGGCGACCGGGTGCGCATGTCGGACCACGCCTCCGACCCCGGCGTCTACATCCGCTCCATGGCCACCCGCGGCCACCTCGGCGGTCTCGCCCGGTCCGCCCCGCAGGCCATCCGGGTCCTGGACGCGGCCGGCTGCGACGTGATCCTGGTCGAGACGGTCGGCGTGGGCCAGTCGGAGGTCGAGATCGCCTCCCAGGCCGACACCTCCGTGGTGCTGCTCGCCCCGGGCATGGGCGACGGCATCCAGGCCGCCAAGGCCGGAATCCTGGAGATCGGCGACGTCTACGTCGTCAACAAGGCCGACCGCGACGGCGCCGACGCGACCGCCCGCGAGCTCAACCACATGCTGGGCCTGGGCGAGTCCCGAGGCCCCGGCGACTGGCGTCCGCCCATCGTCAAGACGGTCGCCAGTCGCGCCGAGGGCATCGACGAGGTCGTCGAGGCGCTGGACAAGCACCGCGCCTGGATGGAGGAGCACGGTGTCCTCACCGAGCGCCGCCGCGCCCGCGCCGCCCACGAGGTCGAGGCGATCGCCCTCACGGCCCTGCGCGCACGCATCGGCGACCTGAGCGGCGACCGGCGCCTCGGCGCGCTCGCCGAGCGCATCGTCGCCGGCGAACTGGACCCGTACGGGGCGGCGGACGAACTGGTGGAGGGGCTCACACAGGGCTGAGGCCCTTCAACGCCGGCAGCACGGGTGGAACGGCCGTGGGCGGAGTTCTCGCGGGGCAGGCCGTGTGTTTCGCGGTGACGGGCGGGGTGGTCGCCGTGACGGCGGTGCTGACCATGGCGAAGGGCGCCCGGGGGAGGGGCGCCCTTCGCGGTGGTGCGGCTGTCGTGTGACGGCCGTGTCAGTCGTCGTCGCGGTCCTGGGTGACCTTGCCCGAGCCGAGGGCGACCTTCCACTCGCCCTGCTTGCCGTCCTTCACGGTGTCCACGCTCCAGGTCACGGCGCCCTTGTCGTCGTCGAGACCGACCTCGGTGACCGTGCCCTTCGCGGCGGCGGCCAGGGCGGCCTCGCGGGCGTCGGTCCTCGCGCCCTTCAGTGCGGCGAGCTCGGCGCGGTCGTCGGCGTCGTTGTCGTCGTCGGTGTCGCGCTGGGCGCCGAGCACCTTGCCGGAGTCCGGGGCGACCCGCACGTCGTACTCCGAGCCGTCGCCCTTGACGACGGTCACCTCCCACGCGTCGGCGCCGTCGTCGTCCAGGTCGGCGGAGACGGCGGTGCCCGGGGTGTGCTTCAGGGCGGCCGCGATCGCCTCGGCGGCGGTGACGTTGCCGGTGCGGACCGTTGTGCGGTCGTCGTCGGAGTCGTCGTGGTCCGCGGCCACCTGGGCGCCGGTGTTCGCCTGGCGCTGCGTCGCCGTCGCCGCGTCGTTCCCCGCCGCGAATGCCGCGACGGTGCCGCCGGTCGCCAGGGCGGCGGCGGTGAGGGTGGCGATGACGATGTTGCGCTTCATGAGGATTCCTCCAGAGCCGTTCTGCTTCGTTCGCTTTCGACGGGACCCACGCTGCCGGAGGGGAGCTGAAGCAGGCCTGAAGCCTCCTGAAGGCGTCTTCAGGTTCGGTTTGCCACCCTGGACGCATGCGCCTGTTGATCGTCGAGGACGAAAAGCGACTCGCCCTCTCCCTCGCCAAGGGACTCACCGCCGAGGGCTACGCCGTCGACGTCGTCCACGACGGCCGGGAGGGACTGCACCGGGCCACCGAGGGGTCGTACGACCTGGTGATCCTCGACATCATGCTGCCCGGCCTCAACGGCTACCGGGTCTGCGCCGCCCTGCGCGCCGCGGGTCACGAGGTGCCGATCCTGATGCTCACCGCCAAGGACGGCGAGTACGACGAGGCCGAGGGCCTGGACACGGGCGCCGACGACTACCTGACCAAACCCTTCTCCTACGTCGTCCTCGTGGCCCGCATCAAGGCCCTGCTGCGGCGGCGCGGCAACGGGAACGGGGCCTCGCCGGTGCTCGAACTCGGCGGCCTCCGGATCGACACCGCCGCCCGCCGGGTCTTCCTCGACGGCGGCGAAGTCACCCTCACCACCAAGGAGTTCTCCGTCCTGGAACAGCTCGCCGTGCGGGCCGGCGAGGTGGTCTCCAAGGCGCAGATCCTTGAGCACGTCTGGGACTTCGCGTACGACGGGGACCCGAACATCGTCGAGGTGTACGTCAGCACCCTGCGCCGGAAGCTGGACGCGGGGCTGATCCGGACGGTCCGGGGCGCGGGATACCGGCTGGAGGCCGGGAGGTGAGGAGGCTGTTCGGCTCGGTCCGGGCGCGGGCGACGCTGGCCGCGACCGCCGTGGTGGCCGTGGCCCTGATCGCCGCCGGCGCCGTCGTCCTGCTGTCGCTGCGCAGCAACCTCGCCGGCCAGGCGGACACCGTCGCCGACAGCGCCGCCCGGGGGGTGGCGACGCAGATCGCGCAGGGTGTGCCGTACCGGGAACTGGACCTGGACGAGGACCATCCGGTCCAGGTGGTCGACCGGGACGGGCGGGTGCTCGCGGCGAGCGAGGACCTGGAGTCGATCAGCGGTACCGGGGTCCTGGACGTCACCCCGATCCCGAGCCCCGACGCGCGGCAGGGCGAGGACAACGACGACAACGAGGCCGGCGAGGTCGGTGAGGTCACCTGGCACGGGCAGGGCCGGGCCACCGTGGACGGGGAGGGCGCCGCGTACCGGTTCGCCCAGGTCGACGTCACCGACCGACGCGAACAGACGGTCCTCGTGTACGCCGGTGCCTCGCTCCAGGCCCAGCAGGACGCGGTGCACACCGCCGCCACGGTCATGCTGATCGGCCTGCCCCTCCTGCTCGGGGTGGTCGCCTGGGTGACCTGGACCGTCACGCGTCGCGCCCTTCGCCCGGTTGAGGCCATCCGCCGGGAAATGGCGGCCATCACCGCCTCGCAGGACCTCGCGCGCCGCGTCCCGGTGCCGGACACCCACGACGAGGTGGCCCGCCTCGCCCGCACCACCAACGAGACCCTGGCCGCGCTGGAGACCTCGGTGGAACGCCAGCGCCGGTTCGTCGCGGACGCCTCGCACGAGCTGCGCAGCCCGATCGCCTCCCTGCGGACGCAGTTGGAGGTCGCCGCCGCGCATCCTGAGTTGCTGGATCTGGAGGGGGCGGTCGAGGACACGGTTCGCTTGCAGCGGCTTGCGGCGGACCTGCTGCTGCTGGCCCGGCTGGACGCGGGGGAGCGGCCCGGTGACGGCCGGATCGACCTCGGCGAGCTGGCCCTGCGGGAGAGCCGCGGGCGGGACGGCGTGACGGCCGGGGCGGCGCGGGTGGAAGTGACCGGATCCCGGGGGCAGTTGGAACGGGTTCTGGGCAATCTGCTCGACAACGCCCAGCGGCACGCCCGGTCGGCGGTCACCGTGACCGTGCGGCGGGACGGGGCATGGGCCGTCGTGGAGGTCGCCGACGACGGGGACGGGGTGCCCCCGGCGGACCTGGAGCGGATCTTCGAGCGGTTCGTGAGGCTGGACGAGGCGCGGGCGCGGGACGACGGGGGCGCGGGGCTGGGTCTTGCCATTGCCCGGGATGTCGCGGCTCGGCATGGTGGCACGCTGACGGTTCGTGATGCGCCGACAGGCGGGGCTCTTTTCGAGCTCCGCCTGCCGGTTTCGATCGCCTAGGGGACTGCCTCGACCTGCCGTCCGGCGTCTGCCTCGCCGTCGTGGCCGGTCGCGCAGTTCCTCAGGGGCGGCCCCGGTGACCTCTCAGGTGCTCCGCGATCGGCTTCAAGGCCTTGTCCAGTTCCGGCAGGGACTCGACCGGTACGAGGTCGATGAAGTGCCTTCGCACGGAGGCCACGTGATGGGGCGCGACCTTCTTCATCGTCTCCATGCCGTGTTCGGTCAGGACCGCGTACAGGCCGCGGCGGTCGGACTCGCAGTTCTCCCGCCTGACCAGGTCCGCGCTCTCCATGCGGGTGATCTGGTGCGAGAGCCGGCTCTTGGACTGGAGGGTGGCGGCCGCGAGGTCGCTCATCCGCATCCGTACGCCCTCCGACTCGGAGAGATTGACCAGGATCTCGTAGTCGTTCATCGTCAGGCCGAACGGTTGAAGGTCCCTTTCGAGCTGATACGTCAACAGCCTGTTGACCTCCAGGTGGGTGCGCCAGGCGCACTGCTCCGCATCGGTCAGCCAGCGCGTGGCCGTCTCGGTCTCCATGAATGAAGTCTACCTAAAAGGTTGAAAGGCGAACTAATGAGGGTGGTGTGACGGCGCGCACACGTTCGACGTCACACTCCGCAGACTACCGCTCACAGCCCGAAGCGACGCTGGAGGTCACCCAGCTGTCCGGGAAGGCGCGGTACCCCCGGCTGCTGTGGATGCCCTGTGGGTACCCCGTGTCCGCCGGGCACTCCGGGCTCGAGCGGAACCGCCCCCGTGGCCTGTTCGGCCATGAGTGCCTCGGAGGACTGGAGAAGTACCGTTCCGGCCCCCACGAACTCGAACTGGTGCTCCTCCCCGGAAGCCCCGCCGAGGCCCGTCATCGCACGTAGACCACCCATCAGGCCTGTCATGTACCCGTGGTCGTAGTGGTGGCACGGTGAGGGGCAGTCCGCCCAGCCCACAAGCGCTTGCGGGTCCACCCGGATCGGGGGCTCCATGAACACCACCGGGCCGTTGGAGGCGGCCACGAACTTTCCGGTTCCGATGAGGGTCAGGAAGCCCGGCACGATCGACTGCTTGAGCGCGAGACTTGGCTGAAAAGCGAGCAAGTTGCCCGAGCGAATGGTCAGGTTGCCGTTGTCCAGGTCGTACGAGTTCACGTCGAAGGCCCGGTCGGCGAGGAGCATCTTGCCGGAACCCTGCGCCACGACCCAGTCGCTCGCGTGCAGAGGCGAATGGAAGGACGTACGGATGAGGCCGTCGAAACGGCCGTGCCCGATGCCGTTGAAGTCCATCTGCCCGTAGTAGGCGATCATCTTCCCCTTCTGCAGGAACCACTGGCTCCCCTTGAGCTCCATGCAGAAGGTGTAGTTGTTGACGTTGTCGTCCGAGGGCAGCGTCATGGGGTCGTACACGGTGGGACCCGCGCCCGGGTAGTGGCTCACAGCTTCTCCTCAGAGGCCTGGACGTACACCGCGCCGTTTCCGCTGAGCTCCAGCTGGAAGGCCTCGCCGGAACCGCGGCCCACCATGTCGCGCCAGCCGAGCGCCGTCGACAGCTTGTTGCGGACGTCGCCGTGGTGGGCGACGTAGGCCTGCGGGTCGACGTGCACCGGGCGCTGCGGGGTGATCGGGACCTCGAAGACGCCGCCGTGGGCCATGACGGCCACCGAGCCGTGGCCCTTGAGGGTGGTCGTGAAGAGTCCCTGGCCGCTGACCTGGCCCCGCACCATCCCCATGACGCCGCCCTGCGAGCCCATGAACATGGTGCCCTGCTGGAGGGTGCCCTCGAAGGCGAGCAGGCGGTCCGCCTCGACGTACAGGGTGTCGCCGGTGAGGTTGATGACCTGGACGTGGTGGCCGCCGTGCCCGAACAGGACGGTGCCGCTGCCCTCCACCGTCATCAGCGGGGTGTCCTCGTTCGCCACCCGGCGCCCGAGCATCGACGCGATGCCGCCCTGGCCGCCCTGGATGTTCGGTGTGAAGGACACCTCGCCCTTGTAGGCGAGCATCGCGCCGCGCTGGCTGAACAGGCGCTGGCCCGGGAGGACGGTCGCCTCGATCATCTTGGAGTTGATCTCACGAAAGGGCATGTCACACGTCCCCCGCGATCGTGTTCCGCTCGCTGGGCTGGACGTACACCAGGCCGTCGCCCTCGAAGCGGATCTGGAAGGCCTCGCCGCCGCCCTCGCCCATGAACGTGCGGAACGTCACACCGGACTGGAAGGACTGGCTCAGGTTTCCCTGGTGCGCGATGTACGCGCCCGGGTCGACGGTCAGGGGGTACTGCCGGCTCACCCGCAGGACGACCGCGGGGCCGTCGGACATGATCGCGGCCTGGCCGTGGCCCTCGACGGTCGTCGTGAAGAGCCCGTTGCCCTGTGTCGCCCCGCGTAGGCCGGTGAAGCTGGTGCCGGTCCTGAGTCCGGCGTCGGTCGCGAGCAGGTTGCTCGACTCCACGAACAGTTTGTCCCCCTGGAGGCCGACGAGGTTGATCTCCGAGGCCCGGTCCGCGAACCAGCACGTTCCGTGCCCCGACACCTCCATCACGGTCATCTGCTCGCCGGTGATCCGGCGGGTCACCATGCCGCGGATCCCCTCACCACCGCCGCTCATCTTCTTGAACGCCATCTGTCCGTCGTACGCGACCATCGAGCCGTTCTTCGCCTTTACGGCGTCTCCGGTCATGTCGACGGCCAGCACCTTGCTGCCTTGGAGTCGAAACATCGCCACGAAGTGAAGATATCTGGCCGAAAGCCCTTGTGTCTGCGGGCCGGTGGGGGCTGGTGTTGTGCGCAGTTCCCCGCGCCCCTATAGGCCCGTGGGTGGGTCGGGGCCGGGGTGGGGGGTGCCCGTCCTCGGTCCGGCGGCTCGGTCGTTTCAACAGTGCTCGGTTCCGGACGCCGGCCGCTGCGGGCGGACACCCCCCACCCCGTCCCCTTCACGCCGTCGGCGACTGCAGGCGCGTCCACCGTCCCACCCAGGGCGTCGGCGGCTGCGTGCGTCCACCGTCCCCACCCAGGGGTGCGCGGGGGCCGTGCGCGTCCAAAGGTGCGTCCACCGTTCCCACCCAGGGGCGCGGGGAACTGCGCGATCAGCCCCCACCGGCCTGCATCCGCCCGACGACCTCGCCCGGCACTTCAATGGGCGCCCCACCAGTCCCGGTAGCGGCATGAAGGAAACCAACGGCACTACGACCCCCCAGCCGGGGACCCCCGAACCGTTTGCCACAATGGGTGAACGCTTGTGCGTGCGTTCACAAACCGCCAGACCGTCGACGTACCTCTCACCGAAGGTGACCCGTGGACCTCAAGACAGCCTCCGCCATCCGACGCCTCCGCCTGGTCTCCGCCCCCGAGGCGGTCTCGTTCCTGATCCTGCTCGTCTGCTCGGTGCTGAAGCGGACCACGGACTTCGACGCCGTGCGGCCGATGGGCATGCTCCACGGCGTCCTGTTCATCCTGTACGTGATCTTCTGGCTGGACGCCTGGAATCGCACCAAGTGGTCCGCGAAGACCGGTATTTGGTACTTCGTTCTCTCCGTGCTGCCCACCGGCGGCTTCTTCGCCGAGCGCAAGCTCAAGCGCGAGGCCGAAGACGCGGTCATCGCCTCCCGTGCCCGGAGCGAAGGGGTCGTGAAGGCATGATCGTCGCCTTTTCCGTGACCCCGCTCGGGGTCGGCGAGGACGTGGGTGAGTACGTCGCCGACGCGGTGCGGGTCGTTCGGGAGTCGGGGCTCCCCAATCGCACCGACGCCATGTTTACTTCGGTCGAGGGTGACTGGGACGAGGTGATGGACGTGGTGAAGCGTGCCGTGGCTGCCGTCGAGGCGCGGGCGCCGCGTGTGTCGCTGGTCCTCAAGGCGGACATCCGCCCCGGCGTGACGGACGGTCTGACGTCCAAGGTGGAGACGGTGGAGCGGCACCTCGCCGGCTGACGCCCCCGCATGTGAACCCCGGCCCGCGCGGGTCGGGGTTTTCTCGGGCCGAGTTATTGAGCGATCGCTCAAAAGTGTGTACGGTTCCGCTCTGAGTGTTTGAGCAGTCGCTCAAACAGTGAGCTCACCTGGGGGAATCAATGGGGCTCTATATCGAGGCCCGCATCCGCGCCGATCTCGACGACCTCTGGACCCGCACACAGGAACCGTCGCAGCATCAGCGCTGGGACCTCCGCTTCACGCGCATCACCCACCTCCCGCGCGCGGAGGGCGAACCGCAGCGCTTCCGGTACGCCACGCGCGTGCTGCCCGGCCTCACCGTCGCCGGCACCGGGGTCTCGGCGGGGGAGCGGGAACGCCCCGACGGCACTCGCACCTCGGCCCTGCGCTTCTCCTCCCCGCACCCGCTCTCGCTCCTCGCGGAGGGCAGCGGCTACTGGCGCTACCTCCCCGACGGCGACAGCGTCACGTTCCTCACCGGCTACGACTACCGCCCCCGCTGGGGACGCGTCGGTGCCCTCGCCGACAGGCTGCTCTTCCGCCCTCTCATCGGCTGGGCGACGGCCTGGTCCTTCGACCGGCTGAGGCTGTGGCTGGAGCGCGGGATCACCCCGGAGCGGGCGCTGCGGAACTGGCTGGCCGAACTGCTGGTGCGCGCCCTCGTCGTCACCGTCGGCTGCACCGGTCTCGGCCTGGAGCGGTTCCTGCGCCTCTTCGGCCCGCTGGCCGCGTCGCTGGCGTACGTGTGGCCACTGCTGCTCGCCGTGATCGTCTCGCTGGCCCTGTTCACGTCGCCCCTGGCCGGTACTCCCGCGGCCCGGCGCTGCCTGCGCCAACCGGCCACACGCGTGCGTGCCCCGAGTGTCCTTCGAACCCTGGAGACCCCGCGATGACCTCGATGTTCCGCACGGTGATGGGCGACGCCTTCGACCGTCTGCACCCCCAGCTCCAGCGCCGCTTCTCGGTCGGTCTCGCGAGCGGCGAGGCCTGTACCGGCCGGGGCGTGATGGACCGTGTCTGGCACGGCCGGGCCTTCGTGAAGCCGTTCCTGGCGCTCGGGGCCACGCGCAACATCCTGGTGCCGAGACCGGGGCGGAACGTGCCGTTCGTGATCGAGAACGTGCCCTACGCCGACACCTACGGCCGTGAGACGGTGAGCTTCGTGCGTACCTTCCGCCTGCCCGGCCGCCCTCGCCGCTTCGACGCCCAGATGGTGCTGAGCCCCCAGGGCGACCGCATTCTCGACTACCTCGGCACCCACCAGCACCTGGCCAGCGAGCTGCACTTCCACGCCGAGCCCGACGGCTCGCTGCTGATCCGTTCCGGGGAGCACCGGTTCCGGGAGGGCATGGTGGACGTCCGGGTGCCCGACCTGGTCGGTGCGACCGCGGAGGTGCGGGAGTCGTACGACGAGGAGGCCGGCCGCTTCCGTATCCGGGTCCGGGTCGTGAACCGGTACTTCGGCCCGCTCTTCGGCTACGAGGGCTCCTTCGAGGCGACGTACACCGACATCGCGGCCTGCGGAGTCCGCCCCGGTCTCCGGCCGGTCCGTGAGGAGGCGCGCGCATGAGCCCCGAGACCGCGAAGTCCCTGGAGACGAAGACCAAACTCCTCGAAGGCGCTCTGCGCACCCTTACCGAACAGGGCATCGCCAAGACCTCCGCCCGCACGGTCGCGGCGGCCGCCGGGGTCAACCAGGCCCTGGTCTTCTACCACTTCGGCTCCGTCGACGAACTCCTCGCGGCGGCCTGCCGTTACGGGGCCGAGCGCTCGGTGGCCCGTTATCGGGAGCGGTTCGCCGCGGTGAGCTCGCTGTCCGAACTCCTCGCGGTGGGGCGGCGGGTCCACGAGGAGGAGCGGGCCGGCGGACATGTGGCCCTCCTCGGGCAGCTGCTGGCCGGCGCCCAGACCCACGCCACCCTCGGCCCGGCCACGGCGGCGGGTCTGGAGTTGTGGATCGCCGAGATCGAGAGGGTCCTCACCAGGGTCCTCGCGGCCACGCCCTTCGGGGAGTTCGCCGACCCGGCGGGCCTGGCCCGGGCCGTGGCCGCGTCCTTCGTGGGCATCGAGCTGTACGAAGGGGTCGACGCGGCCGGAGCCGGCGCGGCTCTGGACGCCCTGGAGCAACTCGGCGTGCTCGTCGCCGCGTTGGAGGACCTGGGCCCGGTAGCCCAGCGCGCCGTGCGCCACCACCTGCGCAGGACCGGCCGCCGCTGACCCCGTCCGCTCCCCGACCCGAGAGGACCCCCGCCGCTGGGCGTAGGGCCCGCTGCACCTGCCCGCCTGGCGCCGGCTGATCCGGAGCGACATCCCGAACGACTCCGTCGTGCTCCCCCATGCACGGGTTCGTCAGCCGGCTCCTGATGCCTGATCGCAGCCACGACTCTCTGTATTCGCCGGCGATGTCGGTGCGAGGGCGTCAAGGTTGCAGAGGTTGTGGACCGGCTGCGGCTCCGTCGTGGCTGGTCGCGCAGTTCCCCGCGCCCCTAAGGGGGTGGGACGGCCTGCCGTAGGGCGAGTGCGGCCCGGTGGGGGCTGGCCGCGCAGTTCCCCGCGCCCCTAGGTGGGGACGGTGAACGCACCTCGGACGCACACGGCCCCCGCACCCCTGGGCGGGACGGTGGACGCACGCAGCCGCCGACGCCCTGGGTGGGACGGTGGACGCACCTGCAGTCGCCGACGGCGGGAAGGGGACGGGGTGGGGGGTGTCCGCCCGCAGCGGCCGGCGTCCGGAACCGAGCACTGCTCAAGGAGCC